>NZ_JBQCFP010000202.1:0-24241 GCF_051958935.1 Dokdonella sp. | reverse complement strand
GCGCCTGGTAGGCATTGCCGACGAACAGCGAGGCGAGCCCGGCCAGCAGGGTCATCGCGAGGATCACGCGATGGTGCGATATCTCGCGCAGCGCACGGCCGATGTCGCCGAGCGTGCGCACCGCGCGCGTCGCGACCGCAGCGCCCGCGGTGCGGAACTTCGGCCCGTACGGCGCGACCGCGAGCCACGCGATGAACGGCAGGTAGAGCAGCGCGTTGACGAGGATGCCGCGCTCGGGTCCGAGCCAGAGCAGCAGGGCGCCGCCGATACCGGGGCCCATGAGCATGCCGAGCTGGCGCGCGGTCGCGTAGAGCCGCACCGCGCTCTGCAGGTGGTCGCGCCCGACGATGTCGTGCAGCAGCAACTGCGATGGCGGCCCCCACAACACGCCCGCCATGCCGTGCACGACGAGCAGTGCGGCTGCATGCCAGATCTCGAGCGCGCCGGTCACGAACAGCACGCCCCAGGCGACCGACACGCCCGCGAACAGCGCCATGCCGAGCTGGATCATGCGACGCGGATCGACGCGATCGGCGAGCGCGCCCGAATACACCGACCGCAGCAGGAATGGCAGCCAGTGCGAAACGACCGCGAAGCCGCCGAGCGCGGGCGAATCGAATCGCTCGTGGATGACCCAGTAGCTGATCACGTGCTCGATGTTGTCGGCCATCATCGCGAGGGCCGACAGCAGGAAGTACGCGCGGAAACCGCGATGCCGCAACGCGGCGAACGAAACCGGCACGGCCGGCGGAGGGGAAGCAGCGTTCATGGATGTCCTTGTGGATTTTCCGGTCAAGCAAAGGCGCCTCGTGTCCGCCTTGAGGCGGAGCCACGATGAATCCGGCAACACCGGAGACGTTGGCGCGTTGATTGACGTGAACGCTTACGGCAGCCCCACGGGACGGGATGCGGCGCGGATACTACGACGCGGGGGTGCTCGCGGCAAGGAACGCGGAGCCGAGTTGAGAGAAGCAGGGATTGAACGAAGCACACGAAGAAGAGATCAGAGGAGATTGAGACACGGAGCACACCGAAAAAATGCTGATCATCGGCGGTTCTTTTTCCTCAGTGTGCTCCCATGTGCTTCGTGTGCGCCCTGCCTCGAGCTTTGGCTGTGTTTCCTTCGTGTCCTTCGTGTTTCAATCTTTTCGCGTGTTTGGTGGTTCAATCGTTCAAGCCCCTTCAGGACGACCGCCCGCATGAAACCGACGACGATGACGCCGCGCGCGCTGCGGCTCGGCATGAATCTGTGGCCGCCGTTCCTGTTCGCGGGAATCCGCGTGCTCGACATCGGCGCGGACTGGCGCAGCGCGCGCGTCGCGTTGCGCCTCGGGTGGTACAACCGCAACGCGGTCGGCACGCAGTTCGGCGGCAGTCTGTTCGCGATGACCGATCCGTTCTGGATGATCCTCGTGATGCGCAGCCTGGGGCGCGAGTACATCGTCTGGGACAAGGCGGCCGAGATCGAATTCGTCGCGCCGGGACGCGAGAGCGTGTACGCTGAATTTCGCGTCGACGATGCCTTGCTCGAGGAGATCCGCGGCGCGACGGCGGGCGGCGCCAAGTACCTGCGCTGGTGCGATACCACCGTCCAAACGGCCACCGGCGAGGTCGTCTCCCGCGTGCGCAAGCAGCTCTACGTGCGGCTCAAGCCCGCCGCCTGAGCCGAACCGGCTTGTTTCGTGAACCGCGTCACAGGAAAGCTGTGACCGGCGCCCGACGCGCGCTGCCGACTCCGCCGCAGCAACCGGGGAGGCTCGGCCCTAGGATCCTCGATGAGCGTGCCGATGCACGCCCACGGCTTGGCACGAAACGTGTCGGGCTTCCAGAGCCGGCCTGTGCGGACAGGACAATCACCCGGCGACACTGTGAATCACTTCACAAATCGTGAGACACGCTACACTTTTCGTGCGCGGCCGGAGCACCGGGATTGCCGCGCAACGCCCTAGCGGAGGGCAGAACAAGGTCGTTCATCAGCAGGGAGACTTTCAAATGAAACGTGTCAGACAGCGTGCGGCCGATGCGCCGCGCCCGAACGTGCTCGCCAGTTGCCTCGCCACGGCGCTCGCTCTCGGAACCAGCACACTCTTCTGTTCCACCGTACACGCCAACGTGCCGCCGCCGAGTCCGATGGGGGCACACGCCACTGCCGCACTGCCGCCGGTCTTGTCGGGCGCCGAGCGCGACATGGTCATGAACACCGTCCAAGGGGCGAATCGAACCCCACCGGCGGTTCCGGCGGCGAACATTCCGGTCACCAACTGCAACGATTCGGGCGCGGGCAGCTTGCGCGATGCGGTGAATGCCGCGAATGACGGCGACACGATCGACATGACGTCGCTCGCCTGCAGCACGATCACGCTGACCAGCGGCGCGATCGCCGTCGCCGTGAACAATCTCACCTTGCAGGGTCCGGGCCTGCTGTCGCTCGAACTGAGCGGCAACGATGCGGACCGCGCGCTGTGGCACATCGGCTCCGGCACGCTGACCGTCAATGACATGATGGTCACGCACGGCAAGAAGTACCTGAACGATGGCGACATCGGCAACGCCGGCGGCGGTTGCATCTTCTCGTCGGGTTCGGTCTCGATGGACCACGCCTGGGCCAAGTACTGCGACACCGGGTCGAACGATGTCGACAATGCGGTCCACGGTGGCGCGGTCTACGCGGCCAACTCGGTCGTCATGAATTACAGCCTCGTCACCTCGAGCGCGGCGCACTCCTCCGCATTCCAGGCGCGCGGCGGCGGCGTCTACACGCCGGGCCAGTTCTTCATGTTCAGAAGCTCCATATCCAGCAACACCGTCGCGGCGCCGCACATTCCCAGCGGCGCTGGCGTGCAGGTCGGCTCCGTGCGCGACGAGGGCGTCGCCGGCACTCCGGGGCAGGCCGCGGGGGTCAAGTACAGCAACATCACCGGCAACAGCGGCGCGCTGTGGGGCGCCGGCGGTTATTTCACCGGCAACACCGCCATCGGCAACTCGACCATTTCCGGCAACAACGCGTGTCGCGCGGCCGGCTTGTACTTCGTCGCGGGCTCCGGCGTGACGCAGCCCGCGTCGATCTACAGCAGCACCGTGTCGGGCAATGCCTCTACCTGCACGGGCGGCGCCGGCGTATCCGTCTGGAACGAGAACTCGTCGTTCAAGGATTCGACGATCGCGTTCAACACGACGCAAAGTGCCGGGTCCACCAAGTACGGTGCCGGCGTGCGCGTGCCCAACGCGAATACGATCGAGCTGCAGAACACGATCATCGCGTCCAACTACGTCGATTTCGGTGATGGTCCGTTGGCGGACGACATCGGCGGCGGTGGCACGATCACCGGCGCAGCGAACCTCGTGTACTACCCCTCGTCGATGGTGACGCCAGGCGGAACGATCCTGCTCACCGATCCGATGTTGAGGGCACTCGCGAGCAACGGCGGGCCGACCTCGACGCACATGCTCAACTACGGCAGCCCGGCCATCAATGTCGGCAACAATGCGTCCGGCGCCGTCGTCGACCAGCGCGGAAGCGGTCATCCGCGCATCCTCGGGCCTTTCCCGGACATCGGTGCGGTCGAGTTCGACCTGCCCGATTCGATCTTCGCGAACGGCTTCGACTGACGCGACGGCGATCACCAGCCGCCCCGCTCGGGCGGGGCGGCTGCCATCGGCGCCCGGCTGCGCCATCATCTTTTCCCCCAGTGCAGGATGCCCGACGTGAGCACGACCATCGAAGCCCTCGCTGACAACGGCGCCGCCGTCGCCTCCGGAGACCACGCGTTCACCTACGTCGTCGGCTGGCCCGATGTCAGCGCCGACGATGCGGCCGCGATCAAGGCATTCTGGCGCGCCGAGGGCGCGCTCAACGACGAAGCGGCGATGGACCAGCGCGTGAAGCAGGTGGTCATGCATGCGCGCACGCGCGACGGCGAGGTCGCCGGGGTCTGCACCGCGGTACCGGTGACGCCGCCGCGGCTCGGGCAACCGATGTACTACTGGCGAACGTTCGTCGGCGCGCGCTGGCGCGCGAGCCCGCTCGTGATGTCCCTGCTCAAGCGGTCCTGCGTGCTGCTGGAAGAGTACGCACGCGCGCACGACTATCCTTGCATCGGCGTGCTGCTCGAGCTCGAGAACGAGCGCTTCCGCGAGCGTGGACGCATGGCGACCTGGTTCAACCCGCGCTTCGTCTACGTCGGCCGCAGCGACCGCGGCCTCGACCTGCGCGTGCTGTACTTCAAGGGCGCACGCCTCAAGCAGGCGCCGGCGCAGGCGTGACGCATACGGGCCACGCGCTCCGTGTGGCACGATGCAACCCTTCGAAACCGCCGATCCGCCATGACGACCTACGACACGCCCGCGGCGCCTGCCGCCGAACCTGTGCCCGAGAAGACCGTCGCCGAAGTGCTCGGCAGCGTGCACACCACCAATTTCCCCGACCTGCTGCGCCAGCTCGGCGGCTGCCTCGTCGTCAGCACCTACCAGGCCGGGAAGCTCGTGATCCTGCGTCCCGATGGCGCGAGCATCAACACGCATTTCCGCAACTTCGTGCGGCCAATGGGCATGGCCGCCGACAACCAGCGCCTCGCGCTCGGCACCGCGCTCGAGATCGCCGAGTTCCGCAACATGCCCGCGGTGGCGAAGCGCCTGCAGGACCCGCCGCGCCACGACGCCGTGTACATGGCGCGCCGCGTGCACATCACCGGCGCGATCGACATCCACGAGATGGCCTGGGACAAGCACGGCGACCTGTGGTTCGTGAACACGCTGTTCTCCTGCCTGTGCACGCTCGACACGAAGTCGAGCTTCGTGCCGCGCTGGCGCCCCGCGTGCGTCACGCACTACGCGCCGGAGGACCGCTGCCACCTCAACGGCCTGGCGATGCGCGACGGCCGTCCACGCTACCTCACCGCGCTGGGCGAGACGAACGAGCCGCAGGGATGGCGCGTCAACAAGCGCGACGGCGGCGTGCTGTTCGACATGGCGAGCAACAGGATCATCGCGCGTGGCCTCTCGATGCCGCATTCGCCGCGCTGGTACGACAATCGCCTGTGGGTGCTGGAATCGGGCCGTGGCAAACTCGTCACGATCGATCCGAAGACCGGCGAGAAGACCGACTTCGCCAGCGTGCCCGGCTTCGCGCGCGGCCTCGACTTCCTCGGCCCGATCGCCTTCGTCGGCTTGTCGCAGCTGCGCGAGACGAACGCGTTCACCGACATCGAGATCACCGACGACAACAAGGACCGGCAGAGCGGCGTGTGGGCCGTGCACATCGGTACCGGCAAGACCGTCGCCCTGCTCAAGTTCACCGGCGGCGTGCAGGAGATCTTCGCAGTGCAGGCGCTGCCCGGGGTCCTGTTCCCGGAGATCATCCACGAAGGCGACCTGCTCGCGAGCGCGTACGCCCTGCCCGACGAGGCGTTGCGCGAGGTCGCGTTCACGCCCGCGCCGGTGCCCGCCGGCTACGCGACTCCGGTCGGCTGAGCCCTCACGCGGGCACGCCGTGCAGGCGGGCGCGCACGGCCTCCACCGCACGCCGGCACACGTCGGCAGCCGGCAACGTCGCGTCGATGAGGACCGCATCGGCCGGCGGCGCCTCGAATCGCGCGGCCACCGCGTCGACGAGTCCGGGACTGCGGTCGCGCGCCGGGTGGGCGCGCCGCAGGGCCGCTTCGGCAACGCGCCGGCGTGCCGTCGCGGGCGGGCAGTCGAGCAGCAACGCCATCGCGGTGAAGCAATGCTTGCGCGCGAGTTCGCACAGGCGTTCGTAGTCCTCTCGTCGCGAAAACGTCATGCCGTCGATCACGCTGGACGCGCCGAGCAGGCAGTTGATCTCCACCGCGAGCAGCACGCCGCGGTAGGCGGCGTGCTTTTCGATGAAGCTGAAGTCGCACTGCGGGAACATCGCCGCGCGGATCTCGTCGCGACACACGCGGCGCAGGCCGAGTTCGGCGACGAGCGCGCGCGCGACGGTACTCTTGCCGGCGCCGGGCAAGCCCATCAGCGCGACCGCGAGCGGCGCCGCGCGCGTGCTTTTCTCCAGGGCGGGCGGGGCGTCGTCGATCACGGCTCGTTCGTCCACGTCAGGCCGGCTTTCGCCCGGGCACCGCGATTCCGGCGCCGGCGCGGCGATCGTAGCGGCGTGGATAGTGTGGCGTCCGCCGCGTTTTCCGGCGATGTGCTGCACGGCGCCGCCGCCGGTTCGCTAGAATTGTGTCCCTGACGCCATGCGATTGCCATGACCTATCTGAAGCAACCGTTCACGATTCCGGGCTATCGGCTGATCGGCCGGCTCGGTGTTGGCGGCATGGCCACCGTCTATCTCGCCAGCCAGGAATCACTGTCGCGCCTGGTCGCGATCAAGGTGCTCGCGAGCGATCATTCCGGCGACGAACTCGTGCGGCGCTTCGAGAACGAGGCGCGCACGATCGCACGCCTGGACCATCCGCACATCGTGCAGATCCACGACGTCGGTCGCACCTCGACCGGCCAGATCTACTACACGATGCCGTACCTCTCCAACGGCGACCTCTCGACGCGCAACCTGCGTGACGATCCCGAGCGCATCCTCGCGGTGATGCGCGCGCTGGTCGAAGCGCTCGGCTGCGCGCACGACCATGGCATCGTCCACCGCGACGTCAAGCCGGAAAACGTGCTGTTCGACAAGCTCGACCGGCCGATGCTGGCCGACTTCGGCATCGCGCTCACCGGCTCCAAGCAGCAGCGCGTCACGCGCGAGGGCGCCACGATCGGGTCGTCCGGCTACATGAGCCCGGAACAGGCGCGCGGCCAGCCGATCGACGGCCGCTCGGACTTCTACAGCCTCGGCGTCGTCTGTTACGAACTGCTCACTGGCGAGATGCCGTTCCAGGGCAGCGACGCGCTCGCGGTCGCTCTCGCCCACATCGAAAAGCCCGTTCCGCGCCTGCCCGTGACGCGACGCGTCTGGCAGCCGCTGATCGACAAGGCGCTCGCCAAGCATCCGGACGCGCGCTTCCAGAGCGCCGAGGAAATGATCGCGGCGCTCGACATCGTCGCGCGCCGCATGCGCACGCTCTCGCCCAAGGGCCTCGGCCGCCACTGGAAGGCGATCGTCGAGCGCGTCGTCGCGATACCGCGTCGCCGCCGCACGCTCGCGCTCGCCGGCCTCATGGCCCTGGTGCTGGCCGCAATGCTCGCGCTGTCGCCGCATGCCCCGCAGCGCACGGCCGATCCAGCGCGTGACGACACCACGAAAGGCGCCGCAGCGCCCGCCGAGACGGCGACGCCGGAGCGCACCCGCCACCTGCAGCAGGCCGACGACCTCATGTCGATCAACCGACTCGTCGCTCCCGCCGGCGCGAGCGCGGCCGACGAGTACCTTGCGGTGCTCGCGCAGGAGCCGCAGCAGGAAGACGCCCGCAAGGGCATCGCCCGCATCTTCGATCGCCTCGCCGCGGCGGTGGACAAGGCGATCGCCACAGACCACGCGGCGGAGGCGTCGACCACCCTGGGGCAGGCGGCCGACCTCGCTGCGCGCGCGGGCGATGCCGCGGGCTCCGCCTTCGGTGCATTCGTGGAATCCGTGCACCGCGCGGTCGAGCAGCGCCGCGCGCGCGCGCGCGATCCGCTCGATGCGAGTGCGCTGCGCGCGCTCGCGCCGCTCCTGCCTGCGCTCGCGCGCGTCGACGCGGCGCAGGCGAAAGCGCTGGCGAGCGCGCTCGAGCAGGCGTCCACACGGCTGCGGGAAGGCAGCGTCGTGCGTGACGATGGCGGACCCGAGATGGTCGTGATGCCGGCCGCGCGCGGCGCGGCGCCGACCATCGCGATGTCGGTCAACGAGGTGACGCGCGGCGCATACGCCGCCTTCGCCAAGGCGACCGGCCGCCCGGCCGCGCGCTGCCGCGCGTCGCAGAACCTCATCGCGCTGGTCGCCTCGCGCGGCATCGATTGGCGTCGTCCAGGCTTCGAACAGGGCGACGACCACCCGGTCGTCTGCGTGAGCTGGGCGGATGCGAACGCGTACGCGCGTTGGCTCGGCGAGCGCACGGGCGCGCGCTACCGCCTGCCGAGTTCGAACGAATGGCTCGCCGCCGCACGCGCGGCCGGCAGCGGCAAGAGCTGCCGCGCGGCCAACATCGAAGCACGGCGCGGTTGCGACGACGGCTACGAACACACGGCGCCGGTCGGGCGCTTCGGCACGAGCGCACCGGGCCTGCACGACCTCGCCGGCAACGTCAGCGAATGGGTCGACGTCTGCGCCAGCCGCGGGCGCGGCGGTGCGGATTGCGGCGAGCACCGCTTCCGCGGCCTGTCCTGGCGCGACGACGACGAAGAGTCCAATCTCGATCGCATCGACAGCGCACCGGCCGACATCGGCTACGCGAACGTCGGCATCCGCCTCGTGCGCGAGCTGCCCGCTCCGGACGCCGCGCAGTGACGCTTCCGCACGGCGCGCCTCGCGCGCCGATCCGTTACGCTTGGACCTGACCCGCCGGGCTTCCGTCATGCGACCGCTCTACGTCCAGCGCTACCTGCTCACCGGCCTGCTCACCTTCATCCCGATCTGGCTGACGTGGATCGTCTTCAAGTCGATCTTCTCGCTGCTCTCGCAGTTCAACCTGCCGTGGGTATCCGCGTTGTTCGAAGCCTTCCCGGACACGCTCGGCAGGCTGCACCAGGAATGGCTGATGTCGCTGCTCGCGTTCATCGTTACCGTGGTCGCGCTGTACGTGACCGGCTTCGCCGCCAACCGCGTGGTCGGCCAGCGCCTGATCGGCGCGTTCGAACGCGTGATCGAGCGCATCCCGGTCGCGCACAGCATCTACGGCGGCACGAAGAAGCTCATGGCGATGCTGCAGAACAAGCCCAGCGGCACGCAGCGCGTCGTGTTGATCGACTTCCCGTCGCCGGAGCTGAAGTCGATCGGTTTCGTCACGCGCGTCTTCCGTGATGCGAGCGGGACCGAACTCGCCGCCGTGTACGTGCCGACGACGCCGAATCCCACCGGCGGCTACCTCGAGATCGTGCCGCTCGAGCGCCTCGTCGCGACGGACTGGAGCGTCGACCAGGCGATGGCGTTCATCCTCTCGGCCGGCGCGGTCGGGCCGGACCCGCTGCCGTTCGAACTGCGCGGCACGCGCCCCTCGCACCCCGACTGACGCGATGTCCGAGCGCGCATCGGACGCGCGCGGGCATGCATTACCATCCGGCGATCGTTCGATGCGAGTAACCCGCATGATCGCCGTCCGCTGCCTGCTGCTCACCTTCCTGCTCGGCTCGGGGCCGGCCACCGCCGCCGCGAGGCGGGCCGACTGGACGACTCCGGCCGAAGCCGCGCAATTCCGCACCACGCCGACGTACGCGCAGACGCATGCCTGGCTCGAGCGGCTTGCCGCCGCTGCGCCCAAATCGATCCGGCTCACGCGCTTCGGCATTTCGCCGGAAGGACGCGACCTCATGCTCGTCGTCGCCGCCTCGAACGGCGAGTTCACGCCCGAAGCCGCGCATGCGTCGGGCAAGACGATCGTGATGGTGCAATCGGGCATCCATGCCGGCGAGATCGAGGGCAAGGATGCGGCGCTCATGCTGTTGCGCGACGTCAGCGTCGCGGCGAAGCGGCCGCACCTGCTCGACCATGCGATCCTCGTCTGGTTGCCGATCTTCAACGTCGACGGCCACGAGAACTCGGGTCCGTACAACCGCATCAACCAGCTCGGCCCCGATGCGATGGGGTTTCGCGCGACCGCGCAGAACCTCAACCTCAACCGCGACTACATGAAGGCGGACGCGCCCGAGATGCGCGACTGGCTCGCGATGTTCGACGCGTGGCTGCCCGACCTGTTCCTCGACATCCATACCACCGACGGCGCCGACTACCAGTACGACCTCACCTGGTACACCGAGCAGTGGGGGCCGCTGCACCCGGCCGTGCAGCAGTGGCAGCACGACGCGTTCGAACGCGCGATCCTGCCTGCCTTCGACCGCAAGCGCCACCGGTCCGCACCGTACCTCGACCTCGTCGACCACCGCGACGTCACCAAGGGCATCGGCAATTTCGGTTCCGGCCCGCGCTACTCGACCGGCTACGTCGCGCTGCGCAACCGGGCCGCGCTGCTGGTCGAAACGCACATGCTCAAGCCGTATGCGACGCGCGTGCGCGCGACCTACGACTTCGTCGTCGAGACGCTCGAACACGTGAACCGCGACGGCGCCGCGCTGCGCAAGGCGATCGCGCAGGCCGACGCCGAAACCGTCGCGCGCGCGAAGGATGCCGACGCGAAACTCGCGGTCGCCTACGGAACGAGCAAGGAGTCCGTGCCGTTCGTGTTCAACGGCTATGCGTTCCGGCAGGACGCGAGCCCGATCTCGGGCGATGCCTGGGTCCAGTACGACCCGAATACGCCGAAGACGTACACGATCCCGTACTACCGCGACCTCGTGCCGACGCAGACCGTGTCGCTACCGGCCGCCTACCTCGTACCGGCTGGCTGGACCACGGTCATCGACAAGCTGCACCAGCATCATCTGCGCACCGAGC
This sequence comes from Dokdonella sp., assembly GCF_051958935.1. GTDB lineage: Bacteria > Pseudomonadota > Gammaproteobacteria > Xanthomonadales > Rhodanobacteraceae > Dokdonella_A. Next base: position 13,737 of record NZ_JBQCFP010000202.1, on the reverse strand, counting down.
GCTCGGCGATGCCGCTGCGCCTGGCGGTCGAGCGCTACCGGCTCGGCTCTCCGCATTGGGCCGAGGGGCCGTTCGAGGGCCACCACCTGCTGAAGGATTTCACGCTCGCGAGTGAACGCACGGAGGACGATTTCGCCGCCGGCGCGGTGATCGTGCCACTCGACCAGCCTGCCGCGAACGTCGCGGTCAACCTGCTCGAACCGCGTGCATCGGACTCGCTGCTCGCCTGGGGCACGCTCGACGCGCTGTTCGAGCAGAAGGAATACGCCGACGCGCGCGTGACCGAACGGCTCGCGCGCGAAATGCTCGCGAAGGACCCTGCCCTGCAGAAAGCGTTCGACGAACGGCTCGCCGACCCGGCGTTCGCGAAATCGCCCGAGGCGCGCCTCGCCTTCTTCTACGAACGCTCGCCGTGGTACGCGACGCAACGCGTCGGCCTCTACCCGATCGTCCGCCTCGACGCCGCCGCCCTCGCCCACGCGCGCGCGGGCCGCGCCGAGCCGGGGCTTGGAAAGCGATGAGCCTGAAACTCGAAGACACGAAAGAGAAGCAGGAAGATTGAAGGGCGGCCCGCGGAGAAACGAAGGAGCTGTGTTCGATACGCTCGTTCCCCACGCACTCCGTGGTTGTCCGTCGCGCGGACGGTGGCGTGGCGCACCGCGTGCAGGCGCGCCTCCATCCATGGCGAGTTGTTCGCGCCGATGGCGAGCGCGCTGATGGCGGCCTCACGGGCCGCGACCGTGCCGACCTCCCCCGCCTCCGCGTGGGGCGCCCGGCCTGGAACCGTCCCGCGCCGCCCCGGGGCCGCCGCCCGGACCGCCCGGCCCGCGGAAACCATTGTAAAGTGCGCGCCGCACATCGCAGTGACCTTCGACACTAGGCCACCTGCGGCGACCGTCCTAGCCTCACCGCCCACCCCGTACCGGAGCGACGCATGCCTGCATGCAGGACCCGCGTGCTGGCCGCCGCCCTCGTCCTTGGGCTGGCCGCCGGCGCGCACGCCCATACCAACGAGCGCGGCCTCGATGCGCGGAACATGGACGCGGCCACCGCCGCCTGCAGTGATTTCTTCCAGCACGCGAACGGCGGCTGGCTCGCGTCGAACCCGATCCCGGCCGAGTACAGCCGCTGGAGCCTCGACGACGAACTGCGCGAGCGCAACCTCGCGCTGCTGCACGGCGTGCTCGACGATGCGGCCGCCCATCCCGGCGTGGCGGGCAGCACGAAGCAGAAGGTCGGCGACTTCTACGCCTCGGCAATGGACGAGGCCGCGGCCGAGGCTGCCGGCCATACGCCGATCAAGCCCGACCTCGAGCGCATCGCGGCGCTGAAGACCGGTGCCGACGTCGCCGCGCTCGTGCGCAGCTGGCATGCGCAGGGCATTCCGGTGCTGTTCGATTTCGGCCCGCAGTCCGACATGAAGGACGCGAACCGCATGATCGGCTACGCGATCCAGGGCGGCCTCGGCCTGCCCGATCGCGACTACTACACGCGCACCGACGCGAAATCGAAGGAACTGCTCGGCAAGTACCGTGCGCACGTCGCGCGCATGCTCGCGCTGGTCGGCGACGAGAACGCCGAGGCCGAAGCCGGCTGGGTGGTCGATCTCGAGACGACGCTCGCGCGCGCCTCGCTCGACCGCGTCGCGATGCGCGACCCGCAGAGCTACTATCGCATCGCCACGCTCGCGCAGGCGGACAAGCAGACGCCGCACTTTTCCTGGACCGCGTTCTACAAGGACATCGGCCGCGCCGACGTCACGCGCTTCTCGCTGCCCCACCCGAAGTTCTTCGCGGCGATGGACGGCGCGCTGGCCAAGGTGCCGGTGTCCCACTGGCAGGCGTACCTGCGCTGGCACCTCGTCGACTTCGCCGCGCCATCGCTGAGCAAGTCCTTCGTCGATGCCGATTTCGACTTCCATGGCCGCACCCTGCGCGGCACCGAGGAACTCAAGCCGCTCTGGAAACGCGCGATCGACGCCACCAACGACGCGCTCGGCTTCGCCGTCGGCGAGACCTATGTCGCCAAGGTGTTTCCCGCGGAGGCCAAGCAGCGCGCGCAGGTGCTCGTGAAGAACCTCGCAGTCGCGCTGCGCGCGCGGCTCGCGAGGCTCGACTGGATGGGAGAGGAGACGAAGAAGGCCGCCTACGCCAAGCTCGACACGCTCGTGCCGAAGGTCGGTTACCCCGACGTCTGGCGTGACTACTCCGCGCTCACGATCCACCGCGGCAGCCATTTCGCCAACGTGCGCGCGGCCGCGGCGTTCGAGGCGAAGCGACTCGCCGCGAAGATCGACAAGCCGGTCGACCGCAGCGAATGGGGCATGCTGCCGCAAACGGTCAATGCGTACTACGACCCGCAGCAGAACGAGATCGTGTTCCCCGCCGCGCAACTGCTGCCGCCGTACTTCGACGCGCAGATGGACGACGCGGTGAACTACGGCGGCATCGGCTCGGTCATCGGCCACGAGATGCTGCACGGCTTCGACGACGAAGGCAGCCAGTTCGACGCGCAGGGCAACCTCAGCGACTGGTGGACGAAGCAGGACCGCGAACGCTTCGTCGCGCGCACCAGCAAGCTCGTCTCGCAATTCGACGACTACGTGCCGATCGACGAATTGCACGTCAACGGCAAGCTCACCCTCGGCGAGAACATAGCCGACCTCGGCGGCCTCGAGGTGGCATGGGACGCGTGGAAGCTCACCGACGACGGCAAGGCCAACGCGACTCGCGACGGTTCGTCCGGAGCGCAGCGCTTCTTCCTCGCGTTCGCGCAGGCCTGGCGCACGCAGCAACGCCCGGAGGCGCTGCGGTTGCAGGTGCAGTCCAACGAACACGCTCCGGCGAAATACCGCGTCAACGGGCCGGTCAGCAACATGGCCGAGTTCGCGCAGGCGTTCGCCTGCAAGGCCGGCGATCCGATGGTGCGGGACGCCGCGCACCGCGTCGACATCTGGTGAATGAACGCCGCGACCGGCGTCGCGGCGACGAAATGTCCTTGGAGAAACGAAACATGCGCAAGCTGCTCAACAACACCCTCGCGACGGCGATCTTCGCCGCACTGTCGACCACCGCGATCGCCGCATCGGCAGCGCACTCGTTCGACATCGCCGAACTCGACGCGAAGATCGCGCCGTGCGCCGACTTCAACGGCTTCGTCAATGCGAAGTGGGTCGCCGCCAATCCGATCCCGTCCGACCGCACGCGCTGGGGCGCCTTCGACCAGCTGCGCGAGCACAGCCTGCAGACGCAGCGCGGCATCGTGGAAGCCGCCGCACTCGGAGCGAACAAGGCCGAGGCCGGTTCGATCACGCAGAAGATCGGCTGGTTCTATCGCTCGGGCATGGCCGAAGGCGCGATCGAAAAGGCGGGCCTCGCGCCGGTCAAGCCCGAGATCGCGAAGATCGACGCGCTGAAGACGCCGGCCGACATCGCCGCGTACATCAACGATTCCTCGTCGCGTGGCCAGAACGGCCTGTTCGCGATCTTCACGGCGCCGGACTTCAAGAATTCGAAGATCCAGATCGCCTACGTCGCGCAGGGCGGCATCGGCCTGCCGACGTCGGAGTACTACTCCAAGCCGGACTACGCGGAACTGCGCGCGGCCTACCAGGCCCACATCGCCAAGGTGCTCGAACTCGCCGGCGACAAGGCCGACGCGGCGAAGAAGTCGGCCGAGCAGGTGCTCGCGTTCGAAACCCGCCTCGCCAAAGCCTCGCTCGTGCCGGTGGAACTGCGCAAGCCGGAGAACCAGTACCACTTCGTCACGCTCGCCGAGGCCGACAAGGCGAGCCCGAACTTCTCGTGGACGAAATTCTTCGCCGCGCAGCATGCCGACATCCAGAGCGGCTTCTCGCTGTCGCAGCCCGGCTTCTTCGCCGAAGTCGACAAGATGCTCGTCGACGTGCCGACCGACGAGTGGCGCACCTACCTGCGCTTCCACGCGATCGATTCCGCGTCGCCGTTCCTGTCCAAGCCGTTCGCCGCGGAGAACTTCGCGTTCTACAACAAGACGCTGAACGGCCAGAAGGAACAGGAGCCGCGCTGGAAGCGCGTGCTGTCGACGATCAACGACTCGATGGGCATGGCGCTCGGCGAACTGTACGTCGCCAAGACGTTCCCCGCGGAGTCGAAGAAACGCGCGCTCGAGCTCGTCAACAACGTCAGTGCCGCGCTGAAGGTGCGCATCGAGAAGCTCGACTGGATGAGCGATGCGACCAAGGAAAAGGCGATCGAGAAGTGGTCGACCTTCCTGCCGAAGATCGGTTATCCGGACAAGTGGCGTGAATGGAACGGCCTCGAGGTGAAGGCGGACGATTACTACGCGAACGTGCTCGCCGCGAGCAAGTTCAATTACGAATACGAGATCGCCAAGGTCGGCAAGCCGACCGATCGCCTCGAGTGGGGCATGACGCCGCAGACGGTCAACGCCTACTACAACCCGACCGACAACACGATCAACTTCCCGGCCGCGATCCTGCAGCCGCCGTTCTTCGACGCCAACGCCGACGACGCGATCAACTACGGCGGCATCGGCGCGGTGATCGGCCACGAGGCGACGCACGGCTACGACGACGAAGGCAGCCAGTTCGACGCGCAGGGCAACAACGCGAACTGGTGGACGAAGGAGGATCGCGAGAAGTTCGACGCGCGCACCGCCAAGCTCGTCGCGCAGTTCGATTCGTACGAGCCGCTGCCGGGCAAGCACGTCAACGGCCAGCTCACGCTCGGCGAGAACATCGCCGACCTCGGCGGCATCAACGTCGCGTACGACGCGCTGCAGATGGCGCTCGGGCAGAACCCGGCCGATGCGTCGAAGAAGATCGACGGCTACACGCCGCAGCAGCGCTTCTTCCTCAACTTCGCGCGCATCTGGCGCGGCAGCATCCTGCCCAAGCGCCAGGAAGTGCTGCTCAATGCAGACCCGCACGCGCCGGCGAAGTACCGCGCGATCGGCGCGCCGTCGAACATGCCCGCATTCGCCCAGGCCTTCTCGTGCAAGGCCGGCGACGCGATGGTGCGCGGTGCGGACACGCAGGTGAAGATCTGGTAATGGGTCGCGGCTGACCACGATGTCGAAAACGGCCGCGTGCGAGCGCGGCCGTTTTTTTTGGGGTGGCCGACCCTGGGCTACACGCGCGCGCTTCCCTGTGCAGCCCGAGGCGCCGTCATTCCGGCAAAAAGGCCGGAGTCCAGCTCTTGCTGACCGCGGGCGATGTATCCCCGCGCCGCCCCTTCGGCCTGGTCCTTCGCGCGGTCGCCGAGACGCAAGGCCCCGGCGAGACGCAAGAGCGCAACAGCGACAGCAACAGCCGAAGCCGCGCGGAAGCAGACGCAGGTATGGGCGCAGGCGGCCACAGCACGAGCGGACGTCATTCCCGCGCAAGCGGGAATCCATTGTGCTCTTGCTCCTGAAGCTGTGAGAAAGCGAAAAGAAAAATGGATTCCGGCGTGCGCGGGAATGACGCCCGGATGGGGTAGACGTGACGAACGATGCTCCCGCTCGCGCCTCGCGACCAGATCGAAAACGCGAGCCGTGTTCAGGTCGATCTAACGGATTCTTCGTATTCGATCCGCTATGGTCGCGAACGCGCCACCCACCGGCGCATCGCCCTGGGGGTCGTCCACGATGAAGCCTTGCCATCTCGCCGTCGCCGCACTGTTCGCCACACCCGTCCTGCATGCCGCGCTGCCGACCTACGAAACCGTCGAGCTGCAGGCGCGTACCAACCTGCTCGTCAACGATGAAGGCTGGAACCTGCCACCCGGTTCCTCGTTCAACAGCATCAGCGCGTCGATCAACGCGAACGCCGAAGTCGCGTTCCGCGTACAGGTCGTGCCCGACGAAGTCGATCCCGGGCTTTCCCGCCCCGGCGTCTGGCTCGGCGCGCACGGCGCAGGCCACCTCGTCTACGTCGGCGACGTCGATGCACTCATCGACAACGACACCTGCATCAACGACGCGGGCGATATCGCATTCACGATTTCCGCGAGCGGTTCGGGCAATGCGCTGTATCTCTACGACGCGTCGGCGGGCAGCGCAGGCGCAGTGAATACCCTGCCCGTCATTCCCAATTCCTACCAGTCGCCGTGCGTGAACGCGGGCGGCGACATCGGTTTCCAGGCGAGTTTCTCCGGCGGTCGCGCCTATGCCGCGCGGCTCGGTGGTACGACTGCGATCTATGTCGGCGACGCCGCGGTTTCGCCGGGCAGCCCCTACACCTACCTCTACACCCCGTCGTTCAATGCGACCGGAACAATCGCGGCGAAGGTCGCGACATCCGCCGACCAGTTCAGCCAGGTGGAGATCCGCGCATTCGCGAGCGACGGCAGCTCGCAGCGCCTGCTCGCGAACCAGGCGACCGATGTCGCGTCGCCCTATTCGAAGTTCGACAACAGCCTCGCACTCGCCGACGACGGCACCATCGCAGTCGTCGCGACGCGCGCCGCCGACAACCGGCGCGTCGTGCTGCGCAGCGACGGCACGACGACGACCGAAATCGCCGCCGTGGATCCGGCGGGCACGATCCTCGAACTCGACGCATTCCCGCCCGCGATCAACGCGTCCGGCTGGGTCGCGTTCCGTGCGCGCGATGCGCAAGGCCAGGCGATTTATCTCGGTGACGGCGAAACGCTGCTGCGCGTGGCCGGCAACGGCGACGTCGTCACGACCGACCTCGGCGCCGCGCAACTCGGCCAGCACGACAGTTCGCCGGTATTCTCCGGCCGCCCCGCGATCAATGCACATGGCGACATCGCCTTCGTCGCCGGCGTGTATCCCGAGGGCAACAGCCAGGTCGAGTGGGGCAGCGGCGTGTTCGTCGCGTACGCGACACCGACCATCGTCGATCTCATCTTCGCCGACGGCTTCGATTCGACGCCGGCCCGCTGAACGCATCCGCGCTCCGGCGCGCGCCGGAGCGCGGAACGCGCCGACGTCCTTCTTCTCGTCCGCGCTCAGCTTCGTTTCGAGCACGAGGGTGAAGAACTCGACCGTGTCGTCGGGCGTGAGCAGGCGATCGTCATGCTCGGCGCGCCCCAATGATTCAGTTCGTTGGAATCGATCGTGCGCCGCTATCGGCCGGGACCTGCAGCGCCGCAATTCCGCTGCCGGCGCCGCCATGCGCCGCCATGACATCAATGGCGCGCCGCGTCATGCGGACCGCCGAAACCGCGTCCGGAGACTATGCTTGGCACGCCGCGACCGCGATAATCGGACTCCCTTTCCGCTGCTGCGTCCATGTCTTTCGTCCCCGGTCAACGCTGGATATCCAACGCCGAGCCCGAACTGGGCCTCGGTACGGTCGTGCGCCTCGACGGTCGCACCGTGCAGGTGCTGTTCGCCACAGCGGGCGTGCTGCGCCACTACGCGAAGCAGGCGGCGCCGCTCGCGCGCGCGGAGTTCCGCGTCGGCCAGAAGGTCAGCGGCCAGAAGCAGAACTTCGTGGTCGAACGCGTGAGCGAGGCGAGCGGCCTGCTCACCTACCACAACGGCACGCGCGCGCTCGCCGAATCCGAACTCGACGACGCGCAGCCCGTGTCGCGCGCCGACGAGCGCCTGCTGTCGGCGCGCGTCGACGCGCCCGACCGCTTCGACTTCCGCCTCGCCGCGCTGCGCCGACGCGCCGCCGCGATGCGATCGCCGGCATGGGGTCTCGCCAGCGCGCGCATCGACCTCATCGCGCACCAGTTGCGCGTCGCCGCGATCGTCGCGCAACGCCGGCCGCCGCGCGCGCTGCTCGCCGACGAAGTCGGCCTCGGCAAGACGATCGAAGCGGGCATGGTGCTCGCGCGCCTCCTCGCGAGTGGGCGCGTCGCCCGCGTGCTCGTGCTTGCGCCGCCGAGCCTCACCGCGCAGTGGTTTGTCGAACTGCTGCGGCGCTTCAACCTGCCGTTCGCCTTGTACGACGAGGAGCGCTGCGAGGCGATCGAGGTCGCCGACGGCACGCGCAATCCGTTCGACGACGAGCAATGCGTGATCGCCGACGTCGACTGGCTCGCCGGCGCGCCGCGGCGCGCGACGCAGATCGCCACCGCCGACTGGGACCTCGTCGTCGTCGACGAAGCGCACCACCTCGAGTGGTCGCCGGACGCAGCGAGCCCCGCCTATGCGCTGGTCGAGCGCCTCGCCGAGCGCGCGCCGGGCCTCGTGCTGCTCACCGCTACGCCGCAGCAGCTCGGCCGCAGCGGCCACTTCGCGCGCCTGCGCCTGCTCGATCCCGCGCGCTATACGGACCTCGGGAGCTTCACCGCCGAGTCCGAAGGCTATGCCGCGTTGTCGGCGGTCGCCGCACGGCTGGTCGACGCGATGCCGCTCGACGACGACGTGCGCGCCGCACTCGCCGACCGCTTCGGCGAGGACGCGGAACTGGTGCAACTGCTCGCGCGCTACGACGAGGACCGCGCCGCGAATGCGCCGCGCCTGCTGGACGCCCTGATCGATCGCCACGGCACCGGCCGCGTGATGTTCCGCAACCGGCGCGCGCAGATCGGCGGCTTTCCCCGGCGCGTCGCACGCATCGACGTGCTCGACGGCACCGAACTCGACGACGGCGCGCGCCAGCGCCTGCTCGCTGAATTCCATGCCGACGCGCAGGCGCATCCGCCCGCCGTCGAGGTCGACTACGCCGGCGATCCGCGCTTGCCGTGGCTCGTCGCGCTGATCGAACGTCTCGCGCCGGCCAAGCTGCTGCTGATCTGCCGCACGCAGGCGAAGGTGCTCGCGCTCGAGGACGCCTTGCGCACGCGCAGCAGCGCCAAGGTGGCCCGCTTCCACGAAGGCATGAGCATCCTGCAGCGCGATCGCAATGCGGCATTCTTCGCCGAGAGCGACGGCGCGCGCGTACTGCTGTGTTCGGAGATCGGTTCGGAAGGCCGTAACTTCCAGTTCGCCCACCACCTCGTGCTGTGGGACCTGCCGCTAGACCCGGATCTGCTCGAACAGCGCATCGGCCGCCTCGACCGCATCGGCCAGCGCCACGACATCGAAATCCATGCCGCCGCGTTCCACGGTACCGCACAGCATGCATTGCTGCGCTGGTACCATGAAGGCCTCGATGCCCTGCACGGCAGCCCGTCGGACGGGCGCGAGATCCTGCGTCGCTTCGGCGCGCGCCTGCTCGCCGAAGCGGAGCGGCATGCGCTCGGCGGCGAGGATCCCGATGTCGAGGTCGACGCGCTGATCGGCGAGACCGCGGCGACGCATCGAGAACTGTCCGAACTCGTGCAGGCCGGGCGCGACCGCCTGCTCGAACTCGCGACCGAGCGCCAGGCGCGCGAGCTGCCGCTCGCAGACGCGTTGCGCGAGCAGGACGCCGATACGGGCGCGGACGAGTTCATCCTCGCGCTGTTCGAGCAATTCGGCGTCGATGCCGAGGAAACCGGCGCGCGCACGGTCGTGCTCGACCCGGAATACCTCAGCACCGATGGTTTCCCGGGCCTCAAGGACGGGCCGCAACAGGTCACGTTCGATCGTGCGACCGCGCTCGCGCGCGAGGAGCTGCCGCTGCTGCGGCTCGACCACCCGCTCGTCATCGGCGCGCTCGATCTGCTGCTCGAAAGCGAACAGGGCAATGCAGCGATCCTCATGGACGCCGCGCTGCCGCCACGCACGGCCCTGCTCGAATGCGTGTTCGCGCTCGAATGCGTCGCGGACCGCAAGCTCGACGTCGGGCGTTTCCTGCCACGGCTGCCGTTGCGCACGGTCGTCGACACGCGCCTCACCGCGCGCACCGACTACGTGCCGAACACGGTGAGCCTTGCGCGCGCGCGCGAGCAGCCGGTCGACGCGGCGCGCTATCGCCCGCTGCTCGCCAAGCTCGTGCCGCCGATGCTGGCCGCCTGCGAGACCGAGGCGCGCCGCCTGGCCGCGACCGAAGTCGGCCTCGCGCTCGCCACCGCACAGCGCGAGCTGGACGCGGAACACGCCCGCCTCGCCGCGCTCGCCAAGGTCAACCCGTCGGTACGCGAGGACGAGATCGCCGCGATCGCGCAGGAACTCGACGACCTGCGCCACGCGCTCGCGACTGCGGCGCCGCGCCTCGACGCGATCCGCTTCGTGTGCAGCGCGGACATCGCGGCGCGCTGAGCCACTGCGTACACATCGCCGGATCGCCGACGCGGACGGTCGTGGCGATGTGGGAACGGCTTCAGCCGCGATGCTCTACCGTCCTGCCTCGTCCAAGTGCATCGCGACTTCCGTCGCTCCCATGGGAAGAACGCAGGGCGCGCGCTCCCGTGGGAGCGGCGGAAGCCGCGATGCTATTTGCGACGTGCGCTCGCGCGTGCCGCGCTCAGCGCGAGCGGTTCGCCGCGTCCACCGCGCCGCGCCGGACAGCCCGCGCCGGCGGCGCGCAGTCCAGCGCAGGCGCGGTTTGCGACGAAGCGAGGCTGCCCTCGTCCGGGTGTGCGTCCTGCCAGCGCACGCGGCAGGTTTCCGGCAACGGATCGGGCGCATGCGCACGTTTGTCCGTGATCGCCCGCGCGAGCACGGCGCGGCGACCCAGGATCCGGCCGTATCGGGATGGCCATCGTCGAGCCATGGACGCACGCGGCTGCGCACGACGAAGCGCTGCATCGCCGCGCCGACGTCGGCGAACGGCACGCCGCAGTCCTTCGCCGCGCGCGCGCCGGCCTTGCTGAGCGCGGCCTGCGCGTCGGCGGCCCCCTGCCAGGTTCCGAACCAGACCGGTCGGGCGCCGGCCTTGCGCACGAGCGCCGCGGCTTCGCACATTGCCGCGATGGAACCGGCGCATTCGCGATCTTCGGCTCCACACAGCGGATACCCGCCGCGATCCTGCAGCACGACCGCGTCGTAGTGCGCGCGCGCGAGCTCCTGCTGCATCGTGCCGCGATCGAGGTGCTCGCGCATCGTCGTGCCCGCGCCGGCGATCATGGAGGTATCGAGCACGACGTCGCCGGCGGCGGCGAGCGCCGCGGTCATGCGTGGCAGGTCGTTGTAGTAGACGAGGCTGTTGCCGACGAACAGTACGCGCCGCGGCGCGAGCAATGGCTCCGCCATCGCGGTGACGAGCGGCGCGCCCGCGATCAGTGCGCACAGCATCGCGCGCAGGGGTCGCGCCGGACGCACCCTCAGGCGGCCGCTTTCGGCTCGCGCATGAGCAGCGCGAGCACGGCGGCGAGCTTGTCGCGCATCTCGCGGCGGTCGACGATGAGGTCGATCGCGCCGTGTTCAAGCAGGAATTCCGAGCGCTGGAAGCCTTCGGGCAGGGTCTCGCGCACGGTCTGCTCGATCACGCGCGGGCCGGCGAAGCCGATCAGCGCCTTTGGCTCGCCGACGTTGATGTCGCCGAGCATGCCGAGGCTCGCCGACACGCCGCCGGTAGTCGGATGGGTGAGCACCGAGACGAACGGCACGCCCGCATCGCGCATGCGCGCGAGCGCAGCCGAGGTCTTGGCCATCTGCATCAGCGAGAACAGGCCTTCCTGCATGCGCGCGCCGCCGGTCGCCGAGAAGCAGACGAGCGGCATGCGCTCGGAGAGCGCGAGTTCGGCCGCGCGCGTGAACTTCTCGCCGACGACCGAGCCCATCGAGCCGCCCATGTAGGAGAACTCGAACGCGCACGCGGCGAGCGGATTGCCCTTGAGCGTTCCACGCATGGACACGAGCGCGTCCTTCTCGCCGGTCTGCTTCTGCGCCGCGATGATGCGATCCTTGTACTTCTTCGAGTCGCGGAACTTGAGCGGATCGGTCGGTTCGAGGCCGGCGTCGAGCTCCTGCGTGCTGCCCTCGTCGAAGAACGCAGCCAGGCGCGCGCGCGCGCGGATCGAGTGGTGATGGCCGCACTTAGGGCACACCATCAACGCGGCCTCGAGCTCGGGCTTGTACAGCACGGCACCGCAGCCCTCGCACTTCTCCCACAGGCCTTCGGGCACCTTGCCTTTTCCGGTCGTCGACGAGCGCGCTCGCGGACCGACCAATTTTTGCAGCCAGTTCATAGTTGTCCTCAGCCGTCCTCCATGACGGCAAAGATCAAACCGGCATCCATGCCGGACTCTTCAAGTGAAGCAGCCCACCGTGTCGAGGGCGGTGCGGATCGGGGCGAGGAACGCGCGGGCGCGTTCGGCAGCCTCGTCCGCATCGGCCGCGCCGGCGAGCCGCTCGACCAGGGCGCTGCCGATCACGACGGCGTCGGCGAACTCGCCGATCGCCGCCGCGGAAGCGGCGTCACGCACGCCGAAGCCGACTGCGACCGGCGTGCTCGCCCGGCGCCGGATCGCGGCGACGCGCTCGCCCACATCGGCCGTGCTGAGGCGGTCCGCGCCGGTGATGCCGGCGAAGGAGACGTAGTATAGGAAACCCTGCGCCGCGGCGCAGACGCGTGCCAGGCGCTCTTCGGTGGTGGTCGGCGCGGCCAGGAAGATCTGGGCGAGACCCGCGTCGCGCAAGGGCGAGGCCGCGGCGATCTCCTCGATCGGGCAGTCCACCAGCAGTACGCCGTCGACGCCGGCTGCGACCGCGTCCGCGCCGAAGCGGGCCGCCCCATGGATCTCGACCGGGTTCATGTAGCCCATGAGCACGACCGGTGTGGCGGTGTCGTGCCGGCGGAACTCGCGCACCCAGTCGAAGATGCGCGCGAGGCCGACGCCCTTGGCGAGAGCGCGTTCGCTGGCGTGCTGGATCACCGGCCCATCCGCCATCGGATCGGAAAACGGCACTCCGAGTTCGATGAGGTCGGCACCCGCGTCGACCAGCGCGTGCATGACCGGGACGACCGCCTCCAGTGACGGATCGCCCGCGGTGAAGAACGGAATGAGCCCGGTGCGGCCGCGCGCGGCGAGTTCGGCGAAGCGGGCATCGATGCGGCTCACAGCGTTATTCCTTCGCGGGCGGCGATCGTGTGCACATCCTTGTCGCCGCGCCCGGACAGGTTGCACAGGACGAGGCGATCCTGCGGCAGCTCGCGTGAAAGCTTGATCGCCTGCGCGATCGCATGGCTCGACTCGAGCGCGGCGAGGATGCCCTCGCTGCGCGCGAGCTGGTGGAACGCGCCGAGCGCCTCGTCGTCGGTGACGCCGACGTAATCGGCACGACCGCTGTCCTTGAGGAACGCGTGTTCAGGGCCGACGCCCGGATAGTCGAGGCCGGCCGAGACCGAATGCGTTTCGGTGATCTGGCCATCGTCGTCGCAGAGCACATAGGTGCGGTTGCCGTGCAGCACACCCGGCCTGCCGGCCGCGAGCGATGCGGCGTGGTGTCCCGATGCGATGCCCTCGCCCGCCGCCTCGGCGCCGACGATGCGCACGTCGCGATCGTTGAGGAAGGCGTGGAACAGGCCGATCGCGTTCGAGCCGCCGCCGACGCAGGCGGTGATCACGTCGGGCAGGCGCCCGAACTGTTCGAGCATCTGCGCACGCGCCTCGCGCCCGACCACCGCGTTGAAGTCGCGCACCATCTTCGGATACGGATGCGGTCCGGCGACGGTACCGATGATGTAGAACGTGTCGGCGACGTTCGTCACCCAGTCGCGCATCGCTTCGTTGAGCGCGTCCTTGAGCGTCTTCGAACCCGACATGACCGGCACCACTTCCGCGCCGAGCAGCTTCATGCGGTAGACGTTGATCTTCTGCCGCTCGATGTCGGTCGCGCCCATGTAGACGACGCAGTCGAGGCCGAAGCGCGCGCATACGGTCGCTGTCGCGACGCCGTGCTGGCCCGCGCCCGTCTCGGCGATGATGCGGCGCTTGCCCATGTGGCGCGCGACCAGCGCCTGGCCGA
>NZ_JBQCFP010000201.1:0-33758 GCF_051958935.1 Dokdonella sp. | reverse complement strand
CGCCTGCGACAGTTCCCAGATCTTGTGCTGCGCCTGCGCGACGGCCATGCCGTAGCCGGGCACGATGATGACCTTCTCGGCCATGTACAGCAGCGAGGCCGCGTCGGCCGGCTCGATCGGCTTCTGCGCACCGGCAATCGTCTCGCCGCTGCCGCCACCGCCGAAGTTCGAGAACAGCACGTTGCTGATCGGCCGGTTCATCGCCTTGGCCATCAGCTGGGTGAGGAACGTGCCCGCCGCGCCGACCACCATGCCGGCGACGATGAGCGCTTCGATGCCCATCGCGTATCCTTCGAACGCGACCGCGAGGCCGGTGAAGGCGTTGTAGAGCGAGATCACGACCGGCATGTCGGCGCCACCGATCGGCAGGGTCATGAGCACGCCGAACACGAGCGCGAGCGCGAAGAACACGATCACGAGGTTCGCATCGAGCTTCCATGCGATGAGCGCGAGGCCCGCGAGCACGGCCGCGGCGAACACGAGGAAGTTCACCGCCTGCTGGCCGCCGAAGCGGAAGACCTTGTCCATGCGGCCGTCGAGCTTGGCCCAGGCGATGATCGAGCCGGTCATAGAGATCGAACCGATCAGCGCACCGACGACGGCGAGCGCGAGCGTCGCGAGCGGCGGCACCGGTGCACCCGGCTGCGAGAACTTGAGCAGTTCCCCCGCACCGATCGCCGCGGCGGAGCCGCCGCCCATGCCGTTGAACAACGCGACCATCTGCGGCATGTCGGTCATCGCGACCTTCCTGCCCCACAGCCAGGTCGGGATCACGCCGAGCGCGATGCCGCCGATGATCCAGCCGACATTGTGCGCGCCGGTGATCGCGAACGTCGCGAGCGTCGCGATCACCATGCCGACGCCGGCCCATCTGATGCCCGCGCGCGCCGTCACCGGCGATGACATGCGCTTGATGCCGAGGATGAACAGCGCGGCGGCGAGCAGGTAGGACGCCTTCGCGAAGTAGACCAGCAGTGTCTGCGTATCCATCAATGCTTCCCGGACGTGCGGCAGCGGTGGAATCGGAATGTCGGCGACATCACTTCCTGTCCTTGCTCGACTTGAACATCTCGAGCATGCGCTCGGTCACGACGTAGCCACCGGCCGCGTTGCCCGCCCCGAGCACGACACCGATGAAACCGATCGCGATCGCGAGCGGCGACTCGGCGTGCGCGAGCGCGATCATCGCCCCGACCAGCACGATGCCATGCACGAAGTTCGACCCCGACATCAGCGGCGTATGCAGGATCACCGGCACGCGCCCGATGATTTCCTTGCCGGTGAACGCGGCGAGCATGAAGATGTACAGCGCGAGAAATCCGTCAATCATCGTCGCCTCCGTCAAAGCAAAGCTTGAAACACGAAGCACACCGAGCACACGAAGAAAATCACACCACCAGCCGCCTCACACCGTTTCGCAGAACCTTGCCGTTGAAGTTGATCAGAAGTCCCGTGCGCAATCCCGACAGGCTCAGTAGCTGCGCGCCGTGAACCGGCAACAACGGTTCCACCGACTCCAACTCCACCACCAATTCCTGTTCGACCAACAGATCCATGCGAAAACCGCAACAAGGTCGACTCCCTTGTAGCGAATCGGAACGGGCCTTTCCTGCCCACACGCGCACCCGGCCGCCGCCAGCCCGTATGCCAGGCATACTCGGTATACGGACTCCAGAAGCCCCGGACCGAGTTGGCGATGTACCTCGATGGCACCTTGTGCGAAACAGCGTCGAATTCCCTCGACATGCCCGTCCATGCTTCCTTCGTGTGCTCGGTGTGCTTCGTGTTTCAATCTCTCTGCGTTTCACCTTCAATGTGTTGCCTCGTCGACTCGTGGCGGATCTCGCCCGCGTGCGTCAGGCAGGTCTTCGCGATCAGCTCGTCGTCCCAGTCCAGCGTCAGCGTGCCGTCCTTGAGGGACAGCTCGAGGAAGTTGTAGAGGTTGCGGGCATACATCTCGCTCGCGTGCACGGGCGCGCTCGCCGGCAGGTTGGTCGTGCCGATGATGCTCACGCCGTTCGCGCTCAGTACGGATCGGCCCGCTTCGGTGCCCTCGACGTTGCCGCCGGTTTCGGCGGCGATGTCGACGATCACCGCGCCCGCCTTCATGCCGGCGACCATCGCGGCCGAGATGATGCGTGGCGCCTTGCGCCCGGGCACCGCGGCGGTGGTGACGACGACGTCGAAGGCCTTGAGTTGTTCGGCGAGCGCTCGTTGTTGCTGTTCGCGTTCCTCGGCGGTGAGTTCGCGCGCGTAGCCACCGCTGCCGGCGGCGCTGACGCCGAGGTCGAGGAACTTCGCGCCGAGCGATTCGATCTGCTCCTTCGTCTCGGGGCGCACGTCGAAACCCTCGACCTGCGCGCCGAGGCGGCGTGCGGTCGCGATCGCCTGCAGGCCGGCGACGCCGGCGCCGACGACGAGCACCTTGCTCGGCCGGATCGTGCCGGCCGCGGTGGTCAGCATCGGAAAGAACTTCGGCGCTGCTTCCGCCGCGATGAGTACCGCCTTGTAGCCGGAAACCGCCGCCTGCGAAGAGAGCACGTCCATCGCCTGCGCACGCGTCGTGCGCGGCAGCAGTTCCATCGCGAACGCGGTGATGCGGCGATCGCGCAGTGCCTTGGTCCGTTCCGGCGCGAGGTGCGGCTGCAGGTGGGCGATGACCACCGCGCCTTCCTTGAGGGCGGCGATCTCCTCGAGCGAGGGTGGCTGCACGCGCAGCAGCACGTCGGCCCGGGCAAGCGCGGCACGCGCGTCGGCGGCCGCTTCGCAACCGGCGTAGGCAGCGTCGGCGAAATACGCGCCCTGCCCCATCCCCGGCTCGATCACGATGTCGGCGCCGCGCGCCTTGAGCTTCTTCGCGACCTCGGGCGTCAATGCGACGCGGCGTTCGCCCGGTACGGTTTCGCGCAGCGCGACAACGGTCGTCGGCATGACCACCCTCACCCATCGATCGGAGCGTCGATCCTAGCAAGGTTTGTCGGCATTGTGCCCACCCGCTCCCGCCCGGTCCGCGTCGAACGATCGTAGCGCGGGCTGCGCCTTGCGCGAGGGCGCGCGCGACCGCACGTCGTCGTCCCACGCGCTATCCTTGCCCGCTTCCGACATGACGACGACGCCCGCCTTGAACCTGCTCGACCTGCTCGATCAACGACGCTCCGTACCGGCGCGCCAGCTCGGCGCGCCCGCCCCCGACGCCACACAGCTCGACCGCCTGCTGCAGGCTGCGATACGCGTGCCCGACCACGGCAAGCTCGTGCCGTGGCGCCTGCTCGCGATCCGCGGAGAAGCGCGCGCGCGCCTCGGCCAGCGCCTCGCCGCGATCCATGCGCAAGTGGAACCCGGCGTCGCGCCGAGCGCGCTCGAGAAGGATCGCGAGCGCTTCAACGCCGCGCCGCTGATCGTCGCGGTCATCGCGCGCATCGAGGCGGATCACCCGAAGATCCCGGCGCAGGAGCAACTCCTCTCGGCCGGCTGCGTCGCCTACAACCTGCTGCTCGGCGCACAGGCGCTCGGCTTCGGCGCGCAATGGCTGACCGGCTGGGCCGCCTACGACGGCGAGGTCGCGCGCGTGCTCGGCCTCGGCGCGAACGAACGCATCATCGCGTTCGTGCACATCGGCACGCCCAAGGAGCCCGCACCCGAGCGCGCGCGCCCGGCGCTCGCGGACGTCTGGTCGGAGTGGACCTGAGTCGATGGGCGACACGGTCCATCTCGTCGACGGCAGCCTGTACGTCTGCCGCGCCTGGTTCGCGCAGGTACCCGACGCCCATGATGCGGACGGCCATCCGGCCCACGCGGTGCACGGCTTCGCGCGCTTCCTGCTCGATTTGTTCGAACGCGCGAGGCCGACGCACCTCGCGGTCGCGTTCGACGAGTCGCTCAACAGCTCGTTCCGCAACGCGCTCTACCCTGCCTACAAGGCGAACCGGCCCGCCGCGCCCGACGACCTCATGCGCCAGTTCGCCGGTTGCAAGGCGGTCGCGCGCGCATTCGGCGCGACCGTGCTCACCGACGACCAGTACGAGGCCGACGACCTCATCGGCAGCGCACTCGCGCGCCTGCGCGAGGCGGGCTTCCGCGGCGTGATCGTTTCGGCCGACAAGGACTTCGGCCAGCTCATCGGTCATGCCGACGAACAGTGGGACCCTGCGCGCAACCAGCGGTGGGACAGCGCCGGGGTGAAGTCGCGCCTGGGCGTGCATCCGCACCAGGTCGCCGACTACCTCGCGCTCACCGGCGACGCGGTCGACAACATACCCGGCGTGCCGGGCATCGGCGCGAAGACCGCTGCGATCCTGCTGCATCATTTCGGCACGCTCGACGCGCTGCTGGCGCGCGCGGAGGAGGTCGCATTCCTGCGCACGCGCGGCGCTGCGGCGGCGTCGATGCGCCTGCGCGAACATGCCGAGATCGCGCGCCTGTCGCGCGCACTGACCGGCATCGCGCTCGACGCGCCGGTGCCCGCGCACGCCGACGAATATCGCCGCAAGCCGCTCGACGACGCGATCGACGAGTTGCTCGAGCGCATGCGCTTCGGACCACTCACGCGGGCACGCGTGCGGGCGCTGCGCGAGGCGTGAGCCCGCGCGCGAGATGGCCGGGGACGGCTTCTCGTGGGAGCCGCGGAAGCCGCGATGCTCCTGCGCCGCCCCTTTTTCAATTGCCGGTAACGGACTGCGAGCCGCCGTCGACGTTCGAGAACGCGCCGCTGCCCGGCTTCGATTCGCTGATCGGCCCCGCCGGCGCCCGCCTGGGGACGGCCAGCGTGCCCGAATCCCAGGCGAAGCGCAGGTCACTCTTGAACACTTTGACCGGCTCGATCTTGTTCGGGTCTTTCGGCGACCCGTAGCTGTCGTATGCGTTCTTCTGGCTGTTCGCGACGAAATACAGCGAATCCCCGGCGACGGTGCCGTAGGTCGGAAGCTCGAACGCCGGATTGGCCGCATCGAGCGGCATCGCCGCCGTGACGGTCTTTCGGTCGTCGTCCAGCGCGATGCGCATCACGCGACGCGGCGACATGCCGCTCTGGATCGCGACGAGCCGGTGGTCGTACCAGCCGAGGCCGTCGACCCCGCCAAGGGCGAGCTTGGTCGTGTCGTACTTGAGGTCGAAAGGCTTCCCCGCCGCGAGGTCGACACCGAACACGCCGAGGGAGTAGTCGGCGAAGTAGAGCGTCTTCGCATCGTCGCTGAGCGCGAGGCCACGCACGCTCGTCAACTTCGGGTTGGCGATCATCGGCTTGAGCGCACCGCCGTCGAGCCGGTAGATCACGTTGTGCAGGCCGTCGGCGGCGAAGACGAGCCCCTTGCGCGCGGCAATGCTGGATAACGTGTTCGGCTGGGGGCCCGAAGGCAGCAGGTATTTCTGGAGCAGCTTGCCGTTCGACAGGCTGAACTTGAACACGCCGGCCTGGCCGTAGTTCGCCTGGCTGAAACCCTTGAAGTAGAGCGATGCCGTGCTCGCCACGTAGAGCGCGTCGTCGTCGGCGTCGACCGCCATCGCGTACACGCTCCAGAGCCCGCTGTCGCCGGGCGCGATGAAGTCGGTGAGCTTGCCGTCGGCATCCGCGCGCATGATCGTGCCGTCGCGCACGCTGCCCACGAGCAGTTGCTTGCGCACCGGATCCCACGCCAGCGACTCGTACAGGTGATCGCCTGCCGGCAGCGAGAAGGCGACCTTGCCCTCGCCGAACGGCTTGAGGTTCGTCTTGAGGCCGTCGGTGATGTAGGTCCAGACCTTGGTGCCGGCGATCTTGGCGAAATCCGCATTGTCGGCAAGGTCGTAACCGTAACCGACGCGCTGCATGCCGAGCAGCAGGTCGTACGCCTTCGTCTTCTGGCCCTGGCGGGCATAGGTGGTCGCGAGCGCGAGCTTGAGGTCACCGACGTTGGGTTCGAATGCGGTCAGGCGCTCGAGCGTCCAGGCCAGACGGTCGAGGTCGCCGTTCTGCTTGTACAGTGCGGCGGCCCGCAGCAGCGCGGCCGGCGATTGCATCTGCTCGATCTGCCCCTTGGACAGGTGGCTCGGGTCCAGACCCGCCCCCGCCTGCACCGCCGGCGCGGCCGCGGCGGGGCCTGCCACGAGGGCAAACGCGAAAGTGCATAGAATGCGGCGGATCATCATTCGATCGTTCCTCATGGGGGGGCCGGGCATTGACCGCCAACCCGCTGAATAGTTTCAGGAAAGCCGCCTACAATGACCGAAACGGAAACGCTTTGCAATGGAAAATGGCTGCGCCTCAAGCGCCGCGGCCGCTGGGAATACGCCGAGCGCACCAATCCGGGCGGCGGCGTGATGATCATCGCGGTGACGCCGGAGGATCGCATCCTGTTCGTCGAACAGTATCGCCCCGCGATCGAGTGCATGACGATCGAGATGCCCGCGGGTCTGGTCGGCGATGTCGCCAGCAGCGCCGACGAAAGCGCGGTCGATGCCGCCCATCGCGAACTCGTCGAGGAAACCGGCTACCGCGCAGGCCGCATCGACTTCCTCATGGCGGGGCCGACCTCGGCGGGCATGAGCAACGAGATCCTCGCCTTCGTCCATGCGCGCGACCTCGAGCGCGTCGAGGCGGGCGGCGGTGACGAAACCGAGGACATCACCGTACACGAAGTCCCACGCCGCGAAGCGGCGACGTGGCTCATTGAAAAGATCAACGCCGGCTACTCGATCGACCCGAAGATGTTCGCGGGCCTGTACATGCTCGACCACGCGGCTCTGTTCACGCGCTGACTGCGGGGTCGCGTCCAGCGCAAGCAAGAGTAGAGATTGAAACACGAAGGGCACGAAGAAGAGCAAAAATGGGTAAGAGCCCGGAACACGGAACACACTGAGAAGGCAAAGCCGAGGAAAGGCTCTTCATGTAAAAAGCTCTTCCTCCGTGTGCTCCATGTGCTCCGTGTCCCAGGTCAGCGGATCGAGGTGAAGGCGAGCCACTGCCAGAGGAGCAGGATGGCCATCGCGGCCATGATGCCCCAGGTGAGCGTGGTGCCGGTGACGCGGCCGACGCGGGAGAATGCCGGGATCGACATGCCGAGGGCGTGCAGGATGCGGCCGGCGAGCAGCACGCAGCCGCAGGCGTGCAGCCAGGGCGGCGCGGTCTGGTTCCATTCGAGCAAGGCCAGCAGGAGCAGCGCGAGCGGCAGGTTCTCGATCGCGTTCGCGTGGGCGCGGATGCGCAGGAACATGTCCGCGTCGCCGCCATCGCCGGTGTAGATGCGCTTGCCATGGCGGCCCGCGGAGGTGCGCACCGCGAGCAGCAGCACGAGCAGGGTCGCGAGTGCGGCGTAGATTCCAGTGATGTGCATGTTGGTTCCCGGTCGACGATGCGCCTACGGTACACGCGCGTCGCGCGGTCGTCACATCATCCCGCGTGGAGTCAGCCCGCCTGGCATCAGCGCCTCGCCGCGCGCAGGCGCCCGTCGTGCTGCACGCCGCTCACGCGGCGCGTTCCGGCCGGCACGATGCGGTATGCGACGCGCAGGTCGCCCGCGGCGGGTTTCTTCGGATCGCCCGTGCAGAGCGCGCCGTCGCAGTCATGGAACGTGGCCGCGAGGTTCGGCGGCAGGCGCGCGGTCGACACCGCGTAGGGCTGCGCCGCCACGCCCGCGGCGGCGAGGTTCGCGTCCAGAGCGTATGCGCCGATGCGCACTTCGGCCGCCGCGAACGATTCGCTCGATAGCGGGAACGGCACGTCGTTGCGATGCCCTGCCGCGTCACGGAAGGCATGCGAGTCGATCCGGCGCGCCGACCACTCGAGCGCATAGCGGCAATCGGAACCCGCGCAATGCTCCTGCCACTGCACCATCTGCACGTCGCGCAGCAGCATGACCGCGTCGGCTTCGATCGCGAGTGCGCTGTCGCGCGCGGGGCGCGCCACGCGCACGGCGCCGCTGAGTTCGATCTCGCGTCCTTCATTGCGCGCATCGATACGCTCGATGCCCGGCGACGCCGGTTCGTCCGCCAGCGGGAAAGTCGGGATCGCGTGGCGATGATGGCGCAGCCACCATGCGGCCGCACCGGCCAGGAGCACGCCGATCGCAACCAGCAGCAGCGCTCGCCCCTTGCCCGAGCGGCGTCCACGCCGCGCCATCAGGCGGCCTCGCCGACGATTTCGGCGACTTCGCCGCGCGTGCCGAAACGGCCCTTTTCGTCGCGCGTGACGTGCGCGCAGGCGCAGCCGACGTCATGGGTGAAGAACAGGCGCACGTCGCGCGCGAGCTTGTCCTCGAGGAATGCGCGCTTCTCGTCGATGAGCAGTTCCGGATAGCGGTCGTACCCCATCGTGATCGGCAGGTGCACCCATGGCCGGGCCGGGATGAGGTCGGCGCAGAACACGATGCCACCGTTCGGCGTCGTGATCTCGGACAGCATGAGCCCAGGCGTGTGGCCGTTCGAATAGGCGAAGCGCACCTGCATGCCGAGAGTCAGCGAATGCGTGCCCTGCACGCGCTCGAGGCGGCCCGAGGCTTCGAGGAGTGGTTGCAGCTCCGCGATGAACGAGGCGCGATCGCGCGGGTGCGGGCGTATCGCGCGCTGCCAGCACTCCTCGCCGACGATGTAGGTCGCGTTCGGGAACAGCAGGCTCGGCGCCTTGCCCTCTGCCCACGCCGCGAGCAGGCCGCCCGCGTGGTCGAAGTGGAGGTGCGAGACGACGACCGCGTCGATGTCCTCGTGCGAAAACCCGGCCGCGCGCAACGAGTCGAGCAGCACGTGGCGCTCCTCGACCACGCCGAAGCGCTCGCGCAGCTTCGGCTCGAAGAACGCGCCGATGCCAGTCTCGAACAGCACGGTCTTGCCGTTGAGGCCTTCGGCGAGCAGCGCGCGGCAGGCGAGCGGGATGCGGTTGTCGGCGTCGGGCGCGATCCAGTGTTCCCACATCGCGCGCGGCACGTTGCCGAACATCGCGCCGCCGTCGAGCTTCTGCGAGTTGCCGAGGATGGACCAGAGTTTCATGCGCGCGCCGAACCTTGATGAATGGATGCCACTGCGTTCACCTCTCCCGCCTGCGGGAGGGGTCGACCCGCGCAGCGAGTCGGCTGGGGGTGGACGAAGCGTACGCTCCGATCGCCCTCACCCCAACCCTCTCCCGCGAGCGGCAGAGAAGGTAGTAACGTGATGCTACTTGACGATGCCGCTGCCCGAATCGCCGCGCGGGTCGCTGCCCGCGTGCATCTCGCCGGTGTGGCGGTTCCAGCTCACGACGTTCATGAAACCGAACGGCCACGTGCTCGCGGCGACGTTCACGGTGTGGCCCATCGCTTCGAGCGCGGTCTTCTCGGCCGGCGTGAACGCGCCCGCCTCCGCTTCGATCACGTCGGGCATGTACTGGTGGTGATAGCGGCGCAGCGCAACGATCTCTTCGGGGGTTTCGCCTTCGACGAATGCGAGGATGCCTTCGAGCACCATCGTGATGATGTAGCTGCCGCCCGGCGTGCCGATCACGCCGATGCGGTCCTTGCCGACGATGAAGCTCGGCGTCATCGAGGACAGCGGTCGGCTGCCGGGCTTGGGTGCATTGTTGTCATTGCCGAGCAGGCCATACGCGTTCGGTTTGCCCGCGACGAGCGCGAAATCGTCCATCTCGTTGTTGAGCACGAAGCCGGTGCCGGCGACGACGAACTTGGAGCCGAGCGTCGTGTTCACCGTCTGCGTGCCGGAGACGAGGTTGCCGTCGCGGTCGATGATCGAGAAGTGCGAGGTGTGCATGCTCTCGGCCGGCGCCATGTAGCCGGGCAGCATGCCGCTCGGCGTCGCCTTGTCGGGATGGATCGATGCGCGCAGGCCGGCCGCGTAAAGCGGATGGGTCAGCTCGGCCACCGGCATCTGCACGAAGTCGGGGTCGCCGAGATATTCGGCGCGGTCGCGGAAGGCGCGACGCATCGCCTCGACCGCGAGATGCATGCGATGCGTGCGATCGAATTTCGCCAGGTCGTAGCCGCCGAGGATATTGAGCATCTCGGCGAGCGCGATGCCGCCCGACGAGGGCGGCGGCGCGGTCACGATGTGCCAATCGCGGTATTCGAACGAGATCGGCTTACGCTCCTTGGCCTCGTACTTCGCCAGGTCGTCGAGCGTCCAGCGGCCACCCGCGGCACGTACGCCGTCGACGAGGCGCTGCGCGATCTCGCCGCGGTAGAAACCGTCGTTGCCGTCGCGCGCGATCGCTTCGAGCACGCCGGCGAGATCGGGCAGGCGCAGGGTCCACCCCTGCTTGGGCACGGCGCCCCCGTCGAGGTACAGCGCGGCCGACGCGGGCCAGCGCAGGAGGTTGTCGCGCTGGCGCGCAATTGCGCGGAGCGCGCGCGGATCGGGCTGGAACCCTTCGCGCGCGATGCGGATCGCCGGTGCCAGCGATTTCGAAAGCGGCAGCTTGCCGTATTGCCGCGCCAATGCGACGAGCGCGGCGGGCTCACCCGGAATGGCGGCCGAAAGCGGTCCATTCAGCGCGTGGTCGCGATCGGGCTGCCCCTTCGCGTCGAGGTAATCCTTCGGATCGACCGCGGCCGGCGCAGCCTCGCGGCCGTCGAGCATGACTTCCTTGCCGTCCGACGCACGCCGCAGCAGGAACAGGCCGCCACCGCCGATACCGGAACTCTGCGGCTCGACCACCGACAGCGTCGAGGCGACCGCGACCGCGGCGTCGAATGCATTGCCGCCCATGTCGAGCGCTTCGAAACCGGCCTGCGTCGCGAGCACGTGCGCACTCGCGATCGCCGCCTGGCTCGGCTTGTCGGCCGCCGCCGCGCTGCCACCGGCGAGCGCGAGGAGTGCGGCGAGGACGACCTGCTTCCAACGATGATTCATGGCGTGCTCCTCGCGCGGGGCCTTCGATTCTGCGTCATTGCCGCCGTCGCGGGCAAAGCGGCCACGTGGTTGCAGGTGAACGCGCCGGCGCACCGGCGCCGGCTCGACGACACCACGATGCGGCGCGATGCGCCGCGATTCAACCCGTGAGGCGCGCGTACTTCTCGAGCAGCGCGTCACGCGACTCCGGATGATCCGGGTCGGAAATGATGCATTCGACCGGGCAGACGATCACGCACTGCGGCTCGTCGTGGTGGCCGACGCATTCGGTGCAAAGGTCCGGCGCGATCTCGTAGAACTCGCGGCCGAGACTGATCGCCTTGTTCGGACAGACCGGCTCGCAGACGTCGCAGTTGACGCACTGGTCCGTGATCTTGAGTGACATGCGTGATGGGGATCAGGAGCGGAACCGGCAAGCGCTGCCGCGTTGCGGCGGCGCCTGCCGGTTCCGTCGTCCATTCCCGTCTCTTACTTCGCTTCGACGAAACGCACGTCGGCGCCGGTCGGATCGAGTGCGAGCTTGACCGCGGCGCCTTCGGCCGTCGCGCCGACGAACAGCACGACGACGTCCTTGAACGAACCCGGCGCCGCTTCCTTGAACGCATCGATGATGAGAGCCGACGTCAGCTTCGAGTCCGGCCCGCCGAACGCCATCATGTTGCCCGGCAGCACGCCGCGCGAGACGACCGTGCGCACGTTCTCGAGCTGGTTGTTGCGATCGGCGACGGATGCCTCGTCGTCGCCGGCCGGCACGAAGTACATGTACGGGTGGTTGCTCTTCACGCCCTGCATGTTCGCCGTGACGACCGCGACCAGGTACTGCTTCCACGCGTTCTTGTCGGTGGGATTGGCCGGCATCGGCGGGATCGCGGGCTTCTGCTCGGCGGCCGGCACGGCGACCTGCTCGCCACCCGGGCTGCACGCGCCGAGCGACAACGTCGCGGCGACGGCGAGGGCTACGATCGGAAGAATCTTGCGCATGGTGGCATTACCTCTTGGTTGTCGAATTCAGATAGCGCGTGCGCAGCGCCTGTTGCACGGCCGGATGGACGAACCCGGAAACATCGCCGCCGAGCCGCGCGATTTCGCGAACCAGCGAGGAAGAGATGAAACTGTATTGCTCCGCGGGCGTCAGGAACAGCGTTTCCGCTGCGGGGATCAGATGGCGGTTCATGCTCGCGAGCTGGAATTCGTATTCGAAATCCGACACCGCGCGCAGCCCGCGCAGGATCACCCCGGCGCCGATTTCCTCGACGAAATCGGCGAGCAGCGAGGCGAAGCCGCGCACCTCGACGTTCGGCAGGCCGTCGAGCGCGGTGCGCGCGAGGTCGATCCGGGTGGCCAGGTCGAACGCCGGCCCCTTGGTCGAACTGTCGGCGACCGCGACGATGAGGCGGTCGAACAGCGGCGCCGCGCGGCTGGCGAGGTCGATATGGCCGTTCGTGATCGGATCGAACGTGCCCGGATACACCGCGATGCGCGCGCGCTGCTGCGTGGTTGGCATGGGCCATCCCTGCGAAAATGGCCGCTAGCTTAACGGAACCGACCCGGAGCGGCGATAGAGCGCATGGCGCACCGCCCCCGCGTGGCCTTCGCGATGCGGCGTCCACGCCGCCGGCAATTGCAGCGGCGCGTCGCGCGGCGATTCGACGTAAGCGAAACCGCCATCGGCGAGCCAGCCGCGGCTTTCCAGCGCCGCCGCCGCGCCCTGCCAGAGGTCGGCCTCGAACGGTGGATCGAGGAAGACGAGGTCGTAGGTCCGCGCCGGGCCGGCGAGCCAGGTGGCCGCGTCGGCGTTGACGACCTCGGCCCCCTCGACGCGCAGCCGCACGAGGTTGTCGGCGAGTGCGCGGGCGAGTTCGCGATCACGCTCGACGAAGGTGCAAGTGGTGGCGCCGCGCGACAGCGCCTCGATGCCGAGCGCGCCGGTGCCCGCGTAGAGGTCGAGGCAGCGCATGCCCGGCAGGTACGGCATGAGCCAGTTGAACAGCGTTTCGCGCACGCGGTCGGGCGTCGGGCGCAGCCCTTCGCGCACGGGCACGGCGAGGCGCGACCCGCGCAGACGACCGGCGACGATGCGCACGGCGCCCGCGCTCGCCTTGGTTGCGCCGGATCGGGATGAACGGGGCTTGCGCATCGGCACGTGTCGTCGACGCCCGGGTGTTAGCATTGTCGATCCGCATTTTCGCCCAATTCCCCCGCGATGCTGAAGTTCTGGAAGAAGAAGCCACCGGCCGAGGAAAAGGCCACGCCCGCCGTCCCGGCCGTGGAGCCGGTCGCGCCACTGCCGCTCGCACCGGCAGCGCTCGGCGAGGACGTGATCGATGCGGCGGCCAGCGGCGCCGCCGGCCTCGCCGCCGGAACCGTGGCTGCCGAAGATGCGTCCGCCGACCCCGCCGATGCGGCCGCCCCCGACGTCGAAGACGACGCGCCGGCGCGCCGCAGCTGGCGCGATCGCCTCGCCGGCAGCGGCTTCGCGCGCGGACTCGCCTCGATCTTCCGCCGCCATCCGGCGCTCGACGATGCGTTCCTCGACGAACTCGAAACCTGCCTGCTCACCGCCGATGTCGGCGTCGCGACGACGACCGAACTCATGGACGAGCTGCGCCGCCGCGTCGACAAGCGCGAGTTCGCCGACGCGAACGCGCTGCTCGTTGCGCTGCGCACGGACCTCGTCGCGCGCCTGAAGCCCGTCGAGCAGCCGCTCGACGTCGGCGCCGGCGGCCGCAGGCCATTCGTGATCCTCACCGTCGGCGTCAACGGCGTCGGCAAGACGACCACGATCGGCAAGCTCGCGCACCGCTACAAGGACGAACACCGCAGCGTGCTGCTCGCCGCCGGCGACACCTTCCGCGCCGCCGCGGTGGAACAATTGCAGACCTGGGGCACGCGCAACGCGGTCAGCGTGATCGCGCAGGGTTCCGGCGCGGATTCGGCCAGCGTGATCTTCGACGCGCTGCAGACCGCGCGCTCGCGCGGCACCGAAGTGCTGATCGCCGATACGGCGGGGCGCCTGCACACGCAGGCCGGCCTCATGGATGAACTCGCCAAGATCCGCCGCGTGCTCGGCAAACTCGATCCCGAGGCACCGCACGAGGTACTGCTCGTGCTCGACGGCACTACCGGGCAGAACGCGATCAACCAGGTACGTACGTTCCGCGGCGCCATCGGCGTGAGCGGCCTGGCCGTGACCAAGCTCGACGGCACCGCCAAGGGCGGCGTCGTGTTCGCGCTCGCGCGCGAGTTCGGCCTGCCGATCCGCTATGTCGGCCTCGGCGAACGCGCGGCGGACCTGCGCGTGTTCGACGCCGCCGCGTTCGTGGACGGCCTCCTGCCCGCAACGCTCGGCCATGGCTGAGGCACCCGCCGCGCGGCCGCGCCGGCGGCGGTGGTGGCTGCGCCTGCTGCTCGTGCTGGTCGCGCTCGGCATCGCCGGCGCCTTCCTCGTGCATCATTACACCCGGCCGCAACGCATCACCGCGCTGCTCGTCGAACGCGTGCGCGACGATCTCGGCGCCGAGCTGCGCCTCGGCGGGGACGCCGGCTACGCCTTCCTGCCGCGCCTGCGCGCCGTGTTGCCGCAAGCCGAACTCGTCGCGGGGGGCACGCGCGTGCTGCAGGCGGATGCATTGCGCGCGGCGATGCCATGGCACAGCCTCTGGTCGTCGCAGCTGGAGATCGAGTCGATCGAACTCGTGCGGCCGGTGCTCGATCTCGACGCATTGCAGGCATGGCTCGCCGCGTTGCCGCCTTCGCGTTCGCCCATCCCCGACGTGCGCTTCGCGCTGCACGTCGAGGACGGTCGCATCCTCCACGGCGGCCGGCCGCTCGCCGATGGCGTCACGATCGATCTCGCCAACCGCGCCGATCTCGCGGCGTGGCTGCGCGCGTGGGACCCCGCCGCCCCCGACCTCGTGCCGCCGGTCGCCGGCACGGTGCGGGTCGACTCCGCACAGATCGGCGAAACGCGCATCGAAGGCCTGAAGGTCGAGGTGCGTGACGACGCGCCGGGGTCGCGATGAGCGACGCATTCGCCGGCGCGCTGCTCGCCTGGTACGACCGCCACGGCCGCCACGACCTGCCATGGCAGCATCCGCGCACGCCGTATCGCGTCTGGCTCAGCGAAATCATGTTGCAGCAGACGCAGGTGCGCACGGTGATCCCGTATTTCGAACGCTTCGTCGCGGCGCTGCCCGACCTCGCATCGCTCGCTGCGGCCGATGAAGACGCCGTGCTGGCGCTCTGGTCCGGCCTCGGCTACTACAGCCGAGCGCGCAACCTGCATCGCGCCGCACGGCTCTGCATGGAAACGCATGCAGGCGACCTCCCGCGCGACATCGACGCGCTCGCGGCGCTGCCCGGCATCGGCCGCTCGACCGCGGCCGCGATCCTAGCGCAGGCGCACGGCGAACGTCAGGCGATCCTCGACGGCAACGTCAAGCGCGTGCTCGCACGCTGGCATGGCGTGTCCGGCTGGCCCGGCGCGACCGCGACGCAACGCGTCCTGTGGACGCATGCGGATGAACACACGCCGGCGCTGCGCGTCGCCGACTATACACAGGCGATCATGGATCTCGGCGCGACGGTCTGCACGCGCAGCCGGCCGCGCTGCGATGCCTGCCCCGTCGCCGGTGGCTGTGTCGCGCGGCGCGACAACCTCGGCGCCGTGCTGCCGCAGCCCAAGCCCCGGCGCACGATGCCGACGCGCCGCACGACGATGCTCGTCGTGCGCGATGCATGCGGACGCGTGCTGCTCGAGCGGCGCCCGCCGACCGGCGTGTGGGCGCGGCTCTGGAGCCTGCCCGAAGTCGACGACGCCACGATGGCGGCGGCGCGCCTGCTCGAGCGCCACGGCATCGCCGCGCCGACACCGCGCGCGCTCGCGCCGTTCGTGCACATGTTCAGCCACTACCGCCTCGACGTCACGCCATTGCTGTTCGAGGGTGCGCGCGCGACGCGCGTCGCGGACGCGGACGCGCGCTGGCACGACGCGAACGACCATGCCGCACTCGGCCTGCCCGCGCCCGTGCGCAAACTGCTCATGCAACTGGAGGAATCACGATGACGCGCACCGTGCACTGCGTGAAGTTCGGCCGCGATGCCGAAGGCCTCGCCTTCGCGCCGTGGCCCGGCGAACTCGGCAAGCGCATCTACGAGCAGGTATCGAAGGAAGCCTGGGCCGCATGGCTCGCGCACCAGACCATGCTCATCAACGAGAACCGACTCAACCCGCTTGACCCCGCCACGCGCACGTTCATCGCGGCGGAAATGGAGAAGTACTTTTTCGGCGGCGGCTCCGAGAAGCCCGCGGGCTATGTCGCACCGGAGCACTGATCGCCTGCAGTTCGCCTCCAGCCGCGATTCGAATCGCGGCTGAAGCGGCTTCACACCGGTTCATCGGCGAATGCAGGTCGCGCGGGAAGATGTCGCCATCGCAGTACCGGCTGCAGGCGCGAGGAACGATCATGGCGAAACGCACGAGATCGATGGCGATCCCGACGCCGGTCGACGAAGACTGGCAGCAGGTCCAGGCGAAGATCGACGCGATCGTTCACGAGCGTGATTCGCCGGCACCCGCGAAACCTGCACGTCGCCGCATGCCGCCGCCACCGACACCTCCCGCCCGCCCGCGCGGCTGAGCATTCGCGCCTCACGCACGATCCGACGAGCGGCTCCGTGGCGATCGTCGCAACGAGCGCTTCTCGCCCCCGGCCGGCGTCTCGCGATCACCGGCCATCGATGGGGCCACGGGCGCCGGACTGAAGCCCTTCTGCCGCAGTGCAGCTGCGCGAGCCAGTGGGACCTCTTCGCGCGCTCTACGCCGCTCGTTCGCGCAAGCGCGAGGCGACGGCGCTGAATCCGTCCTGTCTCCACCCGCGGGCATTCAGCCTGCGACAGGCTCGCATCCGGCACGGTGCGCGCACCACGAATTTCCGTCCACACGCCGCTGCCGGAGACGACCCATGGATGCGATCAAGTTGCTGAAGAACGACCACGACGAAGTCCGCGAACTGCTCGCGACGCTCGAAGCCACGACGACGCGTGCGCTCAAGAAGCGGCGTGACGTGGTTGAGAAGATCGCGATGATGCTCAAGGCCCACACGACGATCGAGGAAGAGATCTTCTATCCCGCATTCAAGGCCGCGGGCGAAAAGAGCGACGACGACAAGATGTACTTCGAGGCGCTCGAGGAACACCGCGCCGCCGGCGACCTCGTGCTGCCGGATCTGCTGGGCACCGACCCCGGCAGCGAGAAGTTCAGCGGTCGCGCCAAGGTGCTCAAGGAGCTCGTCGAGCATCACGCCGACGAGGAAGAGAAGGAAATGTTCCCGCGCGCGCGCAAGCTCTTCTCGCGCGAGGAACTCGCCGCGCTCGGCGAGCAGCTCGAAGCACGCAAGGCCGAGCTGCTGTCGTGACGACGGCTTCGCACGGTGCGCGCGCGCGCCCGCGCATACGGCTGCGCGGCCGGCATTCGGTCTTCGACCGACTCGCCGGCCGCATCACGTCCTGGGTCGGCTCGCCCGGGGCGTTCCTGCTCGCCTTCGCCGCCGTGGTCGTCTGGGCCGCGACCGGGCCCTACTACCACTTCTCGGAGACGTGGCAGATCGTCATCAACACCGGCACGACGATCGTGACCTTCCTCATGGTGTTCCTGATCCAGCAGTCGCAGAACAAGGACAGCCTCGCGATCCACATCAAGCTCAACGAGCTGCTCGCCGCGCACGAACTGGCCAGCAATCGCGTCGTCGCGGTGGAGGATCTCGACGAGCAGGAATTGCAGATCCTGCGCGCGTTCTACTGCGAACTCTCGCGCCGCGCGGCCGAAGGCGGCGGGGTCAAGGAAAGTCATTCGCTCGACGAGGCGCAGGAACTCGCCAACCGCAAGCACGGCCTGCGGCACGGTGAAGCCGCTGCGAGGCGCGGGAAACGCGAGACGCTCCTTTCCCCCCGGCAATAGTTCCGCACGCCATGACCCGCACCCGTCCTGGCTGATCGTTGTCCGGCGGGACTTGGCCAAGGCCCGCCGTGGCGCACGGTACGCATCCCGGCCTTAGGCGGACCCTACTGCCCTCATGCGTGGATGGATGTTGATCCAACAGGTTCCGGCGGTTCGCGTTGACATGATTCGATGATTCCGGAATAATCGAATTATGGATGCCGATCACGCCGTCGCCACGCTCGGAGCGCTCAGCCACGCCTCGCGCCTTGCCGCCTATCGTTGCCTCGTGCAGGCCGGGCGCCACGGTCTGTCGGTAGGCGAGCTGCGCGACCAGCTCGAACTGCCGCCCGCCACCCTCACCGCGCACCTCAACGTGCTGCGCGCGGCCGGGCTCGTCGTCGACGAGCGGCAGGGGCGCGTCATCCGCGTGCGCGCCGACTACGTGCGCATGAACGACCTGCTCGCCTACCTGACCGAAAACTGCTGCGCTGGCGATGCGTGCACGCCGGACCGCGCCTGCCAGCCGAAACCCAAGCGGAGAAGCCAGCCATGAAACGATTCCACGTGCATGTCAACGTCTCCGACCTCGACGCGAGCATCGCGTTTTACTCGCAGCTGTTCGCGGCGGCACCCGTCGTCGTCAAACCCGACTACGCCAAGTGGATGCTCGACGACCCGCGCATCAATTTCGCGATCTCGCACCGCGATCGCGTCGCCGGTGTCGATCATCTCGGCCTGCAGGCCGACACGGCCGACGAGCTCGCGCAGATCGGCGCGCGCCTCTCCGCTGCCGATGCGGTCAAGCTCGCCGAGACCGGCACGACGTGCTGCTATGCCCGCTCGGACAAGTACTGGTCCGAGGATCCGCAGGGCCTTCGCTGGGAAACGTTCCAGACGCACGGCGAGGCCACGACCTACTTCGCGCCGACCGACCACGCGGCGTGCTGCGGCCCGGTACCGGCCGCGAAGGAAGCGAAGGCGGCCTGCTGCGGCCCCGCGTCCACGTCGCGTTGCGGGTGAACGGATGCACAACACCCTCTTCATCTGCACCGGCAATTCCGCGCGCAGCATCCTCGCGGAAGCCTTGCTCGGCACGCTCGGCAGAGGACGCTTCCAGGCGTTCAGCGCCGGCAGCCAGCCTGTGGGACGCGTGCAACCGATCGCCGCCGACCTCGCGACCAGACTCGGCTATCCGGCCGATCGCTTGCGCAGCAAGAGCTGGGACGAGTTCGCCGCACCCGGCGCACCGCAGATCGATATCGTGATCACCGTGTGCGACAACGCGGCGGCCGAAACCTGCCCGATCTGGCCGGGTCATCCCGCGCAGGCGCATTGGGGCGTGCCGGACCCCGCCGCAGTCGAGGGCGATGACGATACGAAGCGCCGTGCCTACGGCAGCGTGATGGCCACGCTGCGGCGACGCGTCGAGCTGCTGCTCTCATTGCCGCTCGACAAGCTCGACCGAGTGTCCGCGCAGGCGCATTTGCGCGAAATCGGGCGCGCGACGTGACGACGATCCGCTGCGCGGTCGCACAAACCCAATCAGGCATCTGCCCCGGGCTCGCGGCCTTCACGGTCGCAGACGCGTGAGGCCGCTGCGCGAACGGCTCGCCGCGGAGTTCACCGCGACCGGCGTGCTCATCGGCGCGGTGATCGGCTCCGGCATCATGGGCGAGCAACTCGCCGACGGCAACGCGGCAGTCGCGTTGCTCGCGAATACGGGCGCTACCGTCGCGATCCTCTACGTGCTGATCGAAGTGTTCGGTCCGATCAGCGGGGCGCACATGAATCCCCTCGTGACCGCGGTGCTCGCATTTCGCGGACACCTGGAACGCCGCGCGATCGGCCCGTATGTCCTCGCACAGCTCGCCGGCGCCGCCGCGGGGGCCGGGCTCGCGAATGCGATGTTCGGCCTGCCGGTAATGCAGTGGTCGAGCCACGCGCGCAGCGGCTGGGGACTGTGGCTCGGCGAAGTCGTGGCGACCGCCGGCCTGCTCTTCGTGGTGCTGCGCGCGCCCAGGGAGAAGGTCGCGGCGCTCGTCGCCGCCTACATCGGCGCGGCGTACTGGTTCACTTCCTCCACCTCGTTCGCGAATCCCGCCGCGGCATTCGGCCGCATGTTCAGCGATTCGTTCGCGGGCATCGCGCCGCCTGGCGTACCGATGTTCATCGTTGCGGAAACGATCGGTGCCTGCATCGCGCTGTGCGCCACTCGCAGGCCGGCGGCGTGAGTGCCCGCGCGCGCCCTCAGCGACGACGCTGCCTGGCTCGCTCCTCATGCAGCGCGACGCGGATCGTTGCGCCGTCGTGGGTCGAGCCGTTCAAAGCCGCCACTGCGCCGCGTGCTTCGTGCCCTTCCATCTCGAGCTGGGCGAAGCCGCGGCACTCGCCGCTGAAAAGGTCGCGCGCCATGCGCAAGCCGAACACGCGGCCATGCTGCGAAAAAAGCGCCTGCAACGAACTGTCGGTCATCGACTTGGGCAGGCCGCGCACGTCCAATGTGATCATGGATGTCTCCTGGTGGAATGGTCGGTAAGGCGAATGGAGAACCGCCGGAGCATGAGGATCATTTCACGCGGGGCACGCTGTCGAGGCGGAAAAGCATGACGCCGCCCTTCGAGAAACGTGCCTCCAGCGTCGCCCGCAGCCGGTCTTCGACGACCGCGGGATCGAAGCGGTGCGGCGGCGCCCACAGCGAATAGCGATGGCCGGACCGCTCCTCGTCCGTGCGCGTCGGTTCGCGCGACACGGCGACGTCTCCGCAGCCGCATGCGGCGGACCACAGGTGCTTCAATGCGGTGGGCCCGATCGACAGGCCGCGCGCGAGACGGAACTGGAACTGCAGCACCCGCGCGTTCGCGAAAGCGGGTCGCATCAGTCGCTTCCGTAATTGCAGTGCTGCCACAGGCGCAACCATGCGCGGACCGGCATGTGATCGATGTCGAGGCTCTGCGGCAGCGAATCGATGACGATCTGCGCGAGTTTCTCGATCCCCTGCGGCCCGACCAACATGTGCCGATCGACCTCCTCGTCAGAAACGATCGCGAGCACCGCGCCGTTGACATGGACTTCGAGGCGATTGTCCTGCCTGAGGTAGAACGTCGCGGGGCCGGCGCGATGCTTGCTGAAGATGAGGCTGCTCATACGCCGCCCTCAGGCGCGACCACCCACCGCAAGGAAGTGTGCACCCGTGACCACGCGGAACCCGGCAAGCCCGCTCTCCGACAATTCGGTAAGCACGGCACGAGCCACGTCGGCGACGCGGGCCATGTCGTTGGAGAGATCGACGAGGACATCGATCCATGCGTAACCGTTCGGTGCGGCCGCGCGCTGCGTCATGCGATAGCCGGTCGCTTGCTTGGGCAAAAGAAGGACGAAAGAGGCGCGTGCATCGACCTCGACGGTCGCGATGACCGTCCAGCGCCAGCTCGACGCGATCGGTAGAGACATGTTCGGCAGCCTTGCGGCCGCATGATCAGAGCGGCAGGGAGTACGACCACCGGCAGCACGCGGACCGAGATGCGAAGCAGCCCGTGATCGGGACGCTGCTACGCCGCGCGCCAAGGCAGATGGATGGGCCACCTCACCGTACGCGCTCGGGGCGAAGTTGTCGAGCGGAAAAACTTTCCGCCTCGGCGCGGGCGTGGCGAGTGTCGAGCGCCGGCCGCATTGGTAAAGCGGCGCAGGCCGCGATGCTCGTGGGCTTATTTCACGGATGCAATCAAGCAGAAAGCGAACGCCGTCATTCCGGCGAATGCCGGAATCGAGCTGTTTGCTTCGAGGCCGAAGACGTTGGGGACCGGACGCAACTCCGCGGTCCCACTCGCACCTGCATCAGCGAGCTGGTCCGCAAAGGTGAGCCGACGCGTCGGATCAAGGCCACACAAGACGGCCGCAGCCGAAGTTTCGGCAGAAGGCAGTTGAAGCCCGTCATTGATGCAATGGTGGCCGGGGACGGAATCGAACCGCCGACACGGGGATTTTCAATCCCCTGCTCTACCAACTGAGCTACCCGGCCAGGATGTCTTGCTTGCGTGCGGTCCGAACGGACTGCAGCGGGGCCGCGTATTAAAGCCGCAGGCGGGGGCGGCGTCAAGGGTGGTGTGGCGATAGCGCGCGGTGGAGGGACGGTCATGCACCGTCGGGACGTCTGCGGCGGTTGCACCCACCTGCAGAGCCGGGCATCGCGGCTGAAGCCGCTCCCACGGAAGCGACGCTGGCACGCGAAAGGAATTTCCCGTTCGCGCTGGGCGCAGGGGCGGTGCGTCGTCCGGCGAAGACCATTGCTCCGACAACCCAGCTGGTGGGAGCGATCATTCGTTGGGCCGATCGTTCGGAATGCCCTGCGGACGCAGGAGCGGACGATCAGGGCTGCGCGCCCGACGGCGGCCGCTTTCCGCTGCGCGACCATTCGACCAGGCTGTCGAATGCCTTGCCGATCTCGGCCGGCGTGAATACGCAGTGGCCTTCGCGTTTCACGTACTGCTGCACGAAGTTTCGCGCGTGGCCGGCGCGCTGCACGACGAGCGCGTACTCGAACGCGCTCGATGCGATCACCAGCGGGTCGCGCGTGTCGTGCAGCGCGAGCAGGGGCTTGGCCAGCTTGCCGGTGGGCGTGTACCAACGCGCCATGTAGGCCGCGGCCTCCGGATCGGCGTGGTAGCGCTTGACGCCGTCGTTGAGCGCGTCGTCGTCGGCCGAGCCGGTGTAGACGAGGTCCGCATTGCCGAACGGGTTGCCGTGCGTGCGCTGCTGCATTTCCTTCACGTCGTAGGTGATCGCGGCGATCACGCCCGGCAGATTGTCGATGTCGCCGGCGCCGTAGATCGCGCGCAGCGACGCGGCCGCGTTCGGGTCCGCGCGCATCGCGGCGACCACGCGCGCGACGATCGCGTCGTCGGCCCGGTAATCGTCGGCGACCGGCACGAGCGGGCCGAATATGCCCGGGAAGTACCAGTCGAACGCGGCGCGGACCGCAAAGTCCCGCTGCATCATGCGATCGGACGGTTCGATCGCGCCGCACAGCGAAAGACCGCCATCGTATGCATCCGGATGCGTCTCGAGCGCATGCACGGTGAGCGTGCCGCCCATCGACATGCCCATCGCGAACGTCCGGCCGGGCGCGCCATGCTTGCCGACGAACCATGCGCGCAGGCGCTCGCTGTCCGCACTGCCCTGCTCGATCGCCCAGCCGGGGCGCGTATAGCCGGACTGGATCACCGCGTAGCCTTCATGCAGCATCGGCTCGAACATCGGCGAGAGACGTTCGTCCTCGCCGAACTCGATGGACGCGTCCGAATAGCCGTGGAAGAACACGACGAGGCCGCCGCCCCGCGTCCAGCCTGCGGGCATGTCGACGCGGTAGGAGGCGCCTTCGAGCCAGCCGGTTTGGGTGACCGTGGGAGCGGCGGGAGCATTGCCGGCCGCGACCAGCAAACCCAGGGCGACGATCTGCAGGCGGCGCATGGATTCGACCTCCGCGGCTACGGGCGAACGGCGGTGCTCAGGCGTCGCCGATGCGCTGGCACAATGCGTCGAAGGCTTCGCGCAGCGCGGCCAGTTCCGTTTCGAGGCGTTCGACGCGCTCGGCCAGGTCCGCTCGCGCGGTGGACGGCGACGGCGACGACGACGCGGCCGCGGCGAGCGCATCGACGTCGACCGCGCCACCGAGCAGGTGCATGTAGCGGTCCTCGCGCTGCCCGTGTGCACGCGGCACGCGCACGACCAGCGCGGGTTCGCGCTGGATCAGGCGGTCGACCGTGTCGCGCACGTCGTCCAGGCTCGGGAATTCGGCGAGGCGGTCGGTGCGCGTGTGCAGTTCGGCGAGCGTCTGCGGGCCGCGCAGCAGCATCACGCAGAGTACGGCGCGCTGGCGCGCGGTCGTTCCCCAATGGACATCGAAGCGATGTTCGTAGCGGAGCGCGCGCTGCGACGAGGGCGCCACCTTGACCAGTCCCTTGCCCTCGAGCGCGCGCAGCGCGTGCGCGACGGTGCCGGGCTCCAGCTGCATGACCGGCTCGCGGCTGGTCTTCTGGTTGCAGGCGACGAGGATCGCATTCTCCGTGAGCGGATAGGCCTCCGGAGTCGTCGCCGCCTTTTCGACGAGGCAACCGATGATGCGCGCCTCGATCGGATCGAGTTCGATGGTCGGGCGCCCGTGCGGCGCGGTGTTGTCTTCCACTTGGCGGCTCGGCGGTCGGTTGCTGCCTTCGAGTCTAGCAGGATGGCGCCGCGCCCCCGCTCCGCCTCGTGGCCGCTTCAGTCTTCGTCGAGGCGCAGCAACGCCACGTCCTCGTACCCGATGCGCACCCAGGCGCCGTCATCCGACGGCGTGTCGGCATCGAGCCGGTCGCCGGCGTCGCCATCGAGCATGTCGCCGACCAGCATGCACACGGCTTCGAGGTCTTCCGGCATGTAACGCATCGCACGGTGCTCGTCGTTGTCGTACCACGAGCAG
The DNA here is from genome assembly GCF_051958935.1 of Dokdonella sp. Classification (GTDB taxonomy): domain Bacteria; phylum Pseudomonadota; class Gammaproteobacteria; order Xanthomonadales; family Rhodanobacteraceae; genus Dokdonella_A. The sequence continues at coordinate 9,555 of NZ_JBQCFP010000201.1, read as the reverse complement.
ATCCACTCGTCCGGCGTGCCGCCGAGCGTCATCACGTGCATGCTGCCGATCGGCCGGACCGCCATGCCGGGAACGAACTCGCCCTTGTGCATGATCGCCGCGCTCATGCCCGTCGCGTGCCGCGCGTCGCGGTGAAACGCTCAAGCGCGAGCTGCAGCTCCTCGGCCTTGTCGCGGATCATGCGCAGCTTGGTGCGGGTTTCGAGGATCTTCGCGACGAGCTCGGCACGCAATTGCAGCTGCGCGTCGGTCATCGGCTCGCCGAGTGAACAGAGCTGGGCCGAATCGTCGCAGCCGCGCTCGAGGGCGTCGAGCGGAACGTGCGAATCGTGGGCGCAGGGATTCTTCGGGAACATGGAAATGCTCCTGGTGCTGTTCCGGGGAAAGTCGAGGTACGGGTAGTCCCTGGCCGGATCCGATCCCTGGATCCGGCCGGTGGACGAGCGAAACCGGGCCGATGCGCGAAGCCCGCCTGCGCTCAGGGGCAAGCCATGCCGACTTCGGAATGCGCGACGATCACGTCACCAGTGACGAGGCCGGCCACGTTCAAGCCGAGGTGGATGCCATTGGTGGCGAGGGTGAGCGAGTGCACGCCGTCACCCGTGCGCGTCTGCTCGTTGAGGACGAGCGTCACGCCGGCGATGCCGAGTGCGGACAGATCGATCGAGGTGTTCGGCGGCGGATTCGTCGGCAGGCCCGGCACCGGAATGCCGAGGATCGTGACCGAGGGATCGATGAGGTCGACTCCGCCCGGCGGGAGCCCGCCGAGGCCGCCGCCGAGACCGCCGCCGGGGTCGCCGCCACCGTTGAGGTTGCCTTGGTCGAAGCCGTAGCCGAACACGAAGTCGCCGAGCAGCGACCGCGGAGCATTGGACGCCGCGGCGGGGCAATAGCCGGACATGGTCGTGGTCGAGCGGATCACGCCGGAACCGAGGCTGAGCACGTCGAGGAGGGCGGTCGCGACGCTGAGGTCGAGGTCGGCGACAGTCGACTGCGCGGCGATCGCCGAAACGGCATTGCCAACGTACTCGGTTTCTGCGATCAATTCACCCGAGTTCAGCGACATGAGGTTCAGCGGATCGCTGATCGAAATCGACGGCAGCTGGTCGGAATCGGCGGCGCTGTCGACCACGTCGACCAGGCTGGCACTGGTCTGCGAGGCGACGTCCAGCGAGGTGAGGCCGATGAGGTTGATATGGATCGAAAAATCATGCGCTTCCGCGTTGCCGACCGGGTTCGCCGCGTAGGCGGCGGCGGGGCCGAGGAACAGCGCGGCGGCCAGGGCCGCCTTGCGAACGTTTGCCAGATGCACAGTCATCGCATTTCTCCCGTAGCTACGACATCCGAAACGGTGCGGCGCACCGTCTTCCTTGCGATCGCGGATCGCGTCCTGGTCGCCGCGGGGGCGGCGTCCATCGGTTCGTGGGGTATTCCCGGCCATTCAGAGGGTGGCGGGGATCCCGTTGCAATGCTTGCGGTCCTGGGTTCGTGCGAGCGACCTCGGTGACGCGGGCCCTGCGTGTATAGGTATAAACTTGAACGCGTTGGGCAATCTTTCTTCGGATCGTCGAGGTGTCACAAGGTGGAAATTCCCTCGCTGCAATACAGTTTTGCTGGGCTTCGTGGTGGAAGCGCCGAATATCCCCTCGCATTTTTCGCCTGCAGGAAGGCCGCCTGAGGAAATACGCTCAAAATCACTAAACAAGCAGCATCGCTGAGGGACGCCGAAGTGAAGGAACGCGACATACGGGAGCACGCGTTTACGGGACCGCGCCCGAATCGGATCAGGCATGCCCGTCGCCTGGCACGACTCACGCAAGCCAAGCTCGCCGAGACGATCGGCGTCGGCGCGAGCGCGGTGGCGCAATGGGAGTTGCCGAGTGGCACCTCGCCGACGGCCGAGCATCTGGAGCGTATCGCCACCGTCTGTGGCGTGTCGTTCGAATGGCTCGCCACGGGCCGGGGAGCGGCCGTGCAAGGGGTGGCAGAGCCGCCGGCGATCGAAATCGGGGAGCTCGCCGCGGACGAATTCGAGGATCGGCTGCTGGTCGCGTTCCGGCGCATCTCGCGGCGCAAGCGCGAAGCATTCGTGCGCTGGATGGAGGAGTTCTTCTGAGGCCTTGCGGGCGCGCGCGGATCGCGTCGCAGCAGCGGCGTATCCGGCGCGCCGTGATCCGCCCTGCACTGCAGGTTCAGCGGATCCGGCGCTGCGTGCCGGATCCGCACTGGCGAGGAATCGCTAGCCGTCGAAACCGTCGGCGAAGATCGCATCGCCCACCGGCGGCGCGTACACGAAGACGCCGCCGATCGACGTGAAGGCGAACACCCTGCCGTCGGGCGCACGTTCGACCTTGCGCACGGTATAGCCGGTGTCGTGGCGCGCACTCCAGGTCGGTGCGGCCGGGTTGCTCACGTCGACTTCGTCGAGGCCGAATTCATTGCCGACGTACGCCGTGTCGCCGACCACGACGACCGAATGTGCGTCGTTGTAATCGGTGAGGTTCGGCGGCAGGCCCGGCAGCGCCAGGCTGCCGAGCAGCAGCGGCTGCGCCTTGTTGCTCGTGTCGATCACCTGCAGCGCGTTGGCGAAGGTGGTGTCGGAACTGCACGCGACGTACGCGGTGTTGCCGTCCTCGCTGACGAAGATGCCGTTCGCGAAGGGGCAGCTCTGTTCCTGGCCGACCACGGCCGGCGCGGTCGGGTTGGAGACGTCGACGATGCGCAGGCCGCCGTCACCGAAGTTGGCGCCGTCGACGAGGAACGCGTAGTTGCCGCGCACGGTGAGGTCGTAGGTCTGGCTGGAGAGGATCGCACCCAGTTCCTGCGGCGACGCGGGATTGCTGACGTCGAGCACCTTGAAGATGCCGCCATTGGTCGTGCTCGCGACGTACACGCGGTCTCCGTGCGCTTCGATCGCGCTGGCGAATGGGAACTCGAAGCGACCCAGTTCGACCGGCGCCGCCGGATCGGCGACGTCGGCGATCAGCACGCCGTAGCCCCACGCGGCGAGATAGGCGCGACCGCCGTCGACCGAGATGTCCTCCATGTCGCGTGCGGCGAGGTACGGCGGCAGGTCGGCGTCGTAGCGGCCGAGCGGGGCCAGCGTGGCCCCATCGGCGACGCCGAGTCCGTAACCTTCCTCGGCGAAGTAAGCGTGCGCGCCGTCGAAAGCGGCCGCGTGCACTGAGACGCCGACCGGCACGCTGAACTGCGCCGCGAGCGTCGGTTGCAGCGGATCGGCGGTGCCGAGCAGCACGGCGCGATCGGTGTGGGTGAGCACGAGCGGGCCGAACGGCGTCACCGCGGCCTGGTCCGGCGCGAACGTCGGCGCGGGCACCGTGCGGATCAGCGAGGGCGCCGTCGGCGTGCCGAAATCCCACACCTGGATACCGCTGTCGCCGACGAGGTAGAGCACGTCGCCGAGCCGGATCGCACCGGTCGCCTGATCGATCGCCGTCGCATACACCTGGGTGATGTTGGCGCCGTCATGGGTGTCGTAGACGAGCAGGTCGTTGCCGACGCCGATCGCATAGCCGTCGGTGAGCACGGCGCGCAGCACCGAACCGCCGTCCAGCATCGCGTTGCCTTCGACCGTCGGCGAGGTCGGATCGGATACGTCGACCGCGTAGACGAGGCGATCGCCGAGGAAGCTGCTGCCGCTCGTGAGCAGTTGCGTGCCGTTGATCGCCATCGCGTCGAACGCATAGATGTCCGACGTCTGGCCGATCACGCTCGGCGTGGTCGGGTTGCTCGTGTCGAGCACGAAGAGGCCGTTCTGCGCGTCGCCCAGGTAGATGTGGTTGCCAGACGCGACGATCCCGACCGGGCCGAAGAATTCCGAATCGACATAGTCGTCGTACTCGGCGACGCCGAGCGGATGCGCGGGATCGGCGAGCGAATAGATCGTGATGCCCGCGCTGATCCCCATCGAGCTCCAAGCCGCATAGAGGTAGTCGCCGACGACCGCGAGGCTGCTGATCGGTCCGGGCGCGGGGCTCGCGCCGGTGCGACCGGCATACACGGGGTGGGTCGGGTCGCTCATGTCCCAGGCGTTCACGGTCGCACCGGTGCCGACGTACAGGTACTGGCCATGGACGGCCGGCGTCGACAGCGCGCCGCCACCCGCATCGACCGGGTGCAGCGTCTGCGCAGCAGCCGTTCCGGCCACGATCGACACGCCGAAGCACAACGAAACCACGGTGCGCAACCACTTCATTCGGTATTCCTCGACAGGGTGAAGGGTGGACGCGCCGACGCCGACGAGCGTTGCGCGCGGCCCCGACGCCGGGGCGACGGGAGACCCGGCGATCCTCGCCCGACGCCCGCACCGGCACATGTCGCATCGATGCAGCAATGATGCGCGATCGATGTACTGCGTGTCGCGATCGATGCAAACACCGTGAAAACAAGGCGTTGCATTCAAGGCGCTCGAAGACGCCCGGTCCACGACGAGGGCGCTTCGTTCGCCGGAGCACAGCGGTCGCAGACGCGGCGCGGCTCCTGCTCGAGCCGGGCACACGCGTTTGCATGCGTCGCGCACGCGACTGGTTCAGCGCGAACGGTTCGCGGCGAGGCCGGCATAGCCGGCGAGCAGGCGTGCCTCGTTGTCGGCCGCCACGCGCGCGGCGTCATCCTGGCCGAGCGCACGGAACAGGCGAGCCTGCGCGCCGGCCGCGCGTACATCGCGATCGGCCCAGACGGCGATGCGTCCGCTGACCACGCGCGCGGCATCGAGCTGGCTTGCATCGACGAGCGCGGAAAGGTACGGAGCGCCGACCGCGACCAGGTCCTCCGGCACGCCGAGGGCCTCCGCCGACTGCATCGCCTGCGCGAAGCGCTCGAGCGCGGTTTCGCGGCGGTGTTCGGCCCAGGCTTGCCCCGCCGCCGCGAGCGCCGCCTGCAGCCGGCGCCAGTCGTCGCCGCCCGCATCGGCCTGCAATGCCTCGGTGGTCGCCGCCGCTGCAGCGAGGTCGCCGCGCTCGCGCTGCACGCGCGCATGCAACACGAGCGCGCGCGTCCAGTCAGCGGGGGCGGCGGCGCGCAGCGCCGGCACGCGCGCCCGTTCGAGCCGTGAATCCGCCAGGGCGGTATCGCCGCCGCGATCGGCGATCACCGCGGCGAGCAGCGCCGCTTGCGCACGGGTCACTGCGTCGCGCTGGGCGTCGGCGTCCCGGTCGATCTGCGCGAGCAGTGCCTGCGCCTCGGCGACGCGCCCGACACCGACCAGCGCGAGCGCGCGCACGCGCGTGAGTTCCCAACGCATACGCCGATTGTTCGTGTTCGCCTCGGGCGGCCACGCGCGCTCGCTCGTCGCGAAGGCGGCATCGACGTCGAGTAGTTCGCTCTCGGCGAGCACCTGCTGTGCGAGCGCGTACGCGAGGCCTTCCCTCGCGCCGAGGCGTTCGAACTGGCGCACGGCGCTCTCGAGCACGCCGAGCGCTTCGGCCGGCCGGTGTCGCATGCGCTGGAACTCGCCGAGGTTGACGTCGACGCTGGCGACACCGAGGCCGTCGCCGACGGTGGCGAGGTCCGTGCGTGCCTGCGACAGCTGTGCGGTCGCCTCGGCGTAGCGTCCCTGCTTCGCGAGCAACGCGCCACGGCCGAGGCGCGCGACGCCGAGTACTTCGTGATCGCCCGCGCCTGTGCGCAGTGCGATCGCGTCGTCGTAGAGGTCGGTCGCGAGTTCGGTGTGGTTGCGCCGCACCTGCGCCGCGGCGAGCGTGAGCATCGCGCGCGCACGCAGGGCATCGTCGCGCCCCGGCGGCAGGCGATCGACGAGTGCATGCATGCGCGTCTCGGCGGCATCGTAGTCGCCGCTGCGCAGTTCGATCTGCGCCATCCGATGCTCGACGCGCGGCGACGCCTTGAGCGCCGGCGACGCCGCCTCGAGCAATACGCGCGCCTGGTCGAGCTGGTCGGCGAGCATCGCCGCACCGCTGCGTTGCAGGAGTTCCTCGAGTTCAGGCGAGGCATCGCCCGGCGATGCCGCACGTGGCTGCTTGCCGAGCTTGCGCAGCAACGCGTCGGCCGCGTCGCGTGCGGCCACGATCGCATCGCCGGCTTCGGCCTCGGCGTCCAGCGAACGCTGCGTGCCGAACGCCTCTAGGCGCACGCGCCAGCGCCCGTCGACGAATCCGACGTGCGGCAGCACGCGCATCGCGGCGGCCTGCGCGAGCGCGGGATCGTGCAGCAGGTCGGCCGTGTCGGCGCCGCCCCGCTGGCGCAGCAGGCTCACCACGCTCTCGCTCGGCGCGGTCGGCAAGGTGCCGGCCCGCAGGCGGTTGGCGACGAGGTCCATGAGCCCCAGGCGCAGCCAGCGCCATTCCTCCGGCGCGTCGACATCGGCCGGCAGCACGAGCGCGGCCACGGCGATCGCTGCATCGCCGTCCGCAGCGGCGACCGCCGGCACGACCGGCTTCGACGAAGGTACGAGCACGACGCGCGTGGCGCGTTGCCATGCGGCGTAGCCGAGCATGCCGAGCACGACCGCGGCGAATGCGATCGCCACGATCACGCGTCGCGATCGCGCCGGCGATGAAGCGCGCGGTTGCGCATCGTCGATCGCGTCGACGGGCTGTGCGGGCGCATCGACCGCCGCATCCTCGAACGACGGCTCGATCGCGGGTTCGGGCATGGCCGGCGCCGGCTCGCCCGGCACGACCTCGAGCGGCAACGCCCAGCGATAGCCGAAACGCGGCACCGTGCGGATCGTGCGTTGTTCGTTGCCGGTGTCGCCGAGGCTGCGGCGGATGCGCACGATCGTGTGGCCGAGCAGCGCATCGCTGATCTCCACCCTGCCCCATACCGCGGCGATGAGTTCGTCGCGACCGACCGCGCGTTCGCGATGTTCGATGAGGTACGCAAGGCAATCGAAGGCGCGAGCGGGCAACGGCAGCAGGCGTCCGTCCCTGCGCAGTTCGCGCGTGGCCGGGTTCAATTCGAAGTCATCGAAGCGATACATCGTCGTCATCGAAAACCGTCGCCTTCGCGCCAAGCACCATGCATGCGCGGATGCGCATCATGGATCCGCGTCGTCGGCGTCGTCCGCCGACGCCGGTGGCGAAGGCATGCAGCCGGGGACGATCGCCTGCTCGTCGAGCAGGAACCATTCACGGCGGTTCGCCTGGCCGACGCGCCGCGCCTTCGCGCGATCGACGCAGGCACCTGCGGCGTCCATCGCCTGGTCGAGGATGAAGATCCGCCGCTGTGCGGGCGCTTCGGCGAGCCAGCGTGCCGCTTCGACGAACTGGCGGTCGCGCGGCGCGCGGAAGCCGAAATCGCGCACCGGGCCCACCGCCATCAGCAAGTTCTGTTCCTTCCACGCGACCAGGCCGATTTCGACGTCGGCGCCGGCCATTTCGCGCGCGCGGCGCATCACGCCCGCGGCCGAACTCGAATCGTTGAGCAGCGGGTACGCGCATGCGCCCCATGCGATCCAGAGGCCGGCGATACCCGCGAGCAGCGCGTGCACGCCGCGCCGTGCGCGCAGCCGCGCGCAGGCAAGCAGGAACACCGCGCCGATCGCGACGAACATGCCCCAGACGGCGTGGCCGAGGTCCTCGAGTTCGCGTCGCCGCAGGAAATCCCCCGCCGCCGGCGAATGTCCGAGCAGGGCCCAGGCACCGGCGCCGACCAAGGCCAGGCCGGCGACAAGGGCGAAGACGAACGCGGTCACGCGCAGCCAGCGCGAGGCGACGATCGATTCGAGGTGCGGTGCGAGCGCGAGCGCGACCATCGGCAGCACCGGCATCACGTACACCTCTCGCTTGCCGGTCGGGATGCTGAAGAACAGCACGATCAGCAGCGCCCAGCCGAGTGGCAGCAGCACGCGCGCGTCGCGCGCGCGCAGGTCGGCCACCCAGCGCGGCGCGGCACCGATGTAGGCGAGCGACAACGGCAGCCATTGCAACGTCACCACGGGCAGGTAGTACCAGAACGGTTGCGGATGCGACCACGAGCCGGCATAGCGGCCCGCCGTCTGGTGGAAGAACAGGTCATTGACGTACGCGGCGTACTCGGGCGTCGCACTCGATCGGGCGACGAGCAGCACGCTGCCTCCCCAGGCGAGGATCGGCGCGAGGAATGCGAGCACGCCACCGCACCAGCGCAGGCCCGCGCCGGACGTGCGCACGACGCCATCCCAGCCGCGCCATCGCGCGAACAGGTACGGCGCGAACATCAGGAGGGCGAGCACGCCGACGCCCTTGGTGATCACGCCGAGGCCCGCCGCGAAGCAGCCCAGCCAGTACGCTCGCCAGTTCGGGCCACGCAGGAAGTGCAGCAGCAATCCCCAGTTCGCGAGCGTGATCCAGCCCATCACGAGCGGATCGATCTGTGCGCGCTTGACCTGGAAGGTGAACTGGAACGCGAACAGCACGCCGATCGCGGCGTACAGGCCCGCGCGCGGATTCCACAGGCGCCGGCCGAGATCCCAGACGAGGCCGAGCGTGAGCAGGCCCGCGAGCAGCGATGGCAGCAGGAAGGCCACGCGCCAGCTGCGCAGCAGCTCGTAGGCCGATGCCTGCAGCCAGAACAGCATCGGCGGCTTGTCCGAATACAGTTCGCGGCCGCGATGCGGGAACAGCCAGTCGCCCGACTCGACCATCTGCCTCGCGACGAGCGCGAAGCGCGGCTCGTCGGCCGGCCATGGGTCGCGCAGGCCGATGCCGGCACCGAGCACGACGAGCGCGAACAGCATGAACAGCCAGAATTCGCGGCGCTCGCGCGCCGTCAGCGGAATCGACGGGGTCATGCGGGCTATCGTATCAGTTCGGCTGTCGCGGACCGGGCGTTGCGCGCGCGGCCTGCGTGCCCGGATACTGGCCTCGAGGCAACGGAAGCGCACGATGGCCACCGGTTCCACGCATCCCGAATTCGCCGCGCAACCGCTCGCCACCGCGTCGGCGCTAGCGGCCCACCACTACGTCGGCGCCGCCGCGCAAGCGCTCGACCGCCGCGCGGTATTCGCCCGCAGCTGGCAGCTGGCCGCGCATGCGGCGCACTTGTCCGGCATCGGTGACCACGTCGTCACCGAAGTGGCCGGCGTTCCGCTCGTGATCGTGCGCAGCGAAGACGGCGAGCTGCGCGCGCTGCACCATGTCTGCCGCCATCGCGCCGGTCCGCTCGCGCTGTGCGACGGCCGCGGCGCGAAGCGGCTGCGCTGCCACTACCACGGCTGGACCTACGCGCTGGACGGCCGCCTGCAGAGCGCGCCCGAGATGGAGGCCGCGCGCCACTTCGACATCGGCGCGGTGCACCTGCCGCAAGCGCGCATCGCGCAGTGGCAGGGCCTCGTGTTCGTCGCGCTCGGCGAGGTTCCACCGCTCGGCGCGCTGCTCGACGGCATCGACGAGCGCGTCGGCGCGCGCGCACTCGAGGGCTACGCATTCCAGCGCCGCGTCGCCTACGAGATCGGCTGCGACTGGAAGGTGTACGTCGACAACTACCTCGAGGGCTACCACGTCCCGCACATCCACCCGGAACTCAACCGCATGCTCGACTACCGCAGCTACGTGACCGAGATCGCGCTGTGGCATTCGCTGCAATGGAGCCCGCT
>NZ_JBQCFP010000200.1:0-21613 GCF_051958935.1 Dokdonella sp. | reverse complement strand
GGGGGGGCGGGCCCCGCCACCGGGGGGGGCAGAACCCCCCCCACCCCCCCCCAGCCCCCCCGCCCCCCCCCCACCGCCCCCCCCCCCCCCCCCCCCCCCCCCCCCCGCGCCCCGCCCCCCCCCCCCCCCGCCCCCTCGGCTTGCCTCCCCGGCGCTCCGCCGTCCCGCCTCTGCTGACTTGCCTCGCGCGTGACGGGATCGCGCGTGCCGCCGCTCGCGGCAGCGCGTCAGGCGTCGAGTTCGGACCAGCGCGCGTAGGCGGTGTCGAGTTCGGCCTGGAGCGTGGCGAGCTCATTGTTCGCGGCGACGATGCATGCGCTGTCCTGCTGGTAGAAGCCGGGGTCCTGCATCGCTTCGCCGAGCGCGGCGATGCGCGCTTCGAGGGCGTCGATGCGCGCGGGAAGTTCGTCGAGTTCGCGCGTTTCCTTGTAGCTGAGCTTGCGCTTCGCCGGAGCCACCGCTGAAAAAGGCGACGGAAGCATCTTCGCCGCGGACGTCCCCGAAGCCGCGGTATCGCGCCGGGAAAATGCCTCCGTCCCCTTTTTCGGCGCCTGGCGCTGCCAGTCGCTGTACCCGCCGACGTACTCGCCGACGCGACCGTCGCCCTCCAGCGCGAGCGTGCTCGTGACGACGTTGTCGAGGAAGTCGCGGTCATGCGAAACGAGCAGCAAGGTGCCGGCGTAAGCGGCGAGCAGTTCCTCGAGCAGCTCAAGCGTCTCGACGTCGAGGTCGTTGGTCGGCTCATCCATCACGAGCAGGTTGGACGGCCTGGCGAACAGCTTGGCGAGCAGCAGGCGGTTGCGCTCGCCGCCCGACAGCGCCGTGATCGGTGCGCGCGCGCGATCGGGCGAGAACAGGAAATCCTGCAGGTAGCCGAGCGCGTGCTTGCGGCTGCCGCCGATCTCGATGTATTCGCGCCCTTCGGCGACGTTGTCGAGCGCACTCTGGTCCTCGCGCAGGTGTGCGCGATGCTGGTCGAAGTAGGCGATCTCGAGGTTCGTGCCGAGCCGCACTTCGCCGGCCTGCGGCGCGAGCTGGCCGAGCAGCAGCTTGAGCAGCGTCGTCTTGCCGGAGCCGTTGGCGCCGATCAGGCCGACCCGGTCGCCGCGCAGGATCGTGGTCGAGAAGCCGTCGACGATCACGCGCCCGTTCCAGGCGAAGCACACGCTTTCCGCTTCGATCACGCGCCGCCCCGACGCGGCCGCCGTGCCCACCTGCAGCCTTGCGTTGCCGCCGAGTTCGCGCCGCTGCGCGCGTTCGCGGCGCATCGCTTCGAGCGCGCGCACGCGCCCCTCGTTGCGCGTGCGGCGCGCCTTGATGCCCTGGCGGATCCATACCTCTTCCTGCGCGAGCTTCTTGTCGAACTGCGCGTTCGCCTGCGCTTCGGCATGCAGGCGCTCCTCGCGCCGGCGCAGATAGTTGTCGTAGTCGCCCGGCCAGCTCGTCAGCGCGCCGCGATCGATCTCGACGATGCGCGTGGCCAGCGCGCGCAGGAAGCGGCGATCGTGCGTGACGAACACGACGCTGCCGGCAAAATCGAGCAGCAGGCGTTCGAGCCAGGCGATCGCCTCGATGTCGAGGTGGTTGGTCGGCTCGTCGAGCAGCAGCACGTCGGGATCGAGCACGAGTGCGCGCGCGAGCAGTACGCGGCGCTTCATGCCGCCCGAAAGCGCGGAGAACTCCGCCTCCTCGGGCAGTTCGAGCCGCTCGAGCACCAGCGTGACACGGCGATCGAGGTCCCAGCCGTGCTCGGCCTCGATGCGCGCCTGCACGCGCGCGAGCGCATCGGTGTTGCCGGCGACGTCGAGGTGATGGCTAAGGTGGTGGTATTCGGCGAGCAGCGCACCGAGATGGCCGAGCGCGCCGGCGACGACGTCGAACACGCTGCCGGCGACGTCGTGGGGCACTTCCTGCGCGAGCTTGGCGACGCGCACGCCGCCCTGCACGCGCAATTCGCCGTCGTCGGGACGCAACTCCCGCGCGATCAGGCGCAGCAGGGTCGACTTGCCGGCACCGTTGCGGCCGACGACGCAGATGCGCTCGTTGCGCTCGATCGCGAGATCGACGCCGTCGAGCAGCAACGGGCCGCCGACCGAGTAGTCGACGTTGACGAGATTGACGAGGGACATCGCAGCGGCGCACGGATCGGGCCTGCGATTCTAGCGGTTCGGCGCCTCGGCAAGCGAAGCGTGGCGTGGGCCGGGCGCGTTCACCGGCGACGCAGGCGCTCGCGACGTACGCGTTCGACCGCGGCGATCTCCAGGCGCAGGTACGTGTTCCATTCCCCGCACTTCCGGCACTGCACGGGCTCGTCGCCGCGCGGTTGCACGCTCACGTCGAGGTCGCTGCCGTCGCAGGCGAGGCAACGCACGTCGAGCGGCACGGGCCGCCGTTCGCCCGGCGTCGTGGCCGGCACGCTCCCGTCGCCCGGCGCCGCCGCGCCCCCGCCGCACGTGCGCCGTACGCCATCATTCGATGCCTCGTCCTCGTGCATGCCACCCTCGCCGCCAGCGCCTTGCCTCCCGTACCCATACGTCGTTTCGCGCCGGATGCTGCCACGACGTTCAACGCACGCGTGTACCGAGCCAGACGCCGAAGGCGACGAGTGCGAAGCCCGGGATCATCGCGGGCGCGAGATGCTCGCCGAGCACGAGCCAGCCCATGAGCGCGGTGACCGGCGGCATCAGGAAGAACAAGGTCGCGACCTCGGTCGCGGCGCCGCCGCGCAGCAGGGTGAACCACAGCGCGAAGCCGCCGACCGAGTTGACGAGCACGAGCCAGGCGAGCGCCGCGGCGAACGTCGAGCCGGCGTCGATGCGGAAGTGCTCGACCAGCATCGCGACCGGCAGCAGCGCGAGCGCCGCGACGAGGTGCTGCACGGCCAGCGCGACGCGCAGGTCGATCGCGGGTGCGCGCCGCTTCTGGTAGTGCGTGCCGGCGGCGAGCGCGAACAGGCTGAGCGTGCTCGCCGCGTACGCGGCCGTGTCGCCGCTGCCGCCGAAGCGGCCCTGCAGCACGAGCACGACGCCGGCGAGGCCGAACGCGAGGCCGACCCATTGAACCGCGCGCATGCGCTCGCCGAGGAGCAGGCCGATCGTCGCGCTCGCGAGCGGCAGGGCGCCGACGAACAACGCGGCGAGGCCGGTGCCGATGCCGAGACGCAGCGCCTCGTAGATGCCGCCGAACGCGATCGCGAGCGAGAGCACGCCCACCACCGCGTGGTGCGCGACCTCGCGCCATGCCGGCCGGCGCGCGCGTGCGGAGAACGCCATCGCCGCGAAGATCGCGCCCGCCGACGCGAAGCGCAGGAACAGGATCGTGAACGGCGCCGCGTGCTGCACGGCGATCAACCCGGCCGGGTAGCCGGTGCACCAGAGCACGACGAAGGCGACCGCCATCGCGCGCCGTCGCACGCGCGCATCGGCCTCGCGGTCGAGCGGCCAGGTCGCGAGGCGGCTCATGCGTGCAGGATCCTGCCGCCGCCGAAGGCCCAGTTTTCCCACGCGGTCTCCTTGAACACGACCATCACGTGCTCGCCGTCGATGTCGTGGCCGGCGAGGCCCGCGAGCAAGCCGGCGAGCAGCTGGCGCTTGACCTTCACGCTGCGACCGACCGACCAGAGGATCTCGATCAGCACGAAGTCCTCGGGCCGGTCGGTGGCGAGGTCCGGATAGCGCGGGTCGAAGACGAAATCCGCGGCATCAAGCTCGAGCACGCGCTGGAAGCGGTCGGTCACTGGCACGCCGCTCGCGACGAGCGCGTCGTGCACGGCGTCGAGGATCGCGCGTTTGCGCGTGGCGGGGGTCGGCTTGCGGACGGTCACGGTGACGAGCGGCATGGGTATCTCCGATGGAAACCGGAGCCCAACATACGGACGCACGCGTCTGCGATAAACTAACCTTGGGTGAAATCATCATTGCGAGGATGGCAACAATGCTGCGCAACCAGCTCGCCGAGATCGCCTGCTTCGTCGAGGTCGCGCACCGGCTCAGCTTTGCCCAGGCGGCGGTGCGGCTCGGCATGCACGTGTCCGGCGTGAGCCGCGCGGTCGCCGCGCTCGAGTCGCGCCTCGGCGTGCGCCTGCTGCAGCGGACCACGCGCCAGGTTGGCCTCACCGAGGCGGGCCGCGCGCATCTCGCGCGCTGCGAAGGCGTGCTGGCCGAGATCGCGGAGGCGGAGGCCGCGGCCAGTGCGACGGGCGGCGCCTTGCGCGGACGGCTGCGCGCGAGCATTCCGAGCGGACTCGGCCTCGCCCATCTCACGCCGCGCCTCGGCGAGTTCCTCGCCGCGCACCCCGAGCTCGAACTCGACCTGCACCTGTCCAACCGCAACGTCGACCTCGTCGAGGAAGCGTTCGACGTCGCGATCCGCGTCGGCGAACTGCGCGACTCGCGCCTCGTCGCACGCCGCCTCGGCGACAGCCGGCGAATCCTCGTGGCGAACGCGGGCTATCTCGCGTCGGCGGGCCGGCCACGGCGGCCGGCCGACCTCGACCGTCACGCCTGCCTCGTGCTCGACGTCGGCGCGATCGCCGAGCGCTGGGAGCTCGAGCGGCGCGGCCACGGCGAAACCGTGCGCGTGCGCGCTCGCGTGCGCTCGAACAATGCGCTCGCCCTGCTCGATGCCTGCCGCGTTGGCGCGGGCATCGCGCTGCTGCCGCAGTTCGCGGTCGCCGACGACCTCGCGGCCGGGCGCCTCGTGCGCGTGCTCGAGGCGTGGGCCGCGATCGAACAGGGCATCTTCGCGATCTATCCCGGCAACCGCTTCATCCCGGCCAAGGTGCGCGCCTTCGTCGAGTTCGTCGAAACCTGCGTTCGCGGCGTCGGCGCAGGTGCCGGTGGAGCAGCGCGACCGCGCGCACGCGCGTCCCGCGCCTGGGTTCGCCCCACCTCGACGTCATTCCCGCGAAAGCGGTAATCCATTTTGCCCTTGGCCGCGCAGGGCGTTACGCCGCACGCAACGCCCGCTCCCCCGCACGGCGCGCCGCGATCGCCGCCTCGACGACATCCCAGTCCGCGTTCGCACGATGCGCCTGCTCGCTCAGCACGCGCCGGAACATGCGCGCACCAGGCAACCCCTGGTACAGCCCGAGCACATGCCGCGTGATGTGCTGCAGGCGATCGCCACGCGCGAGATGCGCCTCGACGTACGGCCGCAGGCGCTGCAGCACGTCGTCGCGATCGGGCAGCGGCGTGCCGTGCAACGCATGTTCTATCTCGGCGAGCCGGTAGGGCTCATGGTACGCGGTGCGACCAAGCATGACGCCATCGACGTGGTCGAGGTGTTCCTCCACCTCGGCGAGCGTCGCGATGCCGCCGTTGATGACGACGACGAGCCGCGGGTGCTCCTGCTTGAGCCGGTACACGCGCGCGTAGTTGAGCGGCGGGATCTCGCGGTTCTCCTTCGGCGACAGGCCCTGCAGCCACGCCTTGCGCGCGTGCACGATGAACGTGTCGCAGCCGCTCGCCTGCACGGTCTCGACGAACGACGCGAGCCCCGCGTATTCGTCCTGGTCGTCGACGCCGATGCGGCACTTCACCGTGACCGGCACCCCGATGGGCGCGACTGCCGCGCGCATCGCCGCGACGCAGTCGCGCACGAGCTCCGGCTCGCGCATGAGGCACGCACCGAAGCGCCCCGACTGCACGCGGTCGGACGGACAACCGACGTTGAGGTTGATCTCGTCGTAACCGAGCTCCGCACCGATGCGCGCCGCCTCGGCGAGTTCCCCCGGCTCGGAACCCCCGAGCTGCAATGCGACCGGATGCTCGGCCTCGTCGTAACCGAGCAGGCGCGCGCGATCACCGTGGATGACCGCGGGCGCGGTCACCATCTCGGTGTAGAGCAGTGCATGCGGCGCGAGCAGGCGATGGAAGTACCGGCAGTGGCGGTCGGTCCAGTCCATCATGGGGGCAACGGAGAAAGCCGATGCGCTCTGAGCGCGGCGCGGCGCGGATTCGGTCTGTTGTTCGGTCAAATCCATTCCTTCAGAAACCCCGATTTTCCTTTGCCGATCCCGGATGGCGGCGTACCACCATTGCACCAGCACTCGACTGGTACATTGGAATGGCCACCATCCAGACGCGCGGCAAGAGCTGGCGCGCCATTGTACGGCGCAAGGGCGAGCCGAACGTCCCGCAAGCTTTCCCACGAAGATGCTCGCCCAGACCTGGGCGGGTCGCATGGAGCGCG
The DNA here is from genome assembly GCF_051958935.1 of Dokdonella sp. Taxonomy (GTDB): domain Bacteria; phylum Pseudomonadota; class Gammaproteobacteria; order Xanthomonadales; family Rhodanobacteraceae; genus Dokdonella_A. Next base: position 15,421 of record NZ_JBQCFP010000200.1, on the reverse strand, counting down.
AGGTGGCCGAGCGGCGCGCCACCGGCAACAGCCGACCGACACGATGACGCTCGGCGCCCTGGTCGACTGGTACGTCGAGCACGCGGCCAAGCTGACGAAGTGGGGCCGCGCGAAAACGTCCGACCTCGCGAGGATAAAGACCTACGCGATCGCCGATCGCGTTGCGTACGGGCTCCGGACGCAGGACTACGTTCGGCACGCCGAGGCGCGACGCAAGGGCGGCGCAGGGCCAGCGACGGTGGGCAACGACCTCGTCTGGATCCGCGGCGTCCTCAAGGCCGCTCGAGCGAGCCTCGGGCTCAATGCCTCAATCGAGGCGCTGGCCGACGCCACCGAGCATCGCCGCGCGACGGGCACGATAGCGAAGTCGAAGGCACGCAAGCGCAGGCTTTCGGCCCACGAGGAAACCAAGCTGCTCGCCTACCTCGAGGCGGGCCTCGAAACCGAGTACACCTACCGCAAGGACCCCGAACGCCATCCCGGTTGACCATGGGCCGCAAGCGCGCCGACGCACCGTCGCCGATTTCAAACACTGCTTTTCGCCCCCCGAGCTGTGCCGCACGAGAAGACCGCCGCCCCGACGGGCGATGACTGGCTGCACGAGTCCAGTGGGACGGATACCGGATCCTCGCGACGATGGGTGAAGCCGCGGCTCTTCATCGAGGTATTCCACCAGGGCCGCGGCGGTAAGGCCTGCTACGGCAACCTTTCGCGCAGACAAGTCGCTGAAAAGAATGAAGACCTGACCCTCGCAAGACGAACAGCTACGGCGCAGTTACGTTTTCTTCACACGAACGCGCGTAGCGTGCTTGTTGACACTCCCCTGCCTCGGCGCGAAGCGACTGGCCACCCCCGATCACGGGCCCCGTCGCGCACGATGAGCTACGACAGTCAGCTCGTTCCCCGGTAGCCGAAATCTCAGCCCCGATTTGATCACGGGGTCAATGAGCCCAAACCATGAACGCCTCTGTCCTGCCGAACGGCAGTTGGACCGTTGTTGCCACCGTGGAGGTAGCCGCAGGTGACGCGGTGAACCGCTTCCTCCCCCGTCAAACCAGTGAGTACGCATTCCGAGCCGCGCCTTCCTCGCCCGCCGGCTACGTGTGGATCGACATCTACGTCGACTTCGGCTTGGGCATCGAACACGCGGCTCGCATCGCGCGTTCCATTCTGCGCGAGCTGGAGGCATGCGGGCTTCCAGATTTCCGCATCGTCGCCGGCGATGCATACCTCGCTCTCTCGGAAGGCGCGGTTAGCGCTTGACGTGGACCTCGAGTTCGCGGAGCAACGTCTCGAAGCCGCCATCGGTCGCAAAGTCGCCGTCGGCGAGTTCGGCGGCCTGCTCAGGCGAGGCGAGCGTCCCGTTTGACGTCCCATGCAAGCGGTAACCGAGCGCCAGCAGGAGCATGCGCGTACGCTCCACCAGCGCGCGGCGCTCCTCGATCGAGCGCTTGCGATCACTCCCGAGCTTCACCGCGCTCTCGTAGCACCCCGAACCGAGTTCCTCGAGCGTCTGTTCGATGAATGGATCGCGGTCGCCGTAGGTGTCGTCGGGCATAGCGCTACGCTGCGAGGCGGTGCTCGTAGCACGGCCGCTCGCGGTCGTCGAGGATGGCGTACATCGCCGCGAGGTCATTGGGATCTGCGCGCAGCCAAGCCGCGGCGGGCCACGACCGCTGCGTGATCCCCATCAAGCCCGGGACCGTCGGCGAACGAGAGCAGCGACTCGCCCTCGCCCCGCCTCGCCGGCGACGAGCTCGCGATGCTCCATCGTGTGGCGGCTGACGTTCTCGAAGGACGCGTTCGCAACGATGACGCCGTGCGTATAGCCGAACAGCTTCTTCCAGAACGTGCCTTCGAGGTTGTCCCTGCGCGCGTTGTAGGTGCCAGGGAACTTCGTGTCGTAGAACGCGGGCGATCCGGCCGGGCGGCACTGATCGCGCATCGGCCGCACCACACGGCGTCCGTCCTGCCACACCATCGCCGGCGCGTACCAGCCCGGAAAGATCCGGGAGTCCTCGTCGACGAGGTCGGGTCGACGCAGCTCGTCCAGCTTGCCGAGGATCCACGCGATCTTCGAGGTCGCGATGCGTTGATCCTCGAGCGCCTTCGTCGTGGTCTTCGTCTGCAGCGTGCGCTCGGCGTCGGCTAGCCGCTTCTTCTGGGCGAAGAGATCCTGGAATTGCACGACGGCGGCGAGTACGAAGTCGTGCTGCATTCCGCGGCGCGGCTGCCGCTCAGCCGACGCTTCCGCAAGTCCGTCCAGCAGCGCATGGATCCCCATCGCTCCTGACGCCCGGCCTCGTCCGCAACAGCGACGCCGGAACCGTTGAAATCCACGCGATCATCATCCTTCCCTGCTCTTGACCGCGTCGAAAACGTGTAACCTTCTACGTGTGCCCGCGCGCCGGCCGCCAGCCGGGGAAGGGAACGGGCACGCTGGCGGACCGCTCGCAACGGAGTGCGCCACAGGGGAGACATCGATGGCTTATCGTCGCGCCACGTTCCGCACGCGCAAGGGGCCCGTGCGCGCGTTCCTCGACATCCCGCTCGGGCGGCTGCTCAAGTGGCTGTTCGTACTCGTGCTGCTCGGCGCGCTCGCGGCGGCCGCCGGTTTCGCACTGTTCGTGTTCTATCCCGTGCATACGATCCCGCCGGAGGAACACGTCGACGAGTACCGCTACCTCGACCAGGGCTGGGGCACGACGGCCGACAGCGCCGATCGGCAAACCTACTACTACACCGCGCAGGGCACCTCGATGCCGCAGGGCGCGCTCGTCACGCCGCTGCGCTACGCGTGGTTCACGAACCTCGAAATGCCGGTCGGCACGGAACGGTTCGCCGCGCCCGAGCACCTCAGGCGCTACCGCTTCATCGTCGACCCGGAGCCGACGCCCGCCAACCCCGACCGCCTGCCGGTCGGCTTCACGCGCCATTTCGACGGCGCGCTCGGCCAGTACGTGCTCGACATCACCTGCGCCGCCTGCCACACGGGCGAGATCCATGCGCGCAAGGGTGACCGCACGATCGCGGTCCGCATCGACGGCGGCCAGGCGATGCACGAGTTCACCGACATGCAGCGCGGCGCATTCGGGCCGACGCTGGTCGCGTCGATGATCGCGACCTGGGCCAACCCGGCCAAGTTCGACCGCTTCGCGCGCAAGGTGATCGGCCCGCGCTACCCGGAAGGCAAGTCGGCGCTGCGTGGCGAGCTGTGGGACACGGTCGTCGCGTTCGCGACGCAGGGCCAGAACAGCCCGCTGCGACACCTCTATCCGGTGCAGGAAGGCTTCGGCCGCACCGACGCGCTCGGCCGCATCGCCAACACCGTGTTCGGCGACCACCTGAGCACGGGCAACTACCAGGCGGCGACCGCACCGGTCAGCTATCCGTACGTCTGGAACATCTGGAAGTTCGACTGGGTGCAGTACAACGGCTCGGTCAAGCAGCCGCTCGCGCGCAACATCGGCGAGGCGCTCGGCGTCGGCGCAGTGATCCGCCTCACCGACGACTACGGCAATCCGCTGCCGCCCGAGCAGCGCTTCACCTCGTCGGTCGACATCGCGCATCTCGACAGGATCGAACACACCCTGCAGAAGCTCACGCCGCCACGCTGGCCCGAGGACCTGCTCGGTCCGGTCGATGCCGCGCTCGCCGAACGCGGCAAGGTGCTGTTCGAGGCGCACTGCGTCCAGTGCCACGGCCCGCATCCGGCCGATCGCGCGCGCCAGCTCGCGAGCGCGCCGGGCAAACCGTCGCCCGACACCGAATGGATGATCGAAGTCGTCCCGGTCGAACACATCGGCACCGACCCGACCGAGGCAAACGGCTTCCTCGCGCGCCACTACGACCTCTCGCGCGCGGGGCTCACGCGCGACGACGTCGACGGCGTGCTGCGCCCGCTGCTCGTGCGCAACCTCGCGCGCGACGCACGCTGGCGCCTCGACGAGACGATCGCGGGGCGCCGCGCCGCGGGCGAAGATGCCAGCGCGCTCGACGCGCTGCGCGCGGCCTATCCCGATCCCGATGCGAACGCGGTGCCATCGATTCCGCAGGACAGCTTCGCCGCGATCGCCGCAGCACTCGGCGGCGAAGCCGCTTTGAGCACGATGCCGGCGACGCAGGGCTGGGGCTGCGACCTCGCCTGCCAGACGCGCGCGCTGCTCGTCGACGTGATCCAGGGCAGCGCGCAGATCGACGCGCAGCTCGCCGGCATCGACGTCACGCGCCTCACCGAAGGCGAAGGCCTCAACGTGCTCGGCCTCATGATCAAGGCGAAGTACTTCGCCGACCGCGGCATCCCGTACGAGCGCCAGCAATGCCTGGAAGGCTTCGGCATCCTCGACCTGCCGCAGCAGATCGCCGGCTACAAGCCCCGTCCGCTCGAGGGCGTGTGGGCGACGCCGCCGTTCCTGCACAACGGCTCGGTGCCGAACCTCTACGAGATGCTGCTGCCGCCCGAACAGCGCACGGCGCGCTTCTTCGTCGGCCGCCGCGACTTCGACAGCAAGCGCGTCGGCTACGTCGACGTGCCCGCCGCGGGCGCGGGCGAGGCGGATGGTTTCTGGCTCGATACCCGCAAGGACGGCAACCGCAACACCGGTCACGCGTTCACCGCGACCCCGGACCAGCTCGCCGCCTCGCGCGCGGATCCGAAGGCGCACCCGTTGCCGCGCGGGGTGATCGGACCGCTGTTCACCGACGACGAGCGCTGGGCCATCGTCGAGTACCTCAAGGTGCATCGCGACCTGCCGGCGACTCCTGCCGACTTCGTGCCGCGGGATTGCTCGCGATGAGCACGGGGCACGCGCGCGACGGCTACGTCGAGGACTTCGCGCACGTCCTCGCTGAGGAACAGGCCTGGCTCGCGCAGCGGCGCGCAGCGGCCGGGCTGCCACCTCCGACGGACGATGTGGTCGGCCTCGCGTTCTCCGGCGGCGGCATCCGTTCCGCGACGTTCAACCTCGGCGTCCTGCAGGCGCTCGAATGCGCCGACGTGCTGCGCCACGTCGATTACCTCTCGTCCGTCTCCGGCGGCGGCTACGTCGCTTCGTGCTACACGTGGCTGCGCGCGCGGCTCGCGCCGGCAGGAGCGGCGCGCGTGTTCGCGGCCGGGCTCGCCGACCGCGGCGGCACGGTGCTCGACTGGCTGCGCGGGCACGGCAAGTTCCTCGTCAGCCATCGCGGCTTCTCGATCTGGACCCTGCTCGCCTCGATCCTCGCGGCGACGTTCGCGAACGTGCTCGTGCTCGGGCCGCTGCTCGTGTTCGTCGTCTATTCGCTCACCCTCGCGTGGCTGCCGGTCGAATGGCCGGCCTGGCTCGCGCTGCCCGGCGCGCACCCGATCGAGGGACACCACGGCTACTGGCTGCTGCTCGCTGCCGGCCTCGCCTGCCTCGCCGCGCTGCCGCCGCTCGCGACGCTGTTCGCACTCGTCGCCGGCATTCCCGGGCTCGCGAGCGTGCGCCACATCGACGCGCTGCGCGTGGCGATGGGCCGCCTGCTCGCCTTCGCGCCCGTGCTGAGCGCGCTCGGCATGATTCCCGTTGCCGCGCGGTTCGGCGCGATGGTCGAGCATCTGTCGGGTTTCGCCCATGCGCACGCGGTCGGCAAGCACCTGTCCTACCTCATGCCTGCGCTCGGCGGGATCGGTTCGATGCTGCTCGACCGGCGCAGGAGCGGCGACAGCAGCGGCCGCCTCACGACGATCGGACTCGCCCTGCTCGTCTACGGCGTGCTCATCCTCTGCTACCACATCGCGGCATCGGTGGACCTGCTCCGCTCGCCCGTGTTCGGGGCGCTCGTGCTGCTGTCGGTCGTGCTCGCGTTCGCCTGCGACATCAACCGCGTCTCGATCCACGCGTATTACCGCGCGAGGCTCAGCGACACGTTCCTGCCGCGGGTCGCGGGCGACGCGGACACCGACCCCGGCGACTTCGACCTGCGCTCGGTCGAGCCGACATGCGGCGCGCCGCTGCAGCTCATCAACACGACGCTCAACACGACGAGCTCGGACGACGAGCGCCGCCGCAGTCGCACCGGGGCGAGCTTCTTCTTCTCGCCGCTGTTCGCCGGCTCCGCCGCGACCGGCTGGCGGCGCATCCGCGATTACGCGGGTGGATCGACCGCGCTGTCGACCGCGTTCACGACGTCGGGCGCGGCGATCGACCCCGACATGATCGCGACGCACGCCCGCTCGGTGTCGTTCCTCATGGCGCTGCTCAACGTGCGCCTCGGCTACTGGGCGCGCAACCCGAAGTACGCGGGCGAGCGCGCGCCGCCGCTGCCGTGGTGGTGGATCCTCATCGCACGCGAGATGCTCGGCATCGGCCTCGACGAGAAGCGCCGCCACGTGCACCTGTCCGACGGCGGCGGCTTCGAGAACCTCGGTCTGTACGAACTCGTGCGCCGGCGCGTGAAGTACATCGTCGTCACCGACGCCGGCGCCGACCCGCAGACCACGCTCGGCGACCTCGGCCGCGCGATCGAGCGCGTGCGCGTCGACTTCGGCGCGGAGATCGAACTCGGTGCCGACCGCTTCTATCACGACCGCGAGCGCGTGCTCGCACAGCAGCCGTGGCTGCTCGGCCGCGTGAACTATGCCGACGGTGGCAGCGGTCGCATCCTCTACGTGCGACCCGTGCTCTGCGCCGGGCTTACCGCCGACATCTACGCGTACTGGCGCGCGCATGCGGCGTTTCCGGACGAGCCGACCAGCGAGCAGTTCTTCGCCGAAGCGCAGTTCGAAGCGTATCGCGCGCTCGGCCAGCAGGTCTTCGCGAACCTGTTGCAGACGAATGCGGCGACGGGAGTCGCCACGTGGTTCGACGCGCTGGAGGCGCAGCAGACGGCGACATGGGCGGCGATGGCCAGCGCTGCGGGTGGTCGTGGCGGATCCGGCGCTGGCGCGCCTTGATCCGCCCCGGCACTCCCTGTAGGAGCCCACCCTGTGGGCGACCGCAGCATCCCGATACACCGGAGCGCGACGGTCGCGCACAGGGTGCGCTCCTGCAGGGGTGCGTCGCGCTACAGGGTCTTGAGGTATTCGAGGAGGTCGTGCTTGTCGGCGTCCGCAAGCGCGGTGCCGTAGGCGTGGCCCGCATTCGAATTGCCGGGCAGGCGCGTGTCGAACGCGTGCGGGTCGTCGGCTGCGCAGGCGGCGAGCCCGACGCGTGCGGGGTCGAACTCCCGCGCGCCGGGCACGAAGCGCGTGCTGCGTGACGCGGGCGGGGTGAGCAGGTCCGCGAGGCTCGGAATGGAGCCATTGTGCAGGTACGGTGCGGACGCCCAGATGCCGCTCAACGGTCGCGCCTTGTAGCCGCCGGGGCCGGCGCCGGCGGCCTTGAGCACCGTGTGATAACCCGCGACCGCATCGCGCACCGCGGCCAGCGGATGGCGCAACGCCGCACCGACCGCCGCGTGCACGACGAGGTCGGAGGTCGGCACCTCGGCCGCGAGCGGATCACCCGCGACGACGCCGATCTTTCGTCCTTCGAATGCACCGCTGCGCGAGACCGAGTCGAGGAAGTTGCGCTGCATGCGCGGATCGGTACCGACCTCGTCGACCGGCACGATCGTCGCCTTGAGCTCGCGCTTGCGGTCATCGCGATCGGACAGCGCATGGCAGGACTGGCACTGCTGCGCATAGACCTTCGCGCCGCGCGCGGCGGCGCCTGCGTCGGGCGCGCCGAACAGCGCGTCCGGCCAGCGCGGCGAACGCAGCGAATAGAGGTCGTCCTGGATCTGGCCGAGGTGGTCGAAGTCGATCGTCGACGGATAGCCGGCGTGGCCGTCGTGGCCGGTGATCTCGAGCGAGCCGTACACCGCGAGCGCCGTCGTCACGTTCTGCAGCAAGGGGCCCGGCCCCGCATTCGGTGCCGAGCCGTTCCACTGCACGACGTCGAGGTGCGGCGCGTCCCACAGCACGGGGAAGCTCACCGGCGCATCGGGCGCGCGCCGGTTTTCCGTTACGCCGAGGAACTGCACCGCGATCGCATTGAAGATCTGCCCGAACGCGTCGAGCCGGCCCGGGCCGTACGGCACGTCGACCCGGTTCATCGCATGCCGCGCGCCGATGCGATCGGCGAGCGCGCCGACGTCGCGGCGCAGGCCTGCGCGTGCCTCGGCCGCGGTGCCGAGCGCGTTGGCGAAGCGGTCGAAGCGCGCTTCGTCGGCGACGGTCGCGCGCAGCGCGTCGACGAGTTCGCCCTCGAACGCATCGAAGTCGAGCACGCCCTGACCGCCGTCGATGCGCAGGCGGTGGCCGCGATAGCGCACTTCGCCGGTATGGCAGGCGGCGCAGCCGAGGCCGGTCCAGCGCCGCCCGGCGGCATCGGTCTCGTGCGTGAAACCGATCGGGAATCCATCGGGATTGGCCGGCGTCGCCTCCTGCACGAGGAAGCCGAGCGCATCCAGATGCTCGTCGGCCATGAAGCGCCGTGTCGTACCCGCCTGTTCGAGCACCGCGAGCCACGCGGTCGGGACGAGGCGCGAGCCGAACGAAGAGAACCAGGCGCGCTCCTGCACCGCGCGGGTCCAGCCCTGTTCGAGGTTGGTCGCCCCGCCACCGCCCGCGACCGCATCGCCGTCGGCGACCGGCGCGCCACGCTCGCACGCCGCCAGCAGCACGCTGATGCCGGCCATGGCCAGCCACCGGTTCCTGCGCATGTTCCGACTCCCCCGAGCCCGACAGCCTGCTATTCTGGCCGAGTTCCACCGCTACGCAATCGGGGAAACGTGGCCAGATCGTGCGCAACGCCGCCGTCACGCGTGTGGGCCGTGGTCGCGGCCGTTGCGCTGGCGGCGATGCAGAGTGTGGGCGCTTCGCCGCTCGAAGTCGATGCGGAGTTCGCATCCATCCCGCTCGGCAGCCACGTCGAAGTACTCGAGGACCCGACCGGCACGCTCGACTTCGACGCCGCACGCGCATCGGCCGCGTTCAAGCCCGCACCGCCCAAGGTCGGCACCAACTTCGGCTTCACCCGCTCCAGCTGGTGGGTGCGCTTCACGCTCGCCAACCGCGGCGCCGTCGACCGCGAGCTGATGCTGCGCGAGGACTACCCGCTCATCGATTATCTCGAACTGTGGGCGCCCGATCGCAGCGGCGGCTGGCGCCATGTCTCGACCGGCGACCGCACGCCGTTCGCGTCGCGCGAGTTCGTGCACCGCGACTTCATCTTCGAGCTCGACGTGCCGGCGCAGAGCGAGCGCACGTTCTACCTGCGCGCGCATTCGGACGGTCCGGTCGACCTCAACCTGCTGCTCTACCGCCCGCATGCGCTGGTCGGCGCGATCAGCACCGAGCAGCTCGCCTACGGCGCGTACTACGGCGGCTTCCTCGTGCTGGTGCTCTACAACTTCTTCCTGTTCGCGATCGTGCGCGACCGCGCGATCTTCTACTACCTGCTGTACGCGTCGAGTTACGGCCTGTATTTCGCCGTGCACAACGGCCTCACGTTCCAGTTCCTCTGGCCGGACAGCCCGCGCTGGGCGAACCAGGCGCTGCTCGTTCTGCTCGCGCTCGCGCTCGTGTTCGGCCTCAAGTTCACGCGCACGTTCCTCGGCACCGGCAATTTCCTGCCGCGGCTGGACAAGCTCGCGGTCGCCCTGCAGGGGCTCGCGCTGTTCGCGCTCGCGGCGTCGTTCTTCGCCTCGTACGGCGTGCTGATCCAGCCGCTCGCTTTGCTCACGGTGCTCGTCACCGTGCTCATCATCGTCATGGGCACGATCGGCCTCTTCAAGGGTTACCGGCCGGCGCGCTACTTCATGCTCGCCTGGGGCATGCTGCTGGCCGGCGTGCTCGCCTACATGCTCAAGGTGTTCGGCCTGCTGCCGCACAACATGCTCACGCAGAACGGCTTCCAGGTCGGCTCGCTGCTCGAGATGGTGCTGCTCTCGCTCGCGCTCGCGAGCCGCCTGCGCGAACTGCGCCGGCAGAGCCGCACCGACACGCTCACCAAGGTGCCGAACCGGCGCAGTTTCGACGAGATCCTGCCGCTCGAGTTCGAGCGCGCGCGTCGCGGCGGCAACGCGCTCGCGCTGCTCGTCGTCGACATCGACCATTTCAAGCAGTTCAACGACCGCCACGGCCATGCGCGCGGCGACGAGGTGCTGAAGCTCGTCGCCGAACGCCTGCGCGCCGGCGTGCGCCGCGGCGATTCGGTCTGTCGCTTCGGCGGCGAGGAATTCACCGTGATCCTGCCGGATGCGGATGCGCGCGAAGCGCAGCGCATCGCCGAGTCCTTGCGCCGCAACGTGGAGGCGAGTGCGTCCGACGAGGGCAGCATCACGATCAGCATCGGTGTCGCCTGCAGCCGCGACGCGGGCATCGCCACCGTCGACGACCTGTTCCGCGCCGCCGACGCCGCGCTCTATCGCGCCAAGGATCTCGGCCGCAATCGCGTCGAACACGGCGAGCCGCAACGGCCGGCCGGCGCCGGCGAAGGGGCCGTCGTGCCTTCCCGCGCGGGTGCCTGATGCGCGCCCGCCGGCCGTCGTGCCCGTGCGCGGATACGATTTTTTCACCGGAAATTCACGATTTTATCTTCTTCCATTCGCGCCTCGATTGCGTCACGATGGCCGCGTTCGATGGGAGGGTTGCACATGTCGTCATCCGTCATGCGCGCGCGTGCGCGCGCCGTCAGCGTGGCACGCGGATTCGCACACACACGTACCACTGCGACTGCCGTCGCGCTCTTCGCCGCCACGTGCACGGTCGCGCACGCCGGCAACGGCATCATGCGTGATGGCTTCGAGCCGGCGGACTCGTGTCCCAGCGGACGCGTCGAGCAGACCGTCGTCGCCTGGCGGTACGACGGCGTCGGCCGCAGGACGATCGACGTGACGCTCGCGGACAACCTATGGGGACGCCTCGAGTCGACCGGCACGCCCGTCACCTTCCCCTGGCTGCAGTCCTTCATCGTGCTCTGGGGCATGCCGCGCGACGGCTACATCGCGGCCGCGTTCGACGTACCGCTCGAGAACAACGTGATCACATGGGGCAAGTTCACCCACGGCGAAACCCTGCCCGGCCCGCCGACCGACATGGCGATCAGCGAGTGGTGCGGCGATTTCAATCCGCCCGAGCCGGGATGCTCGTTCCGCGGCACGACCGGCGGCCAGGGCATGAGCGTCTACAAGCGCACGGCTGCCGCGATCAACGTCGCCTGCGTGGTGGAGCCCGGCAAGGTCTACTACGCGAACATACGCATCACCGACCCGGACGTGGTCAACGGGAGCTGCGCGGCTCTCGCCTGCAAGACGACGATCCAGCACAACCACACGCCCTGAGCGACGTGTGGCGTCAACCGGCGCGCCGTTCGGCGCGCCAGCGGGCGACGTCTTCCGGCACGAGCGTATCCACCTCGATGCCGACCTCGGCGCAGGCATCCAGTACGTCGAGCAAGGCGTCTTCGTAGCGTAGCGTTTCCCCGGGCGCATGGTTGCGGTGGTACTCGATCGCGTCGAACATGCGCGCCGCCCATCCGAACAGGACGTCGCGCCGCTCGTCCAGTCGTGTGCGCAGCCACGTCGCGACTGGCCGGCTGACCGACAAGCCCTCCTGTCGGGCGAGATCGGCGGCCATGTCCGACGCCTCGTCGACGACGCCGCGAAACCACTCGCGCTCCCCACCCGCATCCGCCGCGACGGCGAGCGGCGCGAACGCGGTGTACGCGGCGAAGTGCTGCAGCAGGGCGCGTTCGATCATCCGCGCCTGCGACACGCTCGCGGTTTCGACGAGCGCGCCCGCGCCGAAATCGAAGTAGCGCAGGCAGCGCGCATGCAGCGTGCGCCAACGCTGCAGCGGATCGCGCGCGAAGCCGATCTTGAACAGCGTGTCGCCGCGCACCGGCAGCACGTACACGTACGCGCGCCCGCGCGACAGGCGCAGCGGCGCACCCGGGTCGGCGAATGGCTCCGCGTCGTGCATGACTTAACCGCGCCTGTGCGGCCGCGAGAGACGTTCCGCTGCGGTTGAGTGCACGCGCCTAACGTGGGGGTTCCTGCACGATTCCAGGAGGAAGACGCTCATGAACATGAAGCTTATCGCGCTCGCTATCGCACTCGGTACCGGCACCGCGCTCGCCGCCACGACGCAAGCGGATCGTGACTTCGCCACGAAGGCGGCCACGGACAACGCCGGCGAAGTTGCCATCGGTCGCCTCGCGGCGACCCATTCGCAGGATGCGAAGGTGAAGGCGTTCGGCGAACGCATGGTCGCCGACCACGGCAAGGCCGGTGATGAACTCAAGGCCGCGGCGGCCGAGGACGGCATCCAGTTGCCGTCGCCACCGGACAGCAACCCCGACGTCGAGCGGCTCGCGCGCCTCAACGGCGAGGCGTTCGACCGCGCGTTCGGCGACCAGATGCGCAAGGACCACGACAAGGCGGTCGAACTGTTCCGCAAGGAGTCGATGGCGACGGGCGACGCGCACGTGAAGGCATTCGCCACGAAGACGCTGCCGACGCTCGAGGAGCACAAGAAGATGGCGCAGTCGCTCCCGGGCGGCACGTCGAAGTAGCCGGGCGTCGCCGGCGCCCTCTTCCCGGAGCCCCGTAGGGCGGGTCGAGCGCGAAGCACGAGTCCCGCCGCGGGGCGCGATGGCGTATCGGGAAAGCAAAGCTTGAGACACGGAACACGCAGAGCACACCGAGAAAAGCTTGTTGTTTGTGGCTCCTTCTTGTGCTCTGTCTGCTTCGTGTTTCGAGCCCCGCCTCCGCGGCCGCGCGGCGGCACGCGCTGCGCGCGTACCGCCCTACGCGAGATCCGAAGGCGTGGGCGAACGGGTGGGCGGATCGAGCGCGAAGCGGGCTACCACTCTTCGACGAACTCCGCGACGAGGCCGAGATCCCGCGCCGCGCGTTCCACCTCGCGTTTCACCGCGCGGGCGACGGTATCGCTCAGCGCATGCACTTCGATGTCGTGGAAATCGGTCTGGCTGATGTCGTCCGGCAGGTTCAGCGAGGTCGAGTCCTCGCGCAGGTGGCTGCCCATGTCGGCCACTTCCTCCACGCGGTCGATGTCATCGATCGACGACACGCGTTTAAGCAATGCCTGCACGGGATCGTTCGGCCCGGTCACGCGGAATCGCACGGTGCGCATCGCAGCCTCCTCTCCTGGTCGAACCGATCAATGCGGCGTCGCGACGCCGCGCAGCAACGTCTCCTTCGCGCCGTCACTGTCCGCCTGCGCGATATTGCTGAGCGCGACGAAGCCGACGATGCGTTTGTCGCGATTGACGACCGGCAGCCGGCGCACGCCGAGCTCGGCCATGTTGCGCGCGACTTCGGCGACGCTCTGGTCGTCGTAGCAGTAGCGGATCGTATCGGTCATCACCTCGCGCACCGGCGTGTCGGCGGAGAGGCCTTTCGCCACCGCACGCACCACGATGTCGCGATCGGTGAGCATGCCGACGAGGCGATCGTCGTCGCCGACCGGCAGGCTCCCGATGTCGGCCTTCGCCATCATGCGGGCCGCGTCGGCGATGGTCTGGTCGGGACGCGCGATGACGATGTCCGGCGTCATCACCTGGTTGATCGTCTGCATGGTGTTCTCCTCGGGATTCGCTCCGCCTCAGCGGAATTCTTGGACGCGGTCGGCATTGCACGCGGCGTGGCCGCAGGCACAGCGTTCCTCGCGCTGTTCGGGCGCATCGACGCCCGCGTTCGCGCAATGCGGGCTGCAGTAGGTCTGGCCCGGCTCCACGCGGCAACGGCAGCTCTGGTGCGCGCAGTAGGTGGCGGCTTCGGACGAAGGCGCAGGATAAGTGGGGGCCATGTCGCCTCCTCGGGCTCGGTTGAATCGCGATCACGCACCGCACGCTCGCTCGATACGATGGAAGCTACGCCCGCGGCGCAAACACGAGGTGAACGCGGCGCTTGGCGCGCCGGTGCGCATTCAGCTGGTGCGAGGCCGCGCCCAGCGAGCAGCCGCTGCGACATCGCGTCGTGGCACCATCCCCGGTGCGCATGCATCGCAAGGAATCGTTCCGATCGCCGGTCCCATCGGGCAACGGACGTCCACCGACGTACCCTTGGAGCCTTCGATGACCTCCTCGTCCCGCCCTGTCCCCGATGCCATGCGCCGCAGCCTGCTGCTCGGCGGTTCCGCTGCCGTCACCGGCCTCGTCGCCTTCGGCCTGCGCCGGTCCCTTGCGCCATTCGCGCGCGCGGCGAGCGCGGAATCGTTCGAAGTCACGCTCAGTGACGAGGCGTGGAAGGCACGGCTCACCCCCGACCAGTACGCGGTGCTGCGCCATGAGGCGACCGAGCCGCCCTACAGCAGCCCGCTCGAGCGCGAGCATCGCGCCGGCACGTTCCATTGCGCCGGTTGCGGCAATGCGCTGTTCGCGTCGTCGACGAAGTTCGAGAGCGGCACCGGTTGGCCGAGCTTCTACGCGCCGCTGCCGCACGCGGTCGGCGAATCGCGCGACACGACGCTCGGCATGCTGCGCACCGAGGTGCATTGCGCGCGTTGCGGCGGGCATCTCGGCCATGTGTTCGACGACGGCCCGAAGCCGACCGGCCTGCGCTACTGCATGAACGGCGTCGCGCTCACCTTCGAAGCGGCCGCGTGAGGCGCGCACACCGATGACGTTCCTCATCCTCGCCTACCTCGGCGGCGTCCTCACCATCCTGAGCCCGTGCATCCTGCCCGTGCTGCCGTTCGTATTCGCGCGCGCGGACCAGCCGTTCGTGCGTTCCGGACTGCCGATGCTCGCGGGCATGGCGCTCACGTTCGCGCTCGTCGCCACGCTCGCCGCACTCGGCGGCGCCTGGGCCGTGCACGCGAACGTGGCCGGCCGCTGGATCGCGTTGCTGATCCTTGCGCTATTCGGCCTCACCCTGCTGCTGCCGCGCGTCGCCGATCGCCTCATGCAGCCACTCGTCGCGCTCGGTGCGCGCCTCTCGAATCGCACCGACGGCGATGCGCCATCGACGTGGTCGTCGGTCGTGCTCGGCATCGGCACCGGCCTCTTGTGGGCGCCGTGCGCGGGGCCGATCCTCGGGCTCGTGCTCACCGGCGCCGCGCTGCACGGCGCGAACATTGGCACGTTCGGCCTGCTGCTCGCCTATGCCGCGGGCGCGGCGACCTCGCTCGCGCTGGCACTCTTCGTCGGTGGGCGCGTGTTCGGTGCGCTCAAGCGTTCGCTCGGCGCCGGCGAATGGATACGGCGTGGCCTGGGCGTCGCCGTGCTCGCCGCGGTCGCCGCGATCGCGCTCGGCGTCGACACTGGCTGGCTCACGCGCCTCTCGCTCGCGAGCACCAACGGCGTCGAGCAGTCGCTGATCGAGGCGATCGGTGCGCGTTCGCCGAACGCCGCGCCGCCCGCGAGCGAAGCCGCGATGATGATGGCGGCGAAGCCGCACGCGGCGAGCGACGTCGTGCGCAGTGAAGGCGAGCTGCCGCCGCTCGACGGCG
>NZ_JBQCFP010000199.1:0-23078 GCF_051958935.1 Dokdonella sp. | reverse complement strand
CGCGATCGCCGCCATGCGGGCTCTGCGGACGGCGTCGCCGATCCCGGGGCCGGTGATGCCTTGGGCGACGAACGGTGCGGCGTCGATCGCGCGCGCGGCGGTGTGCGCGGCGCGCAGGTAGCCGCCCTGCGGATACGGCTCGTCGGCCAAGCCGAGGCGGCCGCGCTTGTCCGCCTCGCAGGCGGCGAGGAAGCGCGCGACGCGTTCGGGACGACGGAATGCGTCGAGGCTTTCCAGCAGCTTGAGCACGGTTTCCGGCCGCAGCTCGAAGGCGCGATGCGCATCGAGGTGGAAACGGCAGACGAGTTCGGCGAGCGCGGCGTGCTCGGCAGGTACCTTGAGGCGCGCACTGATCGCGCGGACCGGTTCGCGGCCGCGCTGCTCGTGCATGACGTGGCGCGGCAGTTCCTGCGGTGGCGTGAGCGCCTTGCCGAGGTCGTGCACGAGCGCGCACCAGCCCACGAGATCGTCGCCGGGGGCGAGGCGCGCGGCCTGGTCGAGCACGAGTTCGATGTGGCGCCCGGTGTCGACTTCGGGGTGGAACTCCGCGCGCTGCGGCACGCCGTACAACGCATCGACTTCGGGGAAGATCACGCGCAGCGCGCCGCATTCGCGCAGCGCGCGGACGAACGCCGATGGCGCGGGTTCGCCGAGCGCCTTGCGCGTCTCGGTCCACACGCGTTCGGCGACGAGGTGGTCGACCTCGCCGTCGTCGACCATGCGGCGCATCAGCGCGAGCGTCTCGTCGGCGATGCGGAAACCGATCGGCGCATAGCGCGCGGCGAAACGCGCGACGCGCAGGACGCGCACCGGGTCTTCGACGAATGCGGGCGAGACGTGGCGCAGCACGCGCTGCTCGAGGTCGCGCCGGCCGTCGAACGGATCGACGAGTTCGCCCTGTTCGTCCGTCGCCATCGCGTTGATCGTGAGGTCGCGCCGCTCCAGGTCCTGTTCGAGCGTGACCGAGGGGTCGGCATGGAACGCGAAGCCGTGGTAGCCGCGCCCGGTCTTTCTTTCGGTCCGTGCGAGCGCGTACTCCTCCTGCGTCGTCGGATGCAGGAATACCGGGAAATCCTTGCCGACGGGCCGGTAGCCGGCAGCGCGCATCTCCTCCGGCGTCGCGCCGACGACGACGAAGTCGCGATCGGCGACCTCGCGGCCGAGCAGGCGATCGCGCACGGCGCCGCCGACGAGATAGATGCGCATCGCTTGACTTGCCCGTGGAAACCGGCTGGCATTGTGCCAGCGAATCCCGGGGAGAGCCGCATGCACGCACGTCACGTCGCCCTCGTCTGCATGCTGCTCGCCATCGCGGCCTGCGCGAACACCGCGAGCAAGCCGGCGCCGCCGCAGGCGCCGGCGGCGCCTGCGGCCGCGCGCGGCGATGCGCTCTATCGCGCGCTCGGCGCGCAGGCCGGTATCGAGAAGGTCGTCGACGCCGCGCTGGTGGAGATCCACAACGACCCGCACATCAACCTGTTCTTCGCCAATACCGACATGCCGGACCTGCGCCGGCTGCTGGTCGAGCAGTTCTGCGCGGCGACCGGCGGGCCGTGCGAATACACCGGCCGCAGCATGGAAGAGGCGCACGGCGGCCTCAACCTCACCGACGAGGATTTCGATCGCTTCGTCGCCGATCTCGTGCGCGCGTTCGACAAGGCGGCGGTGCCGAAGGATCTGCAGCAGCAGCTGCTCGCGCTGTTCGGCCCGATGCGCAAGCAGATCGTCGGCCAGTAGGGCGAGTCCCGCCGGTCGCGGAGTTCGTGGACAACCATCGTCGTCGTCCCCGTGCGGCGGCACGCGCGTTGCGCGTACCGCCCTACGCTCGAATCAACCGCGTCGGTCGCGATCGCGTCCGCCGTGCGCTTCGAGCAGGCGTGGCATGACCGCTTCCATCGGCGTGGCGATGATGCCGAGCGAGGAAAGGCCGTCGTCGCGTACGACCGAATCGAGTTGCAGCGAGCGGAAGTTGTCGCGCGAGATCGGCTTGCCGGGCAACCATTCGCCGACCAGCGCCTGCACGCGGCCGAGTGCATCGGGCAGCGACAGCACGAGGCGCCGCCGGCCGGTCATGCGCGCGGTCCCGCGCACGAGTTCGCCGAGTTCGATCACGCGCGGGCCGCCGAGCTCGTAGGTGTGCCCATGCGTGTGCGGGTGCACGAGCGCGCGCGCGAATGCCTCGGCGACGTCGCCGACGTAGACCGGCTGGAAGCGCGCGCGCGACCGTGCGAGCGGCAGCACCGGCGCGATGCGCAGCAACGACGCGAAGCGGAAGAACAGGCCGTCGCCCTCGCCGAAGATCACCGAGGGCCGGAAGACCGTCCATGCGAGCGGCGAGGACTGCACGAGCGCCTCGGCCTGCGCGCGCGTCGCGAGGTAATGGCTCGTGCCCTCGCCCGCGCGCAACGCGCTCATCTGCAGGAGGCGCGGCACGCCGTTGCCGATGCAGGCGTCGATGACCGTGCGCGTGAGCTCGACGTGCGCCTTGCGGAAGCCGGCGCCGTCGTGGCCGCGTTCGTTGAGGATGCCGACGAGGTTGATCACCGCATCCGCGCCGGCGAATTCGCGCGCGAGCACGCCGCGATCGTGCACGTCCGCATTGGCGAGGCTCACGCGCGGCAGCACGCCCAGTTCGCGATGCAGGTCGCGGTTGCGCGTGAGCACGCGGATCGCATGGCCATCGCGCTGCAGCCGCGGCACCAGATGGCGGCCGACGAAGCCGGTGCCGCCGAGCACGACGATCTTGTGCGGTCTCATCGCGGACTCCTGCAGGGAACCGTCGGTTTAACGTCTTTCGCCCGCGCTTGCAAATTCGCGGTGTGCTTCGCGTCGCAAGCCTTCGCTTTTCCGGTTACCCGCCTCCTAGCGTGACGCAGACGGCGACGACGGTTGCGGAGCGGCGGGCTCGCCGCCACCTGCCTCGGGCGACGGGGCGTCGCTCGCGGGTGCGTCGGCGGGTGGTTTCTGCACCGCGGTGGCTGCGCAGACGACCTCCTTCCGCGGCGTCGACGCGTCGGGTGTGCGATAGGGTTGGCCGACCTTGGGCATGCGCGCCGACAGCGCGAGCGCGTCGCCGTTCATGCGCCAGTCGTAGATCACGCTGAAGGCGAGCACGCGCGCGACGTACTCGCGCGTTTCCTTGTACGGGATCGTCTCGACGAAGAAGTCCGGGTCGAGCGAACCGCGCGCGTCGAGCCAGCGTCCCACCGGCGCCTGCCCCGCGTTGTAGGCCGCGCTCGCGAGCCAGGGGCTGCCGTCGTATGCATCGGCCATGCGGCCGAGGAAGCGCGTGCCGAGCTGCACGTTGAGGGTCGGGTCGAACAGATCCTGTGCGCCGGAATAGGGAAGCTTCTCGGCCTTGGCGAGTTTTTTCGCGACACCGGGCAGCAACTGCATGAGGCCGTAGGCGTCCGCATGCGAATGCGCATCGGTCATCCATGCGCTCTCGGCGCGCAGGATGCCGTACGCCCACGACGGATCGATGCCCGCCGCCGCGGCTTCGCGCTTGACCAGCGCCGCGAGGCCGAGCGGGAAGCGCTGCTCGTACAACCGTTGCGTTTCCGGATCCGCCGAGAACGCGAACACCGCGCGGTCGTACCAGCCCCTGCGGTAGGCATGGTCGGCGGCAAGTCGGCGCTCGCTTGCATCGAGCTTGCCGAGCGCGAATTTCCACTCGCGCCGCGCCTCCGGCAGCATGCCGAGTTCGCGGAATTCGAACGCGCGCTCGAGGTCGGGTTGCTGCGCCAGCGCCGCTTCCGTTTTCGCATCGGCCGCGAGCGTGAGCGGGCAGATCGAATAAGGCCGTGCGCTCCAGTCGGCGGCGAGGAAGCCGTGGAAGTTCGCTTCGCGCGCCACGTCGGCGTAGAGCGCCGCCGCTTCGGCGTCGCGGCCGAGCTTGCCGAGCATGCGCGCCCGCAGGTAGCGCCAGCGCGCGTCGGCCTTCTGCGTGTCGGACAGGCGATCGAGCGCGGCCAGTGTTTCGGCCCAGTCGCCGCCGGCGAGCGCGATGCGCACGCGCCATTCGCGCGTGGCATCGTCGTCCGCCGCCGCGGGCAGCGCCTTGAGGCGCGCGAGGGCATCGGGCGAGTAACTCGTCGCACGATACAGCGCGATCGCGTTGAGGATGCGGTTCTTCTGCCCATCGCTCCATTTGAAACGCGCGCCGATGTCGGCCCACGCGGTTTCCGCGGCATCGCTGTTGCGCCGTGCGTAGCGTACGAGCGCATACGAGACGGCGTCGCGCGTGCGCGCCTCGTCGGCCCAGTCCTTCGCCTTCGCAATGGTCGCCGCAGGCTCGCGGAGGGCGGCGACGATGCGGTCGGCGGTGATGCGTTCGCTGCCGTCGAGGAGCGCCGCGGCGTCGTCGGCGGCGTCCGCCTGGCCCGCATCGGCGGCGCGCTCGAGGTGTTCCCACACTTCGGCATCCGGGACGAGGCCTTGCGCACGCAGGCCGCGCAGGACCGCATTGCAGCTCGCCGGCAGGGCGCGTTCGCCCTGCCAGACCGGCTGCATGTCCTTCCCGTAGTCGAGCTTCTCGTCGGCGGCGATGCGCGCGAGCAAGGCGTTGCACTGCAGGTCGCGGTCGTCGCTCGGCGAATACGTCGCGCGATACGCCTTCCAGTCGCCACGGCGCGCGAGTTCGCGCAGCCATGCCTCGCGCAGGTCCTGTGCGGGCAGCGTGCCGCGCCAGCGTTCCAGGAAACGCTCGACCTCGGCGCGCTCGAGCTTGCCGATCCGCGGCCGCAGCGCCGCGAGTTCGATGTACGGGTAGAGCGGGTAATGGTCGACGTCGAGCCCGGCGGCGAGCTTGCGCCAGGCACCTTCGGGCGGCTTCTTCGCGGCCGCGAGCGCGGCGCGGAACTGTGCGCGCTGGCTCGTGCGGTCGGCCGCCGCGAGCGGCAGGGCCACAGCGATGGCGGCGAGCGCGACCAACGCGGTGCAGGCGCGCCGCGATCGCCGGAGAACAGGGGTCGAACGCATCGGAACGTCTCGGATTCGGCGCATGCGGCGAGTGTAGCGTGGTGCGACGCCGCATCGCGCAGCGCTGGACGATCGAATCGGCCGTCGCTGCGACACGCCATAGCAAACCCGAAACATTTGTTTTACATTTTCTTGACGCTTGCGCCCGGGGGAGGGAAGACCACCGCGCGTGTGCCTCCATCGAACCATCCCGTGACCACCCTTGGAGACTTTCATGCGTTCACGTCTGGCCAGAGTTGCGATCCACGCCCTCACGGGCGCCATCCTTTCCGCGCTCTACGTCGCGCCCGCGCTGGCGCAGGACAGGACCGGCGAGGACATCCAGAAGCTGCAGGCGATCGAAGTCACCGGCTCGCGCATCAAGAAGGCCGAGGTCGAAGGCCAGACGCCGGTGCTCACGATCACCTCGAAGGACATCGAAGCGACCGGCCTCGGCTCCATCGGCGACGTGATCCAGCGCCTCTCGGTCAGCGGCTCGTCGCTCAACACCAAGTTCAACTCGGCCGGCAACTTCGGTTTCCCGCCGGACGGCGGCGGCGTCGGTTCGGGTTCGACCACGATCTCGCTGCGCAACCTCGGCGCGAAGCGCACGCTGATCCTCGTCGACGGCCTGCGCTGGGTGAATGAATCGTCGGCCTCGGGCGTATCCGCCGCGGTCGATCTCAATACGATCCCGGCGAGCGTGGTCGACCGCATCGAGATCCTCAAGGACGGCGCGTCGTCGCTGTACGGCTCGGATGCGATCGCGGGCGTGATCAACATCATCACGAAGAAGAAGCAGGACGGCCTCGGCTTCCACGTCTACGGCGGCGACTACTCGACCGGCGACGGCAAGACCTGGTCGGGCAACATCTCGCTCGGTGGCAGCACCGACAAGTTCGACTTCTTCATGGACATCAGCCGCTTCAAGCAGAACGGCATCAGTTCGGACGACTGGGCCCAATCGCGCTTCCCGGTGCCGGGCGCGGGCCTCGCCGGCGGCAGCTCGGCGACGCCGTTCACGCGCTACCTGTTCGACACGCCGAACGGCGAGGATTTCGGCGGCCTGTGCGCCGACGGCTTCTGCAACATCACCGCCAACGGCGTGTCGCCGATGCAGTCGTTCCCGGACGGCTTCCACCATTTCGGTACCGCCGACCGCTTCAACTTCGCGCCGTACAACCTGCTGCTCACCCCGCAGGAGCGCACCGGCATCTTCGCGCAGGGCACGTACCACATCACCGACCACGTCAACTTCACGCTGAAGGGCCTGTACAACACGCGTGATTCGACCAACCAGGCCGCGCCCGAGCCGATCTTCCTCGGCAAGCAGTTCTGCGCCGCGCGCGACCTCTGCTACAACGTCGGCGTCGACGCGACCAACCCGTACAACCCGTTCGGCTTCAGCCTCGACGCCAGCAGCCCCGACTTCGGGCTCGGCCGTCGCCCGGTCGAGGGCGGCCCCCGCGTCTTCAAGCAGAAGGTGGACACGAAGTACTACACCGCCGGGTTCAACGGCGACTTCAGCTTCTCCGACCACCAGTTCTTCTGGGACGTGAACTACGTCAACAGCTCGAACGACGCGCGCCAGACCGTCAACGGCACGTACAACATCCGCCACATCATGAACGCGCTGGGCCCGGTCGACCAGTGCACCGCGCCGTGCGTGCCGCTCAACCTGTTCGGCGGCCCCGGCACGATCACGCCGGAAATGCTCAACTACATCCAGTTCGTCGAGAACGACCACAGCACGCAGGATCTCGAAGTCTGGACCGCGAACATCTCGGGCAACCTGTTCCAGCTGCCCGCGGGTTCGCTCGACGTCGCCGCCGGCTACGAGCACCGCAAGCTCGACGGTTCCTACACGCCCGACGCGGTCGTCGTCGCGGGTGATTCGAACGGCGTGCCGTCCGGTCCGACCCAAGGCGGCTATTCGGTCGACGAGTTCTACCTCGAGCTCAATGCGCCGCTGCTCGCCGACATGGCGTTCGCCAAGCATCTGGACCTGTCGGTCGCGTCGCGCTGGTCCGACTATTCGAACTTCGGCAACACGACCAACAACAAGTTCGGCCTGCGTTGGCAGCTCGTCGACGACCTGACCCTGCGCGGCACGTGGGCCGAAGGCTTCCGTGCGCCGTCCATCGGCGAACTGTTCGGCACGTTCTCGCGCTTCGACGCGCAGCTCATCGATCCCTGCGGCGGCAACGTCACGCCGAACTGCGAAGCGCTCGGCGTGCCGCCGGGCTTCACGCAGAACAACCCGCAGATCTCGATCATCACGGGCGGCAACCAGGACCTGAAGCCGGAGACCTCGACCAGCCTTACGCTCGGCGCGGTCTACAGCCCGTCCTGGGCGGAGAACACCGGCTGGTCGCAGCGCGTCGATTTCGAACTGACCTACTACAAGCTGCACGTCGACGACGCGATCCTCGCGCCCGACGCGAAGACCCAGCTCGACCGCTGCGTCGCGACGCTCGACCCGCTGTTCTGCACCGGCATCACGCGCGCCGCGAACGGTTCGATCGACGGCTTCAACAACACGCTGCGCAACCTCGGCCGCATCGACACGCGTGGCTACGACCTCGGCGTGAACTGGGTCGGTCCGGAATGGTCGTGGGGACACGTCGGCGCCAACTGGCAGCTGACCTACACGAAGGACTACAGCGCGGTCGCTTCGGATACCGGCGCGGCCGAGCCGCGCGGCGTCGGCGTCGAAGTCGCCGACAGCGGCATCC
Source organism: Dokdonella sp. (assembly GCF_051958935.1). Taxonomy (GTDB): domain Bacteria; phylum Pseudomonadota; class Gammaproteobacteria; order Xanthomonadales; family Rhodanobacteraceae; genus Dokdonella_A. The sequence continues at coordinate 15,384 of NZ_JBQCFP010000199.1, read as the reverse complement.
CGAAGTACCGTTCGACGCTCAGCCTCAATTGGGGCCTCGCCGATTGGAGCGCGAGCTGGACGATGCGCTACATCTCGCACCTGACCGAATCGTGCGGCGGCTCCGACAACGGCTATCGCGATTTCCCGACCTGCCGCAGCCCCGACGCGGGCCCGATCGTCGACAGCAGCGGTCCGTCCGGCCTCAACCGTCTCGGTGCAGTCACGTACCACGACCTGCGCGTGAGCTGGAAGCTGCCGACCCGCTTCGACATGAGCATCTCGGGCGGCATCAACAACATCTTCGACAAGGATCCGCCGGTCTGCATCTCGTGCTCGCTCAACGGCTACGACGCGTCGACCTACGATCTGCCGGGGCGCTTCACCTACGTCGAAGCGAGCGTGAAGTTCTGATCAGCTCCGCTTGATGGGGAAGGAGAGGGGCCGCCTCGTGCGGCCCTTCTTCTTTCCGGGCGCCGAGGGTGGTCGGCGACGACCGGCACCCGGCCGCGGGGAAGGTGCGTACGCAGGATTCCGGCCGCGGGACGAGTCAGGATGCGTCGGCGGAAGGCGCCGTCGTCGCGAACGCGGGCATGATGATGCTCGCGGCGATCGGCAGGTGGTCCGACACCGGGTGCGGCAGCGCCCAGCGCTTCTCCACCTCGATGCCGCGCGAGACGAGGATGTGGTCGATCGCGCGCGTCGGCCGCCAGCTCGGGAACGTCGCCGGCGCGTGATCGGGGCGCACCAGCGACGTGCGCGCGTAGAGCAGGTCGAGCTCCTTGCCTTGTGCGGGTGTGTTGAGGTCGCCCATGAGCACCGCATGCGGATGCTGGCCGATGATTTCCGCGAGGAACGCGAGCTGGCGCGCGCGCGCGGCCGGACCGAGCGAGAGATGCGCGATGACGACGACGAGCGAAGCGTCGCCGCGACCGAAGCGCACCCACAGCGCGCCGCGACCGGGAATGCGTCCGGGCAGCGGGTAGTCGAGCACTTCGTCCGGATGCAGGCGCGCGAGCAGGCCGTTGCTCGACGTCGCCAGGCGCGACACGCGCCGGTTCGGCTGGTGCGTCCAGTACGGGAAACGCGCGGCTTCGGCGAGGTACTGCGTCTGGTTGAGGAAGCCCGACCTGAGGCTCCCGGCATCGGCTTCCTGCAGGCCGACGAGATCGAATTCGCCGATCACGCGCGCGAGGCCGTCGAGATTGGCGCGCTTGCCATGCGGCAGCACGTGCTTCCAGCTGTGCGTGACGTAGTCGCGGTAGCGCTTGACGCTGCCGCCGGCGAGGATGTTGCAGCTGAGCAGGGTCAGCCGTCGCGCTTCGGAATCGTTGCGGTCGGCGGGCTCGGTCATGGCGCGAGGCTAACCACCGTGCGCGGCAGCGGCAAGCACCGCGCGCGGCGCGCGGCCGGCGCGCGCAACGGCCGCGATCGATGCACGACGTTACTTCTTCTTCGTGGCGGCCTTGGCCGGCTTCGCATGCTCGTCGTGTTCCTTCTTCACGAGGAAATTGACCAGCTCGACCATCTGCGGGTAGCCACCCGCCGACTGTCCCGACAGGCGGTACTTGCCGCCGACGAGGATGCTCGGCGTGCCATCGACGCCGGCGCCACGCACGATCTCCGATGCGTGCTGCAGCTTGCTCTCGACCTCGAACGACGCCGCCGAGGAGAGGAACTTCGCCTTGTCGACGCCGTGGCCGGCGTAGAATCCGGCGAGATCGTCGATCGTGCGCAGCGGCACGTGGTCGCGGTGCAGCGCGTCGAACAGCGCCTGGTGTGTCTGCTCGAGCACGCCGAGCGACTGCGCCGCGTAGAACGCGCGCGCGTACGGCTCCCACTGCGCATTGAAAATCGCCGGCATGTAGCCGAACGCGGCGTAGTCGGGCAGCGACTGCTTGATCTGCTCGGCGTACGGCTGGAAGTGCGCGCAGTGCGGGCACGCGTACGAGAACACTTCGATCACCTCGACCTTGTCGCCGTTCGCGGTCGCCTGCGGCGGGTCGATCAGGAAGTAGTGCTTGCCGGCCTCCCAGTTCGATGGGGTCGCGGCGACGGGTTCGTCCGCGGTCGCGGTCGACGCAAGCAGCAGGCCGGCGAGCAGGAAGCCCAGGTGTTTCAGCATGGCGATGTGTCCTTCGCGACGATGGAAAATGCGTGGGGGGCCGGCGTGGGGATCAATGCTTCTTCGCCGCGGATTCGCGCTTCACGAGGTACAGCGCGATGTCGACCATCTGGTCGAAACCGATGCCCTTGTCCGGGTTCGCGACGACGCGGTACTTGCCGGCGACGACCAGGGTCGGCGTCTGGTCGATGCCGTACTTCGCTTCCATCTCGCGGATCTTCGCGATGCGGCCGTCGATCACGAACGACTGCATGGTCGAGACGAAGCTCTCCTTGTCCGCACCGAACCCGGCGTAGAAACCGGCGATGTCGTCGAGCGAGTTGAGCGGACGGCGGTCGCGGTAGATCGCGTCGAACAGCGCCTGGTGGGTCTTGTCGACGAGGCCGAGGTCCTTGGCGACGTAGAAGCCGCGCGCGAACGCGACCCAGCGCGGCTGGAAGTCGGCCGGCATCAGCACGAACTCGGCGGTTTTCGGCAGGGCGGCCTTGAGCTTGTCCGCGTACGGCTGGAAGTGCGCGCAGTGCGGGCACGCGTACGAGAACACCTCCAGCACCTCGATCTTTTCGCCGGTGCTGGTCGGTACGGGCGGATCGATCGGCTGCCAGGCCGTACCCGCTTCCCAGGTGGTCGCGGGTTCGCCGGCCGCGTGGACGAGCACCGCGCAGAACAGGCCGGCGACCAGGATCAGACTGCGCTTCAACATCGGGTTCTCCTCGTGGCGAACGGCAGGGCTACTTGGTCGCGCCTTCCTTCTCGATCAGGAACTTGACGAGAGGAATGACCTTGTCGACTCCGCCGGCGCTCGCGACGGTCAGCCGGTACTTGCCGTTGACGACGAGCGTCGGCGTCGAATCGACGCCGTACGCCTTCAGCATCGCATCGGCGCGCTTCATCTTCGTGTTGACGGCGAACGAATTGGCGGTCGCGACGAACTCGTCGGCCTTCACGCCGAACGTGCCGTATGCCTTGGCGACGTCTTCGATCGTCGGCATCGGATCCTTGGGCCTGTGCGTCTTCGCGTCGCTGATGCGCAGCGTGCCGTCGTCCTTCCAGACGAGGCCGAACGTCGCTTCGTGCGTCTTGTCGATCACGCCGAGCGCCTGCGCCGTGTAGAACGCGCGCTGGAACACCGGCCAGTCCTCGTCGGGACGGAACGAGGCGGGCAGGTAGACGAGCTCCGCGTTCGCCGGCAGCGCCGCCTTGAGCTTCTGCATCGTCGGCTCGAACATGTTGCAGGCGGGGCAGGCATAGGAGAACACCTCGACCACCTCGACCTTGTCGGCCGGCGCCGGCTGCGGCGGCTCGATCGCGAAGTAATGCGTGCCCGCGACGAACGCGTCGTCCGCATGCGCGGCGGTGGCGAAGGCGAGGCCGAGCAGCAGGGCGGACGCGGATACGGTCTGGAACAGGCCCTTCAACATCGAGGATCTCCTGGAGCGTGGAACGATGGGCGGCCGGGGCGCCGCACGGCTGCGGCGCGAGTCTCGACGCGGGCCGCTGAATGCGACTGCAATCCGTCGCGCGCCGCTTGGATCACTGGCCGGCGGCGCGGGTTCCCGTGGCCGTGTGCAGGCCCTCGATATAGGACGACACCGCGGTGATGTCGGCCTCGGTGAGCTTCTGCGCGATCGCGGGCATCACCTTCGCATTCGCGTCGTCGCCCCAGGTCGTGCCGGCCTTCCAGTCCTTGAGCTTGGTGGCGACGTAGTCGGTCCACTGGCCGCCCAGCTGCGGGTAGCCCGCGCCCGCCATGCCGCGCCCGTCCGGGCCGTGGCAGGCCATGCAGGCCGGCACGCCGAGCTTGGAGTCGCCGGCGCGATAGAGCGCCTGGCCGCGCGCGACCAGCGCATCGTCGGCGACGCCGGGCAGCGCGGACTTGCCCGCGAAGTAGGCGCCGACGTCGTGCATGTCCTGCTCGCTCAGCGGCGCGGCGAAGCCGAACATGATCGGGTTCTGGCGCTTCTGGCTCTTGAACAGCGCGAGTTGACGCGCGATGTAGGCCTCATTCTGGCCGGCGAGCTTGGGGTATTGCTTGTCGGTCGGGTTGCCGTCGATGCCGTGGCAGGCGCCGCATGCGGCCGCCTTCGATTCGCCGGCCTTGGCGTCGCCGAGGATCGGCCCGGCGTGCGCCGGGGCGGCTTCGGGCGCGGCAGCGGCAGCCGGTTCGCTCGGCGCGGTCTGCGCCTGTGCCGCGCAGGCGGCCAGCGCCGTCACGGCGAGCAGGGACTGAACAAAGACGCGCCGAAAGCTCATACACTCACTCCGCAAACCCGTGGGATGACCGCGAACCCGCCTGGCACGCGCCGGATCGGCGACGCGGGCGAAAACCGCGGAATTATCCCCGCGACCCCGAAGGCGGTCAAACCATCGCGACGCGGCACGCCGGCGCCGACGCGAATACCGACCGCCGTGCATCCGCCAAAGGCCGACGTGACCGCCAAGACCAACCCCTTTCGCAAGGCGCAGTTCCTCGTCAGCGCGAACCGCCTCGACCAACTGCCTGCGGACAGCGGCGCCGAGGTCGCATTCGCCGGGCGTTCGAACGCGGGCAAGTCGAGCGCGCTCAACGCGATCTGCGACCAGCAGGGGCTTGCGCGCACCTCCAAGACGCCCGGTCGCACCCAGTTGCTCAATGTATTCCCGGTCGGCGATCCCGCGCGGCGCCTCGTCGACCTGCCCGGCTACGGCTATGCGAAGGTGCCCGAGGCGATGCGACTGCACTGGCGCGGCGTGATCGACAGCTACCTGCGCAATCGCGCGTCGCTCAAGGGCCTCGTGCTCGTCATGGATGCGCGCCACCCGCTCAAGGAATTCGACTGCCACATGCTCGAGTTCGGCGCGGCGAGTGGCCGCGCCTGCCATTGCCTACTGACCAAGGCCGACAAGCTGTCGCGCAGCGAAGGCCTGCGCACGCTCGCCGCGGTGCGCAAGGACATGGCCGCGTTCGCGCCGCAGGCGACCGCACAGCTCTTTTCGTCGCACGCCAAGACCGGCCTCGACGAGGCGCGCGCACTCGTCGCAGGCTGGCTCGAGCTCTGACGGCAGGGCGTGCCCGCGTCGCGCCGGGGGCGCGCGGCGCGGGGCTTTTGTTCGCATCGCCCATCCCCATTTCCGCCGACCACCCCCAGCGAGGTAGACCGATGTCCGGCCCGAGCAGCGTCAAGGACGAACCGATCCGCGGCCGCGACCAGCTCGTCGGCTACCTCGCCGAAGGCGAGAAGCCGGCGTCGGCGTGGCGCATCGGCACCGAGCACGAGAAGTTCGGCTTCCGCCTCGACGACCTGCGCCCGCCGACCTTCGAAGGCGAGCGCGGCATCGGCGTGCTGCTGGAAGGCATGACGCGTTTCGGCTGGCAGCGCGTCGAGGAGAACGGCCAGCTGATCGCGCTGCTGCGAGACGACGCCTCGGTCACGCTCGAACCCGCGGGCCAGCTCGAGCTCTCCGGCGCGCCGCTCGAGACGATCCACGACACCTGCTGCGAGGTCGCCTGCCACCTGCAGGAAGTGAAGGCGGTCGCCGACGACCTGCGCATCGGCTTCCTCGGCATGGGATTCCAGCCGAAATGGCGTCGCGACGAGATGCCGTGGATGCCGAAGGGCCGCTACAAGATCATGCGCGAGTACATGCCCAAGGTGGGATCGCTCGGCCTCGACATGATGACGCGCACCTGCACGGTGCAGGTCAATCTCGATTATTCGAGCGAAGCGGACATGGTGAAGAAGTTCCGCGTCGCGCTCGCGCTGCAGCCCGTCGCGACCGCGCTGTTCGCCGACTCGCCGTTCACCGAAGGCAAGCCGAACGGCTACCTGAGCTACCGCTCGCATATCTGGACCGACACCGATCCCGACCGCACCGGCATGCTCGACTTCGTGTTCGAGGACGGTTTCGGCTACGAACGCTACGTCGACTACCTGCTCGACGTGCCGATGTACTTCAGCTACCGCGACGGCCCCGACGGCACGAAGCAGTACGTCGATCTCGCCGGCAGGAGCTTTCGCAAGTTCCTCGCCGGCGAACTCGACGACCTGCCCGGCGCGCGCGCGACCCTGCGAGACTGGGCCGACCACACGACCACCGCGTTCCCCGAAGTGCGCCTCAAGAAGTACCTCGAGATGCGCGGCGCCGACGGCGGCCCATGGAACCGCCTGTGTGCGCTGCCCGCGTTCTGGGTCGGCCTGCTGTACGACCAGGGTGCGCTCGATGCGGCGTGGGATCTGGTCAGGGACTTCACGCGCGAGGAACGCCATGCGCTGCGCGACGGCGTGCCGCGACATGCGCTCAAGCTCCCCGCGCGCCTCGGCCGCACGCGCGCCACGGTGCGCGAACTCGCTGCCGAAGCGCTGAAGATTTCCGCGCAGGGCCTCGCGCGGCGCGCACGCACCAATCGCCACGGTGCCGACGAGTCGATGTTCCTCGACATCCTCGCGCAGATCGTCGATGCCGGCCAGACGCCGGCCGAGCGCAAGCTCGAGCTGTTCCACGGCGAGTGGCAAGGCGACATCGACCGCGTGTTCCGCGAGTTCGCCTATTGAGCGCAGCCGTTCAGCGGCAGAGGTCGGCGCGCAGCGTGTCGCGCACCAGCGGCTGCGCACGCAGGCCACGCCGGCACACGGGTCCGCCTGCGCCTGCGTCCGCGCGCAGGCGCATCTCGCGCTCCGATGCTCCGGTCGATCGTGACTGGGTCGCTTCGCGCCTCAGGCCGCGCTGACGTCGCGCAGGGTCCAGTGCTTGCCGATCAGCAGGGTCATGCGGTGCTTGATCACCGCGTGCGGCAGCGAACTGCGCACGTCGACGCTGACGTGCACGTCGGACTGGTGCGCCTCGACCGTCGCTGCCGGGTCGTTCGCGCCGAGCGCGGGGTCGACCGCGTCGGGATCGGGCTGCATCGATTTCCAGCGCTGCCACAGCGACGGCTCGCGCAGCGCTTGCTGCAGCAGTGCGGCGAAGCTCTCCGCCGATCCGCCCTGGAACGACAGCTCGTGCGATTCGCCGCGGGCCTTGGGCAGGTCGTCGATCGAGAACAGGTAGCGCTGAACGGTCATGTCAGATCCCTCATCGTTGCTTGCGCCGAGTCTAGCAGCATGGCCGGACGGGCTCGCGCCGATCCGCCGGCGGGCCGCATGCCCGCGATCGCCGTGGCCACCGCCAGCAGCGACGCGACGCACGGCCAGGCGAGATAGCGTGTCTCCGCCGAACTCGCCAGCACCAGCAGCGGAGCGGCGTAGCACCACGCGCTCGCGAGCAGGACGAGCGCGATGCGGCCGTGCGCGTCGCGCCTTCGCCAGGCGAGCGGCAGCACGAGCAGGCCGAGCGCGAGATACGGCCACGCTGCGCACCACGCCGTCGCGATGCGCGCGGTGATCCAGTGGACCAGCACGCGATGCAGCGCGCCGTCGTTCGCGGCGACCGGCGGATTGTCGCGGTAGGCGTACTCGCCGTCGGCGTAAACGAGGTCGATCGGCCAATCCGCTGGATGCGTGCCGAACAGTGCGGCCGCGACGCGCGCGCGGTGCGCGAGCCAGGCGCGTGGATGGGCGCGGATCGCATCGATCCATGCGGTGCGCACCGCGTCGAGTTCCTCGGCCGACAGCGGTGGCTCGAACGGCGAACGCAGGCCGTGCGGCGTCCCGGTCAGCATCGGCAGCGGGCTCCAGATGCGGAACGCGGCCGCGAGTTCGTCGACGTCGAGGCCGGCACCGACCATGAACGGCGGCAGTCGCAGTCGGCCGGTCGCGATCGAGAGTGCCGCGAGGTCGTACTGTGCCGCGGATGGCCACAGCGGAACGTGTCGCGCCGTTGCGCTCGCGAGCAGCCGGTTCGTGCCGAACGACGCGGCGAGCACGAGCAGCGCGCAGGCGACGAGGCGCGCGCCGCGCGCACCCACGATGAGCCAGGCGCACCAGGCCGCGAACGGCAGCAGCGCGAACGGCGCGTTGTGGCGCATCGCGCCGGCGTAGAGCAGCAGCGGCAATGCGCATGCGGCGAGCACGCGGCAGTGGCGAACCTGCGCGGCGGCGAGGAGGCCGCACGCGCAGGTGAGCGCGCAGGCCAGCGCGACGTCGGTCCACACGTGCATGCGCCAGAGCAGCACGAGCGGAGCGAGCGCGGGCAACGCGAGCGCGGCTACGGCGGCGGCGCGCGAACGCGCGCATGTGCCCGCGAGCAGGGCGAGACCGGACCAGAACATCGCCAGCTGCAGCACGAACATCGCCTGCGGTCCGTCGACCAGCGCGAGCGTCGTGCGCCACGCCAGCGTGAACCCCGGCGGCACGACGTCGGTCATCTCGCCGCCGCGCGCCTGCCACCAGGCGTAGGCGGGATCGAACGACATCTGTCCCGGCCAGCCGAGCACGAGGTCGAGCGCGAAGCCGCACGCGGCGAGCAGCCAGGGCAGCGACGCCGGCACGCGCGCGGCCATCGGCGCGGCCGTCTCAGAGGGCATGGATATCGAGTCGGGCATCGGACACCGGCCCGCCGTGTTCGAGCACGCCGAGCAGCGGCGCCTCGATGCGCGCGCGCAGCGTCGCGATGTTGTCGTCCGCGACGGCCATCGCGGGGTCGATGCGGTTGGCGATCCAGCCGGCCAGGCGGCAGCCGTCGGCGCCGATCGCGCGCGCGCTCAGCAGCGCATGGTTGAGGCAACCCAGGCGCAGCCCGACGACGAGCACGACGTCGAGTTCGAGCGCGCGGACGAGATCGGCCTGCATCAGCTGGTCCGACAGCGGTGCCATCCAGCCGCCGACGCCTTCGACGACGAGGCGATCGCAACGCGCACGCAGCGCGTCCGCCGCCGCGCGGATCGGCGCGAGGACGATCTCGCGTCCGGCGGCGCGTGCCGCGATGTGCGGCGCGATCGGCGGTTCGAACGCGAACGGATTGCAGCGTGCGTAGTCCGGCGCCGGGTCGCTCGCGGCGATGAGCGCGAGCGCATCCTCGTTGCGCAGCCCCTCGCGCGCCGCCTCGCATCCGCTCGCGACGGGTTTCATGCCGCTCGCGTGTAGCCCGCGAGCGCGCAGCGCATGCAGCAGGGCGACGCTCGCGCGGGTCTTGCCGATGCCGGTGTCGGTGCCGGTCACGAACAGGCTGCGAACAGGGTCGTGGCCGTGCGGATGGGTCATCTGGAACGTGCGGGCGGGACGGTCGCGCGAGTATGCGTCACCCGGACGGCACGGCGCGATACAATACGGCTTTCCGATCCTCGACGACGCGCATGTTCGCTGCTGCACCGATCGAAGCCGCCGACAAGGCGGGATTCTACGCCGAGCTGACCCAGCAGGCGCGCGGCCTGCTGCACGGGGAGCGTGACCGCGTCGCCAACGCCGCGAATTTCGCCGCCCTCGCCTGGCATGCATTGCCGCGCATCAACTGGTGCGGTTTCTACTTCTTCGACGGAAACGAACTCGTCGTGGGTCCGTTCCAGGGCAAGCCCGCGTGCGTGCGCATCGCGCTCGGCAAGGGCGTTTGCGGTACCGCGGCGGCGACGCGCGAGACGCAGGTCGTGCGCGACGTCGATGCGTTCCCGGGCCACATCGCGTGCGATGGTGCGTCGCGTTCGGAGATCGTCGTGCCGCTCGTGGATGCGAACGGCGCGCTCATCGGCGTCTGGGACGTCGACAGTCCCGATCTCGCGCGCTTCGACGACGAGGACCGCGCGGGCATGCAGGCGCTGTGCGCGGTGTTCGTCGATTCTTTGCGTTGAACAACCCGATTCCAGGAGCACCCGCATGAGCGCGCGCGATGTGAAGATCCGCAACGTCGGTCCGAAGTCGGCGGCATGGCTGCGCCAGGTCGGCGTGCGCACCACCGAGGATCTCGCGCGCATCGGTCCGGTCGAAACCTTCCTCAAGGTAAAGCGCGCCGGCTTCCGGCCGAGCCTCAACCTGCTCTACTCGATGGCCGGCGCGCTCGCCGACTGCCATTGGGCCGACCTCCCCGAGGAGCAGAAGCAGGAACTGCTGCTCGCGCTCGACGCGGCGGAGTCGGCCAATCCGATCAAGACGCGCTGGGAAAAGCAGAAGGCGGCGAGCGAACCAGGCGCTGCGCCACGTGCCTCCGACGAGGGCGGCGAAGCCACCGCCGCGAGCCTGTTCGACGACCCGGACGACGCGGATCGTTCGACCGGCGGCGACAGCGACCGCGAGCTCAGCCGCTTCGAGTAGGGCGGGTCGAGCGCGAAGCGCGAGTCCCGCCGCACGCGTCGATATCACGCTTCCGGGCGGCGGGCCGCCCTACCGAACCGCCGCGTAGTCGCGCGCGTTCGCGTCCCAATCCGGCGTCGCGCGGATCGTCGGCAGCACGTCCTCGACGCGCGCGACGCTGGTCCACAGCGCGCGGTGCTGCGGGTTCATGAAACGCTGCTCGATGGTCCGTTCGAGGAAGCGCTCGAGCGGCGCATAGAACCCGTCGACGTCGAGCAGCACAATCGGCTTGAGATACAGCGCGAGCCGCTTGAGCGTCATCGCTTCGAACAGTTCCTCGAGCGTGCCGCAGCCGCCGGGCAACGCGACCACCGCATCCGAACCGGTCAGCAGGCGGTGCTTGCGCTCGCGCATGTCCTCGACGACCTCGAGGTTGGCGAGGCCCGGATGCTGCCATTCGACCTCGGTCATGAAGCGCGGAATGATGCCGATCACGTCGCCACCGGCGGCGAGCGCGCCGTTCGCGAGCGAACCCATGAGCCCGACCGCGCCGCCGCCGTAGACGAGCGTGCTGCCCGCCTCGGCGATCGCGCGGCCGAGCGCCGCCGCGGCATCGTGATAGCGGCGGTCGACGTGTTCGCTGGACGCGCAATAGACGCAGATGCGCATGAGGCCTCCCGATCGTGCGGCGCGCAGTGTAGTGCGTCGCCACCACGCGGTCGACGCGCGCGCCGCTGGTTCGCGGCGCGCCGCCGTTACTCGACCGTGACCGACTTGGCGAGGTTGCGCGGCTGGTCGACGTCCGTGCCGCGCAGCACCGCGACGTGGTAGGCGAGGAGCTGCAGCGGCACCGTGAACACCGCGGGCGCGATGAGGTTGCCGCCGGAGGCGATCTTGAGCACGGCGCCGCGCTCGCCGTCCTGCTGCACCGGTGCGTCGGTGTCGGCGAACACGAACAGCTCGCCGCCGCGCGCGCGCACTTCCTCGAGGTTGGATTTCAGCTTCTCGAGCAGCTGGTTGTTCGGCGCGACTGCGATGACCGGCATGTCCTCGTCGACGAGCGCGAGCGGGCCGTGCTTGAGCTCGCCGGCGGGATACGCCTCGGCGTGGATGTAGGAGATTTCCTTGAGCTTGAGCGCGCCTTCGAGCGCGACCGGATAGTGCACGCCGCGGCCGAGGAAGAGGGCATGGTGCTTGGGCACGAAGCGCTCGGCGAGCCTGGCGATCTCCGGCTCGAGTGCGAGTACCTCGGCGACCACGCGCGGCAGCGTCGCAAGCTCGGCGACGAGCTTGGCGTACTTGTCCGCGGCCATGCCGTTGATGCGCGCGAGCTCGATCGCGAGCAGGGCGAGCGCTGCGAGCTGCGTCGTGAACGCCTTGGTCGAGGCGACACCGATTTCCGGGCCCGCGCGCGTCATCAGCACGAGGTCGGACTCGCGCACGAGGCTCGACTCCGGCACGTTGCAGATCGCGAGCGAGCCGAGATAGCCGCGGTTGCGGCCGTCGCGCAGCGCGGCGAGCGTGTCGGCGGTCTCGCTCGACTGCGACACCGCGAGGAACAGCGTGCCCTCGGGCACGACCGCGCGGCGGTAGCGGTACTCGCTCGCGACCTCGACGCTGCACGGCAGGCCGACCATTCCTTCCAGCCAGTAACGCGCGACGAGGCCGGCATGGTAGCTCGTGCCGCAGGCGACGATCTGCACGTGGCGCACGCGCTGCAGCAACTGGTCGGCGTCGACGCCGAAGATGTTCGGCAGCACGCGGCCTTCGGCGATGCGGCCCTCGAGCGTGTCGGCGATCGCGCGCGGCTGTTCGAAGATTTCCTTGAGCATGTAGTGGCGGTATTCGCCGCGCTCGACCGCGTCGGCGGACAGCTCGCTCTTGCGCTCGGCGCGCTCGACCGGGGCGCCGTCGGCATCGTAGATCGTGCAGCCGTCGCGGCTGATCTCGGCGACGTCGCCTTCCTCGAGGAACTTGAAGCGGTTGGTCTGCTTGATCAGCGCCTGCACGTCGGAGCCGAGGAAGAACTCGCCGTCGCCGAGGCCGGCGACGAGCGGGCTGCCGCGGCGCGCGCCGACGATGCGGTCGGGCGTGTCGCGGTTCATCACGGCGATCGCGTACGCGCCGTGCAGGCGCCGCGTCGCGGCGATGACCGCCTCGCGCAAGGAAGCGCCGGCGGCGATCCCGTCCTCGACCAGGTGCGCGATCACCTCGGTGTCGGTCTGCGACTCGAAGCGATAGCCCTTCGCCTTGAGCTCATCGCGCAACTGCGCGTGGTTCTCGATGATGCCGTTGTGCACGACCGCGACGCGCTCGCTCGACACGTGCGGGTGCGCGTTGCTCGTGCTCGGCGCGCCGTGGGTCGCCCAGCGCGTGTGCGCGATGCCGGTGACGCCAGCGACCGGCGCGGCCTGGTAGAGCGATTCGAGTTCGCGCACCTTGCCGACCGCGCGCACGCGCGCGAGGCGGCCGTCCTCGAGCACGGAAATGCCGGCCGAGTCGTAGCCGCGGTACTCGAGCGCCTTGAGTCCGGCGATGAGCACCGGCACCACGTCGCGGGCCGCGGTCGCGGCGACGATTCCACACATGCGGGCGTTCCTCGGATGGGTTCGGGGTCGCGGGTCCGCCTTGCCGGCGCCGTCCCGCGCTGCCAAGATGATAAACCGACCCGTCGTGGCGGGGGCATGGCGGAAGCATGGCGCGGCAATGGCATGCCGCCTGCCGGTGCGCGCTTCGCCGCCAGGCCAGCGCCGTGCGAGGCCGACGAGCGGGTTCCCCGGACGGAGACGAGCGGATGTTGCGGGCGCTGCGGCGACAGTCGATACGCTGGCTCACCCTGCTGGTGCTGCTCGAACTCGCGTCGCTCACGCTCGGCGTGATGGTCGCGGCCCACCTGCGCTATTTCGCCGACGCCCCGGCGCTGGCGGGTTTTTCCGAGAACCTGTGGCTGCGCGCGCTGCTGTTCGCGGTCACGCTCGTGCTCGGCATGTCCGCGCTCGGCCTGTACCAGCAGCACCTGCGCGAGAGCTGGTTCGGCCTGTTCGCGCGCCAGCTCGTCGGCTTCGTGCTCGGCGTGGTCGGCCTCATCACGATTTACTACCTGTTCCCGGCGGCGGCGATCGGCCGCGGCGTATTCGCCATCGCGATCGTGCTCGGCTTCGCCGCGGTACAGGGCTGGCGCGTGCTGATCGCGCGCCTCGTCGACATCGAATCGCTGAAGCGGCGCGTGCTCGTGCTCGGCGCCGGCACCAACGCGGCGACGATCCCGCAGCGGATGCGCCGCCGCACCGACCGGCGCGGCTTCATCATCCTCGGCTTCGTGCGCATGGGCGAAGAAGCGGTGTGCGTGCCGGAGGAGCGGCTGCTCGTGGTCGAGGGCGGCCTGCGCGCGTTCGCCGAATCGCTGCAGGTCAACGAGGTCGTCGTCGGCCCGGACGACCGCCGCGGCGGCCTGCCGATGGACGAACTGCTCGACTGCAAGCAGGCCGGCATCGCGGTGAGCAACCTCGCTTCGTTCTTCGAGCGCGAGCTCGGCATCGTCAAGCTGACGCTCGTCGATCCGTCCTGGCTGGTGTTCTCGCAGGGCTTCGACAATTCGCCGCTGCGCCACGCGATCAAACGCGTGTTCGACGTGTCGATCGCGCTGCTCGTGCTCGTGTTCGCATGGCCGTTCATGCTGCTCGTGGCGCTCGCGATCCGGCTCGAATCCGGCGCAGGCCAGCCGATCCTGTACCGGCAGGAGCGCGTCGGCGAACACGGGCGCGTGTTCGCGCTGGCGAAGTTCCGCAGCATGCGCACCGATGCCGAGCGCGACGGCGTGGCGCGCTGGGCCAAGGCCGACGACGATCGCGTCACCCGCGTCGGGCGCTTCATCCGCCGCACGCGCCTGGACGAGCTGCCGCAGCTGTGGAACATCCTGCGCGGCGACATGAGCGTGATCGGGCCGCGGCCGGAACGCCCGTCGATCGTCGCCGACCTCGCCCGGCAGATCCGCTACTACAACCTGCGCCACTGCGTGAAACCGGGCCTCGCCGGCTGGGCGCAGTTGCGCTATCCGTACGGCGCCTCGGTCGACGATGCGGTCGAGAAGCTCAAGTACGATCTCTTCTACGTGAAGAACCACGACCTCCTGTTCGACCTCACGATCCTCGTGCAGACGGTCGAAGTCGTGCTGTTCGGCCGCGGCGCGCGCTGACCCTCAGCGCGCGGCGGGCTCCGCTGCCGGCGGGTGCGCGCTCGCGACCTTGAGCGGGCGCAGCTTGGAGCTGTACCAGTCGCTGACCTTGCCGTCGTTGAAAGCGACCCACGAGGGTCCGTAGTCCCAGCGCTGCGGGTTTTCCATGACCGGCCGGCCTTCGAGCGCGCGCACCGTGGCCGCCTCGGTGCCGATGCCGATGAGGCCGATCGACGCGCCCGCGGGTGCGCCCTGGGTCGTCGCGACCGGCCGTGCAGGCGCAGCGTCGCCGGCCACCTCGTCGCCGCGGTCGAACAGGCCGCCGTTCCATGCCAGCCACAGCAGGCCGCCGCCGAGCGCGAGCCACAGCCAGCGACGCGAGCGGCCGCCGACGGGCGCGGCCGGCGCCACCGCGGCCGCTTGCGCGGCGCGTGGCATCGGCGCACGCGGCGCCGCATGCACGCCGCCGGGGAGGCGCCCGTAGCGGCGGTGGAACGTGCTCGCGGCATTGTAGGCGGCGGTGAGTTCCTGCAGGCGCACCGCATCGGCCGGATCGGCGTCCGTACCGCGGCGATCGGGATGGAGTTCGGCGACGCGGCGCCGGTAGGCGGCCTTGAGCTCATCGAACGTGCAGCCGGGCTTGAGCCCCAGCTGCTGGTAGAGCGTGAAGAAATCGGCCTTGTCGAGCACGCTGCCCCCGAACGATCCGCCCGCACGGTGTCGCGCCGCCGGCGCGGACCCCGTTCCCCCGAACGGGCGATGGATTCTACCTGCTGGCGCCCGCGCCGGCCGGCCCACTGGCGCGCAGGGGCATGCCTCGCTTAGATTGGCGTCCTGGCGATAAAATGTGAACTGCGTCACCTTTCCGGGGCTGAAGCGGGGGCCGCGGGTCGGGACTGCTTCCGCGTCCCCGGACGGCCAGGCGCAATCGCGAGGACCAGGTTTCCATGACGATCGGGACAGGCTCAG
>NZ_JBQCFP010000198.1:0-13007 GCF_051958935.1 Dokdonella sp. | reverse complement strand
TCGTGTCCTTCGTGTTTCAGGTCTGGCTTTGGCTTGCCGTCCGCTTCAGGACAATGACTCGTCGTCGACAGCGAGGTGGTTGGCGAGGAGCGCGACCTGGGTGCGGTTGCCGACGCCGAGCTTGCGCATGATCGCGGTCATGTGCGCCTTCACGGTCGCTTCGGAGACGCCGAGGTCGTAGGCGATCTGCTTGTTGAGCAGGCCCTCGGCGATCATCGCGAGCACGCGAAACTGCTGCGGCGTGAGTTCGGCGATGCGGGCGGCGGCGTCCGCTTCGGCCGGCGCGAGCGCGGCGCCGGTGCCGACCAGCGACTCGGGCAGCCACACCTCGCCGGCGAGCACGCCGCGCACCGCGTCGACGATCGTGCCGATCGAGGCGGATTTCGGGATGTACCCCGAGGCACCGTGCGCAACCGCGCGGGTGATCACCGCACTCTCCTCATGCGCGGAGACGACGACGATCGGCAGGCCCGGATACTGGCTGCGCACGTGCACGAGCGCGGAGAAGCCGCTCGCACCGGGCATGTGCAGGTCGAGCAGCAGCAGCTCCGCGTCCGGATGCGCGTCGATGAGCGCCTGCAGCGCCGGCACGCTGTCGGCCTCGTGCAACAACGCATTCGGCCACTCGGTCTGCACCGCGCGCTTGAGCGCGTCGCGGAACAGCGGATGGTCGTCGGCGATCAGGACTTCGCGCATATGGTGATTGGTGTTTGGTGATTGGTGATTCGTGGCTGGGAATTCGTGGTGCCTGCGAACCGGCGATCGCGATATGTCGCGTGCATTTGCGAATCACCAATCACGAATCACCATTCCCGGCTTTCACTTCACCAACCGCTCATCCACCAGATTCTTCACCACCGACGGATCGGCCAGCGTCGAGGTGTCGCCGAGCTGATCGGGCGCGTTCTCGGCGATCTTGCGCAGGATCCGGCGCATGATCTTGCCCGAGCGCGTCTTCGGCAGGCCGGGCGCCCATTGCAACTGGTCCGGCGTCGCGATCGGGCCGATTTCCTTTCTCACCCAGGCGACGAGTTCCTTGCGCAGCTCGTCGGTCGCCGGCTCGCCGCTCTTCAGGGTGACGTAGGCGTAGATGCCCTGCCCCTTGATGTCGTGCGGGTAGCCGACCACCGCGGCCTCGGCGACCTTCGGGTGCGCGACCAGCGCGCTCTCGACTTCGGCGGTGCCGAGGCGATGGCCGGACACGTTGATGACGTCGTCGACGCGACCGGTGATCCAGTAGTAGCCGTCCTCGTCGCGCCGCGCGCCGTCGCCGGTGAAATACATGCCGGGATAGGTGCGGAAGTAGGTGTCGATGAAGCGCTGGTGGTCGCCGTAGACGGTGCGCATCTGCCCCGGCCATGAATCGGTGATGACGAGGTTGCCCTCGGTGGCGCCCTCGAGGATCGTGCCGTTGGCGTCGACGATCGCCGGCTTCACGCCGAAGAACGGCTTGGTCGCCGACCCTGGTTTCTGGTCGATCGCGCCCGCGAGCGGCGTGATCAGGATGCCGCCCGTCTCGGTCTGCCACCAGGTGTCGACCACCGGGCAGCGGCCGTCGCCCACGACGCGCCAGTACCACTCCCAGGCTTCGGGATTGATCGGCTCGCCCACCGTGCCGAGCAGGCGCAGGCTCGCGCGCGAGGTCTTCTTCACCGGCGCCTCGCCTTCGCGCATGAGCGCGCGGATCGCGGTCGGCGCGGTGTAGAACAACGTCACCTCGTGCTTGTCGACGACCTGCCAGAAACGGCTCGTGTCGGGCCAGTTCGGCACGCCCTCGAACATCACCGTGGTCGCGCCGTTGGCGAGCGGGCCATACACGAGGTAGCTGTGGCCGGTGACCCAGCCGACGTCGGCGGTGCACCAGTAGACGTCGTCCTCCCGCAGGTCGAACACGCATTCGTGCGTGTAGCTCACATAGACGAGGTAGCCGCCGGTCGTGTGCAGCACGCCCTTCGGCTTGCCGGTGCTGCCGGAGGTATAGAGGATGAACAGCGGGTCTTCCGCGTTCATCGCGGCCGCCTCGTGGGCCGCCGGCTGGCCTTCCATCAACGCATGCCACCAGCGGTCGCGCGGCGGCTGCATCGCGACCGCGCCGCCGGTATGGCGCACGACGAGCACGGTCTCGACGCTGTTGGTGCCCGGCCGCTGCAGCGCCTCGTCGACATTGATCTTGAGCGGCACCTTCTTGCCACCGCGCATGCCCTCGTCGGCGGTGATGACGATCTTGCAGCCGGAGTCGGCGATGCGTCCGGCGAGCGAGTCGGGCGAGAAGCCGCCGAACACGACCGTGTGCACCGCGCCGATGCGCGCGCAAGCGAGCATCGCGACCGCCGCCTCCGGGATCATCGGCAGGTAGATCGCGACGCGATCACCCTTGCCGACGCCGAGATGGGTGAGCAGGTTCGCCGCCTTGCAGACCTCCGCGTGCAGTTCGCGGTAGCTGATGCGGCGCGACTGCGAGGGGTCGTCGCCTTCCCAGATGATCGCGGTCTTGTCACCGCGCGTGGCGAGGTGGCGATCGAGGCAATTGGCCGCCAAGTTGAGCTGGCCATCGGCATACCAGCGGATGTGCAGGTCGCGTGCGTCGAACGAGACGTCCTTGACCTCGGTGTACGGCTTGATCCAGTCGAGACGACGGCCGACGCGATCCCAGAACGCGGCCGGGTCGCGCACCGACTCGGCGTAATCGCGTTCGTATGCCGCCTTGTCGATGCGCGATCGCGCGGCGAAATCGGCGGAAACGGGGTGCAGGCTGGCCATCGAAGTCCCTCCGGAAAGCGTCTTTGCGTGGCGCCATGGTAGCCCGCGCCGCGCGGGCCGGCGCTGCGCCTGCGACTTTAGTCGAGTTGCGACCTTTGGCGAATTGAGACGGCGCCGCGGCCGCGCGCAAGCTCGGACAGCCTGGTGCCGATTCGCACCCGGGGCTGGCGATGCGCTCGGCGCACGCCATGGGGAGATGTCGAACCGTTGCGGTTCACCACAAGAGGGGTCGGTCACCATGCATGCACAGCTACGTCGCGGCCTGCGCATGAGTGCGCTCGCGCTCGCCTGCACGCTCGCCTTGCCGGCGATCGCGATCGCAGGTTCCAAGCGCGAGGACGCACTCGAGCAGCGCGTCAGCGAACTCGAACACCAGGTCCAGTTGCTGATGGACCAGATCAAGGCGCAGCGCGAGGCGCCGCCGGTGGTGGTGCAGGCACCGCCTCCGCCGCCACCGCCGGAGGCGAAGAAGGAAACGCCCGCATTCACGACCGCGCCCGGCATGAGCGTCGCGTTCCACGGCTTCGTCAATGCGACCGCGTTCAGCCAGAACAAGTCCTTCACCTACGGCAACGGCCAGAACGCGGAATTCCCCGTGGTCGGCTCGAAGGGCACGCTGAGCGGCGTCGACATCCGCAATACGCGCTTCTGGCTCGACATCACCGGCGCGCGCCTCAACGACGACTGGACCGGCGGCGGTCGCATCGAGAGGGACTTCTTCGGTGGCTACAACGGCACCGGCGCCTACAGCCTCGCGCAGCCGACACCGCGCCTGCGCCCGGCCTATCTCGACATCGCGCGCGCCGACTCGGGCACCAAGGTGCGCGTCGGCCAGCAGTGGGACCTCATGTTCCCGATCGACAACATCCCGACCTCGCTGTCGCACCTCGCCTTCCCGCTCGGCTACGGCACCGGCGTGATCGGCTGGCGCTATCCGGGCGTGGTCATGATGCAGGACCTCAACCATGGCGCCGAAGGCACCAAGTGGCGCCTCGACGTCGGCGCCTTCGAAGGCAGCTGGAACAACCAGGGTACCGCGGTCAACCACCTGACCGCAGGCAATGCGGACTTCCGCCCGCAGATCGAGGCGCGCATCCGTGCCGAAGGTTCCAACTGGCTCGCCTATGCAGCCGCGCACTACGCCGACATCGACCTCAAGGGCGTCGACGGCAGCGCGGCGACGCCGGTCAAGTCGGGCCTCAAGAGCACCGGGATCGAGATCGGCGGTTCGTGGAAGCCGGGGCCGTGGAACCTCAAGGGCCTCGTCTACACCGGCAAGGGCCTCGGCCCGATCTTCGGCGCGATGTCCCAGTTCGGCGACATCCAGGAAACCGGCGGCTTCTTCCAGGTCGGCTACAGCTTCACGAAGAACTGGAGCATGAACGCGTTCTTCGCGTCCGCCAAACCCGATTCGGGCGACGTGCTCGCCTGGGCTGGCAACGGCGCGAGTGGCCTGCTGCGCAACCGGCAGACCGCGCTGAACCTGCATTACGCCAGTGGTCCGTACCAGCTCGGAATCGAGTTCCTGCACGACACGCTGAAGTCGGTGTCGGCCGATACGACCAAGGAAACCAGCGGCAACCAGATCGCCGTGAGCGCGATGTACACGTTCTGATCGCACGCGGTCCCGCGCCGTGCGCGCGGGACCCTTGGCTGCGCGCATCCGCGCGACGCAGCACCGATCACCCACCTCGCCGGCGACAGCCGTCATCAACCCTGGGGGCGACCCATACCATGGCAACCGTAGCGACCACTTCCCCATCGTCGTCCGCTCCGCTCACCACCGGCCACAAGCGCGTCATCATCGCGTCGAGTGTAGGCACGGTATTCGAGTGGTACGACTTCTACCTGTACGGATCGCTCGCCGCGATCATCGCCAAGCAGTTCTTCTCGGGCCTGAACCCGACCAGCGGCTTCATCTTCGCGCTGCTCGCGTTCGCGGCGGGCTTCGCGGTGCGTCCATTCGGCGCGATCCTGTTCGGCCGCCTGGGCGACATGATCGGGCGCAAGTACACGTTCCTCATCACGATCGTCATCATGGGCCTGTCGACGTTCCTCGTCGGCGTGCTGCCGACATACGCCTCGATCGGCGTCGCCGCACCGATCCTGCTGATCGCGCTGCGCCTGCTGCAGGGCCTCGCGCTCGGCGGCGAGTACGGCGGCGCGGCGACGTATGTCGCCGAACACGCTCCTCCGGGCAAGCGCGGGTTCTACACGAGCTTCATCCAGATCACCGCCACGTTCGGCCTGTTCCTCTCGCTGATCGTGATCCTCGCCTGCCGCAAGATACTCGGCGCTGACTTCGACACCTGGGGCTGGCGCATCCCGTTCGTCATCTCGGCGCTGCTGCTCGCGATTTCGGTCTACATCCGCCTGCAGCTCAACGAGTCGCCGCTGTTCCAGCAGATGAAGGCCGAAGGGCGCCATTCGAAGGCGCCGCTGACCGAATCGTTCGCGCGCTGGGACAACGGCAAGGTCGTGCTGCTCGCGCTGCTCGGCGCGACCGCGGGCCAGGCGGTCGTGTGGTACTGCGGCCAGTTCTACGCGCTGTTCTACCTGACCCAGGTGCTGAAGATCGAGGCGGTCACCGCGAACCTGCTGATCGCCGGCGCACTGCTCATCGCCACGCCGTTCTTCGTCGTGTTCGGCGCGCTGTCCGACCGCATCGGCCGCAAGCCGATCATCATGCTCGGCTGCCTGCTCGCGGTGCTGACCTACTTCCCGCTCTTCAAGGCGCTCACCCACTACGGCAATCCGGCGATCGAACATGCCGCGGCGACGAGCCCGGTCGTCGTCGTCGCCGACCCGGCCAAGTGCAGCTTCCAGTTCGACCCGATCGGCAAGAAGACCTTCACCAGCGCCTGCGACATCATCAAGTGCGCGCTCGCGAAGGGTGGCGTGCCGTATTCGAACCAGGAAACGCCGGGGGTGGACGGCGCGAGCGTGAAGGTGGGCGCGACGACGATCCAGTCGTTCAACGGCACCGGCATGGACGCGGCCGCGTTCAAGGCGCAGGCGGACACGTTCAACGCCGACCTCAAGAATGCGCTCACCTCGGCCGGCTATCCGGCCAAGGCCGATCCGGCGCAGATCAACCACGGCATGCTGCTCTTCATCCTCACGATCCTCGTGATCTACGTGACGATGGTGTACGGCCCGATCGCCGCATGGCTGGTCGAGCTGTTCCCGACGCGCATCCGCTACACCTCCATGAGCCTGCCCTACCACATCGGCAACGGCTGGTTCGGCGGCTTCCTGCCGACCACCGCCTTCGCGATCGTCGCGGCGACCGGCGACATCTACTCGGGCCTCTGGTACCCGGTGATCATCGCGGCGATGACCTTCGTGATCGGCACGTTCTTCCTGCGCGAAACCAAGGACGTCGACATATCGAAGTAGCCCTCCTGCTCGGGAAAGGCGGCTCACGCGCTCACCCTCTCTTCCTCCCCGACCGCGCGACCGCCTCGTGGCAAACCTTCCCCGGCAACGGGGAAGGTTTTTTTCGATCTCCACCCATGCCTAAGTTAGGCCTCGGGGCCTCGGCCCACCGCGCGGGACATTGCGCTCGGAGCCGGATACCGACATCGGCGCAAGACTCCCTTGGCTTCAAGGTGGTGGTCATTCCGGCGAAAGCCGGAATCCAGCTCCTGTGCGTGGCGAAGACGCTGGGTCCCGGGTTTCGCCGGGACGACGACGAGGGAGCTTCTGCTTCCGCTTCCTGCACTTTGCCGCTTCTGCTTTGCTCCACCGGAGTCCCCTCGGCGCCGGCGGGCGGCGGCCGAAAGGGCCCGAAGGGGGCGACGACCGCGGACCCACGCGGCGAAGCCTCGCGGGCGGCGACGCGGGGTGCCCTTTCTCTTGGTGACTTCTCTTTGGGCGAGCAAAGAGAAGTCACCCGCTCGCCGCCGAGGCGAGCGGAACCTCGCGACAGCGCCGCGCCACGGCGGAAGAAGCCTTGCGCGGCTACCACATGGAGCGCCGAGGAGCGAAACGTTCCGCCAGGTCACCAAGGCCCACGTGATGGCGGAGTTCGGCGTACCGGAGCGTAGAAGGAAAGGAAAGCGCCGCCCCGCGTGCGACGCGGCCACCCGAGGCCGGTGCGATACTCGGTCGTGCACGATGCGGAACCCGGGAACCTGCAGGCGTGGATCCGACCAGCCGCAAACTCGAAGCGATCGAAGCGCTGCTCGCGCGCGCGCTCGCATGCGCGCCGGATCAGCGCGCCGCCTTGCTCGCCCAGGCGTGCGGCACCGACGCCGCGTACCGCCAGCGCGTGGATCGCCTGCTGCGCTTGGCCGAGTCCGGCGATGGCTTCCTCGATCGGACGCCGCTGCGCGACGTCGCCGACGTGCCGGTGCCGGCGCCGCAGGGCGCCGAGCGTCGCGTCGGCGCGTACCGCCTCGTGCGCAAGCTCGGCAGCGGCGGCTCGGCCGAAGTGTGGCTGGCCGAACGTGACGACGGCGGCTTCGCGCAGCGCGCCGCGATCAAGCTCGTGCGCGGCGCGGACGAAGCGACGCGCGCGCGCTTCGCGATCGAATGCGGCATCCTCGCCTCGCTCGAGCACCCCGGCATCGCGCGCCTCTACGAAGCCGACGTCGACGCGCGCGGTTCGGCCTACCTGGTCATCGAGTACGTCGAGGGCGAGCACCTGACCGCGTATGCGCGGCGCCAGGCCTTGTCGTTGCGCCAGCGCCTCGAGCTGTTCGTGCAGGTGTGCGATGCGGTCGCCTATGCGCATACGCGCCTGGTCGTGCATCGCGACATCAAGCCCGCGAACATCCTCGTCGGCGCGGACGGCCGCGCGAAGCTGCTCGACTTCGGCATCGCCCGGCTGCTCGACCCCGAGTGCAGCCGCGACAGCACGCAGACCCTGCACCTGTCGCCCGCATACGCCGCGCCCGAGCAGCTCACCGGCGGGCACATCGGTACCAGCACGGACGTCCATGCGCTCGGCGTCACCCTGTTCGAACTCCTGACCGGCACGTTGCCCTGGCCCACCGAGGGCGCGCCGATGAGCGCGGCGCTGCGCCGCCTCGCCGACCAGCCGTTGCCCGCGCCGAGCCGAGCGAGCGGCGAAGGCGGGGTCGCGCCGCGCGCGCTGCGCGGCGATCTCGACGCGATCGTCCGGCGCGCGCTGCGCAGCGACGCGGCGGCGCGATACCCGGACGCGCGCGCGCTCGCCGACGACCTGCGCCGCCATCTCGCGCACGAACCGGTCGCCGCGCGCGCGGGCGCGAGCGGTTACCTCGTGCGGCGTTTCGTACGCCGCCATTGGCTCGGCTTCGCGAGCGCGGCCGCGGTCTTCATGGCGATGGCGATCGCCCTGGGCGGCATCGCCTGGCAGGCGAACAGGGCGCGCGCCGAAGCGCGCAGCTCCGCCGCGGTGCAGGCGTTCATGGTGGACCTGTTCCGCCACAGCAGCAGCCGCCAGGCCGACCCGGTGAAGGCGCGCGCGACGACCGCGCGCGAACTCCTCGACATCGGCGTCGAGCGCATCCAGGGCGAACTCGACGACGCGCCGCAGAACAAGCTCGCGCTTCTGCGGCTGTTCGGTGACCTGTACGGCGAGTTCGCGCTGTCGGCCGAGCAGGTGCCGGTGCGCCATGCGGCCGTCGAATTGAGCCGGCGCCTGTACGGGGGCGCTTCGCGCGAGCTCGCCGCCGACCTCATCGCGCTCGCCGACGTGTCGAGCGACGGCGATGAGGGACAGGCCGCCCTATCGGAAGCAGGTGCGATCCTCGACCGTCTCGGCGACGACGATTCGGAGCTGCGCGCGAAGCTGCTCGTCACGCGCGCGGGCAGCCATGTCACGACCGACCTGCCGAGCGCGGCGCGCGAAACCGCGGCGGCCGTGGCGATCCTCGAGCGTGGTCCGCCGTCGGACGCGCTCGCGCAGGCGCTTTACCTGCAAGGGCTCGTCGCCGGCTACGGCGCGCGCGTCGCGCAGGCGATCGTGCCGCTGCAGCGCGCGGTCGACGTCGCGCTCGCGGGTGACGGCGCGCGCAACCCGATGCTCTCGACCTACTGGCGCCAGCTCGGCGAGGCGCAGAGCTACCTGTCGCGCCATGCCGCGGCGCGGGAGTCACTCGTGCATGCGATCGAGCAGGCGCGCACGTTCAAGGACGAGCATGACTACGACCTCGTGCGCGCGCAGACGACGATGGCCGCCGTCCTGCTCAACGCGGACCGGCCGCGCGAGGCACTGGACGCCGCGCGACAGGCGAAGGCCGCCGCACCGACCGGCGACGTTGGCGTCGAGGCGCTGCAGCTGCGCACCTACGCGCTCGGCACTGCGAGCCGTGCCGCCGCACGCGCCGGTGATACCGCATCGGCACTCGCCGACGCCGAGGCGGCGGTCGCGCTCGCGCGCAGCTTCGACCCGGACGGCGCGTTCCTCGGCACCTCGCTGCAGCGGCTCGCCGACGCCGAGGTCGAACTCGGCCGCGACGACGCGGCCGAGCGCACGTTGACCGAGGCGACCGACATCCTCACGCGTGTCGGCCGGCGGCCGAGCGAGCTGACGGCGATGCTCCGCATCCGCATCGCGCTCGACGCGGGGCGCGTCGCCGGCGCCCGCGAGCAGTTCGCGAGCCTGCCGCCACTCGACGGCGACGCGCTCGCCTCGTTCGCCGCGACGCTGCGACGCGAGCTCGTCGAGGCCGAGCTGGAATGGCTCGAGCAGCATGCCGATCGAGCAATCGCACGCGCCGCCGACGTCGGCACACGCGCGCGGGCGAGCGAACTCGCACCGTACCTGCGCTCGACGATCGCGGACGCCGCGATGATCGAGGCGCGCGCGCGGCTGCTGCGGGGTGATGCGGCGGGTGCGCAGCCGCTGTTCGCCGGCGCGCTCGCGACACGGGGCGAGCTGTACCTGCCGACCAGCCCTCGCATCGCCGAGGCGGCGCTCGCGCTCGCCGAAGCGGAATTCGCGCTCGGCCGCGACGCCGATGCGCGCAGCCACCTGGGCGAGGCGGAGGCGATCGGCGGCAGCCACGTCGAGTTCGCCGGCCGCTACGGCGAACCGCTGCGCCGGGTGCGCAGCCTTGCCGCGGTCGTGCCGTCGCGCCGCCGGCACTGAGCCCCACCTGCACGCCAAGCGCCTGTCGCGCAAGGCGAAAACGCTCCGCGAAGCGTCTGCGAATGGGTCGCGAATGACGCGAGAGTCCCGCCCCGGCGGTGCCGGACTAGCGTCGGGAACTCCCGGGCCGCGATGCGTGGACCGGGTCGACACCGGCATCGGTCCGGCCATCCATACGTCCAGGAGTCAGCATGCGTATTTCCCCGATTGCCGCAGCGCTCGCCGCGGCCCTCGTCCTTGCCGGCGGCGCCGCCGAAGCGGCGAGCGTGATCGAACTCACGACCCCGAACGCCCAGGCGACCAAGTTCTCGCAGAACGGCGAGTACCTCGTCGCCTCGGTGTTCGGCGCCGGCGGCCTGCGCTGGACCGCGTCGACGGGCGCCGAGGACCTCGTGCAGGACATGGTCTACGCCAACGGCATCAACAACCTCGGCACGATTTCCGGCGCGCGCTCCGACGACGGCGGCAGCGCCAACGGCGGCCATGACCTGCCCGCGGTATCGCCGATCGGAGCGGCGACCTCCACGCCGCTGCCGCTCCCGGCCGGCATCGACAACGTCGACGCCTACGACATAGCCGACGACGGCAGCGCCGTCGGCTTGGCCTGGACCGACGATTTCAGCGTCGCCAAGGCGTACTACTACTCGCCCGTCGACGGCGTCGTCGACCTGCCGGTCGACAACGCGACCAGCGCCTCGCGCGGCAACGTGATCAGCGCGGACGGCCATGTCGTCGGCGGTTGGAGCGACGACCCCGACACCGGATTCCGCCGCGGCGTCGTCTGGATCGACCGCGTCGCGACCTACGTGCGCGACGCCGACGGCATCGACGCCGGCGAAGCCGACGGCATCAGCGGCAACGGCGCCTGGGTGGTCGGCAGCAGCCATCCGGCCGGCGGCAGCTGGCGCATGAATGTCGCGACCGGCGAACTCACCCAGATCCCGGTGATGCCGTTCGCGTTCGGCGTCAGCGACGACGGCAAGACCATCGTCGGCGCGAGCGGCTTCTTCGACAACCCGCCGCGCGCGCTCTACATCTGGACCGAAGCGGGCGGCTCGCAGATGTTCACCGACTACCTCGCCGATCGCGGCATCGAACTGCCGGACAATCTCACCCTGCCGCTGTCGGGCGGGCTGACCGCGGTATCGGGCGACGGTTCGAAGGTCGCCGGCTGGACGTTCGGCGTGGGCGGCATGATCACCTTCATCGTCGACGGCGTGAACGAACCGATCGACCACCTGTTCGCCGACGGCTTCGATCCGCCGCCGCCGCCGCCGGTCGTCACCGACGGCAGTTTCGAGGATACCGAGAGCGACTACGGACCCAACCCGCATTGGGACGCGCTCGACGGCAACCCGAACTCGGGCGGCGGCACCGATTTCGTGTCGGGCGGCATGCCCACGCACGACGGCATCTACACCGTCTGGTTCGGCGGCTGGGGCGGCGGCGACGCGGAGACGCAGACGCTCGCGCAGACCCTGACGATGCCCGCCGGCGGCCCGCGGTACCTCAACTACTGGCGCTTCGCCGCGGGCGTCCCGGACGTCGCTGGCACGCTCACCGTGACCGTCGACGGCACGCCGGTCCAGACGACCGACCTGTCCGCGCTCGCGGGAGATGTGCAGTACGTGCAGCAGTCGATCGACATCTCGAGCTATGCCGACGGCGCCGAGCACACGATCCAGTTCCAGTACGACTACCCGGGCGGCGGTACCTTCGACGGCAACATCTTCATCGACGACGTGAGCATCGATCCGACGGACACGCCGGCGCGCCACGCGGTCGGACGCCATGTGGACAAGGCGGTTGCGGCGAAGATGCGCAGGACGGCGAAGCGCTGATCGGCGCGGGATGGAGAGAGGGGCGGCCATGGGCCGCCTCTTTTGTCGCCTTTTTCTTGAGGGCTGGGGGCTGAGGGCTGGAGCGCATCGCGGCTGCCGCCGCTCCCACACGGAAGACGGCGTCGGTGGGGGAGCGACTTCAGCAGCGACCCGTAGAGCGGATCAAGCCGCGCAGCGGCGGATCCGCCTGTACTCCGCGTCGTCGTATCTGGCGGCTCCGGCCTTTGGCCTTGAGCCGCCCTACCTGCTTTGAGGGCTGAGGGCCGGGGAGCATCGCGGCTGCCTCCGTTTCGGCGGGAGCGACTTTCAGTCGCGATCCTCCAGAAGCGACGCGCTGCGCGGCTACAATGCGCCCGCATGCGCATCGGTCCCCACTTCATCGACCCGCCCGTCGTGCTTGCGCCGATGGCCGGGGTCACCGACAAGCCGTTCCGCCAGCTGTGCAAGCGGCTCGGCGCGGGGCTGGCCGTGTCGGAGATGACGACGGCCGATCCACGCCTGTGGACGACACGCAAGTCGCTCAAACGCATGGACCACGTCGGCGAACCCGACCCCGTCAGCGTGCAGATCGCCGGCTACGATCCGGCAATGCTCGCCGACGCCGCGCGCTACAACGTCGACCACGGGGCACAGCTCATCGACATCAACATGGGCTGCCCGGCGAAGAAGGTCTGCAACGTCTGGTCGGGTTCGGCGCTGCTGCAGGACGAGGCGCTCGTCGCGCGCATCGTCGCCGCCGTCGTTGCCGCGGTCCACGTGCCCGTCACACTGAAGATCCGCACCGGCTGGAACCGCGACAACCGCAACGGCGTGCGCATCGCGCGCATCGCCGAAGACGCCGGCATCGCCGCGCTCGCCGTGCACGGCCGCACCCGCGAAGATCTCTACCAGGGCGAAGCCGAGTACGAGACGATCGCCGCGATCAAGGCGGCGATCCGCATCCCGGTGTTCGCCAACGGCGACGTCGATTCGGCCGCGAAGGCCAGGCACGTGCTCGAAGTGACCGGCGCCGACGCGATCATGATCGGCCGGGCCGCGCAGGGCCGGCCGTGGATCTTCCGCGAGGTCGCGCACCACCTCGCGACCGGCGAGACGCTCGCGCCGCCGTCGCCATGCGACGTGCGCGACATCCTGCTCGGCCACCTCGACGACGTCTATTCCTTCTACGGCGAACAGCAGGGCGTGCGCATCGCACGCAAGCACCTTGGCTGGTACGCGAAGGATCGCCCGGAGAACGCCGCGTTCCGCGCGGTCGCCAACCGCGCCGAAAGCGCCGCCGAACAGCAGCGCCTCACGCGCGACTACTTCGACGCACTCGCCGCGGA
>NZ_JBQCFP010000197.1:0-113313 GCF_051958935.1 Dokdonella sp. | reverse complement strand
CCCTTTCTCTTGGTGACTTCTCTTTGGGCGAGCAAAGAGAAGTCACCCGCTCGCCGCCGAGGCGAGCGGAACCTCGCGACAGCACCCCGGGGGGCGAAAGAAGCCTTTCGCGGATACGCGCATTGGAGTCGACGTGGCGTTCCCATCTGGGAGCCAAGGCTGCCAAGGCCCACGCTACGCCGAGGCGAGGCCGACCATTCGCCGATCCCGACAGCTCAAACCCTCACCGACTCCACGTCCACTTCACCCCGAGCATGAACGCCCGCCCCGGCGCCGGCTCGAAATAGCGCCCATTGCCATCGTTGACGATCACCGAACCCGCGTAACGCCGATCGAACAGGTTGTCGATGCGCGCGAATGCGTCGAGCCGTCCTGCGTCGAGTTCGAAGGCATAGCCGAGATCGGCGGCGGCGACGACATAGCCGGATGCGCGATCGGTGCCGAGGTCGTTGACGACGACCGCGCCGACCGCGTCGGCCGCGGTGCCCGCGTGCCAGCCGTGCTCGCCGCCCCAGCGCAGGCCTGCATGCACGGTGCTGCGCGGGATGCCGGGGATGCGCGCGCCGGCCGCGACCGGCGTGTCGGGAGCCGTGCACGGCGTACCGGCGCAGGTAAGGAAGGCGGAGCGGAACGTCGCGTCGAGCCAGGTCCAGGCGAGCTGCAAAGTCCAGGCATCGCCGATGCGCCAGGCGAGCGCCGCTTCGGCGCCGTCGCGGCGCGCCTTGCCGATGTTCTGGTAGGTCGTGCGCCCACCTGTGCTGGTCGCGACCGCGAGTTCGTCGCGCGTGTCGGCGCGGAACAGCGCGACGCTGGCGTCCACCGACGTGGACGGCCGCAGCTTGATGCCGAGTTCGGCGTTGCGGCTGCGCGCGGGGTCGAGATCGAACGCGAGGCCCGCGGCGCCGTCGGCGCGGTAGCCGAGTTCGTTGAACGTCGGCGTCTCGAAGCCGCGCCCATACGACGCATAGACGTTGACCCCGCGCGCCGCGCGCCAGAGGAGGCCCGCGACCGGCGTGGTCGCGCCATAGTCGAGGCGGCCGCTGTCGTCGGGATTGCCCGCGGTGACGTAGCGGTCGCGCGCATCGAAGGCGACGGAGCTGTGGCGAAGACCGGCGACGAGGCTCCAGCGCTCGGCGATGCGCCAGGTCGCCTGCGCGTACTGGTCGAAATCGCGTACCGTGTCGTCCTCGTCGCGGCGCAGCGCGCCGCGCACGCCGAGCACGTCGCCGACGAAGTTCTCGTAACCGCGCCGATGCTGCGCCTGCCGATCCCAGCTGAGGCCGGCCGCGAGTTCGAAGGCGCGGCCGGCGAGTTCGCCGCTCCAGGTCCAGCGCGCATCGCTGCCGCCGTAGCGGGAGTCGAGGTCGACCACGCCGCCCGAGTGCTTCGGGTTCGCCTGCGTGGCGACCGGGATCGCGAGGTACTGCTCGACCTCGCGCGTGCCGTAGTAGCCGAGCACGCGCAACGCGTGGCCGCCGCCGAGATCCTGTTCCCAGATCGCGCCGCCCTGGTTCTGGTGCACGCTCTTGCGCGTGTCGAACTGCGTGGCGACGCTCGCGACGCTGCGCGGGTCGGCGTCGAACTGCGCATGCGTGAGCCCGAGCGGATCGTCCGCGCCGGGCAAGGCGAGCGTGTTCGCGAGCAGCGTCAGCTTGCCGCCTTCGCCGAGGGTCCACGCGAGCTTGGCGTTGCCCGACTCGCGCTTCGCCGCGCTGTGGTCGCGCCAGCCGTCGGTCTGGAAGTGCGTGAGGTCGAGGTTGTAGTCGAGGTCGCCTGCGACGCCGCGCGCATTCACGCTCGCGCGCGCATTGCCATGGCTGCCGCCGACGAGGTCGAGCGAGACTTGCGGCGGCACGCTGCCGTCCGCGCCGAACAGCTGGATCACGCCACCCGAGGAATTGCCGTAGAGCGCCGAGAACGGACCGCGCAGCACTTCGATGCGCGCGGCGGAATCGAGGTTGAAATGCGACACCTGGCCCTGCCCGTCCGGCATCGTCGCGGGGATGCCGTCGGTGTAGAACCGGACGCCGCGCACGCCGAACGTCGCGCGTGCGCCGAAACCGCGGATCGAGATCTGCTCGTCCTGCGCGTAGTTCTGCCGGTCACGCGCGAGGAGGCCGGGCATCCCGCCGAGCCAATCGGACGGGTTGACGCCGAATACGTCGACGACGTCGTCGATGACGACGGCATCGATCGAGGCCGGTATGTCAAATGCGGACTGCGGCGTGCGCGTCGCGGTGACCACGACGACGGGCAGGTCGGGGTCAGCACATGGCGCCGCGATCGGGCACAGTCCGGCGAGGACGGGCAGATACCGCCATGGAATCGTTGGCATCGGCAGGGCGGGCTCTTCGGGAAGCCCGCCATCCTAAGCCAACGGCCGGCCCGCTAGAACACGCCGAGCAGCAGCAGGACCACGACGATCGCGAGCAGGAGGCCCGCGCCACCGGCCGGGTAGTAGCCCCAGCTGCGGCTGTACGGCCAGGCCGGCAGGCCCGCGACGAGCGCGATGATGAGGATGATGATGAGGAGTGTGCCGATGCTCATGCGTCGTCTCCCGACAGGATCATCCAGTTCGACAGGCGCTCGTGGCGCACGACGCCGAGGTCGGCCTCGATGTCGGCGATGTTCGCGCCGAGGCCGTAGGTACCGACCAGATGATCGGCCTCGAGGTTGGGGCAGCGATCGGCCGCATCGAAATAGACTTCGGCGGCGGCATCGGTCCAGACCACGATGTCGCTGCGCTTGAGTGCGTGGTGCAGGTTCAGGGCGATGATGCCCAGATCCCCGGTGAGCGACCCCGCGAGCTTGGCGCGCTGGGCGCGCCGGTCGGCGAAGGTACTGGGTGGTGCGATGGAAGCCATGACGAACCCCTTGGTTGTCGCCCGGCAAGGGCATGTCGATGCGTGGATGGTCCTGTGCGGTAATGTCGCGATGGACGGCGTGAACGTAGCGGCGCCCCGTTCAACCGATCGTTAACGCCTCGGGCCCGTTGCCGGCACCGTTCATCCTGCGTTGCTGAACGAAAAACAACCCTTGTGCGCTGGACGCGCGGCCCATTTCCATGCGAGATAGGCGGCTGCGCATTACTTTTCGGGGAGAACCGGGCCGGTGCGACTGACCGCTGCGAACATGCGTTTCCTTGCGCTGATGGGCAGCCTCGTGCTGGTCGTCTTCGTCGGCTGGCTCGTGCGCCAGCGCGTCAGCGACGAGACCAACGCGTCGTTCCGCTGGCTCGGCCATTCGCAGCAGGTCCGCACGACGCTGTACGACCTCAATGCGGCGCTCGCCGAACTGCAGGCATCGGCCTACGCGACCCGGCTCACGCCGGGCGACGAGGCGGTGCGTGCACGTTATGCGGTCGCGCACGCGCGCTTCGAACCGCTGCTGCAGCAGCTGCGTGAACTCACCATCGACAACCCGTCGCAGCAGGAGCGCATCGGCTTCCT
Organism: Dokdonella sp.; assembly: GCF_051958935.1. GTDB lineage: Bacteria > Pseudomonadota > Gammaproteobacteria > Xanthomonadales > Rhodanobacteraceae > Dokdonella_A. Next base: position 109,864 of record NZ_JBQCFP010000197.1, on the reverse strand, counting down.
GCGTGCGCGGCTGGATGCGGCCGTCACCGAACTCGACCGCGTGGTCGATGGCGCGGATGCGCCCACGGCGCTCGCGCGCGTCGCGATCGGCGACATCACCGACGATCTGCTCGTCGAGGAAAACCGCCTCGCGCTCGAGCGCCAGCAATATGCGGACCGGCGGATCGCGTTCGCCTCGTTCGTGACGATCGCCACGGCGATCGCACAGGTGCTGCTGCTCGGCTTCGTGCTCTGGCTCGCCGAGAAGCAGACCATGCGCCGCATCGAGGCCGAAGCGGGCGCGCGCAGCGCGGTCGGGCGCGCGCGCCTCATCGTCGAGTCCGTGCGCGAGCCGATCGCGGTGGTCGACGCCGACCTCGCCCTGCTGCAGACCAACCGCGCGTTCAACGACGTCTACGGCCTCGCCACCCCCGAAGGTACCGCCCTCGAAAGGGTCGGCGGCTGGAGTGACGCCGCGCTGCTGCAACGCCTGCGCGACGTCGTCGGCCAGCGCCGCGAGCTGTGGGACTTCGAGACCGAGCAGGACGGTGCCGACGGCGCTCGCCGCCGCGTGATCGTCAACGCGCGCGCGATTGACCTGCCCGACATCTCGCGCCCGGCCGCGCTCATCACGGTCAGCGACATCACCGCGCGCAAGCATTCCGAGGAACAGGTGCTCGAGCTGAATCGGCAGCTGTCCGGCAAGATCGAGCAGGTCACCGAGGTCAACCGCGAACTCGAGGCCTTCTCCTATTCGGTCTCGCACGACCTGCGCGCGCCGCTGCGCCATATCGCCGGCTTCGCCGACAAGCTCGCCTCTCAGCTCGGCGACGAGCGCGATGCCAGGCTCGCCCACTACTGCGCGGTGATCGCCGACTCGGCGCGGCGCATGTCCGCACTGATCGAGGACCTGCTCGCCTACTCGCGCCTCGGCCGGCACGCCCTGCGGCTGCAGCCGGTGGACCTGCAGTCCCTGGTCGAGGAAGTCCGCTCGACCCTGATGTCGGCGATCGAGGACCGCACCGTGCAATGGCAGGTCGCGCCGCTGCCGGTCGTCATTGCCGACGCCTCGATGCTGCGCCTGGCCTGGCAGAACCTGCTCGACAACGCCCTCAAGTACACTGCGGCACGGGATCCAGCGCTGGTCGAGATCGGTTTCCGGGACGACGGCGATGCGCGCGAATTCTGGGTGCGCGACAATGGCGTCGGCTTCGACATGAAATACGCGGACAAGCTGTTCGGCGTGTTCCAGCGCCTGCACAAGGCATCGGAATTCGAGGGTACCGGCATCGGCCTCGCGTCGGTGCGCCGCATCATCGCGCGGCATGGCGGGCATACCTGGGCCGAAGGCGAGACCGGCAAGGGCGCGACCGTCCATTTCACGCTGCCACGACACGAAACCATCCGGGAGTAACGATCTTGATCCGCGAAATCCGCTCGATCCTGCTCGTCGAGGACAGCCTCGCCGATGCCGAAATGACCATCGACGCGCTGCGCGAGGCGCGCATCGCCAACCCGATCGTGCACGTCGAGGACGGCGTGGATGCACTCGACTTCCTGCACGCGCGCAACGCATTCGCGGGCCGCCGCGACGGCAACCCGGTCGTGGTGCTGCTCGACATCAAGATGCCGCGCATGGACGGCATCGAGGTGTTGCGCGCGATCCGCGCCGACGAGTCGACCCGCTCGATCCCGGTGGTGATCCTCTCGTCCTCGCGCGAGGAGCGCGACCTCGCCGCGAGCTGGGACCTCGGCGTGAACGCGTACGTGGTCAAGCCGGTCGACGCGAGGCAGTTCTTCGACGCGGTGCAGACGCTCGGCCAGTTCTGGGCCGTCATGAACGAAGCGCGCCCCGAGGCCTGATGGCGGACGCATCGCCCGCGCTGCGCGTGCTGCTGGTCGAGGACAGCGAACTCGATGCCGAGCTCGTGCTCGACCAGCTGCGCGACGACGGCCTCGACCTCGACTGGCGCCGCGTCGAGGACGAAGCCGGGTTCGTTGGTGCGCTCGCGACGTTCGCGCCCGACATCGTGCTGTCCGACCTCAGCATGCCCGAGTTCTCCGGCTATCGCGCACTCGAGATCGCGCGCGACACGGCGCCGCGCGTCCCGTTCCTGTTCGTGTCCGGCACGATCGGCGAGGATGCGGCGGTCGAGGCGCTGCGCCGCGGCGCGACCGACTACGTGCTCAAGGACAACCTCGCGCGCCTCGCGAGCGCGGTGCGCCGCGCACTCGCGGAAGCCGAGGACCGGCGCGCGCGCGACGCGGCCGAGGCGGAACTCTTGCGCGTGCAACGCTACGAGAGCCTCGCCCTGCTCGCGTCGGGCCTCAGCCATGACCTGCGCAACGTGCTGCAGCCGATCGCGATGGGCGTGGCGATGCTGCGCGACGATCCGAACGAGGAAATACGCAAGATCGGCCGCCTGATCGGCGAATCGACCCAGCGTGGCCTCGACATCGTCGCCTCGATGCTGTCGTTCGCGCGCGGCTCGCGTGCAGCGGTGCACCGCCTGTCGATCGCCTCGCTGATCGACGGCCTCGCGATGCTGCTGCGTGGCAGCCTCGCCAGCAACGTCGAGCTCGTCGTCGATGCGCCGGAGCGGACGCTCGAAGTCGAGGGCAATGCGACCGAACTGCAGCAGTGCCTGCTCAACCTCTGCCTCAATGGCGCGCAGGCAATGCCCGCGGGCGGCACGCTGCGCGTGACGATGCGGCCGCAGCTGCTCGACGAGACGTTCTTCCTCGCCGACGAAACCGCGCGGCCCGGCCGTTTCCTCTGCATCTCGATCAGCGACACCGGCATCGGCATGTCGCAGCAAGTGAAAAGCCGCCTGTTCAAGCCGTTCTTCACGACCAAGGAGAAGGGCACCGGCCTCGGCCTGCTGTCGTGCCAGCGCATCCTCGCCAACCACGGCGGCGTGATCCGCGTGGAGAGCGAGCCGGGCAAGGGCTCGACGTTCTCGCTCTACGTGCCGATGCCTGCCGCGAGCGAGGCCCCGGAGGGGCCTGCCGCGATCGCACGGGGCCATGGCGAGCGCGTGCTCATCGTGATCGAGCGCGAATCCAAGCTCGTCATGCTGCAGGACATCATCGAGTCGAGCGGCTACGCGGTGACGGCTGCCGACAATGGCGCGGTCGCGATGCAGTCGATCGAACGCGATGGCCTCCCCGATGTCGTGCTCATGGACGGGCGCATGACGCTCATGACCGGCGTGATGACCGCCTCGCACCTGCTCGAGCGGGACTACCGCGGCCCGCTGATCCTGATCGCTGCGCCCGCCGAGCGCACCACGATCGAACCCGACCTGCCGCCGCTGCCGCGCATCCGCTTCATCGACCGGCCGGTCGACCCGGACCAGCTGCTCACCGTGCTCGCCGAGGAAGTCCGCGCGCGCTGACGCGCGTGCGGCGTTGCTTCACGCAGGCACGAACTCGAGCGCGGCCGAGTTCATGCAGTAGCGATTGCCGGTCGGAGCGGGACCATCCGGGAACACGTGACCGAGATGGCTGTCGCAGCGCGCGCAGCGGATCTCGGTGCGCACCATGCCGTGGCTGGTGTCGCGGATCTCGCGCACGTGCGCGGCGTCGAACGGTTCGTAGAAGCTCGGCCAGCCGGTGCCGGATTCGAACTTCGCGACCGAACGGAACAGCGGCAGCCCGCACAGCCGGCAGGCGAACACGCCTTCGCCGTGCTCGTGCAGGAGCCCGCCACAGAACGGCCGCTCGGTGCCGTGATCGAACAGCACGTAACGCTCCTCCGGCGTGAGGCGCGCCGCGAGCTTTTCGCGTTCGGTCGCGGAGATCGGCGTGAGGTCGTGACCCGATGCGGACGTCGTCATGCGAGGCCTCCGTCCTTGGGCGAATCCGCGCGCAACCAGTCGCCGAACTGCTTGCGCAGCTTGGCCACCTTCGGTGCGGCGACCGCGGCGATGTAGGCCTGTTCCGGATGCTGCGCGGCGTAGTTCTGGTGGTAGCGCTCGGCGTCGTGGAACGCCTCGAGCGGAACCAGCTGGGTCGCGATCGGCGCATTGAACACCTTCGCCGCGTCGAGCTGGCGGATGTAGGCCGCGGCGACGTCGCGCTGCGTGTCGTCGGCGTGGAACACGACCGAGCGGTACTGGCGGCCGCGGTCGTTGCCCTGGCGGTCGACCTGGGTCGGATCGTGCGCGACCGCGAAGAACACCTTGAGCAGGCGGCCGTAGCTGATCCGCTGCGGATCGAAGCGGATCGACACCGCTTCTGCATGGTCGGTGGTACCGCTGCAGACGCGCTCGTAGTTCGCGCTCGCCGCGTCGTCCCCGCTGTAGCCGGAGGTCACCTCGAGCACGCCGTCGAGTTCGCGGAACACCGCCTCGACGCACCAGAAGCAGCCGCCCGCGAGCACCGCGCGCGCCTCGCGCACGCCGGCCGCGGGTGCCGGGTCGAACGCGGCATCGGGGACGAGGGAACGGTCGACGGCGAGGCCGGCGCCGGGAATATCGCAAACGGCATTCATGCAATGACTCCTCAGGGAGGTGGGAACGCGCTGTCTGTGGGAGCGCTGGAAGGCGCGCGGTTTTCGTAGGGCGGACCGACCGGCGGCACGCACCCTGGGCGCGCCGCCCCGCGGTCAGGACAGGTCCACCGCGAAGTTCCTTGCAGATGCAGGCGCACGTCGGCGAATGCAAGCGCGTGCAGGATGCAGGAAACGTGCAGGGCCGTTGTAAAGATGGATTTACGTCGAATCCTGTCCCTCCGTTCAGGTGCGACTGTTAGCCTTCGCGCAGCGCCGGGCGGAGTCCGGCCGGCCCTGTTCCGAAGGAAGATCCATGTCGCGTTGGAAGCTCGCGCTCATCGTCGTCGTCCTGCTCGTCGCCGGCCTCGTCGGCTGGCGCATCTTCCACTCCGGAGCAGCGCCCGCCGGCGCCGGCCGGCGCGGCGCCGGAGCCAATCCGGACGCGCCCGTCCCCGTGACCGTGGTCGCCGCGGCCAACCGCGACGTGCCGGTCTATCTCACCGCGCTCGGCACCGTGCAGGCCCTGAACACGGTCACCGTGAACGCCCAGGTCGGCGGCCAGCTCATGGCGCTGCACTTCGCCGAAGGCCAGGAGGTGAAGCAAGGTGACCTGCTCGCCGAGATCGACCCGCGCACCTACCAGGCCGCGCTCGACCAGGCCGCCGCCAAGAAGAAGCAGGACGCCGCGCAGCTCTCCGCGTCGCAGAGCACGCTCGCGCGCTACGAGGAACTCATCAAGAAGAACTTCGTCTCGGCGCAGGACCTCGAGAACCAGCGCCAGACCGTGCGCCAGCAGCAGGCCCTGATCGCGGCCGACGAGGCCGCGATCGCGAGCGCGCGCACCCAGCTCGGCTACACGCGCATCACCGCACCGATCACCGGCATCGCGGGCATCCGCCAGGTCGACGTCGGCAACATCGTGCAGGCGAACGCGGCCAATGGCATCGTCGTGCTGACCCAGGTGCATCCGATCAACGTGATGTTCACCCTTCCCGAGCAGAACCTCGAAGGCGTGCGCAGCGCGCAGCGCGCGGCTGCGGACGGGCTCGAGGTGGCCGCGCTCGATCGCACCGATGCGCACGTGATCGCGACCGGCGCGCTGAAAGTCATCGACAACCAGATCGACACGACGACCGGCACCTTCAGGCTGAAATCGGAATTCGCCAACGCCGACAACGCGCTGTGGCCGGGCCAGTTCGTCAACGTGCGCGTCAAGCTGCGTACCGTCGCAGGTGGCCTCGTCGTCCCTGCGACCGCGGTGCAGCGCGGCCCCGAAGGCAACTACGTCTACGCGTTGCAGGCGGATGGCACCGTCGCGATGAAACCGGTCACGACCGCGGGCGATGCCGGCGACAACGACGTGCTCGTCGCGAGCGGCATCGCGGCCGGCGACAAGGTCGTCACCGAAGGCCAGTTCCGCCTCAAGCCCGGCAGCAAGGTGCAGGCGCTCGCGCCGGGCGAGACGCCGGCGCCGCCGAGCACGGAGGAACTGTCGAAACTGAAGGACGCGGGCGCGCCGCAACAGGGCCAGCGGCGCGGCGGACGGCGCGGGGGCGGCTGATGCGCGCCACCATTCGCCGCCGTCGCCATGGCATCGCGGCCGGGTGAAGTCGCCATGAGTTTCTCCACCCTGTTCATCCGCCGGCCGATCGCCACCTCGCTGCTCATGGTCGCGCTGCTCCTGCTCGGCGTCATCGGCTGGCGCGAGCTGCCGGTCGCCGCGCTGCCCGACGTGGACGCGCCAAGCCTGATCGTGACGACGCAGTATCCGGGCGCGAGCGCATCGACGATGGCCGCGCTCGTGACGACGCCGCTCGAGCGCCAGTTCGGGCAGATCTCCGGCATCGTCACGATGAGTTCGGACAGCTCGGCCGGCCTCTCGACGATCATCATCACGTTCGACCAGGACCGCGACATCGACGCCGCCGGCCAGGACGTGCAGTCGGCGATCAATGCCGCGCGCGGCACCTTGCCGTCGAACCTGCCTTATCCGCCGATCTACAACAAGGTCAATCCGGCCGACGCGCCGGTCCTGACCCTGATGCTCACGTCCGAGACGCGCCCGCTGCGCGAAGTCAACGACTACGCCGACAGCATCCTCGCCCAACGCCTGTCGCAGATCGGTGGCGTCGGCCTCGTCAGCATCGCGGGCAACGTGCGCCCGGCGGTGCGCGTGCAGGTGAACCCCGCGCAGATCGCCAATCTCGGCCTGACCATGGAGGACGTGCGCAGCGCGCTGACCCAGGCCAACGTCAACGCACCGAAGGGCAGCCTCAACGGCACGGTGCAGAGCTACAGCATCGGCACCAACGACCAGCTCGCCGACGCGGCGGAATACCGCTCCACGATCGTCAGCTACCGGAACGGCGCGCCGGTGCGCCTGTCCGACATCGCGAGCGTCGTCGACGGCGTCGAGAACGACCAGCTCGCCGCGTGGGCGAACGGCAAGCCCGCGGTGCTGCTCGACATCCGGCGCCAGCCGTCGGCGAACATCGTCAAGACGGTCGAGGACATCCGCAAGGAACTCCCCGCGCTGCGCGCGCTGCTGCCGGCCGACGTGCACCTGGACGTGTTTTCCGATCGCACCGTGACGATCCGCGCCTCGGTCGAGGACGTCGAGTTCACGCTCGGCCTCACCGTGCTGCTCGTGATCGCGGTGATCTTCGTGTTCCTGCGCCGCCTGTGGGCGACGCTGATCCCGAGCGTCGCGGTCCCGCTGTCGCTGCTTGGGACATTCGGCGTGATGGCGTTCGCCGGCTTCTCGCTCGACAACCTGTCTCTGATGGCCCTTACCGTCGCGACCGGCTTCGTCGTCGACGATGCGATCGTGATGATCGAGAACATCGTGCGCTACATCGAGCAAGGCAAGCAGCCGCGCGAGGCGGCGGAGATCGGCGCAAAGGAGATCGGCTTCACCGTGCTGTCGCTGACGGTGTCGCTGATCGCCGTGTTCCTGCCGCTGCTGCTCATGCCCGGCGTGACCGGGCGCCTCTTCCACGAGTTCGCCTGGGTGCTGACGATCGCGGTCGCGCTCTCGATGCTCATCTCGCTGACCCTGACGCCGATGATGTGCGCCTACCTGCTCAAGGCGGACGCGCTTCCGGCAGGCGACCACGCGCATGCCGCCCCCGCGGCGGGTGCGAAGCGCGACCTCTGGACGCGCATCCTCGACGCCTATGCGCGCAGCCTCGACTGGGTGCTCGCGCGCCAGCCGCTGATGCTCATCGTCGCGTCGGCGACGGTCGTGGTCACGATCGCGCTGTACGTGCTGATCCCCAAGAGCCTGCTGCCTGAACAGGACACCGGCCTCATCACCGGCGTCGTGCAGGCCGACCAGAACATCGCGTTCCCCGCGATGCAGGAACGCACGAAGGCGGTCGCCGACGCGGTGCGCGACGTACCCGGCGTCGCCGGCGTCGCGGCGTTCGTCGGCGCGGGCTCGGTCAATCCGACGCTCAACCAGGGCCAGGTCAGCATCGTGCTGAAGCCGCGCGGCGAGCGCGGCGGGCTCGCCGAAGTCGTACCCGCGCTGCAGCGCGCCGCGGCGCACATCCCGGGCGTCGCGCTGTACCTCAAGCCGGTGCAGGACGTCGCACTCGACACGCGCGTCGCGCCGACCGAATACCAGTACACGCTGTCGGAAGTGAACTCGAGCGAGCTGGTCGGCTTCGCCGCGCGCATGACCGACGCGCTGCGCAAGCGGCCCGAACTCGCCGACGTCGACAACAACCTCGCCACGCAAGGCAACGCACTGCACCTCACGATCGATCGCGAGAAGGCGAGCCGACTCGGCGTGCCGGTGCAGACGATCGACGACACGCTCTACGACGCGTTCGGCCAGCGCCAGATCTCGACGATCTTCACCCAGCTCAACCAGTACCGCGTCGTGCTCGAGGTCGCGCCCGAATTCCGCACGAGCAAGGCGCTGCTCGACCAACTCACCGTGCGCGGCAACGGCAACGGCGCGCTGACCGGCAGCAACGCGACCACGCTCGGCCAGGCGACGTCGAGCAATTCGGCGACGCCGTCGGGCATCGGCAGCGCCGGCAATGTCGGCATCGCCCTCGGTGCCGGCGGTGCGATCCCGCTGTCCGCGCTCGCGAGCGCGACCGAGACGAACGCGCCGCTCGTCGTCAGCCACCAGGACCAGCTGCCCGCGGTGACGATCGCGTTCAACCTTGCGCGCGGCTATTCGCTTTCCGACGCGGTCGAGGCGATCCATGCGGTCGCGGCGCAGCTGCAGTTCCCGCCACAGGTGCGCGGGCAGTTCGTCGGCAAGGCGGCCGAGTTCTCCGCCTCGCTCGCCGACGAGGCAATGCTGCTGCTCGCCGCGGTGGTGGTGATCTACCTCGTGCTCGGCGTCCTGTACGAGAGCTACATCCATCCGATCACGATCATCTCGACCCTGCCGCCCGCGGGCGTCGGCGCGCTGCTCGCGCTGATCGTCTGCGGCATGAGCCTGTCGGTCGACGGCATCGTCGGCATCGTGCTGCTGATCGGCATCGTCAAGAAGAACGCGATCATGATGATCGACTTCGCGATCGAGGCGCAGCGCGACGGCATGAAGCCGCACGAGGCGATCCGCCGCGCCTGCCTGCTGCGCTTCCGCCCGATCATGATGACGACCGCCGCCGCACTGCTCGGCGCGCTGCCGCTGGCGCTCGGCAACGGCATCGGCTCCGAGCTGCGCAAGCCGCTCGGCGTGTCGATCGTCGGTGGCCTGCTGCTGTCGCAGCTGATCACGCTCTACACGACGCCGGTGATCTACCTCTATTTCGAACGGCTGTCGGAGTGGATCCGGCAGCGGCGCGAGGCGCATGCACGCGCTGTGGCGCAGCCGAGGTCGGCATGACGGCTCTGTCAGCGATGACTTCGATGTCGCCGTCCGGGAGAAAGCGGGAATCCAGCCCGGCCTTGCTTCCGTCGGTGAGTCATCGGAGCACGCAACGCTGCATGCGCGAAGACCGACTCGCATCACTGCGTGTTCGTCCCGCATCCCTGCGGGCCGGTTACTTTCTCTTGCTTGCCCAAGAGAAAGTAACCAAAGAGAAGGGCACCCCGACAGCGGCGCCCTCCGGGCATCCTGCCCTGCGGGTGCGTGAACGCCAGTCGGGGTTCGCCGACGGCGCTCCTGCGCCGGCGGCGAACGCGCGCACGTCCTGTGCGCGCCCCTGCGGGCTGATCCGCCTGTCGTCCACCGCCGCTGACGGGGTCCCGGAGAAGCGGCGCGCTCCTGCGCGCAGAAGCCGGACAAGCAAAGTGGAACCGAGCGAAACATCCATCGATACGCGCTCTGCGATCACACACAGGGTGGGACACAGCAGCGCCGTAACGTCGATCGGAGGCGACACGTATCCCCGCGAGTCCCACCGGCTGCTGCGGAGCGTGGTCGCACGGTGCCGATGGGGCGGATGCGAGACAAACACGCAGGGATGCGAGTCGGTTGTCGCGAAGGACGCGCGGCTTCGCTGGATTCCGGCATTCGCCGGAGTAACCAGAAGCGAACATCGCCGCGGGCTTGAAGGAGCGGCGGACCCACGCACAAGCGCTCGCGAAACCGCGTTCGCGCGGAGACGCGCCGCATGAACATCTCCGCACCGTTCATCCGCCGCCCGATCGCGACTTCGCTGCTCGCGATCGGCCTGTTCGCCGCGGGCGCGATCTGTTATTTCCTGCTCGGCATCGCGGCGCTGCCGAACCTCGAGCCGCCGGTGATCTTCGTCAGCGCGAGCCAGCCCGGCGGCAGCGCGGACGTGATGGCGGCGACCGTCGCCGCGCCGCTCGAGCGCCACCTCGGTCAGATCCCGGGCATCGACACGATCAACTCGACGAGCAGCGAGAACAGCGCGTCGGTGATCCTCATCTTCGACGGCGGCCGCAAGGTCGACGACGCCGCGCGCGACGTGCAGGCCGCGATCAACGCGGCCGCGCCTGACCTGCCCGCGGGCCTCACCAATGCACCGACCTACCGCAAGGCGAACCCGAACAACCAGCCCGTGCTCGCGCTCGCGCTGACCTCCGACACCGAACCGCTGTCGAAACTCTACGACTACGCCGATTCGCTGATCGCGCAGCGCATCCGCCAGTTGCCCGGTGTCAGCGACGTCGACGTCGCCGGGGGCGCGACGCCGGCCGTGCGCGTCGACCTCAACCTGCGCGCACTCAATTCGATGGGCCTGTCGCCCGACCAGCTGCGCAATGCCCTGACCGCGGCGAACGTGACCTCGCCGCAGGGCTTCCTCTCCGACGGCCGCACGACGATGGCCGTGTCGGCGAACGACGCGCTGCACACCGCAGCCGAGTTCGCCGACCTCGTGATCGCGGTGAAGAACGGCGTGCCGGTGCGCCTGTCCGACGTCGCGACCGTGCGCGACGGCCAGCAGGACCAGTACCAGGCCGCCTGGTACGGCACGCGGCGAGCGATCCTGCTGTTCGTGCGCAAGCAGGCCGATTCCAACGTGATCGCTACGGTCGACAGCGTCAAGGCCGAAATCCCGGTACTGCAGACGTGGCTCCCGGCCGGCGTGACGCTGACGCCGTTCTTCGACCGCACGCCGATCATCCGCGCCTCGATCGACGAGGTGCAGGTGAGCCTCCTGATCAGCCTCGGCATGGTCATCGTGACGATGGCGCTGTTCCTGCGCCGCCTCGCGCCGACCGTGATCGCCGCGACGGCCGTACCGCTGTCGATCGCCGGCGCGTTCATCGTCATGTACGTGCTCGGCTTCACCCTCGACAACATGTCGCTGATGGCGCTGGTGATCGCGATCGGCTTCGTCGTCGACGCCGCGATCGTGGTGATCGAGAACGTGATCCGCCACATCGCTGCCGGCATGCCACGGCTCGAAGCGACCCTGCTCGGCGCGAAGGAGATCGGTTTCACGATCGTCTCGATCACCGCCTCGCTCGTCGCGGTGTTCGCGCCGGTCATGTTCGCGAGCGGCATCACCGGCCAGTTCTTCAAGGAGTTCAGCATCACGCTGATCGCGGCGATCCTCTTCTCCGCACTCGTCTCGCTGACGTTGACCCCGGCGCTGTGCGGCCGCTTCCTGACGCCGCATGCCGAGGCGAAGCCGTCGTGGCTCGGCGCGCGCATCGACGCGTTCCACGCAGGCATGCTCGACGCCTACCGCTACCTGCTCGACCATGCGCTGCGCCGGCCGCGCCTGACCGCGCTGCAACCGCTGCTGCTGATCGTGCTGACCGTGTTTCTCTTGCGTTTCCTGCAGAGCGGCCTGTTCCCGCAACAGGACACCGGCATGCTGCAGGGACGCATCAGCGCAGGCTCCGACATCTCACCGCCGCGCATGATGGAGCAGACGCAGAAGCTCGCCGCACTCGTCATGCAGGATCCTGCGGTCGACAGCGTCGGCTCGCGCCTCGGCGGCGGCTTCGGCCGCGGCGGCGGCGGTTCGGGCCAGCTCTACATCACGCTCAAGCCGCTCGCCGAACGCCGCGGCGAGTCGACGTTCGCGGTGATGACACGGCTCAATCGCGCCGCGCAGGCGATGCCGGGCGTGCAGATGCGCCTGCGTCCGGTGCAGGACCTGCCGAGCGGCGGCGGCGGCGGCGGTGGCGGCGGCGGCGGGCAGTACCAGGTGCAGCTCAAGGGCAACGACATCGCGAGCCTGCAACAATGGGCCCCGAGACTCGTCGCCGAGCTGAAGAAGGTGCCGCAACTGCGCGACGTCGGCAGCGACGTCGACGAATCGGGGCCACGCCAGACGCTCGTGGTCGACCGTGACAGTGCGACGCGCCTCGGCATCAGCGTTGCGGCGGTCGACAGCGCGCTCAACGACGCGTTCGGACAGCGCCAGGTATCGACGATCTATTCCGACGTCAACCAGTTCAAGGTCGTGCTGAGCGCCCTGCCGAACCAGGCGACCGACCCGGGCTCGCTCGAGCGGCTCTACGTGCGCGCGAACTCCGGCGCGATGGTTCCGATCACCGCGGTCACGAAGATGGTCGATGGCGTCGCGCCGACCGAAGTGAGCCACGAAGGCCAGTTCTCGACGATGAGCCTCAGCTTCAACCTCGCGCCCGACGTGAGCATGGGCCAGGCGCAGGCGATCATCGAGAGCACGATCGCGGGGATGCGCCTGCCCGGCGACATCCGCCTCGACTTCGCCGGCGACTTCCGCAACTTCCAGCGCCAGCAGGGCGACAGTTCGCTGCTGATCTTCGGCGCGATCATCGTCGTCTACATCGTGCTCGGCATGCTGTACGAGAGCCTGATCCATCCGGTCACGATCCTCTCGACCCTGCCGTCGGCGGGCGTCGGCGCGCTGCTCGCGATGGTCCTCACCGGCACCGAGCTCTCGGTCGTGTCGATGATCGCGATCGTGCTGTTGATCGGCATCGTCAAGAAGAACGCGATCATGATGGTCGACTTCGCGCTCGTCGCCGAGCGCGAGCACGGCCTCGCGCCGCTGGAGGCGATCCGCGAGGCCTCGCTCGTGCGCTTCCGGCCGATCATGATGACCTCGATGGTCGCGATCTGCGCCGCGCTGCCGCTCGCGATCGGCTTCGGCGTCGGCTCGGAACTGCGCCGCCCGCTCGGCATCGCGATGATCGGCGGCCTGATCGTGTCGCAGAGCCTGACCCTGCTGTCGACGCCCGCGATCTACCTCATCTTCGCGCGCATGAGCGAGCGCCGGCGGCAGCGTCGAGAAGAACGCCGCGCGCGGGCGACGGCCGTGCCGGCGGTGACGCGCGGATGATCAGCCGAAAAGCGGAGCCTGAAACATCGAGCACGAGGAGGGAAGGTTCGGGCTCCGCACCTGGCGGTCGACGCGAGCCGCGAGCCGCACGATGTGTGGGGTGCGGCGCGCCCCCCGTGCTGTAGAAAGCGAAGAGTGAACTTCGCCCGCGTTGGGAGCGAAGATCGAGATACCGGGCACGCGGAGGAAATCCCCCAGCGGCGTGTCGCCATGCCCATCGACCGGCGTGTGCACCAGGACGCGCGAAGGTCGACGCGTTGCCTGCGCTTGCCAGGACATTCTCCGTGTGGCCGGCGTGTTCCGTGTTTCAGGCTGCCCGCTGTTCGCTTAGCGGATGAGTCCGAGCGCGTCGTGATCGAGCGCGCCAGCGCCGCGTGGCCTGCTCGGGAAACGCCGCGCATCCGGCATGGACCTGCCGTCGGCGAGGTGCGCCCACACCGCGTCGAGTGCGGCGTAGCCGTACGGCAGCAGCGGCACGTAGCGGTCACCGAAGCCGGGCAGCGGCAGGAACGCGTCGAAGTGCTGCGCGTGCGGCACGCGCCAGTACGCCGGGTTGCGCCCCGCCGCCTCGAGTGCGGCGACGTAGACGCGCGAATGGAACGGTTCGGGCAGCAGGCCATCGGCTTCGCCATGGATGACGACGAGCGGCAAGCCGGCACGCGGCAGCTTCACCGCCGTCGCGGCCACCGCCGCGCGCAGGACGCGCGCAGCGGCGTCGTCGCTGCTCCACAGCGCGCGCAGGCAATCGATGCCGGATGCGGTCGGGTCCGCCGACGACGACGCATCGATGCCGCCGAGCAGCTGCACGCCGGCGCCGGGCGGAATGCCGCTTGCATCCGACCACCAGGCCGCGCGCGTGGCCGCATCGGCGGCGACCGCCGCGCCGTGCGCGTCGACGGCGGCGTAATGGAAGCCGCACGGCATCGTCGCCGGCGTCGCGCGAAGGTACGACGCGGCGTAGGTCGCGGCGATCGCGCGCCAGAGATCGAAACGGGTCGAACTCGCCGCAGTCTCGATCGCAGGGTCGTCCCAACCGCCGGCCCGCAGGCGCTCGATGGCCGAGCGCGCCTGCACGACGCGATCTCCGCCGTCGACGAGGCCGCGCTCGCGCAAATGGGCGCAGCGTGCGAGCCAGGCCGATGGCACCGCGCCGTCGGCGCGCGCGAACGGCGTCGCGTCGTAGCGCGCATCGGTGAGCGCGCACGGCAGCAGCTGCGCGGCTTCGCTGGCGACGTCGTAGAGCGGACGCGTGCCTTCGACGTGCACGTTCGGCGCGAGCGCGACCACGCCGTCGACGATTCCGTCGGCATCGAGGCCGGCCGCCTGCAGCGCGGCACCCGCGCCGTTCGATACGCCCGTGATGATCACACGCGTGTTCGCCGGCGTGAACGGCGCCTGCCCCGGATACGCGCGGTCGAGCATCGCAAGGCCGAAGCGCGCGGCCTGCAGGACGTGGCGGCCCCAATCGGCCTCGGGATGATCTCCCGACTGCGCGTGCTTGACCGCGATGCCGGTGGCGCCGGCCATCGGCGCTGGCTCGAACTCGAGCGGCGCCGCGCCGCGCGCCGCGCGCGTGCCGTCGAGCGCGACGCCACTGTCGGCGTCGATATCGAAATAGCCTGGGCCCGTGCCCTTGTCGGTGTAGGCGACCGCGCAACCGCGCGGCAGTGCCCATGCACCGGCGAGTGCGATCGCGCCGTACACGCCGCGCGAGCCCGACGACGCGGCGACGACGAGGCAGCGCGCGCGCGCATCGAACGCATCCGGCGCCTGCAGCAGCACGCGATGCGGCGATCGCGCGCCGGGCACGCGCGCGAACGCCTGGTACTCGAGCCCGGGTACGGCGGGTACCGCACCGTAGATGCGGCCGTAACCGCCGAGTGGGCCGAGATCGGCGATGCCGTTCCAGCTCGTGTGGATCGCGCGCCGGCGCAGTTCCGCCGGCGTCGGCGATGATGCGTCGGCGAACGCCGGCGCCTTCGCGCGCAGGCCGTCGAGCCCGAGGCCGGCGCTGAGCAGGTCGTCGTTGCCGCGGTGCACGCTCTCGCGTACCTCGCTCACGAATTCGCTCGTCGTCATGGGGTCCTCCGGCGCGGGGCGCGTCGCACACGCGGCGAGCAGGGTGGAGAGCAGCGGCAGCACGAGTCGGCGCATCCGCGCAGCCTAACGCGGCGTGCGCGCGGGCGTCATCGTACGAAAGTCCAGTGCGGCGCAGTGGGCGGCGGCGCTGCTACAGTGCGGGCGTGCGCATCCTGCTCGCCGACGATCATCCGCTGTTCCGCCTCGCACTCGCGCAGGCGGTGCGCGCGACCGCACCGGACGCGCAACTCGCCGAAGCCGCGACCTTCGACGAGGCACGCGCGGACCTCGCCGCGCATGCGGACACCGACCTCGTCCTGCTCGACCTCGACATGCCCGGCAGCCACGGCCTCATCGGCCTCGCGAGCCGGCGCGCGGAGCATCCCGCGATCGCGGTGGCGATGGTGTCGGCGCAGGACGATGCGGCAACGATCCGCCGCGCGCTTGCCTGCGGAGCGGCCGGCTACATCTCCAAGCGCGCCGGCCTCGACGAGCTCGGCGAAGCGCTGCGCACCGTGCTCGACTGCCGCACCTGGCTGCCGCCGCACGTGCGTGACCGCGTCGCCGCCGCACCCGATCCCGCCGACCGCGCGCTCGCCGCGCGGCTCGCCTCGCTGAGCCCGCAACAGATGCGCGTGCTCGGCCTCGTCGCGGACGGCCTGCTCAACAAGCAGATTGCCGACCGCCTCGACGTGCAGGAGCGCACGGTGAAGGCGCACCTGACCGCGATCTTCGAGCGCCTCGGCGTGCGCAACCGCACGCAGGCAGGGGTGCTGCTGCGCACGCTCGAACCCGCCGCGGGTGGCTGATCGCCCGCACGCTCCGTACGTCAAAGGCATCATTGGCTGCGACACGGGCGACCTGTCGACGCTCGATGACGCGAATGCGCTCGAGGAAATCCGCGTAGCGCTCGCGCGCGGCGCGGATGCAACGAGCGGCGACGGCCGATCCTAGGCGATCGCGGCCGGCGCGTCGCGCGCTGCGAGCAATCGCGCCATCAACGACTTCAGCGCGAGCGGCTTGAGCGGCTTGTGCAGCAGCTGACAGCCCGCGGCGAGCACCGCGCGGCGCACGTCTTCGCCATGGTCGGCGGTGACGACGATGCACGGCAGCGCCACGGCGCTCGCACCGAGCGCAGCGCGAAGCTCCAGGCCGGTCATGCCGTCGAGGTGGTAGTCGAGGATGAGCAGGTCGGGCGCCCTCGCACCGCACGCGGCGCGCGCAGCGTCGACGTCGCCCGCGATGACGACCTGGCATTCCCAGTTTTCGAGCAATGCGCGCGTCGCCGCGAGCACGGCCGCATCGTTGTCGACGACGAGCACGCGCTGGGCAGGAGCGGCATGCGTGTCGATGTCGTCGGCCGCACCCGCGCCGATCGGCTCGGCACATGGCACCTCGATCGCGAACACGCTGCCCTTCCCCGGCCAGGAGCGCAGCGTGAGCGGGTGGCCGAGCAGACGCGCTACGCGCTCGGCGATCGCGAGGCCGAGCCCGAGGCCGGCGCCGCCGCGGTCGAGCCGGCGGAACTCCTCGAACACGAGCGCACGGTCCGACTCGGCAATGCCGGCGCCCGAATCCCACACTTCGATGCGCAGGTGTGCACCGCGGCGCCGGCAACCGAGCAGCACGCTGCCGCTGCGCGTGTACTTGATCGCATTCGACAGGAAGTTCTGCAACACCCGCCGCAGCAACTGCGGGTCGCTGCGCAGCCATGCGCGGGTCGCCACGCAACGCAGCGCGAGGCCCTTCGCCTCGGCCAGCACGCGGAACTCGGCGGCGAGGCCCAGCAGCAGGTCGCCAGCGGCGAACGCGCGCGGCTCCGCGCGCATGCCGCCGGCATCGAGGCGCGAGATGTCGAGCAGCCCGGCGAGCAGCGCCTCGGCCGAACCCAGCGCACCATCGATGTGCGCGACGGTTTCCTGCACGGACGCGCCGGCGACGCGCTGCGCGAGCGCATGCGTGAACAGGTGCGCCGCGTGCAGCGGCTGGGCGAGGTCGTGGCTGACGGCGGCGAGCAGGCGCGTCTTGGCGCGGTTCGCGCGCTCGGCCGCCGCGCTTGCGCGCGCGAGTTCGGCGGTGCGCTCGGCGACGCGCTGCTCGAGCGTCTCGTTCGCGCGCGTGAGCGCACGCTCGGCTTCACGGAACGCGGTGACGTCGGTGAAAGTCGCGACGAAGCCACCGCCCGGCATCGGGTTGCCGCGGATCTCGAGTACGCTTCCGTCGGGCAGGCGCCGTTCGGAGAGGTGCGGCGAGCCGGAGCGCATCCAGGCGAGGCGCCGCTCGACGCGCGGCTCCAGCGCGCCGTCGCCGACCAGGCCGCGCGCGATGTTGTGGCGCGTGAGGTCGGCGACCGGTCGGCCGATCGCAAGCAGGCCGGGCGGATAGGCGAACAGTTCGGCGTAGCGGCGGTTCCAGGCGACGACGTCGAGATTCGCGTCGACGACGCAGATGCCCTGGCTCATGTTTTCGAGCGCGGCCTCGAGAACGCGCTGGTTGAAGCGAAGGTCCTGGCTCGCCTCGCCGACGATCGCGGCGACGGTGTCGAGCTGGCCGCCGCGCTCGCGCCGCGCGACCTCGAGCAGCAGGCGCGCCGAGGCGGCGCCGATCACCGCGGCGAGTTCGTGCTCGATCGACGCTACGAGCGCCGCATCCGCATGGCCGCGCCGCCCGCCGACGAGTGCGGCGACGCGTTCGGCCGGCAGGAAGCGCGCGCCGAGCGCGGCGAGTTCGTCGATGGCGAGC
Source organism: Dokdonella sp. (assembly GCF_051958935.1). Lineage (GTDB taxonomy): Bacteria > Pseudomonadota > Gammaproteobacteria > Xanthomonadales > Rhodanobacteraceae > Dokdonella_A. Next base: position 91,849 of record NZ_JBQCFP010000197.1, on the reverse strand, counting down.
TCGCGCCCGTGCGCGACGTCGCCGCTGCGCGAGCGATGCAGGCGCGCGACGCCCGCGAGCACGACGAGGTTGACCGCGAGGCTCGCGACGAGCGCTCGCGCGAGCTCGCTCCAGTCGACGAGGCCGAACAGGGTCGACGGCGCGAGCACGGCGATCCCGAACGGTCCCGCGCGCAGCGCTGCAGCGAGCGCGGGCGTGAGGCCCGGCAGCAGCACGTACAACCAGACCGCGCTGCCGGCGACGAGGCCGGCGGCGACCGCGCGCGCGCCGATCGCAGGCCGGTACAACGCGGCGAGCACGGCCGGCATCAGGCCCGCGAGCGCGGAGAACGACAGCGCGCCGATGTCGGCGAGCGCGTTGCTGCCGGCGAGCGCACGCGAATAGCCCCAGGCGAGCAGCACGACCGCAAGGATCGCGACGCGACGCTGGCGCAGTACGGCCGGGCGCAGGTCGCCGCGCTCGCGCGCCCAGTCCGCGCGCACGCGCAGCGGCGCGAGCCAGTGGTTGCCGATCATGAGGCTCAGCGCGAGCGTCGCGACGATGACCATGCTGGTCGCCGCGCTGAGGCCGCCGAGGAACGCGAGCACGGCGAGTCCGCGCTGGCCCTGCGCGAGCGGCAGCGCGAGCACGTACAGGTCCGACGACACGCCGAGCGGTGCGAGGCGCGTCGCGCCCGCCTGCGCGAGCGGCAGCACCGGCAGCGCGATCGCGCACAGGTACAGCGGCAGCAGCCAGCGCGCGCTGCGCACGTGGGCGGGATCGCGGCACTCGACCACGCCCGCGTGGAACTGGTGCGGCAGCGTGAACGCGGCGAGCGCTCCGAGCAGGATCAGCGCGGGAAAGCCGCTCGTGTCGCGCGGTGACGCATGCGCGGCCGCCTCGACGTCGGGCAGCTGCAGCACGAGCGCACCGATCGCGAGCATCGCGCCGAGCTTGAACAGCGACTCGAACGCGAGCGCGAGCACGAGGCCGCGATTGTGCGCGGCGGCCGGCGCGCGCCGCGTGCCGAACAGCATCGCGAACAGTGCCATCGCGATGGCGACGTAGAGCGCGCTGTCCTGCCATGCCGGCGCGGTCGGATCGTCACCACGGGCGAACAACGCGTAGCTCATCGCGACCGCCTTCAGCTGCAATGCGATGTACGGCACGATGCCGATGACGGTCACCGCGGTGACGAGCGCGGCGAGTCCCGCGCTGCGTCCGAGCCGCGCGGCGACGAAATCGGCGAGCGAACTCGCATGATGCTCGCGCGCGAGCCGCACGAGCCGCACCAGCACACCGCCCGCGACGAGGTAGAGCGCGATCAGGCCGACGAACGTCGGCGGCAGCCACCAGCCCGAGCGCTCGGCCTGGGTCACCGTGCCGTAGAACGTCCACGACGTGCAGTGCACGCCGAGCGACAGCGCGTAGACGAGGTTCCAGCGGCGCGCGAGCACCTGCGGGTGCCGCTCGCCGTAGAGCGCGACCGCGAACAACACGGCGAGCCAGGCGAAGCCGGCGAGCGCGACCAGGATGGAGGGATAAGTCATGCAACGGACACGCGGCTGGAGTCGGAAGTCCTGTCAGGATTGAAGCACGAAGCGGCCACGGCGGGATCGCCGCTTCGCACCGATCGCGTAGGACGGATCAAGGCGCACATGCGCCGGATCCGCCTTCGCTCCGCTGCGCCGTCCGGGCAACGGCATCCCCACCCGATCCTCTCGGGCACGCGTCGGTCGCGGCGCGGCACGTATAATTGCGGCCCGCAGCGCGGTCGCGTAGCGGTGATGCACGAACGAGGAATCCGGATGAGCGAGCTGCCCCCCTGCCCGAAGTGCGCGTCGACGTACACCTACGAGGACGGCGCGCAGCTCGTCTGCCCGGAGTGCGCGCACGAGTGGACGCCCGGCGCCGCCGAAGCCGCGGAGGCGTCCGACGAGCGCGTGATCAAGGACGCGCATGGGACGGTGCTCGCCGACGGCGACAGCGTGACCGTGATCAAGGATCTCAAGGTCAAGGGCTCGTCGCTCGTCGTCAAGGTCGGCACGCGCGTGAAGAACATACGCCTCGTCGACGGCGACCACGACATCGACTGCAAGATCGACGGCATCGGCGCGATGAAGCTCAAGTCGGAGTACGTCAAGAAGGCGTGATGCAGGCGCGGGCCGACCCGGGGCCGCGCGCGCAGCCGTGCGCCGCGGTAGCATGCATCGCCCCCGCATCGCCTGGGCGATGCCGTAGGCGGATCAATCGTCGAGCGGGCCGATCACGGTCACGGTGTACTCGCCGCATTCGCTCGTGCGATCGGCGCCGATCACGAGCTGATAGTCACCGCCGGGAGCCCCGACAATGTCGTAGCCATTCGATTGCCCGGCCGCGATACAGGCACCGGACGGCCCCGCTCCCGCCGGACAGAGGAACATCCTGAGAGGAAACGGGCCCGCATGCTGCAGCGACACGTTCTGGAGTGTGTCTGACCATGCCAACCGGTGGATCGCGACCGGTCCAATCAGGCTCGTCGCGCCGTAGGCAATCTGCGGCAGCAACAAGGAGCCGCCGCACGTCGTTCCTGCATAGGTCGAGTTCACGCCGCCGCCCGTCGTCAGGGGCGGCCGGTTCGGCTCGACGTTTCCGGCCAGCGACTCGAAGTCGGTCCAGAAGACCTGGTCATCGCTGGTGCGGATTCGGCCGAAGACGAACGGCACGCCGGCCGCGACCTGGTTGAACGCGGGCGTCGTCGCGAGGAGGCCCAGCGTGACGCGGTCGGCGCCGCCGGTCGCCGCGTTGCCCGGGACGGGCAGAACTGCCGAAGGCGCCGTCGTATCCGGATCGGAATTCACCCAGAGGCGGAGCAGCCCGGCCGTTTCGTCGCCGATCTCGACATCGAGCGTGATGTCGAGCGGAAACGCGTCCGAGGTGAACGAAGGCAGGGCGACGGAGCAGGAACTCCCGGCGCACCATCCTTGCAGGCCGAGGATGTAGGCCGTGCTGGAGAGATTTCCGAGCAGGACCACGTTGAATACCGGCGCGGCCCCCTCGGTGACGGCACTGCGTGGCGTGCCCCGGACGAGGCTCACGCCCTGGATCGCGTTCAACGCGGGCAGTCCGGGCGCTTCGACGGTGAAATGAAGGCGCAACGGTGCCAGCGGGTCGCGACGCAGGTAGCTCACCGTGGCGGCGGCCGACGCATCGATCGATGTGACCTGCGCGCGCAGTTCGCAATCGTCCGCGGATTCTTCCCACGCGCTCGATGCTCCCCAGTTCCAGGCGTCGGAGAACGGCGCCACCTCGCAGGCGAGCGCGGCGGGAGTCGCTGCAACGCTGGCCAGCGCGAGCGCCATTTGCTGGACAATGCGGTTGTGCATAAGTGGATCCTCCCGTGCAGGGGGGAGGATAGCACCGGGTGTTCGGGAGGGCGAAGACCCGGACGGGTCGCCGCCGGCGAGCGCGCGGCGCGGTGCGGTGCGGTGCCTTGCCGCGCCTCGCTCAGCGCAGCGGTGCGCCGAGCGCGGCCGCCATCGCGGCGACCTGGCGCAGTTGCGCGCCGTCGCGCGTGTCGTAGGCCTCGCCGCCGTAGCCCCACCAGTCCCAGCAGCCTTTCGGATTGAGCGGCGCCATCGTCGCCTGCGCCTGCGGGTACAGCACGACCGCGTCGTAGGCGTCGGCCCAGCGGTTGTAGCCGGCGTCGCGCACGAACGCTTCGCCCGCTGTTTCGGCGTTCTGCTGGCAGCCGTGGAAGGCGATGTGCAGCGCGCAACGCGCACCAGCGGCGCACGCCTTCGGCACGTAGATGTAGCCGCTCGCGGCGAGATGTGCGTCGACATCGTCGACGCGGTAGATGCGCTGGTCGAACGTGCGCAGTTCGCCGGTCGCGTCCGCCGCGACGGGGTGCGCGGGCTCGCCGTACAGGTATGCGAAGATCGCGCCGGCGGCGTCGTAGCCACATTTGCCGACATAGGGCGCCGTCGCGGTGTCGCAGGCTGCGCCCGCGTCGAGCGTCGGGAATGTATGCGTCCAGTTGCCGCCGAGCTCTTCCTGCACCGTGAGCGGCTTCCTCGCACCGGCCGCGAGCGCGCGATAGATTGCGGCGGTATCCGCACTCAGCGATTCGGCCACGGTCTTGTCGGCACGACCGTGCAGCACGAGCACGCGGTCGCCGGCGAGTCCCGACAGGGGAGCGATGCGCCCGGCCTTGGCCGCATCGCGCGCGAAGGTGGCGAGCGCGGCGACGTCCGGCCCCTTCCCTTGCGCCGGCATCATGCAGCTCGCGAGCGCGGTCTCGAGCGCGGCCTGCGCGCAATGGTACGGACCGCCCGCGATGAGAGCGGCGCCGGCGACGTGATCGGAATAGGCGACGTGCGCCTGGTGCGCCATGTAGGCACCCGACGACAGCCCGGATACGGTCGTGCGCGCGCGGTCGAGCTTCAGCGCCGGCAGCGGGGCCGCCATCGCCGGGGCGACGGCGACGAGACCGAAGGCGAGCATCGCACGCGTGCGCACGTTCATGAGGGACTCCTTCAGAAGCGCCAGGTCGCGCTGAGCGTAACCTGCCGCGGCGCGCCGTAAAAACCGGTCAGCACGCCGTACGCGGCGATGTTGTAGCCGGTCGTGCGATACGCCTTGTCGGTGAGGTTGGTGCCTTGCAGCGCGAGTGACCACGCATCGTCGACGTTCCAGATCACGCCCGCGTTGAGCAGGCCGTAGCCCTTCTGGCGGATCGCGGGACTCAAGTCCGTGGTCGGCCACACTTCACTCTGGTACGTGTAGCCGACGCGCGCCGACAAGTTGCCGCCGTTGGCGAGCGGCGTGCGGTACTCGACGTTGATGCCGCCCGACACGCGCGGCGCGTTGGTGAAGCGCTGGCTGTCGGCGATGTTCACGCCACGATCGAAGAATTCGTCGTAGCTCGCGTCGAGCCAGGCGATGTTGCCGCTGATCAGCCAGTTCGGCGTCGGCAGGAACTGGTATTCGACCTCGGCGCCGTTGATCGTGCCCGCGCCCGCGTTGGTGAAATCGCCGAAGAAGCTCTGCGAGCCGTCCGGCAACGTGTACGAGGTGAACACCGACAGCTGGATGTCCTTGTACTTGTTGTGGAACAGCGCGACGTTGAGGAACATGCGCTGGTCGAGCAGCGACAGCTTGCTGCCGACCTCGAAGCTGCCGACGGTTTCGTCCTTGAACGGCTCGCCCGAGCGCGGCACCGCGGTCGTGTTGGCGCGGATGTTGAAGCCGCCGGACTTGAAGCCCTTGGTATACAGCGCGTAGAGCAGCGCGTCCGGCGTCACCTGCCAGTCGATCGATACCTTCGGCGAGACGTTGCTGAAGCTGACCTTCTTGTCGAAGTTCGCCGCGGTCGCCCACGCGGTGGTGTAGCTCGCGTCGGTGTAGAAGCGGTTGAGCGCGATCGCGTGCTTCTCCTCGTCGGTATAGCGCGCGCCGAGGTCGAGCTTCCACGCCTCGGCGAGGTCGATCGTCCAGTCCGCATAGGCGGCGATGCTGCTCGTGTAGACGCGGCCCTGGGTGTCGCCGAACAGCGGATTGGTCGCGGTGGCCGGCAGCAGCGGGTTCTCGAAGTGGTTCAGCACCTGGCCGCCGGCCTTGCCGTTGAACGCATACACGCCCATCACGCCGCGCGCGCGACCGCCGCCGTCGTAGTTGAGTTGCAGCTCGTGGCTGTTCTGGCTGTCGCTGTAGAACGCGTGCACGTCGACCAGCGGCAGCGGCGTGGTGTCGAAGTCGATGTTGGTGTCGGTGTCGGACGCGCGGTGCGCGAACACGTACTTGAGGAACCAGGCGTCGTCGATCATCCAGTTCGCGGTGAGCGACGACCCCTTCATGTCGGTGTCGTTGACGTTCGGCATCGCGCTGCGGATGTCGTAGCGGTCGTCGAGCGGCGCATAGTCGGGCGCGAGCGGATTGGCCGCGAGCATCTGCGCGCCGCGCACGCCCGACTGGTCCTTCATCCAGTCGTAGGCGAACTGCACGTCGAACGTCTCGGTCGCGAACAGGCCGAGGTTGAAGCGCGCCGCATCGATCTCCTTGTCGCTGACCGGCTGGCGCGTGTACAGGTTCTCGCCGAAGCCGTCGCGGTTGAGGCTTGCCACCGCGAGGCGCGCGCGCAGCATGCCGTTCGCGTCGAACGAGCCGCCGATCGCCGCCTTCGCGTCGAGTTCGTCGTGGGTGCCGGCAGTGACCTGGGCGTAGCCGCCGAAGTCCTTGTCGAGCTTGTGCGAGACGTACTTGATCGCGCCGCCGATCGTGTTCTTGCCGTACAGCGTACCTTGCGGGCCGCGCAGCACCTCGACGCGCTCGACGTCGAACACGTCGAGCAGCGCGCCCTGCGGACGCGCGATGTACACGTCGTCGAGGTAGATGCCGACGCCGGGGTCGACGCCCCAGAGCGGATCGGACTGGCCGATGCCGCGGATGTAGGCGGTCACCGTGCTGGTCGAGCCGCGCGCCGCGTAGATCGTCGTGTTGGGCACCTGTCCGGCGAGGCCGGAAAGATCCTGCACGTTGAGCGTGTCGAGCCGGTCGGAAGTGAATGCGGTGACCGCGACCGGCACGTCCTGCAGGGTTTCCTCGCGCTTGCGCGCGGTTACGGTGATGCCTTCGAGGCGCGTCGGGTCGGCGTCGGCTCCGTCGTCGCGCGCGTCCCCGGCATCGGTCGCGGCTGCGTCCACGGCAGCGGCAGGCGCTGCGGCGGCAGCGACGGACGAAAATGCGAACGCGCAGGCGATCGCAACGAACAGCTTCTGGCGCTTCATCGGGTCCCCTCCGGCATCGGGCCGGGCACCGGCCATGCGATGCCGCAAGGCTAGGCGCCGCCGTGCGCGCAGGCACTTGTACCTTCGTACGATGGGTCGCGCCGGCGACCTGCGCATACTTCGCGGTGAAGGATCGCGCGGTGCGGGCCATGGTGGCTGCCGGCGCGCGCGGCGCCGCAGTCGAAGGACCCACCGAATGGCATTGCTGATCGTACTGGCCGCGCTCGCGTTCCTCATGCTAGCCGCGTATCGCGGCCACAGCGTGATCCTGTTCGCGCCGGTCGCCGCGCTCGGCGCCGTGCTGCTGACCGAGCCGTCGCTCGTCGCGCCGATGTTCACCGGCCTGTTCATGGACCGCATGGTCGCGTTCCTCAAACTGTATTTCCCGGTGTTCCTGCTCGGCGCGGTGTTCGGCAAGCTGATCGAGCTGTCGGGGTTCTCCAGGTCCATCGTCGTCGCGACGATCGGCGTCGTCGGGCGCAGCCGCGCGATGCTGGCGATCGTGCTCGTCTGCGCGCTGCTCACCTACGGCGGCGTGTCGCTGTTCGTCGTCGTGTTCGCGGTGTATCCGTTCGCGGCCGAGCTGTTCCGCCAGGCCGATATCCCCAAGCGCCTCATCCCGGGCACGATCGCGCTCGGCGCCTTCACGTTCACGATGGATGCACTGCCCGGTACGCCGCAGATCCAGAACATCATTCCGACCACGTTCTTCGGCACGACCGCATGGGCGGCGCCGTGGCTCGGCACGTTCGGCGCGCTGTGCGTGCTCGTCGCCGGCCTCGCCTGGCTCGACGCGCGCCGCCGCGCCGCGGCGGCCACCGGCGAGGGCTATGGCGAGGCGCTGCTCAACGAGCCGCGCGCGTTCGATGGCATGCGACTGGCCCATCCGCTGCTCGCGCTGCTGCCGCTCGTCCTCGTCGGCACGGCGAACTTCGCGCTCACGCGCGCGATCCCGCACTGGTACGGCACGACACGGAGCTTCGTGCCTGCGGTGGTCGGCGAAGCCGAGCCGATCGTGCAGGACGTGGCCAAGGTCGCCGCGATCTGGGCGGTCGAAGGCGCGCTGCTTCTCGGTATCGCCTGCGTGCTCGCCTGCGCCTGGCGCACGATCGCGCGCACATTCACGCAAGGCAGCCGCGAAGCAGTCGGCGGTGCGTTGCTCGCGTCGATGAACACCGCGTCCGAATACGGCTTCGGCGCGGTAATCGCGGCGCTGCCGGGTTTCCGCGTCATCGCCGACGCGCTGCAGTCGATCCCGAGCCCGCTCGTCAACGAGGCGGTATCGGTGACCACGCTCGCGGGCATCACCGGCTCCGCCTCCGGCGGCATGAGCATCGCGCTCGCGGCGATGGCCGAGACATTCGTGCACAACGCGCAGGCGGCCGGCATCCCGATGGACGTGCTGCATCGTGTCGCCGCGATGGCCTCGGGCGGCATGGACACGCTGCCGCACAATGGCGCGGTGATCACGCTGCTCGCCGTGACCGGACTCAGCCATCGCCAGTCGTATCGCGACATCTTCGCGATCACCGTCATCAAGACCCTCGCGGTGTTCGCCGTCATCGCGCTGCATCACGCCACCGGCGTGGTCTGAGGCGAACGCGACGATGCGGCGGCGCGTGGGCCCGCCCGTCACGGCGACGGCGTGTGGCTTTCCCGGACGGCGCGCGGCGCCAGTGACGCGCCGTCGAGAAGGGCGCGCAGGTCGGCTTCGCCGATCGGCCGGCTGCAGTAGAAGCCCTGCACCTCGGTGCAGTGGTGGCGCACGAGCCAGTCGTACTGCGCCGCGGTCTCGACGCCTTCCGCGGCGGTGCGGATGCCGAGGTCGCGCGCGAGGCGGATCACCGCGCGGATGATCGCCTCCGAATCGGCGTCGATGCCGATGTCGCGCACGAACGACATGTCGATCTTGATCTTGTCGAACGGGAACGCGCGCAGCAGCTGCAACGACGAGTAACCGGTGCCGAAGTCGTCGAGCGAGAGCCGCACGCCGAGGTCGTGCAGCTCGTTGATCGCGGTGCGCGTGGCGATGTCGCTCGCGAGCAGCGCGCTCTCGGTGACCTCGAGGTCCAGCCGCTCGGGCGCGAGTCCGGACTGCTGCAGCGCGCCGACGACGTCGAGCAGGAAGCCCGACTTGCGCAATTGCAGCGGCGACAGGTTCACGCCGACCTTGATCCCGCGCGGCCAGCGCGCCGCCGCGGCACAGGCCTCGCGCAGCACCCAGTCGCCGAGCATCGCGATCAGCCCCATTTCTTCGACGACCGGAATGAACGCGGCGGGAGGCACGTTGCCGCGAGCCGGATGGCTCCAGCGCAGCAACGCCTCGACCGCGACCGGCTCGCCCGTCTCGAGCGCGACGATCGGCTGGTAGACGAGGTTGAACGCACCGGCGTCGATCGCCACGCGCAGGTCCTGCTTGAGGCTGCGCCGCATCTGCACGTGCGTGTCCATCGCCACGTCGAAGAACCGATGCGTGCGCCGGCCGGCCGCCTTCGCCTCATACAGCGCCATGTCCGCGCGCCGCGCGAGTTCGTCGAGGTCGAGGCCCGGCGCGTCGGCATGCGCGATGCCGACGCTCGCACCGATCGTCACGCGCTGGTCGTCGACCTCGAAGGGTTCGTCGAGGACCGCCTTGATCCGCGCCGCGAGCTGGTGCCCGGCGGCCTCTGCGTCACGGCACGGCTGCAGCACCGCGAACTCGTCGCCGCCGAGGCGCGCGACGAACGCGTCGGCGCTCATGCATCCGGCGAGGCGCTGCGCGACGCTCGCGAGCAGCTGGTCGCCGACGCGGTGGCCGAGCGAGTCGTTGACCGCCTTGAAGTCGTCGAGGTCGATGTAGAGCACGTTGACCGACTCGCCCGGCGCGAGCGCGGCGAGCGTGCGCGTCGCCTGCTCGGTGAATGCGGAACGATTGGCGAGGCCGGTGACCGGGTCGTGGAAGGCGAGGCGATGCACGTGCGCCTGCACCGCGTCGTGCTCGATCGCGATCGCGCAGAGATCCACGCAGCGCTCGACGATCGCGCGCTCTAGCGCGGCCGGACCGCGGCGCGTGCGGTAGTAGAACGCGAAGGTGCCGATCACGCGGCCGTCGCGCGCCTTGATCGGGCTCGACCAGCACGCGCGCAGCCCGAGCGGCAGCGCGAGATCGCGGTACTCGGCCCACAGCGGGTCGCTCTCGATGTCGATGACCTCGACCGGCTCGCCGCGCCAGGCGGCCGTGCCGCAGGAACCGGCAACCGGGCCGATCGACATGCCGTCGAGCGAGTGCGAATACGGCTCGGGCAGGCTCGGCGCCGCGAGCGAATGCACCCGGCCCTGCGCATCGATGATGAGGATCGAGCAGACGACGTCGGCGACGAGGCCCTCGACGCGTCGGCACAACAGGTCGGCGACGCGGGACAATGGCTCGCCGCGTGCTACCGCTTCCAGGATCTCGCCCTGGAGACGCTGCAGCGCCGCGCTGGAGCGGTCGTCGATCATCCTCGATCCCGTTTCCCGAGCGGGCACACCGTATCGGACGCACCGACGCGGCGCGACCGGACGCGCGACGTCGATGCGCAAGCCCGCACGACCATCATACGCCGCACCCGCCGGGCCTCAAGCCGATCCACGCGCTGCGAGGCCGTCGACCGTCGCCGCACCGTCGCCTGCCGTGCCGGCGATCGCTGCGTCGGTCGGCGCGGGGCGCTCGAAGCGGTGTAGGTCCATATGCCGCGTCGGCACCGGCACGTAGTCCGCGCCGAACGCGACGTCACCGGGTCTCCAGCCGGCCGCGCACCAGAAGGCGCCCCAGAAGCGGCGGAATGCACCCCATTGCATCGCGATCACGCCACGCCCGTTGTCCGCATCCACCATCGGGTCGCCGACGCCGGTCGGCCGCGCCGGCTCGCCATACAGCGCGGTGCCGAACGCGACGTCCCAGATCGACAGCACCTGCCCGTAGTTGCAGTCGTGCAACCGCGGCCGCTCGGGATCGACGATCATGTGGTGCAGGCGGTGGAACTTCGGATCGACGAAGAGCTTGTCGAGCACGCGGCCGAAGCCGAGGCGCACGTTCGCATGCGACCAGTTCTGCGCGAGCTCGCCGACGAACATGAGCAGCGCGAACTGGTCCGGCTCGACGCCGACGGCGAGGCCGACCGTGGCGAGGAAGATCGATTGCAGCACGCCGTCGACGTAGCTGCCGCGATCGTTGCTCCAGCAGCTCATCTGGCGCTGGCTGTGGTGCATGCTGTGCAGCGCCCACCACCATGGGATCCAGTGTTGCGCGCGGTGCATCCAGTAGTACGCGAAGTCGTAGATCGCGTAGTAGGCGAGGAACAGCGCGAGCGGATGCTGCTGGAACCACGGGATCCACGCCGGCAGGCCGCTCGCCGCATCGCCGGTGCCCGCGCCGCCGAGTGCATTGGCGAACGGCGTCAGCACGAGGTAGGCGAACAGCGGATTGAGGCCGAGCAGCATCAGCAGGGTATAAGTGCGGTCGATGCGCGCCAGGCGGCGATCAGGCCAGCGCTCCGCGGGCGCGAGGCTCTCGAGCGGACGGAACAGGCAGGCGATGACGAGCACCTGCGCGGCCGCGATGAGCAGCGCCTGCGCGATCTCGCGCGGGTCGCCGGCAAGTCCGGTCAGATGCACGCACGCGAGGAATGGCGTCACCGCGTGCGCGTCGAGGCCGTCGACGAGCGAATTCCAGAGGGCGTACATGGGTGCATTCTAGCGGGCGCATGGCCGCGCTGAACGGCTCCCGGCGCCGGATGGGTGCATTCATTTCGCGTAAAGCGCCGCGCTTCGACGATGCGCGCCATCGCCGCTGGGTCGGCATAGGGAGATGAACGCATGAACAGATTCGCATGGCTCATCGCATTGGGCGGCGCAGTCGCGCTCGCCGGCTGCGACAAGTCGCCGGAACAGGCACAGCAGGACGTGGCCAAGGCGCAGGAAAAGGCGGCGCAGGACGTGGCCAAGGCACAGCAGAAGGCGGCCGAGAAGTCGGCCGAGGCGCAGCAGAAACTGGATGCGGCGCGCGCCGAGGCGAATGCCGACGTGCAGAAGGCGAACGCCGAAGCGGGCGAGAAGATCAACGATGCGAGCGCCGATGCCGAGAAGGTCGAACGCCGCGCCGGTGACGATCTTGCCGACGAGCAGTCGGACGCGATGGTCAAGGACGCGAAGGCGCGCTACGACGTCGCGCTCGCCAAGGCCGACGCCGACTACGACGTGGCCGTGCAGAAGTGCGCCACGCTGCCCGACGCGCAGCAGGGCGGCTGCAAGGATGCAGCGAAGGCGAATGCCGAGGCGCAACGCCAGCACGCGAAGGCGGAACTCGACAATACCGAAACGGCGGCGAGCAAGCTCGAACGGCGCTGAGCCGATGCCGTCGCGCCCGAAGACGCCGCCATGTGCGGCGTCTTTTTTTAGGGCTGCGGGGCGAGGAGCATTGCGCTGTCGTGCAGCCCGATGCAGGTACGTGCAGGGGAGAACGCGCGACGCAACGGGAGTCCGTAGGGCGGATCACGCCGCGCAGCGGCGGATCCGCCTTCATCGCGTTGCATTTCGTACGAGGCGGCTCCGGCCTCCGGCCTCGAGCCGCCCTGCCCTGCGAAGGTCACCGGGAGCGCATGCTGCATCGCCCCAAGCAAACACGCCGTGATTTCCGGCGAAAGCCGCAATCCGGCTCTTCGTGTTGAGACCGGAGACGCCGGGTCCCCGCTTTCGCCGGGACGACGGAGGGGTAGTTCCCGCTTCCGCTTTTCCCGCTGCTGCTTTTCTTCCCTGCTCTGCCTTCTGTGGGCGACCAAGGCGCCACGCGCGGCGAGGGAAGCCTTGCGCGCGCATTCGCCCCGGGCGAAGTGCCGGCGCCGAGGTCCACCCTACGCCGGCAGCGGACCGAGGAAATCCTGCTTGCCGATGTCGACGCCGTTGTGGCGCAGGATCGCGTACGCGACGGTCACGTGGAACCAGAAATTCGGAAACGCGAAATGCAGCAGGTACGGCTGCCCCTGGAGCTTCGTTTCGCCGGTGCGCAGCGGAAGGGTGATCTCGCGCGCTTCGCTGCCGTCGATCTGCGCCGGCGTGAACTGGCCGATGTAGTCGAGCGTCATGGCGATGCGCGCCTGCAGGTCGTCGAGCGTGGCTTCGTTGTCGGGTACGGACGGGCGCGCGAGTCCGGCGAGGCGTGCGGCCGCGCCGCGGGCGTGGTCGGACGCGATCTGGATCTGCCGCGACAGCGGCAGCATGTCCGGTGCGAGGCGCGCATTGACGAGCACCGCGGGATCGAACTTCTTCGCCTCCGCATGGGCAGCGGCCTTGTGCAGCACGGCCGACAGCTGGGTCAGCGCGCGTTGGAACACGGGGATCGAGGCTTGGTACATCGACAGCGACATGCGGTACTCCTGGGCAGATGGACGCGCCGCCGGCCGCGCCGGCGCGGGCGTCGACTCGACGTGGCGACGTTGCGTGCGGATACAAGCCCTGCCGCGATCGACATTCGCGGGTGCGCGAGCGCGCCCGCGAAGCGGACCCGTTTCGATCGCAATGCGAAGCGGCCATACGCCATCCGCCGCCGCGCGGCGGATGACGCCGGTTCGAGCGACGCGATTCACTCGTCGTCGTCGTCGCCGCCTGTGGCCACGCTGTCGTGGCGGCCGGTGTACGCGTTCGGCGCCGGATAGCTCGGCCCTTGCCGCACGCGTTCCTGCTTCGCGCGCAACACGTCGCGGAAGTGCTGCATCGCGACCTCGGCGCTGACTGCGCCGGCTGCAGCGCCCACGGCAGCGGGCGATGACGAGGGCGACTCCGGAGACTTGGCGGCCTGCGCTGCCGCGGGCGCGGGAGCAGGTGCGGGCTTCGGCGCTGCGGCCGTCGCCGGCTTCGGCTCGGCGGGCTTGGGCGCCGCCGGTCGTGGCGGCGGGTTGGTCGCCGGCTTGGGCGCCGCTGCGGCGGCGGATTTGGGCATCGGCGCCGCCGCGGGGCGCGCGGCCGGCATCGGCGTCGGCCGTGCAGCCGGCTTGTTCGCGGTTGCCGTTCTCGCCGCTCCGGCCTTTTCGGCCACGGATTTTCGCGGCGCGGCCTTGGTCGGCGCAGCCTTCCGCGCCGCAGCCTGCTGCGGCGCCGCCTTCTTCGCGAGCTTGCGTTCCGCCGGCTTCTTCGCGGGCTTGGCCGCCTTGCGCGCGACCTTCTTCGCGGCCTTCTTCGCGAGCACGCGCGCCGGCTTGCGGACGGCCTTCTTCGCCGCTGTCGTCGTGGCTTTGTTCGCGGCCTTCTTCACCGCCTTGCCGGCGACCTTCTTCGCTGCCGCCTTCTTCGTCGCCTTCCTGACTGCGTTCGTCGCGCCGGCCTTCCCGGCCGCTTTTTTCGCCGCGGACTTCCTCGATGCGACTCGCTTCATGTCGGTACCTCGCTGGTCGGCCGCACCAGGCGCGCGGCCATGCGTGAGTAGCAGAGCCCGTCTTTACCGCTGCCGAACAGCGCGCTGCGCGGCAAGGCATACTCATCCTAAAGCGAAATGCGACGGGAAGCATGAAGATCTGGGTCGACGCCGACGCCTGCCCGCGGGCGGTCAAGGACATCCTCTATCGAGCCGCCGAGCGGACGCGCATCGAACTCGTGCTCGTCGCGAACCAGGCGATCGCGGTGCCGCGTTCGGCGTTGATCAGCCGCCGTACGGTCGAACGCACGCTCGACGCGGCCGATCGCGCGATCGCCGGCTGGGCCGGACCCGGCGACCTCGTCGTCACGCACGACATCCCGCTCGCCACGATCCTGGTCGACAAGGGCATCACCGCGCTGAATCCGCGCGGCGAGCTCTACACGGCCGAGAACGTGCGCCAGCAGTTGTCGATGCGCGACTTCATGGACGGCCTGCGCGGCGCCGGCGTCGATACCGGCGGGCCGCCCGCGTACGACGCGCGCGACGCACGCGCGTTCGCGAACCAGCTCGACCGCCTGCTCACGCGCGGCGCGCGCCTGATCTCAGCCCGGCCCGGCGATGGCGTCGGCCGCCTCCATGGTGCTCGCGGCGACACGCAGGGGTGCCTGCGGCAGCTCGCGCGACGAATGCGGGTCGATCGCGTAGGGGTGCGTCGTCGCGAGATGGCCCGTCTGCCCGCGCACGCGCGCGAGCCAGCGGTTGAAGTGCGCGAACGGATGCAGCGCGATGCCGGCTTCTTCCGCGTGCGCGGCATAGGCGTACAGCGCGATGTCGGCGATCGTATAGGTGTCGCCGGCGATGAACGCACGCGCCTCGAGCTCGGCGTCGAGGATCGCGAGCGCGCGCAGCGCGGCCTCGCGCTTCATCGCGACGAGCTCGGGAGGACGCCGTTGGAGCTTGCCGGTGAGTCGCCAGTGGCGCAGCGCGCCGACGGTCGACTCGATGCGTTCCTGCTCGAACGACAGCCACTGCAGCACCTTGGCACGGTCGAACGCATCGCCCGGCAGGTAGGCCGTACCCTCGGCGAGGAACGCGAGGATCGCGTTCGACTCGGCCAGCGTGCGACCGTCGTCGAGGCGGATCGCAGGTACCGTGCCGGTGGGGTTGATGCGGCGGTAGTCGGCGGCCTGACCCTCGCCGTCGAAGATCGCGACGGATTCGCTGCGGTAGGGGAGGCCCAGGTGGGCGAGCAGCTGGCGGACTTTCCAGCCATTCTGTGAAGGAAGATAGTCGTAGAGGGTGAGCATGGCGTCGCTCCATCGAAAGGTGCTCCAGCATCGACGCCACGCGTGCACCGGGCCATCCGCCGCTTGCGCCGCATCGGCGCCGCGCGCATGCGGCGCAAGGCGCGGAGGGCCGGGCGCTTGCGCCGGCGCGAGCATGCCCCCATAGGTCCGATGGAGAGCACCATGAACGATGCATCGAAATGGCAGGCCGTCCTCGCACGTGACGCGTCGATGGACCGGCGCTTCGTCTACGGCGTGCTGACCACCGGCGTGTATTGCCGGCCGTCCTGTACCTCGCGCCGGCCACGCGAGGACAACGTGCGGTTCTTCGACGATCCGGCCGCCGCCGCGGCGTCAGGGCTGCGTCCATGCAAGCGCTGCCGTCCGCTCGAGCGCTGGCAGGATGATCCCGACATCGCGCTGCTGCTCGAGCTGTGCCGGCGCGTCGACGCCGCGCCGGACGAGTTGCCCGATGGCGCCGCGCTCGCACGCGCGGCAGGGCGCGACGTGTTCCAGCTCAACCGCCTGTTCAAGCGCTATCTCACGATCACGCCGGGCGACTACATCGAGAGCGTGCGCATGCGTCGCGTGCGCCACGCGCTGCGCCAGTCCGCGTCGGTCACCGACGCGATCTACGACGCCGGCCTCGGTTCCAGCCGCGGCCTGTACGAACGCGCGCCGGCGTCGCTCGGCATGACGCCAAGGCAGTACCGCAGCGGCGGCGCAGGTCTCGAGATCTCGCATGGGTCCGGCCAGACACCGCTCGGCCTCGCCTGCATCGGCGCGACCGACCGCGGCATCTGCTTCCTGCAGTTCGGCGACGATGCCGAGGCGTTGCTCGCCGCGCTCGCCGCCGAGTTCCCGCAAGCCCGGCTCGTGCCGATGCGCGCCGAGGCGCGCGAGGCGTTCGACGCCTGGATGGCGGCGCTCGACGAACATCTCGAAGGCCGCGCGCCCGACCTCGACCTGCCGCTCGACCTGCGCGGTACCGCGTTCCAGGTGCGCGTATGGAACTACCTGCGCAGCATCCCGTATGGCGAAGTCGTCTCGTATGCCGAAGCCGCGGCAGCAATCGACGCGCCGCGCGCGACGCGCGCGGTCGCCTCCGCTTGCGCCAGCAACCGCGTCGCCGTGCTCGTGCCGTGCCACCGCGTGATCCGCGGCGATGGCGGCCTAGGCGGCTACCGTTGGGGACTGCCGCGCAAGCGCGCATTGATCGATGTTGAACGCCACGCGGGTCGCGCCCGGCCGCTCACCCCCGATTAACACGCACGGTGCGAGCGTGGACACCCGTTTCACGGCCCGGGAATGCGCCCATGAAGATCGAGGAGCAGCGTACGGCAGAACTGCGTCAGCTCGCCCGACTCGTCGACGGCATCGACGTGGCGATGCTCACCACGCACGCGGAAGACGGCTCGATGGTGAGCCGTCCGCTCGAGGTGCTCAAGTTCGACGGCGATGGTGACTTCGTGTTCTTCACGGCGATCGACAGTTACAAGGTCGCCCAGCTCGACGAGCACGCCGACGTCAACCTCGCATTCGCCGACCCGCGCCGCCACCGCTTCGTATCGGTGCGCGGCAGCGCGCGCGTCGAACGCGACCGCGCGACGATCGACGAACTGTGGTCGTTGCCGCAGCGCGTGTTCTTCCCGCAGGGCAAGGATGATCCGCACCTCGCAGTGCTGCGCGTGCAGGTGCGCGACGCGGCGTACTGGGAGCCGAACGGCGGCATGGTCGCGCGCGCGATCGACTTCGTGCACGGCCTCGTCAGCGAGCAGCCGACCGACTTGGGTCGGCACGGCATCCTCCGCGCGACGGGCACAGCGCCTGCCGATCGCGACTGAAAGTCGCTGGGAGCACCTCCTCCCGTTGTGGGAGCGGCTTCAGCTGCGATGCTCTCCTGCCTCTCTTCCCATCGCACCCCCTGAGACGCGCCGGCGCATACTCCCCGCGATGAAGCCGTCGTCGCCCGCCGATCCGAACCGCCTCGATGCGCCCATGCGGATCAAGGGACGCGGCGCCGCGTCCAATCCCGAAGGCCGCTTCGAGGGCATCGCGACAACGCGCGAGGACGACGGCTGGCATCGCGACGAGGAGCCGCCGCCGCGACCGGAAACGGTCGTCACGGTCGAACGCGCGCGCTCGATCATCAGTCGCAACGATTCGCCGGACATCCACTTCGAGCAGTCCATCAATCCCTATCGCGGCTGCGAGCACGGCTGCGTCTACTGCTACGCACGGCCTTCGCACGGTTACCTCAACCTGTCGGCCGGCACCGATTTCGAGACCAAGCTGTTCGCCAAGACGAATGCGGCCGAGCTGCTGCGGGTCGAACTCGGCAAGCGCGGCTATGCCTGCTCGCCGATCAACCTCGGCGCGAACACCGACCCGTACCAGCCGATCGAGCGGCGATGGCGCGTCACGCGCTCGGTGCTCGAGGTGCTCGCCGAATGCGGCCACCCCTGCACGATCATCACCAAGAACGCGCTGATCGAGCGCGACCTCGACCTGCTCGTGCCGATGGCGGAAGCGCGCCTCGTGCACGCGTTCGTCTCGGTCACCTCGATCGACAACCGCCTGTCGAGCAGGCTCGAGCCGCGCGCGAGCGCGCCGCACCGGCGCCTCGAAGCCGTCGCCGCGCTCAACGCGGCGGGCGTACCGTGTGGCGTGATGGTCGCACCCATCATTCCGATGGTGACCGACCGCTGGATCGAGCAGATCCTCGAGCGCGCGGCCGCGGCCGGCGCACGCCATGCGGGCTATACGATCCTGCGCCTGCCGCATGAGCTGAAAGATCTGTTCCGCGAATGGCTCGCGCTCAACGTGCCCGAGCGCGCCGGGCACGTGATGAGCCTGATCCGGCAGATGCGCGGCGGCAAGGACAACGACGCGCGCTTCGGCTCGCGCATGCGCGGCGAGGGCGAGTTCGCCGAGCTCGTGCGCCAGCGCTTCCGCCTCGCCTGCCGTCGCCACGGCATCAACGCGACGCGCGACCTCGCCCTCGACACGTCGTGCTTCATGCCACCGCGCGCGCCATCGCCGCAAGGCGAGCTGTTCTGAAGGCCGCGCGGCCGAGCCCGCACGACCGGACTTGTTGCAGGAGCGGCGGCATCCGCGCTGCGTTTCAGCCCTCGGCCCCTGACCTGCGCCATCGTGCCGCGCGCGCGACGGCCGCGCTATTCGCAAGGACCATCGATGTCGAATCCATCCGTGAACAGCACGTCGGCACCGTGGTAGGGAACGCTGTTGCTGATCTCGGAAGTGGCCACGATTCCCGCGGTGTAGGTCCCTGCCGTCGCCGTGATCCAGGCATTGCCGTACGGCGGCGGCGGCACGTCCAGCGCGAAATCGATCGAGCCGTTCGCGTCGGCCTGTGCGATCAGGAGGCCGAGCGGCCGCCGCGCGTCGCCGCCGCAGCGCGTGCTGGCGTAGACCGAAATGTAGCGGATCGTGTTCGGGCTGGTCGCGACGTGTCCGCTGAGTCGCATCGCACCGCCGACGTTCGTCGCGCCGGAAAGCTCCGGCTTGTGCATGAGGCCATTGGGACCGCTGTTCTCGTCACCGGCATTGGGCGTCGGCCCGGGCGCGCCGAGGTCGATCGCGAGGCCCCCATTGTTCCAGATCGCGTTTTCGACGACTTGGTTGTACGCGCTCGCAGCGGGGTCGATCCATACACCGGCGCCCCCGTTTCCGATGATCGTGTTTGCGCCGGCGTTCGCGCCGGGCCTCATCCCACCGATCCAGGTGCGCTGCCCGCCATTGGTCACGCGCACGCCCGCGCCGGCGTTGCCGAATCCGGCGACGATGTCGGAGCCGATCGCGTTCGATTGCACGCGCGTGTAGCTGCTGTTGTCGAGGGTGATGCCGTCGCCACCGTTGGCGACGATCCAGTTGCGGGCGACCGTCGCCGAAACGGTGTCGACGACGTCTACGCCACCCTGCGCATTGGCGAACACGGTGCTGCCGACGCCGCTCGGGTCGGCGCCGATGCTGTTGTTCACCACCGTCGCGTGGCTGGTCACGGACGGATTGCCCGCGAGGCCGGCGATCCGTATCGCCGGGCCGGCGTAGCTGCCGCCGACGAGGTTGACGTCGGCGATGCCTGGCCCGCCGATGGTGCTGGCGGCGCCCGACGTCATGTTCAGCGCGAAGCCGTTGCCGACCGTGCCGAGCAGGCCGCCGACGAACGCGTTGCCGTGGATCCAGTGGCCGTTGCCGGCGTTCAGCGCAATTGCGGTGCGGAAGTTCATGATGCGCAGGCCGCGCACCTCCACGTGCACATCCGGGCCGGCGTTGGGCGCGATCGAGAACGCGGTCTCCGGCAACGGCGAGCCAGAGCCTATGAGGATCGCACACAGGTCGGCGTCGAACGGTATCGCGCCGTCGGGCAGCGGCGGCTGCGTATTCGGGTGCGAGCCCGGATCCCAGTAGCCGTCGACGAGCAGCGGCACCTGGATCGGCGGCAGCGGTGAGCCGATCGGCAGCAACTGCGGGCAGCTGGAAAAATGGAAGCGGATGCGGGACGGCCTGCCGGACGCGTTCGCCGCATTGATCGCGTGGCGCAGGCCGAACAGGTTCGCCGGGTCGTCACTGGTCGAGGTCACGAGCCAGGTGTTGATCGCGAGGTCATCGGTCGGGGTTTCGTAGGCACCGCGATCCGGCGCGCTGCCCTGCACGCGCGGGGCGTTTGCGGCGTCGACGTCGCCGAGCACCAGCGGCACGGGGATACCGGTATTGATCGCCTGCGAGGACGCACCGGGGCGATATTTCGGAGCGGTCGTCGTCAGGTTCGGGTTGCTGGTGAGATTGTTGGCGGAGGCCGTCGACAGCCCGTTGCAGCCGCTGCAGTTGAGCCAGATGTTGTTCATCGCCAGCGGCGGCGTCGATGAAGCGATATTGGCAAGGACGAGGTCGGCCGTACCGTTGTTCCACAGGATGTTGTTGTAGAGCGCCGAGGGCGTCAGCGCATAGGCCGCGAACACGAGCCCGGGTCCCGCATTCGCGGTGATCGTGTTGTTCACCACCATGACCGCGTTGTCGGGGTACTGCGCGCTGATCTTCACGGTGGCCGCCGCGTTCGCATTGTCGTGCGCGATGCTGTCGCGCAGGACCAGGCCGCCGACCGCATTGAGCTGCAGGACGCTGTCGTCGATGCCTGCGACGGCGTTGGCGCCGATATCGAGGTTCGACAGCGTGAGGAGGTCGCCGTAGCTGTTGACGCCCAGGGTGACGGCGTGCGTGCCGGCCGGTGGCTTGAGGCGCGTGAACGAAAGGCCGCGCACGTCGAGCGCCCCACCATGGCTCATGCGGATGCGCACGAAGCTTCCGGCCGCGGCCATGCCGTCGAGCACCGTGTCTTCGGGGAGCGGCACCGGATTCGCTGCGCACGAGGCATAGCCGCCTTCGAGCTGCAGGGCGTGGCCGTCGGTGACGTCCACATCGAGCACCGTGATCGCGTAGGCACCGGTGCGCAGGTGTACGGCGTCGTCGGTGCCGTTGTCCTGCGCCTGCTGCAGCGCTGCGGCGAGTTCGGCGGTCGAACCGACGCAGAAGGTGTCCGCCGCAGCGAAGGGTGCCACGCCGATGCCGGCGAGCAGCACCAGTGACAGAAGGGAATGGCGCGACATGCAAGTTCTCCGAAGGTCCGTTTCGGGTCTTTACGCAATCGCGGGGGTTCGACTGACAGCCGTCGTCGACGTGGCGGCCGTGCCTCGGGTCGCAGGGATCCTCGCAGCCGCGTCGCGGCCGCCGGCGCGGGCGCGCCGGCACGCGTCGGCTTCAGTGCAGGAAGATCAGGTACAGCAGCGCACCGATCACGCCGAACTTGACGACGTAGTAGACGTGCTTGTTCCACTCGCGCAGGCGCTTGGCCGGCTGGCGCAGCTTGTAGAAATAGCCGAACGCGCGGTTGAGGCCGCCGGTGCGGTCGGCGTCGGTGTTGGGCGAACTCGCCGCGGCGACGAAGTGGCGCGCGACGAAACGGTTGAGCGCGGCCGCCCAGCGCCAGCGCATCGGCCGCTCGATGTCGCAGAACAGGATGATGCGGTTCGCATCCGTGCCGTTCTCGGCGCGGTGGATGTAGGTCTCGTCGAACATCACCGCTTCACCGTCGCGCCAGCTGTAGCGCTCGCCGTCGACTTCGATGTAGCAGCGGTCGTCGCCCGGCGTCACGAGGCCGAGGTGGTAGCGCAGCGAGCCGGCGTACGGATCGCGGTGCCTGCGCAGCTCGCCGCCGGGCGGCAGCTCGGCGAACATCGCGGCCTTCACGCTCGGAATCGAGCGGAGCAGTTCGGTCGTGCGCGGGCACAGTTCGCGCGCGGATGGATGCGCATCGTCGTACCACTTGAGATAGAAGCGCTTCCAGCCGCGGCGGAAGAACGAATTGAAACCGACG
The DNA here is from genome assembly GCF_051958935.1 of Dokdonella sp. Lineage (GTDB taxonomy): Bacteria > Pseudomonadota > Gammaproteobacteria > Xanthomonadales > Rhodanobacteraceae > Dokdonella_A. The sequence goes on along the minus strand of NZ_JBQCFP010000197.1, from coordinate 70,054 downwards.
TCGTTGTGCCGGTCGGACGACTTGATCTGCTGCGCCTCGCGCAGGGCGAGCGCTTCGGCGCGGATCTCCTGCCAGCGCTCGCGCAACGGCTCGAGCTCGGGGAAGCGCTCGACGCCGACGTAGCGCCCATTCGGCACGCCCGAGCACGCATAAAGCAGCACGTTGAGCGGCGCCATGAACGTGGAGTGGTCGGTGATCTGGCGCGTCATGCGCAGTCGCACGCGCCCGCGGAAATGCACGTACGCCGCGCAGGCGAGAAACACCACCAGGACGATCCACTTGATCACGCGTGCCGCTCCCGCGGGCGAATGGCGCCCGCAACCTCGTAGGATAGCGCCCGGTGCGCTGCGGTGCAGCAGGGGCGGAGATTTGGGGCTTATGGATTAGCGGTGAGGGCGGCTGAGGGCTGAGAGCCGCGGTCATCGGCATTCGTTCGCCGTTCGCCCTGAGCGCAGGCCGCAGGCCGGAGTCGAAGGGCCATCGCGAAGGCGCTTCGACTTCGCCCGCTTCGCGGGCCGCGATCAGCGCGAACGGATGCGCGAGACGACCACAGTCGCCCCACGTGACGCCGCATTTCAGCTGCGGGCCCTCAGCCTTCAGCCCGAAATCGCCAACCGCTCACTCCGATACACCCACGCCGTCATGAGGCAGGCGAGCAGCGCCGCGAAGGCGGTCGCGCCGAAACACAGGGCAAGCTGGTACGGCGCGATCGAGTCGCCGCGCAGCAGACGGATGATCGACACCTGCTGGCCCATCAGCGGTACCGCGTACATCCAGGTCTGCGTCTTGAGCGGGAACAGCGACAGCAGCAGCGTCGGGATCACCGGCACGAACATCAGCAGCGACAGGTAGGTCTGTGCTTCGCGGAAGCTCTTGGCGAATGCGGCCGCGAGCGTCTGCAGGCTCGCCAGCAGGACGACCAGCGGCAGCATCACCAACAGCGTCGCGAAGGCGAACGACGCACCGAGCTCGACGCTCATGCCGAGCTTGGCGGTCGGCAGGAAGCGCCCCGCGATCGAGAACGCGACGATGCTGAGCACGAGGCTGGTGAACGCGAACGCGGCGGTGGCGCCGAGCTTGCCGGCGAGGATGGCGCCGCGGCCGACCGGATTGACGAGCAGTGGTTCGAGCGACTGCCGCTCGCGCTCGCCCGCGGTCGTGTCGATCGCGAGCGCCATGCCGCCGATGAACACGCCGAGGATGAAGAAGTACGGCAGCATTCCGAACAGCGTGCCGCTGCGCGCCTGCGCGGTCGATTGGTCGCGGTCGGCGACGACGAGCGGACGTGTCACGTTCGGCGACACGCCGCGCGCGACGAGCCGCAGCGCGCCGGTCTGCTGCGCGTACGCATCGAGCAACGCGTGCAGGCGCGCGACCGATCCCTGCGCGTCGCGCTGCGACTGGTCGTAGACGAGCTCGACCTGGGCCGGGTCGCCCTTCGCCCAGGCCTGCGCGTAGTCGGCCGGGATGCGCAGCACGAGGTCGACGTCCTGCTCGCGCACCGCGCGCTCGGCGTCGGCCGGCGCATCCTTGATCTGGACGCCCGCGCGGCGCAGCGCGGCGACGAGGTTGGGCGCATTGGCGGCGCCGGCGACCGGCACGGGCAGCGGCTTGTCCGCCTTGTCGAGTTCGCGCGTGACCGCCGCATTGATGATCAGCACGAACATCAGCGGCGCGAGCAACGGTCCGGTCAGCAGCGTGTTGAGCACGGTGCGGCGGTCGCGCAGGTTCTCGCGCACTTCCTTCCAGAACACGGTCAGCGCGGCTCTCATGCGGCAAGGCCTTCTTCCGAACCGATGATCGCCACGAACGCGTCCTCGAGCGTCGCTGCGCCCGTCTGCTCGCGCAGCGCTTCCGGTGCGGCGTCCGCGACGACGCGTCCGCGCGCGATCACGACGATGCGATCGCACAGCGCGCCGACCTCCTGCATGATGTGGCTGGAAAACAGCACGCAGCGTCCTTCCTGCCTGAGGCGCAGCATGAACGTGCGCATCGCGCGCGTCGCCATCACGTCGAGGCCGTTGGTCGGCTCGTCGAGGATCACGTTGCGCGGGTCGTGCACGAGCGCGCGCGCGATCGCGGTCTTCACGCGCTGGCCCTGGGAGAATCCTTCGGTACGGCGATCGGCGATGTCGCGCATGTCGAGCGCGGCGACCAGCGCGTCGATGCGGCGGCGGCGCGTCACCGCGTCGATGCCCTGCAGGCGCGCGAAGTACTCGATGTTCTCGTACGCGGTGAGGCGCTTGTAGAGGCCGCGCGCGTCGGGCAGCACGCCGAGCCGACGGCGTACCGCCGCGGCGTCGGCGGCCGCGTCGATGCCGTCGACGCGCACCTCGCCGCGATCGGGCCGCATGAGCGTGTAGAGCATGCGCAGCGTGGTGGTCTTGCCGGCGCCGTTGGGACCGAGCAGCCCGGTGATCTCGCCGTCGCGTGCGACGAACGAGACGCCGTCCACCGCGGCGACGGCGCCGAATGCCTTGTGCAGGTCGCGTGCCTCGATCATGGCGCGGCTCCGTTGAAGTCGATGAAGGCAGGCTGCGCGGCAAAGTCGGCGATGCAGCCGGCGTCGAGCGCGGCCGCGTCGAGCGTGTCGACGAAGCGCGCGACGAGCTTGGGCAGGCAGCCGCGCGCCATTACGCTGTGGCCCTGTCCTTTCGCGACGAGCACGCGCCCGTTCGGCAGGGTTTTCGAGATCTGCTCGGCGTAGCGCGGCGGCGTCACCGGGTCGAATTCCCCGGCGAGCAGAAGCACCGGCTTGTCGCTCGTGAACGGCGCATGGAAGTCCTCGGCGCGCGTGCCGTGCGGCCAGATCGCGCATTGCGCGCGCAACGTCTCGACGAATTCGCTGCCGAGCAGGGTCGCCGCGTCGTCGTTGTGCGCCGGCAGCAGATCGGCGTCCTCGCTGCAGATCACCGAGAGCTGCATCGCGTTGTCGGCGAGGCTTTCGAGGTCGCGGCCGAGCATGCGGATCTGCCCGGCGAGCGAGGCGTAGTCGCCATCCAGCGCGCGCGCGATGCCGAGCGGCAGCAGCGCGCTCGTCTCGGGTAGGTAGGCGTACATGCGCACGAGCCCGGCCAGCGCCGTCGGCCCCAGCCGCATCGTGCGCTGCGCGTGATCGAACGGGTCGCGATAGGCGACGTCGACCGGCGCCGCGCGCAGGCGTTCGCGCAGGCGCAGCAGGTTCGCCCACGGATCGCCGTACGCCTTGGCACAGGCGGGGGTGGCGCTGCAGGCGGCGAACTGCGCCTGCAGCGCGACATCGAGGTTGCGCGCGAATTCGGTGCCGAGCACATGCTCGTTGGGCACCGCGCTGTCGAGAACGACGCTGCGCACACCTTGCGGATAGCGCGACGCGTACTGCTGTGCGACGCGCGTACCGTAGGACACGCCGACGAGATCGAACTCGGGGCCGCCGAGCGCGGCGCGCACGGCTTCGAGGTCCCGCAGCGCGTCGCCGGTCGTGTAGAAGCGCGGGTTGGCGTGGGCCGACACCGTATCGAGGCAGGCGCGCGTCTGCGCGCGCACGCGCTCGAGGTCGAACGGCTGCTCGACCTCGGCGTCGTCGCCCCGCTTGCAGTCGAGCGCGTTCGAGCCGCCCGTGCCGCGCTGGTCGAGCAGCAGCACGTTGCGATGCTCGAGGAGCGGCGCGAAGCCCGCGCGCGCGCGCGGCCATGCCTCGGTCGCGGCCTGGCCCGGTCCCCCCGCGAGCAGCACGACGAGGTCACGCTCGGCGAGCGCCGCACTGCCGCGCACGAGCGCGAGCTTGAGGTCGATGCGGCGACCGTCCGGATGCTGCCAGTCCTCGGGCACCTGGAACGGCGCGCACCAGGCCGAGGTCGTCGCCGCGGTCTGGCCGGTGTCGAGTTCGCACGGTGCGAATGCGAGCGAGCCGAGCGTGAAGCCGCGCTCGCCCGGCGTCTGCACGAGGTCGGCGCCGGGCGCCGCGGCACGTTCGTCCGCGCGCCAGAGCACCTTGCCGGCGAGCGCGGCGAGCGCGACCACGATCGCGGCTGCCTTGAGGGCCTTGCGGGAGTCCATCGTTCTCATGCCTCCGGATGGAAGATCGCTTCGATCGGCTTGCGGAACAGCCGCGCGATGCGGAAGGCGAGCGGCAGGCTCGGGTCGTACTTGCCGGTCTCGATCGCGTTGACGGTCTGGCGCGAGACCGCGAGCTGCTCGGCGAGTTCGCCCTGCGACCAGCCCTTCGCCTCGCGCAGCGCGCGTACCTGGTTGTTCATCGGTAGCGCCGGTGCGCCCACAGCTGCGCGAGCAGGTAGATGCCGATCAGCAGCGGCGAGGCGAGGATCATGCGCACGGCGAGCACGCCCGCGCCGTCGAGCAGGCCGAGCGCGAGCAGCAGCGGTACGCCGAGGGCGAGCGCCGAGGTCGCCGCTTCGAGTTCGATCCGCTGGCGCAGCTCGTCGGTCGCACGGATGCGGCGGAACTCGAGCAGCACGAAGCCGAGTACGGGTGGCACCGGCGCGAGCGCCGCGGTGGCGCGCGCGAAGGGCGAGGTGAAGCCCGGGCCGAACCTGAATGCGACCGCGATGCCGCCGAGGTACAGCAGCATCAGCACCGCGGTGAGTCGCCAGTAGCGCGGCGTGGTGCCAGCGCAGAAGTAGTCGCGGAACATCGCGTCGACCTGTCAAGTTCGCTTTACAGAATGCTGCGCCTTCGACCGCCGATCTGTCAAATGTCCTTGACAGGCCCGCCCGCGCTCATTGCCGCACTCGCGCAAATTTCGCGGGCGAAGGCGCGAATGCGACGACGCGCGCCTACGTAGATCCACTTATTGTCATGCTCTGCCGAAATGTGACGTGGTTCTCAATTGGCACACCCCTTGCTTAGACCCCTGCGCCTGCGCTTGTCGACGATTCCTGAACGGGTCGATTTCGCTCGATGCGGGTCTCCGTCCGCGACTGGACATCCATTCTGAAGGGGTACACGGTCATGTTTTCCAACAAGGTTCGCATCCTCACTCTCGCGCTCGCGACCTGCTTCGCCGGTTCCGCGTTCGCCGCGACCGACAGCACCACGTTCAACGTCAAGCTCACGATCACCAGCACCTGCGACATCCACACGACCGCGGCGACCGACGTCAACTTCGGTACCGTGGCCTCCACCGCGGTCAATACCGACGCGCAGGGCTCCCTCAACATCAACTGCACGCCGCAGACCGCCTACACCATCGCGCTCGACAACGGCCAGAACGGCGCCGACGTCAACACGCGCAAGATGAAGAACGGCACCAACCTCGTGCCGTACCAGCTCTATCGCGCCACGACCCGCACCGCGGCGGACGTCTGGGGCAGCACGACGGGCGCCGGCGGCAACGTCTATTCCGGCAGCGGCACGGGCGCGACGCAGAACGTGCCGGTCTTCGGCCGCGTGCCGAGTGCGAATTTCCCGGCGCTGAGCTATACCGACGTCGTGACCGCGACGGTCACGTACTGAGGCGATGCCGATGCGCGGGCGAATGAACCATGGCACGACGCTGCTGGCGTCTTCGCTGCTTTCGCTCGCGCTCGCCGGCGCGGCCGGGGCGACCGGACTGCAGGTCGCACCGACGACGCTGAGCCTGGGCCCCGCGCAGAACGCCGACGGCCTGTGGCTCACCAACACGAGCGCCGAGGCCCTGCACGCACAGGCGCGCGTGTACGAATGGACGCAACGCGGCGGCGAGGAACACCTCGAGCCGTCGCGCGCGCTCGCGATCAGCCCACCGATGCTGGAGCTCGCACCCGGTGCGCGCCAGCTCGTACGCGTGATCCGAGTCGGCCTGCCGCCAACGCGCGCCGAAGCGGCCTACCGCATCATCGTCGACGAGCTGCCGGTGGACGAACCGGTCGCTGACGCGGCAACGCCGCCACCTGCGGCCGCCGGCACGCAGCTCAAGTTCGTGCTGCGCTACTCGATTCCGGTGTTCGTCACGGCCGAAGGCCAGACGGGCCCCGACCTCCACGGCACGCTCGTCGAACGCGACGGCGAAACCGCACTGGAAGTGCGCAACGACGGCGGCACGCACGCCCAGCTCGGCAACCTCGCGCTCGAATCGCACGGCCAGCGCGATGAACTCGTGCCGGGCCTGCTCGGCTACGTGCTGCCAGGAAGCACGATGCGCTGGGCGGTGAAGATCCCGGCCGGCACGCGCGACGCGCACTTGCAATCGAGGATCAACGGCGATGCGGTCGAACGCGTTGTGGCGACGATCGATCAGCGCCCGTAGTGCGCTGGCCCGCTGCGTCACAGCCGCGGCGTTCGCCCTGGGCGCGCCGCATGGACACGCGCAAACGACGGACAGCGGCCTCATCGCCGACGACGAGGCGTGGGTGCGCGGCACGAGCCTCTACCTCGACGTCACCCTCAATCGCGTCGCGACGGGACGGCTCGCGCATTTCGACCAGCGCGACGGCGCGCTGTGGGTGCGTGCGTCCACCCTGCGCGCGCTCGGCTTCGCGATCGACCCCGCTGCGGCGGATCCGTTGCCGCTCGCCTCGCTCGGCGACGTCGTCGTCGAGTTCGACGCCGAGCGCCAGCGCATCGCGCTCACCGCGCCGCTCGGCCGCCTCTCGCTCGCGACGCAGACGCTCAATGCCCAGGCTTTCGACGCACCGCACGCGACCAGTTCGCCGGGCGCGGTGCTCGACTACGACCTGTACGCGACAGCCGGCGACGGCACGCGATCGGTCGCCGCGACCACGGACCTGCGCGCATTCGCCGATCGCGCCGGCGTGTTCGAGACGACCGCGATCACGCGCGGCGCGCGCGTGGACGGCGGCGGCTGGCGCGGCGACTCGGCGCGGCTCGATACGAGCTGGCAGCTCGCCTTCCCCGCTTCGATGCTGCGCCTGCGCATCGGCGACACCGTCACCGACGCGCTCGACTGGACGCGCGCGACGCGCATCGGCGGCATTTCGATCGGCACCGATTTCGGCCTGCAGCCGTACCGCGTGACGACGCCGCTGCCGGCCTTCTTCGGCTCGGCGACGCTGCCGTCAGCGGTCGACCTCTACGTCGACGGCGTGCGCCAGTACAGCGGCCAGGTCGCGCCCGGGCCGTTCCAGCTCAACACGGTGCCGGTGATCAACGGCGCCGGTAGCGCGCAGCTCGTCGTCACCGATGCGCTCGGCCGCGCGAGCACGGTCGACCTCTCGCTCTACGCGAGCCGGCAGCTCCTCGCCCGCGGCCTCGCCGACTGGTCGGTCGATGTCGGCTACGTGCGGCGCAACTACGGCATCACCTCGTTCGACTACGGCAGCGACCTGCTCGGCATCGGCAGCCTCCGCTACGGCGTCAGCGACCGCTTCACGCTCGAAGCGCACGGCGAACATGCGCCGGGCCTCGCGCTCGGCGGCGTCGGCGGCGTCTGGCTGCTCGGCAGCCGTGGCGGCGTGGTGAGCGCCTCGGTCGCGCGCAGCGATGCGCACGGCGACGGCGCGGGCCAGGTCACGCTCGGCTACAGCTGGGCCGACCGCCGGTTCGCGTTCTCGTTCGACAGCGCGCGCGCGCAGAAGGGCTATCGCGACGCCGCTTCGGCCTATGGACCGGCACCGCCGCGCGCGACCGACCGCGCCACGTTCAGCGTCGCCACGGCCCACGCGGGCTCGCTCGGCGTCAACTACCTGCGCCAGGCGTACACGGGCGAACCGACGGCACGCTATGCCGGCATGTTCTGGTCCGACACGTTCGGCGGGGCCCTGTCGCTCAACATCGGCATCAACCACAACCTCGAACGCGCGCGCGACCGCAGCGTGTTCGCCAGCGTGACCTGGAGCCTCGCGAGCCGGCGCAGCGTGAGCGCGAGCCTGCAGCACCGGCAGGATTCGGACGGCGTCGCCGTGCAGGCGAGCCAGCCGGTGCCCGGCGACGGCGGCTTCGGCTGGCGCCTGCTGGGCGAGGGCGGCGACGGCGGCAGCCATGGCGGCGCCGCGGAAGCGAGCTGGCTCGGCAACCGCGGCGCGGCGAGCATCGGCGTCAGCGCGCTCGGCGACAGCCACTACGGCTACGGCGGCGCGAGCGGTGCGTTCGCCCTCATCGGCGGCCACGTGTTCGCCTCGCGCGCGATCGACGATGCGTTCGCGGTGGTCTCCACCGACGGCGTCGCCGGCGTGCCGGTGCAGCTCGAGAACCGTACCATCGGCCAGACCGACGACGACGGCCTGCTGCTCGTCGCGCGGCTCAACGCGTACCAGCACAACCGCCTGTCGATCGACCCGATGCAGCTGCCCGCGAACATGCAGGTCGAACGCGTCAGCGCCGACGCGACGCCGGCCGATCGCGCCGGCACTTTCGTGCGCTTCGGCATGAAGCAGTCGCGCGCCGCGCAGGTCGCGCTCGTCGACGCGAAGGGCGCGCCGCTCGCGCTCGGCAGCCGCGTGCGCATCGAAGGCCGCGAGGGCGACGCGGCGCTCGTCGGGTTCGACGGCGTCGTCTACCTGGAAGGGCTCGAACGGAGCCAGCGCGCACGCGTGGACGGCCCGGCCGGCGCCTGCGTCGTGCGCATCGACGTGCCCGACTCGAACGACGCGATCACGCAGCTCGGCCCGCTGCGCTGCGTCGAGGAGAAGCCATGATGATCCGCATCCGCACGCGCATCGCCGCGCTGCTCTTGCTCCTCGCCGCCGCGCAGGGCGCGTCGGCGGCGACGAGTTGCAGCATCACCTCGGTGTCCGACCTCGTGTTCGGCAACGTCGACCCGACCGGCGCGCTCGTCGACACGACGGCGACGCTCAACTACCGGTGTTCCTTCACCGGCTTCCTGAGCGGCTCGTCGGTGACCCTGTGCTTCAACATCGGACCCGGCTCGGGCGGCACGGGCTACACGCCGCGCACGATGAAGGCGGGCACCGAGTCGATGAACTTCCAGATCTACAGCGATTCGGCGCGCAACCTCGTCTGGGGCTCGTCCACCGCGCCCGGCCTTCCCGCGGTGACCACGCACATGCAGTTGAGCACGTTCCTCGGCACCACCACGCAGAACGGCAGCCTCACCCTCTACGGGCGCGTGCCGGCCGGACAGACCAGCCTTGCCGCCGGCGCGTACTCGAGCCTGTTCAGCGGCAATGCCGCGCAGATGACCTACAACGCGAGCGAGAGCATCCTCGGGCCGCCAGCATATCCGGCGACGTGCACGGGCGACGGCAGCGACAACTTCGACTTCCAGGCGCGGGCCACCGTCGCCTCCCTTTGCCAGATCGGCACTGCGAGCGACATGAACTTCGGCTCGGTGCCGAGCAACTTCGCGGCGAACATCGACCAGCAATCGGCGATCACGATGACCTGCACGCGCAACACCGCGTGGCAGGTCGGCCTCGACAACGGCCAGAATGCACTCGGCACGACGCGCCGCATGGCCGGCGGCACGAGCCGCGTCGCCTACGAGCTCTATCGCAACAGCGCGCGCAACCAGCGTTGGGGCACGACGCTCAATACCGACACGCTGGCCGGCAGCGGCACCGGTCTCGCGCAGGTGCTCTCCGTGTACGGCCGCGTCGCGCCGCAGGCGCCGATGCCGGCGGGCGCCTACAGCGACAAGATCACGGTGACCGTGACCTACTGAGGCTCAGCGCGAGGAGACGTATTTCTCGCGGCGGATGTGCGGCACCGGCAGGCCCGCTTCCTTGAGCATCGCGAACGCCTCGTCGACCATGTTCGGGTTGCCGCAGAGGTAAGCGATGTCGGTCGCCGCATTCGGGCCGAGTTCGCCGAGCGCGACCTGCGCGCGGCCATGACGGTCGTGCGGACGCGGCACCGCACGCGGCGTGCGACTGAGGCAGGGATGGAAGGTGAAGCCGGGCACCTCGCGCGCGAACGCCTCGAACTCCTCGCCGTAGAGCAGCTCGCTTTCGTTGCGCGCGCCGTAGACGAGCGCGAACGTGCAGCCGCGCGACCGCGTGAGCGTGCGGATCTGCGGCAGCATCGCGCGGTACGGCGTGACGCCGGTGCCGGTCGCGACGAGCAGGTAGCGTGCGTTGGTGTCGCCGTCCATGAGGCAGAAGCGTCCGTACGGGCCGCTCGCCTCGATCGTGCCGCCCTCGTCGAGCGTCGACAGCAATTCGGTCGCCGCGCCGCCCTCGACGTAGGAAACGGCGATCTCGATGCGCTGTACCGGCCCCTTGCCGTCGCCGATGGTCGCCACCGAATAGCTGCGCTTGGTCGGCTTGCCGTCGGCGTAGTGGAAGTGGATCTGCAGGAACTGGCCTGGCACGAAGGCGAACGCCGCACCGTCCTCGCGCTCGAACGCGAGGTGGCGGACGGTGGGGGCGAGCATGTGACTCGCAGCGAGGCGGAGCTTGAAATGTTCCATCGAGACCGAACGTAGGACGCGCAAAACGGCCCGCTATACTACCAGCAGCCGCCGAACGACCCCGTCCCGGCTCCCTCCAAGGCTCCATGACCACGATCCCTGCGCTCGACGTCGCCCAGCTGAAGAAGACCTACGCGAACGGCGTCGAGGCGCTCAAGGGCGTCTCGCTGTCCGTCCAGCCCGGCGATTTCTTCGCCCTGCTCGGCCCCAACGGCGCCGGCAAGTCGACCCTGATCGGCATCCTGTCCTCGCTCGTCAACCCGAGCAGCGGCGACGCGCGCATCTTCGGCGTGTCGATCCGCGAGCAGCGCAGCGCCGCGATGCGCCTGATCGGCCTGGTGCCGCAGGAGCTCAACTTCAACATGTTCGAGAAGCCGTTCGACATCTGCGTGAACCAGGCCGGCTTCTACGGCATCCCGCGCGCCGAGGCCGCCGGGCGCGCCGAGAAGTACCTGAAGCAGCTGCAGCTGTGGGACAAGGCATTCCAGCCCGCGCGTACGATGTCCGGCGGCATGAAGCGCCGCCTGATGATCGCGCGCGCGATGATGAGCGAGCCCAGGCTCCTCATCCTCGACGAACCGACCGCCGGCGTCGACATCGAGATCCGCCGCTCGATGTGGAAGTTCATCAGCGCGATCAATGCGGCCGGCACCACCGTGATCCTCACCACGCACTACCTCGAGGAAGCCGAGCAGCTCTGCCGCAACATCGCGATCATCGACAAGGGCCGCATCATCGAGAACACGACGATGAAGGCATTGCTGTCCAAGCTCGACGTGGAAACCTTCGTGCTCGACCTCGAGCAGCCCGCCGCCGCGCTGCCCGACGTGCCCGGCGTCGCCTTCACGCGCATCGATGAAATGACCCTGGAGGCGGAGATGTCGCGCGAGCACGACCTCAACTCGATGTTCGCCGCGCTCACCGCGCGCGGCATCGCCGTTCGTTCCATGCGCAACAAGGCGAACCGGCTCGAGGAACTGTTCGTGCGACTGGTCGAAGCGGGCGCCACCGACGCTCCGAAGGCGGTGGCATGAGCGCGAACCCGAATTTCGTCGCGTTCGGCACGATCACCCGCCGCGAGGTCGTGCGCATCCTGCGCATCTGGATGCAGACGCTGCTGCCGTCGGCGATCACGATGACGCTCTACTTCGTCATCTTCGGGCGCATGGTGGGCAGCCGCATCGGCGAAGTCGCCGAAGGCATCCAGTACATCGACTACATCGTGCCCGGGCTCATCATGATGGCGGTGATCACCAACAGTTACGGCAACATCTCGTCCTCGTTCTTCGGCTCGAAGTTCGGCCGCTACGTCGAGGAGATGCTCGCTTCGCCGATGCCGAGCTGGGTCGTGCTCGCCGGTTACGTCACCGGCGCGGTGCTGCGCGGGCTGATGGTCGCGCTGATCGTGCTCGCGATCTCGCTGTTCTTCACGCGCATCCACCTCTACCACCCGTGGATCACGCTCTCGACCGTGCTGCTCACCGCGGTCGTGTTCTCGCTCGCCGGCTTCGTCAATGCGGTCTACGCGAAGAAGTTCGACGACATCGCGCTGGTGCCGACCTTCGTGCTCACGCCGCTCACCTATCTCGGCGGCGTGTTCTATTCCGTCAACCAGCTCGGCTCGCCGTGGCGCGAGATCAGCCATGCGAACCCGATCCTCTACATGGTCAACGCGTTCCGCTACGGCCTGCTCGGCATCAGCGACATCCCGATGTGGACGGCCTACGCAGTCATGCTCGCGTTCGCGGTCGTGCTCGCGGCGATTGCGTTGACGTTGCTTCGGCGGGGCGTCGGGTTGCGTAGCTGACGGGCATCGGCGCGCCCGGCGGCGGCACGCGCTGCGAGCGTGCCGCCCTGCGAGGGCCGAAGGGCATCGCGGCTGCCGCTGCTCCCGCGGAATTGCCCTGGCCGGCGTGCGTCCACGCGAACACTGCGTCGCGGTCGCGCCGACTGGTGCGCCCGCCCCGCCGACCCTACCTTTTTCGCCAGCAGTGCCCGACGCGGGCACGACGGAGATGCAAGATGATCGAACGCAGACCGTTCAACCAGCTCGGCGGGGCCGACCACGGCTGGCTCAAGGCGAAGCATCACTTCTCGTTCGCCGGCTACCACGACCCCTCGCGCATGGCGTGGGGCAACCTGCGCGTATGGAACGATGACGAGATCGCCGCGCAGACGGGATTCCCGCCGCATCCGCACGCGGACATGGAGATCATCACCTACGTGCGCGACGGCGCGATCACGCATCGCGACAGCCTCGGCAACCAGGGCCGCACCGTGGCGGGCGACGTGCAGGTCATGAGCGCGGGCAGCGGCATCCAGCATGCGGAGTACAACCTCGAGAACGAAACGACGCGCATCTTCCAGATCTGGATCCTGCCGACGCGCCGTGGGGGCGAGCCGTCGTGGGGCGCGCGGCCGTTCCCGAAGGGCGACCGGTCCGGCCGCTTCGTCACGCTCGCCAGCGGCATCGCCGGCGACGACGATGCATTGCCGATCCGCACCGACGCGCGCGTGCTCGGTGCGACGCTCAAGGCCGGCGAGTCGGTGCGCTACGAACTCGGCGCGGGGCGGCACGCCTACCTCGTCCCCGCGGCCGGCAGCGTCGAGATCGACGGCGTGCGCATCGATGCGCGCGACGGCGCGGCGATCCGCGACCAGGACGCGTTCAACGTGACCGCACTCGCCGACGCCGAGGTCGTGCTCGTCGACAGCGCCTGATGCACGTGGGCCGGCGCGCTGCGACGCTCGCGCGCGCCGGGCCGTCTCCCTTTCGCCGCGTGCACCCTGCACGTGCGCGCAGATGCGGCGACCCGGGCGGGCAGGCGTGCGAAGATGCGCCGCCGCCGATCGCCTGCGATCCGCATATCCCTGGGAGACAGAATGAACAATACGATCCTCGCTCCGCTCGCGCTGTTCGCGGGCTTCGCCGTGGCCCCGGCGTCCGCCGCGACCATCGACCAGCCGCTGTCCGCCGACATCGTGGCCGCGCGCGCAGCCGCCGCGCCGCGCGCCGTGGGCCACCGCACGATCGCCAAGACCGAAGGCAACCACACCGCGCCGGGCACGCCGAGCGCGAACACCTATCGCGCGTATCCGCCGAGCTGCGCCGCCGATCCGCTGCCGGACAAGCCCTCCGGCCCCGTCTATTCGATCAACATGCCGTTCTGGGCGCGCAAGCCCGCCGATCTCAACCACGGCTACCTCGAGAACGTCACCGTGACCGTGTGGCGCCTGCCGTGCAGCAACAGCGGCGTCGCCACGCGCTACAACCCGCAAGGCAATCCGAATTCCATCACGTTCATGCGCGTGGATCGCTCGTCGGCCAACGAAGGGCACGACGACATCTACCCGACGTTCCCGATCGTGCAGGTGAAGCAGGGCTCGATCGATTTCACGATCACCGCCGGCAACGTCACGCTGCGCAATCCGAAGAGCTACCCGCGCGTCGCGAGCGAACCGAACACGGTGCGCGAGGGCGCCAACTACGACAATGCGATCGTCGACAGCACGACCTTCGTGCTGGAGAACTTCGCCGATCCGGATGCGGGCTTCTTCTCCTACGGTGACGCCTTTACCCTGCGCGTCGATCCGAACGTGCCGGGATCGGTGCAGGCCGTCGACATCGCCGTGCCCGCCTACGTGGCGGCCACGACGGTCGCTTCGCCGCGCCCGCTCGACGGGTATGCCGCGGCACAGTGGATCAATGCGGAACGCAATGAAGGCCTGCTCGTGCAGGTCACCGAGCAGGCGCAGCCGACCGGCGCGCCGACGCGCCAGCACGTGTTCGACCTGCTCACCGAGGACCTGGACGGCAACCCGCTCTGGCTCGTCGGCAACAAGAGCTTCGCCGTGGGCCAGACCAGCCTCGAGGTCGACGCGAACTACCTCGGCAACGGCCTCGCCCCGTTGCCTTACGGCACGGTGAAATTCGAGGTACGCGACTGCAATCACCTCGACGTCACCTTCACGCCGGACGCGGACCTGCCCGCGCCCATCCCGACCATCGAGGGCCCGATCGCCTACGACCGCCTGTTCACGCCGAATGGCATGACCTGCGAGTAGGCGTGGGACGGCGATGCGGCGTCCGCGCCGCGTCGCCTACAGCGTGAAGAATGCGCGCGAATTCGCGCGCGTCGACGCCGCGGTCTGCTCGATCGTCTCGCCGCGCGCGGCCGCGACCGCGGCGCACACGTGCGCGAGGTACATCGGCTCGTTGCGCCGGTGCGACGGCTTGGGATGCAGGTCGCGCGGCAGCAGGTAGGGCGCGTCGGTCTCGATCATGAGGCGGTCGGCCGGCACCAGGCGCACGAGTTCACGCAGGTGCTGGCCGCGCCGCTCGTCGCAGATCCAGCCGGTGATGCCGATGTAGCAGTCGCGGTCGAGGTAATCGACGAGTTCGGCGCGCTCGCCGGTGAAGCAGTGCACCACCGCCCGAGCGATGCGGCCGCGCACGGCATCCAGGCACGCGAGGAAATCCGCGTGCGCGTCGCGCTGGTGCAGGAACAGCGGCTTGCCGCAGTCGAGGGCGATCGCGAGCTGGCGCTCGAACGCAGCGACCTGAGCCGCGTGCGGCGAATAGTTGCGGTAGTAGTCGAGGCCGGTCTCGCCGACCGCCTTCACTTCCGGGGTTGCGACGAGTTGGCGCAGCAGTTCGTCCGTTGCATCGTCGTACTCGTGCGCGTGGTGCGGGTGCACGCCCGCGGTCGCGTGCAGGAACCCCGGATGCGCCTGCGCGAGCGCGTGCGCGGCGCGGCTGCTGCCGGCGCTGGCGCCCGTGACGACGACCTGGTCAACGCCATGCGCGCGTGCGCGTTCCAGCACGGCGTCGAAATCGGGGCGGAACGACTCGTGCGTGAGGTTCGCGCCGATGTCGATCAGCGCGAGGGCGGCGTCCTTCATGTCGGGTGGCTCTTCATCCGGCGATGCAAACGCGCGATTATGCGCACTCTGCGCCGGGCTCGCATCCGGTGCGGTTCACCGCGAATTCATTGCCGCCCGGGGAAGCTCGCGCGGTCCAACTTGGGGAACCACCATGAAAAGCACGCTCCGCCTGATGCTCACCCTGGCCGCAGGCGTCGCCACCCTGCCCGCGCTCGCAGCCACTGCGACGCCGGACGACGTCCGCGCCGCCCACGACGCGGCGGCGACCCAGATCCG
Source organism: Dokdonella sp. (assembly GCF_051958935.1). Lineage (GTDB taxonomy): Bacteria > Pseudomonadota > Gammaproteobacteria > Xanthomonadales > Rhodanobacteraceae > Dokdonella_A. The sequence continues at coordinate 54,588 of NZ_JBQCFP010000197.1, read as the reverse complement.
CGCCGCGCTGGACTCCGCCGCCAACGAGGCGAAGGCGAATGCCGCCAAGCGCGCCAAGGCGATGGGCAACGACATCTACCCGGGGACCCCGCTGGCGAACGAGTTCCGCGCCTATCCGCCGAGCTGCGCCGCATGGCCGCTGCCGAACAAGGCGAGCGGCCCGACCCAGACGGCACGCGTCAGGCTGTACACGCGCAATTCGGCCGGCCAGGTGCTCAATCCGGAAACCGTGACGATGACGCTGTGGCGCATCGCCTGCAGCAGCTCGGGCTCGGAGACGCCGTACAACACCGACGGCGGCTACAACTCGATGACGTTGCTGCGCATCGACCGCGACAGCGCCAATGAAGGCCATACCGACTACTTCCCGACCTACCCGTCGCTGCGCATCCAACAGGGCAACACCGCGTACGACGATCCGGAGAGCTACGTGCGCTCGGCGACCGAGCCGAACACGTACATGTCCGACTTCCTGTTCGACACGCCGGTGTTCTCGAGCACCACGTTCGTGCTCGAGAACTACAACTTCGATGCCGACTACCAGCACTTCTACAGCTACGCGTACAAGCTGCAGATCAATCCGTACACCGGCAGCAACGGCGACATCGTCGAATTCAACGTGCCGGCCTACCTGCCCGCGCAGGGCACCTACCCGGATGCGTTCGCGCCGCTGCCGCTCGACGGCTACTCAGCCGCGCAGTGGATCAACACCGAGTTCAACGAAGGCCTGCTCGTGCAGATGACCGAACAGCCGCAGTCGAACGGCTCGACGGTGCGCCAGCTCGTATTCGACCTGCTGACCGAAGACCTCAACGGCGATCCGCTCTGGCTCGTCGGCAACGCGCCTTTCGCGGTCGGCCAGACCAGCATCAACGTCAACGTCAACTATCTCGGCAACGGCCTCGAACAGCTGCCGTATGGCAAGGCGAAATTCGAAGTCGCCGACTGCAACCACCTCGACGTCACGTTCACGCCGAACGCGAACCTGCCGAACCCGATCCCGACGATCAGCGGCGTCACCACCTACGAGCGCCTGTTCACGCCCAACGGCATGACCTGCGAGTAAGCCCACTCGGGGTTCCTGCAACGGCGCGGCCGGAGACGGCCGCGCCGTTTTCTTTGCGCTGCCGCCTACAATGCGCGCCCAGCGCGTGCATCACGGCCACCATGCCCCCTGCTTCGCCGCAACCGATCGACGCGGTCCTGCCCGAGCTGCTCGCGACGCTCGCGGCACGCACGCGCCTCGTGCTCGAGGCACCGCCCGGTGCAGGCAAGACCACGCGCGTGCCGCCGGCGCTGCTCGACGCGGACTGGCTCGGTGGCCGCAAGGTGCTGTTGCTCGAGCCGCGCCGCATCGCCGCGCGCGCGGCGGCCGAGTTCATGGCCGCACAGGCCGGACAGCGCGTCGGCGAACGCGTCGGCTATCGCATCCGTTTCGAAAGCCGCGTGTCGGCGGCGACGCGCATCGAGGTCGTCACCGAGGGCATCCTCACTCGCATGATCCAGGACGACCCGGAGCTCACCGGCGTCGGCGCGATCCTGTTCGACGAGTTCCACGAGCGCCACCTGCACGGCGACCTCGGCGCCGCGCTCGCGCTGGACGTGCAGGCGAACCTGCGCCCGGACCTGCGCCTCGTGATCATGTCGGCGACGCTCGACGGCGAGCGCGTCGCGCGCTGGTTCGATGCGCCACGCCTCGCGAGCGAAGGGCGTAGTCATCCGGTGCGCATCGTGCATCCACCCGCGCGCAGCGGCGAGGCATGGCCCGAACGCGGCTGGCCGTTCGGTGTGCGCCGGGCGATCGAATCGGCACTCGCCGACAGCGACGGTGACGTGCTCGTGTTCCTGCCGGGCAAGCGCGAGATCGAGCGCGTGCGCGCGAGCCTTGCCGATCTCCCGGGCGACGTCGAGCGGGTGCCGCTGCACGGCGACCTCGCGCTCGCCGAGCAGCACGCCGCGCTCGCCGGCGCGGCCACGGGGCGCCGCCGCGTCGTGCTCGCGACGAATGTCGCGGAATCGAGCCTGACCCTGCCCGGCGTGCGCGCGGTGGTCGATCTCGGCCTCGCGCGCGAGCCACGGTTCGACCCGAACAGCGGTTTCACCCGGCTGGACACCGCAGCGGTCTCGCAGGCATCGGCAGACCAGCGCGCCGGTCGCGCCGGGCGCCTCGGCCCGGGGCATGCATACCGGCTGTGGCCGCAGAGCCGCCGGCTCGAGGCCGAGCGCACGCCCGAGATCGCGCAGGTCGAGCTGTCGCAGCTCGCGCTCGAACTCGCCGCCTGGGGCAGCGACGCGTTGCACTGGCTGGATGCACCGCCCGCAGGCGCGCTCGCGCAGGCGCGAGATCTGCTGCGCCGGCTCGGCGCGCTCGATGCCGAAGGCCGCCTCGCGCCGCTCGGCCGGCGCATGCTCGATTTCGGTGCGACGCCGCGCCTCGCCGCCGCGGTGTTGCGCGCGGACCCGACCCACGCCGCGCTCGCCTGCGACGTCGTCGCGCTGGTCGAAGCGCGCAATCCGCTGCGCGGTGACGCCGCGCGCAACGACGATTTCCGCGCGCGTGTCGCCGCACTGCAGGCGTGGCGCGGGCGCGATCGCGATGCCGCGCGCGCCGGCGGGGCCGATGCCGGTGCACTCGCGAGCGTCGCTCAAGCCGCCGACGCCTGGCGTCGTCGCAGCGGCGATCCACGCGATCGTGGCATCGACCTCAACCGCGATGCCGTCGCATCCACGACCGCCGTCGGCGACGTGCTCGTGCACGCATTCCCCGATCGCATCGCCAAACAGGACCCCGCCAATCCGCGCCGCTACACGCTCGCCAACGGCCGCGGCGCGCGCCTCGCCGACGACAGCGCGTTGTACGGCGAACCTTGGCTCGTCGTCGTCGACCTGCGGCAGGAGGACCGCGACAGCCTCGTCTACGCCGCCGCGCCGTTCGATCCGGCACTGCTCGAGCGTGATTTCGCCGATCGCCTCGTGCGCGAACGCAGCGTGCGATGGAACCGCGACACGCGCGCGGTCGACGCGTTCGAGCAGCGCCACTTCGACGCGATCGTGCTCGAGCGCCGCAGCGTGCCCGCGCGACCCGAGGACGCCGTGCCTGCATTGCTCGCCGCGGTGCGCGAACTCGGTCTCGACGCGCTGCCCTGGAGCGAACACGCGCGCGAGCTGCGCCTGCGCGTGAACGCACTGCGCGGCTGGTGTCCCGAACTCGGCCTGCCGGATTTCTCCGACGCGGCCCTGCTCGCCTCGCTCGAGGAATGGCTCGCGCCGTATCTCGCCGGCAAGCGCCGGCTCGACGCGCTGCAGGCGGCGGAACTTTCCGAAGCGCTCGCCGCGCGCATCGATTTCACGCAGCGTCGCGCGCTCGACGAACAGGCGCCGGTCGCACTGCGCGTGCCGAGCGGGATGGAACGCCGCATCGCTTACGCCGACGGCGCGGCACCGGTGCTCGCGGTGAAGCTGCAGGAACTGTTCGGCCTCGCCGACACGCCGCGCATCGGCGGCGGCCGCGTGCCGTTGACCCTGCACCTGCTCTCGCCGGGCGGCAAACCGGTGCAGGTCACGCAGGACCTGCGCAGCTTCTGGGAGCGCACGTATCCGGAGGTGAAGAAGGAGCTCAAGGGCCGTTATCCGAAGCATCCATGGCCGGACGATCCTTGGACCGCGGTGCCGACGCATCGCGCGAAGCCGCGCGGGACGTGAGTATCGGGTCGGTTCGTTTTGTCACCCGCGCGCCTCGTCGTTCTCGTAGGATGGGGCGCAGCGGCGCGCAAGCGCGCAGGATGCGGCGAGGCGCGACCGTGAGTCCCACCGGGTTCGACGGAAGGGCTTGGTCGAAGAGGGTGGGACGCAGCCGCGCGGCGGCGAGTCCCATCATCAGCTTGCGGTTGCGATCCTTCGCGCCCGGCCCGCAGGGATGCGGGACGAACACGCAGGGACGCGGCTCGGTCTTCGCGAATGAGACCGCGCCCTGCTCTTCAAGAAGAAGAACGACGCACTCAAGCGGCGCCTCAGCGCCGCCCTTGCGCCTCGCGCTGGCTCGCGATCACGCTGCCGAGGATCATCGTGCCCGCGATCAGCATCGTCGCGGTCGGCGTTTCGGCAAGCAGCAGCCAGCCCCAGAACACGCCGAACAGCGGCACGAGATACGTGCACGTGGTCGCGCGCGCGGCGCCGACGCGCTGGATCAGGCGGAAGAAGAACGCGTAGGCGATCCCGGTGCAGAGCACGCCGAGCATGATCGCGCTGCCCCACGATGCGTTCGACGGCGAGTGCGCGGGCCAGCTCGCGAGCGCGAACGGCAGGAGCAGGATCGCCGCGCAACCGAGCGTACCGGCGACCGCCGCGAGCGGCGGCACGCCGGCGAACCAGCGCTTGGTGAAGTTCGCCGCGAAGCCGTAGCATGCGGAGGCCGCAGTGCCGGCGAGTGCGGCCGAAAACACGTCCGAGCCCGCGACCTTGCCGCTCATGAGCACGACCACGCCGACGAAGCCGACGATCATCGCGAGCGCGCGGCGCAGGCTCACGCGTTCACCGTAGACGAGCAGCGCGACGAGTGCGGTGAAGAGCACGGTGAGGCTGTTGGCGATCGCACCGACCCCGGCGGGCGCGCGTTCGGCGCCCCAGGCGAACAGCGAAAACGGAACCGCGGAATTGAGTGCGCCGACGATCGCGAACTGCGCGATGCGCTTCGCATCGAGCAACGCCCGCGCGCGCCAGAGGAACGGCAGCAGGATCAGTGCGCCGAGCACGATGCGCACCTCGACCAGCGCGAACGGGCCGAACTCAGGCGCCGCGACGCGCATGAACAGGAACGAGCCACCCCAGATCGCGCCGAGCGCGACGAGCTCGAGCGGGGTGAACCAGTCGGTGCGCGGCGCGGCGGCCGCGGCAAGCGTGTCGTTCATGGCACGGTACTCCGGCGATCGCAGGGCGGCGGGGTGTCCTGGCATGTGGCCAGTTTCGGTCAATTCCAGCCCCCGCAGCGGACCAGTTCGCGCGGATCGCATGGGACCGGTCGCAGCATGCCCGCGCGCCGCGCGCGACGCTTCGGCGACGGCCTAAACGACGCGCGCGCCGATCGGCTACGCTGCCTCGCATGAGCGCTGCCGCACCGACCAGCCGCCATCGCCTCGCCGAGATCGGCGCGCTGCTCGCCGAGCCCGCGCGTGCCGGCATCCTGCTCGCGCTCATCGACGGCAGCGCGCGCCCGGCGGGCGAGCTCGCGGCACTCGCCGGCGTCGCGCCGGCGACCGCGAGCGCGCACCTGCAACGGCTCGTCACGGGTGGCCTGCTCGCGGTGCATGCGCAGGGGCGTCACCGATACTTCCGCCTCGCCGGCGAGGATGTCGCGCACCTCGTCGAAACGCTCGTGCTCGCCGGCGCGCGCGCACCGGTCCCGGCAACGTCGGCGCCCGCCGAAACACCGCTGCGCCGTGCACGCACGTGCTATCGCCACCTCGCCGGCCGGCTCGGCGTCGCGCTGTTCGAACGGCTGCGCGAGCGCGATGCGCTCGAACTCGGCGACGACGCGATCCGGCTTACCCCGCGCGGTGCGCAATGGCTGCGCGAGGCGGGGTTGTTCGAACCGGGTGACGACGGGCTCGCGCTCGCCGGGCAGAGCTGCGTCGACTGGACCGAACGGCGGTTCCATCTCGCGGGACCACTCGGCAACCGGCTCGCTCAGCAACTCTTCGAACGCGGCTGGTTGCGGCAGCGGCGTGATTCGCGCGCGCTCGCGCTCGGTGCGCGCGGCGACGCCGGCCTGCGCGCGCTCGGCATCGACTGGATGCGGCTGTAGCCGCCCGACGATCCGAGGGCGGTTGCGTCAGTCGCGCGGCCGGCCGCCACGACACGCACTCGCGACGTCGGCGCGCACGAAGTCCGCGGTCCAGTTCGTTTCCCAGACGCGACCGTCGTAGGAGAACGCCTGCTCCCAGCGCGCGTGGTCCTGGTCGACCTTGTCCCAGCGATAGCGCACCTTGACCGGCCGGCGGTCGTCGGCGTCCTCGCCGTAGAACTCGCCGCGCGCGCCGTCGAAGCCGCCGACGACCGGTGTTTCGAGGCGGCCGCTGGTGCTGTTGATCCACCAGATCGACCACTGCTTCTTCGCGAGGTCGTAGCTGCGCAAGGTGAAGCCGGCCCAGCCCTTGGTCGGGAAGCGGATCTCGTCCGCGGTGACGCGTCCGTCGAGATACGGCGTCATGCACAAGGTGGCCGGGAACGTGTCCCATTCGCTGCTGCCGACGCCGCGCGCCTTGAGCCGGTGCTGCGTCGTGCGCCAGCCACCCGCGAAGTACTCGAAGTCGTGCGCGCCGCCGGTGCGCAGGGTCGTGTAGCCGGGCGGATCGGGCAATGTCGATGCGCATGCGGCGAAGCTCGCGGGGCATGCGACGGTCGCGACCGATGCACTGCGAAGGAACCGATGGCGACGCATGGGATACCTCGTCGTGGCGATGCGCGACCCGCATCGCCGACGAGTCTAGTCACGTGCGGGCCGCTGCCACGCTCCACTTCGCGCGCGCTCGATGGAGCCGATCGGAGGCGTCAGACGCGCCCGGCACGCAGGTGGAAATCCCAGCGCACGCGCCGCGCCTGGCCCGCATCGCCCCAGCCGCGCGCGATCTCGTCCTCGACCAGCGCGACCGGGTCCTCGCCGTTCGCGGCGAGGTAACGCTGCGTCGCCGACCATGAACGCAGGTAGGCGAGGAACTGCGCGAGCGTCCACTCGACATGCATGTCGAAATCCGGCACCGCGATCTCCTCGAACGGGAACGGCACGGTGCGGTAACCCTCGTCGATGTAGCGCCGCTCCGGTGGCCAGTACGGGCCGGTGAGATCGACGTAGAGCCGGTCCTTCGCCGCGTCGACGGCGGGCGACACGGTGCAGTCGGCGTAGCTCCATGCCGCCACCAGCCCGCCCGGCGCGAGCACGCGCCGCACCTCGGCGTAGTAGCGCGCATGGTCGAACCAGTGCAATGCCTGCGCGACGGTGGCGACACTCGCGCTGGCGTCGGCGAGCGAACACGCTTCGGCGGGCTCGACGCGATAGTCGATGTTCGGCCGCGCTTCCGCGTTGGCGATCTGCGCCGCGCTCGGGTCGGTCGCATGCACGCGAACGAAGCGGCGTGCGAGCGCGACGCTCGCCTGGCCGTTGCCGCACCCCGCGTCCCAAACCAGATCGCGCGACGGCGCCTGCGCGGCGAGCCAGTCGAACAGCGCTTCGGGATACGTCGGCCGCGCCTCGTGGTAAGCGCCGGCGTGGCCGGAGAAGTGGTCCTTGAAGGACATGTGCTTTCCTCGTAGAAGCAGCGGAACCGCGTGCCGTGTCGGCGGCCATGCGTTCACAAGGGTGGCGCGGCCGATCGGCGACACGTGCCCGTGCGCAGCGCAGGCGAGGTCAAGAGCATCGCCGCTTGCGCCGCTGCCGAAAAGCGCGGCACACGATACGCCGCGTAGGAGCGCACCCTGTGCGCGACCGTCGCGCTCCATTGTATCGCGGTGCGGCGGTCGCCCACAGGGTGGGAGATGCGCCGTTGTACCGGCCGCCTCAGCGCACCACGCGTACGCCGCCAGGCGCGAGCCCATCCAGTCCATACGGCCCGATGCGCGTGCGCACGAGGCGCAACGTCGGCAAGGCGACCGCGGCGGTCATGCGCCGCACCTGGCGGTTGCGGCCTTCGCGGACCGTCAGCAGGAGCCAGGCATCGGGCACGCTCTTGCGGTAGCGCACGGGCGGGTCGCGCGGCCACAGCCAGGCGGGCGGCGCATCGAGTGCGTCGACCTCGGCCGGCAGGGTCGGGCCGTCGGCGAGCACGACGCCGCGCCGCAAGGCGTCGAGGGCGGCCGGTGTCGGCGTGCCCTCGACCTGCACGAGATACGTCTTGGGTTGCTTGTGCCGCGGATTGGTCAGGCGATGCGCGAGCGCGCCGTCGTCGGTGAGGAGCAGCAGGCCTTCGCTGTCGTGATCGAGGCGCCCGGCCGGATAGACGTCCGGCACGTCGACGAACTCGGCCAGCGTGCGCCGCGGCGGCACGCTGCGATCGGTGAACTGGCACAGCACGCCGTACGGCTTGTTGAGCAGGACGAGCATGCGCGCCGCGGGCGACGCGTTCGCACGCGGCGAACGCGCCGGTATCGCGTCAGTGCTTCTGCGCCTGGTCCGGCTGGCGGAAGATCGTGTCCGGGCCCGGCTTGACGAACTTCAGCGTCATGCGGTCCGACTCGCCGATCGCGAGGTACTTGTCCTTGTCCTTGTCACCGAGTTCGAGCGTCGGCGGCAGCGTCCACACGCCCTTCTCGTAATCCTTGGTGTCCTTCGGATTGGCGTTGATCTCGCTCGTCTGGACCAGCCTGAAGCCCGCATCGGTCGCGAACTTCACGACCATCTCCTGCGGCAGGTAGCCGGAATTCTTGATCTTCTCGAAATCCGCGTCCGGCGCCGCGCGATGGTCGGTCACGCCGAGCACGCCGCCCGGCTTGAGCACGTCGAAGAACGCCTTGAACTTCGCCTCGGCGGTGCCGCCGACGGCCCAGTTGTGCACGTTGCGGAACGTGACGACGACGTCGGCCGAATTCGGCTCGCCGAACACCGGCGCCTTGCCGTCGAACTCGACCGTCTTCGCCTCGCCATAACGCTCGGCGTCGGCGGCGAAACGCTGCTCGAGCTTGGCCTTGTCGGTCGCCGCCTCGCCGTCCGGACGCGTCGGCTTGGCCACGGCCGCGATGTAGGTGCCGTTGCCCTTCATGAGCGGCGCGAGGATCTCGGTGTACCAGCCGCCGCCCGGCGTGATTTCGATCACCGTGTCGCCCGCCTTGAGGCCGAAGAACTCGAGCGTCTGCTTCGGATGGCGGTACTGGTCGCGTGCCTTGTTCGCGGCCGAGCGCCAGTCACCGGCGAGGATGCCGTCGAGCTTCGCGCCGAGCAGCTCGTTCGCGCTCTGCGGCGGCGTCGGCTGCGCCGGCTGGTCGGCGGGTGCAGGTGCGGGCGTCTTGGCCGGCATGGCCGGATGCGGCGCCGTCGCAACCGGCGCGGACGATTCGTTCGCGCCGCAGGCGGCGAGGGCGAGTGCGAGCGGAAGCAGGCAGGCGAGCTTTTTCATGGCGTTCCTCGGGTCGGTGGTACGCGATTTCTCGGGGGCGCGAGGGTAACACAGCGCTCCCTGCAGCCACGGCCATCCGCGCGCTGAATGGTGCGCCGCACGGGTCACTACGCATTCACCCGCATCGCGCCACCTTGGACCTGCGATGCGCGCCTGCGCTTGCAGCAGCGATCGCACGGAATCCACTGCAAGGAGAATCGCATGCTCCACTACGCCATCGTTTTTCTGGTGATCGCGCTCATCGCAGGCGTGCTCGGCTTCGGCGTCATTGCCGGCACCGCGGCGTCGATCGCGAAGATCCTGTTCCTCGTGTTCCTCGTCCTGTTCGTCGTGTCGTTGGTCATGGGTCGCCGCGGTCCGGGCGTCTAGCACCGCTGACAGCGGCGGCGCAGGCACCTGCGCCGCCGCAAAATGACGAGGCGGCCGCCCGCGATGCGGCGACCCTGATCGACGACGACGCCTAGCCGTCGTACCCGTTGCGGAAGATCAGATCGATCGGATTCGACGGCGTCGCCATCAGCAGCACCGAGCCGTAGCCATTGACTGACGCCGAGACGAGGATCGTGCCGTCCGCGCCGATCCACGAATCGCCACCGCGGTCGTATTGCGCCACGCCCGCGCCTCCCGCCGGGGTGAAGCTCGTGATGGCCGCCTGTACGTTGCCCGCCGCGGTCGGTACCCATGCGACATCGCCGGCGCGCAACACGCGGCGCGGCGCTTCGCCGCGCTTGAGGAGCCACAGCGCGTATTCATTGTCCGGGTTCGTGTAGGCTTCCAGCACGATGTCGCCGTTCGCCAGCACCGCGCTCGCGCGCAGGCTGGACCAGATGCGATTGGGCTCGGGCGCATACGGTACGTCGGCACCGATGATTGCGACGGGCTCGGGTGCCTCGCCCGGCCGCACGCGGAACAGGCCCACCGGCGAGGCACCGTCGCCGGTATGCAGGGTGGCCTCGAACGCGGCCCATTCGCCCGCTGCGGTCAGCGTGGACTCGTCGACGGAGGTGAAGGTCGCGTCGAGCCAGTGCGGCGAATACGCACCGGTGTCGCCATTGAGCGCGAGCGGCCAGTTGCCGTTCGCATCGTGGTGGAACAGGCCCCCGAAGCTCGCGCCGCCCACGGCGACGCGTCCCGTCGCGACGAAGAACACGCGACCGGCGTCGGCCGGCTTGGGTGGCCCGTAGACGGAGGAGAAGTACGCGGTCTCGACGCCGAGTTCCGGCCCGAGCGCGCCGGTGTCGTCGTCGGCGACGAGTGCGCGCGGCGCGCCGTCGCACAGCTGCCAGATGCCACCGCGCGAATTGCTCGTCTGCAGGCGCGCGTAGATGGCGCCCTCGGCGCTTACCGCGAATACGCTGAGCGAACCGTTCCAGTCGGCAGGGAACGAGTCGCCGGCGACGAGGCCCGGCGCCAATGTGGGATCGGTCGAGTCCTCGAGCGCGCACGGTACGTTGCCCGTGCCCGGGTCATGCAGTACGACCACGTCGCGCGTCGCAGTGGACGGCGTCGTCACCGTGCCAACGAGCAGCGCGCGCCCGCCGCCAACCATGCGCGCGCCCGCGAACTCGGGCGAGTTCTGGAAGCGCCATCCCGCGCCGAGGCCGGGGCCGAGCGCGCCGTCGGTGAGCACGCGCGCGATCTCGACGTTCTTCGTCCCGTCCCATCGCCACAGACCCCAGCTCGCCTGTGCGTCGCCGAGCGCGGGGTCGCCCGCACGCGCGGCGAACACGCGCTGCCCATCGGGGCCTGCTTCGCTCCAGCCGCCCTGGTATGAGAGGAACACGTGCTGGGTTTCGCCGGCGCCACGTCCGGGGCCGAGCGGGCCGGTGACGCCCGCCTGCACGTAGCGTGAGAGCACGCCGTTGCGCCGCGCCCAGTAGCCGCTGCTCGCGCTCGGCGAACTCACGCGCATCCCGACCATCCCCGCACCGGCGCTGCCGATCGAGACGTCCGAGTACGAGCGGTCCACGCCCGGGGGCAGGTTCGCGACGGCGACGCTGCCGGATTGCCCGGCTACCGCGCGCCACGCCACGGCCTGTGCAGCGGCGGGTGAAGCATGGACGAGGGCGCACGCGACGGCGGCGGCGACGGCGGATGGTTTGATCGACATGGTTCCATTCCTCGGCTCAGGGGTTTTGCGGACGCGCACAGCCACCTCGCCGGATGCAGGGCAGCCGGTTCATTTAGTGGTACGAGGAGGCGCGTAGTGCGCGCGTGGATCATGCTAGCGTAGGGGGTCGCGTGCAGGCGGCCCGTTTCGTCATCGCCGCGGTAACGATTGGGTAACGCGGCCCTCGCACGGCTGCGCCACCCTTGCGCAAACAGATGCCCCGCTTCGAAATTTCCACATGACCGACGCTTCCGACCTGCGCGAGCCGCATGCTTACCGCTATCGTTTCGGCAGCGCCGAGTTCGACGAGGCGCGCTTCGAACTGCGCGTGGCCGACCTGCCGGTCGAGGTCGAGCGACGCGCGCTTGACGTGCTCGCCTACCTGCTGCGCCATGCGGGCGAGGTGGTGACCAAGGAAGAACTGCTGCGCGAGGTGTGGGCCGGTCGCGTGACCGTCGACAAGGTGCTGCCCAATGCGATCGCCAAGCTCCGGCGCGCGCTCGGCGAGGCGAACGCGGAGCGCCTGGTGACGCAGGCACGCGTCGGCTACCGCCTCGACGGCGAGGTCGCGCGCGTCGCGGTCGGCCGGCGCATCGACAGCCGGCTCGAACTCGCAGCCGGCCGGCCCGTCCCCGGGCGACCGAATTTCACCCTGCGGCGCGCGCTCGGCGTGAATCGCGGCAGCGAGGTCTGGCTCGCCGAACAGGCGAAGACGCACGTGCTGCGCGTCTACAAGTTCGGCGCCGACGGCGAGCGCCTGCGCGCGCTCAAGCGCGAGGCGACGCTCGCCCGCGTGCTGCGCGAGAGCCTCGACGAGGGCGGCCACTTCGTCGACATCATCGACTGGAACTTCGAACAGCCGCCGTTCTTCCTCGAATGCGAATACGGTGGCGACAACCTGCTCGAGTGGGCGGGTGCGTCGCTTGCCGCGACCGGCACCGAGGCGCGCCTCGCGCTGTTCCTGCAGATCGTCGATGCGGTCGCGGCTGCCCACGGCGTCGGCGTGCTCCACAAGGACCTGAAGCCCGCGAACGTGCTCGTCGATGGTCGCGGCGGCACGCCGCACGTTCGCCTGACCGACTTCGGCAGCGGCCATCTCGTCGACCCCGAGCGCCTCGCCGAACTCGGCATCACGCGGCTCGGGCCCGCGACCGCGCGCGATGTCGCGACCGACTCGACCGCGGGCACCGCGCTCTACGTCGCGCCCGAGCTGTTCGCCGGGCAGGCACCGACCGTGCGCAGCGACGTCTATGCGCTCGGCGTCATGCTGTACCAGCTCGTCGCCGGCGACCTCGCCCGGCCGATGGCGTCCGGCTGGGAGCGCGACGTCGACGACGAGCTGCTGCGCGAAGACATCCGCCTGGCGACGGACGGCGAGCCGCAAAGACGCCTCGCGAGCGCGGCCACACTCGCCGCACGCCTGCGCAGCCTCGAAGCGCGGCGCGAGGCGCGCGCGGCCGGCGCACTGTCCGAGCAGCGTGCGCGCGAAGCGCGCGAGGCCGTCGCACGCAGCCGCGCGCGCCGGCCGTACGTGATCGCGCTCGTCGGTGCGCTCATCGCCGGTCTCGCCCTTGCGCTCGGCCTGTGGATCGCGGCCACGCGTGCGCGCGACGACGCGCGGCGCGAGCTCGGGCGCGCGAACGCGATCAATCGCTTCCTCAACGAGGACCTCATCGGGCGATCCAATCCGCTCGTGCTGTCAAAGGGTGGCGATGCGTCGCTCAAGGACGTGCTGCTCGGCGCGCGCGCGCGCATCGCGACGCGCTTCGCCGCGCAGCCGCTCGCCGAAGCGTCGATCCGCACGAGCCTTGCGATGCTGCTCAACATGATCGATCGGCTGCCCGAAGCCGAAGACGAGGCACGGCGCGCGCTCGCGCTGTACGTGCGCGAGGAAGGCGAGGCGAGCCGCGATGCACTCGAGGCGCGCACCCTGCTCGCGCGCCTGCTCACGCGCACGGGCAAGTTCGACGAGTCCCTCGAGCACCTGCACGCACTCGATCGCCTGATCGGCGATTCGACCGATCCCCGCCTGCGCTTCCTGCGCGCGTCGGCGTGGGGCCTCGACGCGATGAACCGCGGCGACTACGCCAGGGCGCTACCGGAGTACCGCACCGCGATCCCGCTGCTGCGCGCTACCGACCCCGGCAATTTCACCTTGCGCGACTCGATGCGCATGGACCTCATCGGGGCCCTCACCCAGACCGGCCATCTCGACGAGGCACGTGCGGAAGGCGAGGACCTCATCGCCGAAGCGCGTTCGCGCCCGGACGACAACGCCCTCGTGATCGCCTTCGCGCAGGCCGCGATCGCCCGCACCTGGACGCAGGGCGGCGATCCGGCGAAGGCCGAGGAACGACTGCTCGCGGCGCAGAAGACGATCGTCGAGCGCCTCGGCGAAGATCACACGCGCAATCTCATGGTGCTGAGCGACCTGTTCGACGTCGCGATGAAGCGACGAGACTGGCCGCACGCGCTCGACTACGCACGGCGCGTGCACGAGGGATTTCGGAAGCTGTTCGGCCCGGGGCACAACGTCACCGCGGTCACGCTCGCGAACTGGGGCCAGGCCCTGTACGAGTCGGGCGATACGCGCGACGCCGAGCCGAAGTTGCGCGAGGCCGCGGCCAAGCTCGCCGCGCAACTCGGCGCGGACAATCCACAAAGCCAGGTTGCCGCGTTCTGGCTCGCCGCGGCCGAGATCGAACTCGGACGCGTCGACGACGCGATGCGAGGCCTCGGCACGCTCGACGCAAAGGCACTGGAGGCTGGCGCGGCGGACGGATGGTGGAAATTCCGCCTCGACGCGCTGCGTGGCCTCGCGCTCGCCCGGCGCGGCGATCGTGCCGCCGCCGAGCCGCTGCTGCGGACGGCGGTGGAGGGGCTCGGCGCGGCTGGCGCCGCCGACACGGTGGCCGCGAAAGCGAACGAGACGCTGCTCGGGCTCGCGCACGACCACGGATCCTGATCCGCGCTGCAGCCGCTCCGGGCCCATGGTATCGATGTGGAATCGGATACGAGGCCGCCCTCGGGCGGCGTGACGGTGGCGTGGAAGCGCTGGCCTCCTGATATTCTCGTGGCACGCTCGACGGAATTAAGGAGGCCTCCATGCGCATGGCACGCGTGTCGACCGCAGGGGTCGCGCTGCTGCTCGCTGCGGGCCCGTTGCATGCGGGCGACGTGCCGCTGCTGCAGCCGCTGTGGACGACGACGTTGTCCGAACAGGCGCTTGCGTACGATGGACTGCCGGGATCCGGCGATCCGGTCGCGCTGCGCCTCGCCGACGGTGGTGAAGTGGCCGTCACCGCAGCGCCGGGCCGGATCGTGCTGCGCCGGTATGCAGCGGACGGCCACGTACTGGATACACGGCTCGAGGACGCCCTTTCGCAGGAGACTCCCGAGGTGGCCGTGCGCGCCGCCCACGACGCGGGGTTCTACGTCCTCGCGGGCGGATCGCAGGGCGAGGCCGTCGTCATGCGCTTCGACGCCGATCTGCAACGTTCCTGGAAGCTCTCGCTGCCGACCGCATCGAGCTGCCTGGTGCAAGGCAGCTGCCTGCGCCTGGCGCTGCTCGACGACGATTCGGTCGTCGCGATGCAAGGGTACCGGGTGACGCGCGTCGAAGCCGATGGCTCGGTCAGCTGGACCTGGGCCGATCCAACGGCGACGAGCGCCTTCGTCCGCGGCGATCTTGCCGTTGCCGACGAGGCGATCTGGGTGGCCAGCTCCGGCGGCGGTTGGCTCGACGGGACCGCGACGCTCACACGACTGGATTTCGGTGGCCTGCTCCTGTCTTCCGACGTGTCTACATGCCATGGCTGCGGCGCCGCGGAGCTGGCCGACATCGACGTACCAGGTACGGGCGGCGTTCGCGTGGTCGGCAATTTCGGCAACCTGGGTTTCTACGCGCGTTACGACGCGCTCGGCCACCTGCTGTACTGGTCGGCCGCCGATGTGACCGAATACCGCCAGGTCGGTCATGACGGTGGTGGCGCCGTCTACGCGCTCGCCGGCTATGACAACGACGCGATCGTCCGTCGCATCGATCCCGCGACCGGATCGACGCTGTGGTCGGTGCCGGGCGGCGACTTCGTCGCGCTCGACGAGGGTGTCGTGGCGATCCGCAAAAGCGTCGCCGGCATCGAAGCGATCGCCATCGATGCGAACGGCACCGGCCGCTGGAGCGTGCCGCTCGCTGCGGCGAATGGCGATGCGAGCCGCGCACGCCGCGACGACGACGGCGTGGTATCGCTGCTCGTGCGCGACACCGCTGCATCCGACGATCCGTGCGCGATCTACCCGCGCGTCGCACACCTCGACGACACCGGCCAAGCGACGTGGTTCGATCGGCCCTGCCGGGGCGTCGAAGTGCCGGCCTCGGTGGCCGGACTCGATGCGCGCACGGATACGGGCGTTCTCGTCGACACGTATGCGCATCTGGCCCTGTACTCGCCGAACGGCGATCTGCGCTGGCGCGTGCACGCGTGCACCTGGTGTGCCGACTACACCGATGCAAGCCTGTGGCCGTCCGCCGTACTCGCCGCCGATGGCGGGGCGTGGGCGGTTCGATGGGATCGTCCGTCGCTCACGCTGCCGGGCGGCAGCACGCACATCCAACGCTTCGATGCGAACGGCGACCTTGCTTTCGAGGTGGCATCGGGCGCCGCCGGGTCGGACTTCGACCCGTTCCGCCTGCTGCCCGGCGACGGCGACGTTGTCGTCCTGCGCACCGGTGCGTTTGCCCCGCTGAAATGGCAACGCGTAGGAGATGACGGCTCCGACACGGGCATACATGATCACGCGCTTCCCGACGGCAACTACGTCATCGAGAGTGCGCGCCGCCTTCCCGACGGCGACACGCTCGTGGCGGTGAAGGGCGTCGGCGGCTGCACGGTGGGTTGTATCCCGACGCATCTGACGCTGCTGAGGCTTGCGGCGAACGGCACGCAGGTATGGCGTTACACCTTCCCGGAACCCGATGCGAGCGCGATCGCGGTCGCGCAGGATGCCGGAGGCCGTACCGCGGCCGTGTTGCCGGCGACGTCGCCCGATGGCTTGCGAATGCGCGTCATCGACGCCGATGGCCAGGCCGACGATGACATCGGCCTCGCCGAACTCGTCCCGTACGAGCAGCCGTGGCAGCTCGTCGCGACGTCCGACGGGCGTTGGTTGTTGGACACGACTGCGAGGATCGAAGACGCCGGCCAGTTCATCTATCGCCTGATCGACTCGACGGGCCACGTCGAGGTCATCCGCTACGATGCCCCCTACGGCTATTTCCAGCAGGCGGCGCCCCTCGGCTTCCTGATGGACGAGTTCGCTTCCGCGGAAACCATCAGGCCGCTGCTGCTCGATCCGCAGACATTGGCCGACCGAGCGCGCTTTTACGCGGGCACCGACGCGAGTGCATACGCGTTGCGCATGCTCGACGACGGCGCCGTTTACGGCGCCTACGAACTGCAAAGCGGCGCCCGGGTCATCGCGCGCTACACCGTTCCCGGAGGCGTGCTGCCCGACGTGGGGTTCCGCAACGGATTCGACTGACGGCGGGCATTCCCGCGCGCTCGATCGTCCGGCGCACGATTGCCCATCGCGTCGCGCCGACGGCGCGACTCGAGCCTGCGCGGTGAAGGACGGGCATGGGCAACGTCGATGCACGGCATGGGCGCCTGCCCTCCTGCTGCGCTCGGATGTTCGTCCGGTCTCATGCCCCGCGAATGCGCGCATGCGTCTCGCCCTTCCCGGCGGACCGAAAAGGCGGTTCCCGCATGCGCGGGAATGACGTCGCGCGAGGCCGCAGCACGGGTGCCCGCCGGAACGCATGCCTTGCCGCCACGCGGATTCGGAATGACGCGGGAGCCGTGACACGCGCCGCTCGTTGCGCGGCAGCGTCGAACCGTCCCAGCGACGTCATGCCCGCGAAAGCGGGCATCCATTCTGCTGTTTCGCCGGACCGGAGGGGATGCCCCGTTTGCGCGGCAATGACGTCGCGCAGGGGCTGCAGCACGGCAGTGCTGGCGCCCTGCGCAGCCATGGCTCCGGGGCGCGTGGTTCAGAGCGCTGCGAGTGCCGCGTTGAACGTCGCGCTCGGGCGCATCGCACGTCCAGCCTTGTCGAGGTCGGCGTGGTAGTAGCCGCCGATGTCGACCGGCTTGCCCTGGGGGCCGTTGAGCTCGCCGACGATGCGCGTTTCCGCGGCCGCGAGCGCCTGCGCGAGCGGCGCGAACCTCGCCTTCAGCCCCGCGTCGTCGTCCTGAGCGGCGAGCGCCTGCGCCCAGTACAGCGCGAGGTAGAAATGGCTGCCGCGGTTGTCCAGTTCGCCGACCTTGCGCGCGGGCGAGCGGTTCTCGTCGAGGATGCGCCCGTTCGCCTGGTCGAGCGTGCGCGCGAGCACGCCGGCGCCCGCGTTGCCGTAGCGCTGCGCGAGGTGCTCGAACGATGCGGCGAGCGCGAGGAACTCGCCGAGCGAATCCCAGCGCAGGTAGTCCTCCTCGAGGAACTGCTGCACGTGCTTCGGCGCGGAACCGCCGGCGCCGGTCTCGAACAGGCCGCCGCCGGCCATCAGCGGCACGATCGACAGCATCTTCGCGCTCGTGCCGAGTTCCATGATCGGGAACAGGTCGGTGAGGTAGTCGCGCAGCACGTTGCCGGTAACCGAGATCGTGTCCTCGCCCTTGCGGATGCGTGCGAGCGAATGCCGCATCGCCTCGACCGGCGCCTTGATGCTGATGTCCAGGCCGCTCGTGTCGTGGTCCTTCAGGTACTTCTCGACCTTGGCGATCAGCTGCGCGTCGTGCGCGCGGTTCGCATCGAGCCAGAACACCGCGGGCGTGCCACTGAGCCGCGCGCGCGACACCGCGAGCTTGACCCAGTCCTGCACCGGCGCGTCCTTGGTCTGGCACATGCGGAAGATGTCGCCCGCCTCGACCGGCTGCTCGAGCAGCACCGTGCCCGCTTCGTCGACGACGCGAACGACGCCGTCGCCGGCGACCTGGAAGGTCTTGTCGTGCGAACCGTATTCCTCGGCTGCCTGCGCCATGAGTCCGACGTTCGGCACGCTCCCCATCGTCGCGGGATCGAACGCGCCGTGCGCCTTGCAGTCCTCGATCACCGCCTCGTAGATGCCGGCGTAGCAGCGGTCGGGGATCACCGCCTTCGTGTCCTGCAGCTTGCCTTCGGCGTTCCACATGCGGCCGGAGTCGCGGATCATCGCCGGCATCGAGGCGTCGACGATGACGTCGCTCGGCACGTGCAGGTTGGTGATGCCCTTGTCCGAGTTGACCATTGCGATCGCCGGGCGGCTCGCGTACTGCGCGCGCAGGTCCGCCTCGATCGCGGCGCGCTGCTCCGCCGGCAGCGTGGCGATGCGCGCATCGAGGTCGCCGATGCCGTTGTTCGCATCGAACCCCGCCTGCTTGAGCACATCGGCATGCCTGGCGAGCACGTCGGCGTAGAATTCTCCGACCACGACACCGAACATGATCGGGTCGGACACCTTCATCATGGTCGCCTTGAGGTGCAGCGAGAACAGCACGCCCTGCGCCTTCGCCTCGGCGATCTGCGCGCGCACGAACGCGGCGAGCGCCTTGCGGCTCATCACCGCGGCGTCGATGATCTCGCCGGCCCTGAGCACGGTCTTCTCCTTGAGCACGGCGCTCGCGCCGTCCTTGCCGACCCATTCGATCTTCACCGTGGTCGGCGCGGCGACGGTGGTCGATTTCTCGCTGCCGTAGAAGTCGCCGGCGTCCATGTGCGCGACGTGCGTCTTCGAATCGGCGCTCCACGCGCCCATCCGGTGCGGGTGCCTGCGCGCGTAGTTCTTCACCGACAGCGGCGCGCGGCGATCCGAATTGCCTTCGCGCAGCACCGGGTTGACCGCGCTGCCCTTGACCTTGTCGTAGCGCGCCTTGGCGTCCTTCTCCTGCGCGTCCTTCGGCTCGTCCGGGTAGTCGGGCAGCGGCCAGCCCTGCGCCTGCAATTCCCTGATCGCGGCTTTGAGCTGCGGGACGGACGCGCTGATGTTGGGCAGCTTGATGATGTTCGCTTCGGGCAAGGTCGCGAGGCGACCGAGCTCGGCGAGGTCGTCGGCGACCTTGCGCTCGCCGAGGAGATCGGGGAACTGCGCGAGGAAGCGCGCGGCGAGGGAGATGTCGCGCGTCTCGACGGCAATGCCCGCCGTGCGCGCGAACGCCTGCACGATCGGCAGCAGGGACTGCGTGGCGAGCCACGGCGCTTCGTCGGTAAGCGTGTAGATGATCTTCGGACTGTCGGACATGGGGCGGATCAACCTCGTCGTGGGCGTCGCGCCGGGCAACGGCACGCGCGAATGTCGGGATGCGGGAATGCCGCCGGGCGCGTCGGACGCGGTTGCGGGGCGGCAAGCCGCCCATTGTCGCGCGTTCGGCCGCGGCGATGAAGCCGCTGGCGCGACCGCGGCCGACCATACGATGCCGTCCGGAAAGGCCATGCCTCCGGCGCGGCCGCGAAAACGAGGGATTTTCACGCTGCGCTGCATGATCCTTGCATGGGCATCGCCATGCTAAGTTTGGAGCGCGGCTCCGCGCGCCGCCGATCGGTCGATCGGCGATAGGGCGCACGGCAATGCCGTGGAGGACCTGCTATGCGCATCGGCTTCGTGGTGGACTCGGCCTGCGACCTGCCCGGCGACTACCTGCACCGGCACGGCTTCACGATCCTACCGATCACCACGCGCATCGACGAGGCGACCCTCGTCGACGATCGCGACCCGGCGGTGCGCCAGCGCTTCCTCGACGAGGATCTCGGCACGCGCGCGCACGCGGCGGAGACCGAGCCGTTCGGCGTCGAGGAGATCCGCGACCTGTTCCTGCGCCGCCTCGTCGTCGACTACGACTGCGTGTTCTGCATCACGATCGCTTCCTCACGCAGCGGCATCCACGCCAATGCGAGCAAGGCGAGCTTCGCGATCCTCACCGACTACCGGCCGATCCGCCGCGACGCCGGCGTGCCCGGCCCGTTCCTCATGCGCGTGATCGACTCGGAGAACCTGTTCGCCGCGACCGGCGTGACCGCGGTCGAAGCCGTGCGCCTGCGCGAAAGCGGCATGAATCCGGGCCAGATGCGCGAGCGCCTCGAGTACATCGCGCACAACACGTTCGGCTACATGATCGTGCGCGACCTCTACTACATGCGCGCCCGCGCGCAGAAAAAGGGCGATCGCAGCGTCGGCTGGTTCAGCGCCGCGCTCGGCACCGCGCTCGACATCAAGCCGCTGCTGCGCGGCTACCGCAACACGACTGCTCCGGTGGCGAAGGTGCGTGGTTTCGACCACGGCGCCGAGACGCTGTTCGCCTACATCGCCAGGCGCGTGCGCGCGGGGCTGCTCACGCCGACGGTATGCGTGAGCTACGGCGGCAAGCTCGACGAACTCGACACCCTGCCCGGCTACGCGTCGCTCAAGCAGACCTGCGCCGAGCACGGCGTCGAGGTGTACGAGGCGCCGATGAGCGTGACCGGCATGGTCAACGTCGGCACCGGCGCGGTCACGATCGGTTTTGCTTCGCCGGAGCATGAGTTCGGCAGCTGACGCTGCAAGTAGGCTGGATCGGCCGCGAAGCCGCGGATGCGCCTTGATACGCCCGGGCGGGCTACCCTGACATTCCGCGAAAGCGGTACTCCATGTGCTCTTGCGCGTCCTCCACAGCGAAAACGGATACCCGCCTTCGCGGGAATGACGCCGACATGTTGCGCGTACGCACGGGCACCGGACATTGCCGGTGAAAAAGAAAAAGGGCGCGATGGCTCGCGCCCTTTTTCGACTCTGGCTCCCGTGCCAGCGCACATCTGTGCTGCACGGGATAAGCGCATCCTGCGCTTACTTGACCGAGAAGTCCTTCGTCGCGACGGACGTGCCGTTGAGCGAGATCTCGACCTTGTAGTTGCCCGCCGGCCAACCGTCCGGCTTGCTGATATGGAAGCTCGTCACGGCCGGGCCGTTCGGTGCGATCGTCTGGCTCGACTCGTTGACGGTCTGGCCATCCTGGAACGTCCACTTCGCGTTGAGCACCGCATTCGGCGCCGTGCCCGTCGTGGAGACGGCCGCGTAGATCGTGTCCTTCGGCGAGAACGTCGTCGTCGGCGTCGTCACCTTCTGGTCCGGGCCGACCGCGGTACCGAGGTCGACCGAAGCGACCGCGACCGGTGCGGGTGCGGGCTCGGCGACCGGCGGCGGCGCGGGCGCCGGAGCCGGAGTGGAAGCGGCCGGCGGCGGTGCCGGGGCCGGAGCGGGTTCTTCCTTCTTGCCGCAGGCGGACAGCGCGAACGCGCCGGCGATCGCGGCGATCAGGGTGAGCTGGCTGCGTGGCTTGATCATCGTCGTTCCTCCAGGATGTCGGGCGTTCAATCGTTGTCGGTGGGAATCTTGAGCACCTGACCGGGCTTGATCAGGTCCGGATCGTCGAGCTGGTCGCGATTCGCCTCGAAGATACGCTTCCAGCGATTCGCGCTGCCGTAGAAATGCTTGGCGATCTTCGACAGGCTGTCGCCCTTGACGACCGTGTAGGTCTGCGCGCCGGACTTCGCCGTGGGCGCGGTCGATTCCACGCCGGATTGCACGTTGCTGAAGTCCGCTTTCGGTGCCGGCGGCGGCGCGGACGACTGGCTGCCGCCCTGCACGTTGGAAAAATCCGGCTTCTTCGGCTCGTTGGCCATCGTCCGCTCTCCTCTCCGTTGCAGGACCCGCACATTACACCCCATCGCGCTTAACCGCGAATGAGTACCGGTGACGCGACGACGTTACGAATTGCATCGCGCGCTACTGGCGCGCGCCACGCGGATTGCCCACGTCGGCGCCGCTGCTCGCTCGCGACGGATTGATGTCGAGGCCACCGCGGCGCGTATAGCGTGCATGGACCTCGAGCGCGTCGGGTGCGCAACGGCGGCTGATGTCGACGAAGATGCGCTCGACGCACTGCTCGTGGAAGCCCGCGTGCTCGCGGAAGGAAACGAGATAACGCAGCAGCCCTTCGCGGTCGATGCGCGGCCCGCGATAGCGGATCTGCACGCTCGCCCAGTCGGGTTGCCCGGTGACCGGGCAATTGGACTTCAGGAGGTTCGACACGAGCGACTCGGCGACCGGCGCGCCGCCCGCGTGCAGGTAGGCGTCGTTCGGCGGCCCGTAGTCATCGACGTCGATCGCGACGGCATCGATCGACTCGCCGTCGAGTTCGCGCAACGCGAGCGAGGCGAAGCGCGACGGCGGCAGCAGCAGCACCTCGACCGGCGCACCCGCCGCGGCGGATAGATCATGCACGAGGTGCCCGCGCAGTGCGTCGATCGAAGCGAGCCGTTCCTGGTTGTAGCTGTTGAGGTAGAGCTTGAACGACTTCGATTCGATGATCGCGGGCGACGTCGCCGGCACGCGGAACTCGGCCAGCGCGACTTCGGGCTTGCCGCGCGCGTCGAGCCAGGACAGTTCGTACGCGTTCCAGACATCGACGCCGACGAACGGCAGTGATGCATCGAGGCCGAGCTCGGCGCGGCCGATCGAACGCGCGATCGGAAACAGCAGGCCGGGGTCGTAGCGGCTCGCGTAAGCGACGCTGCGGCCGAGCGGTCCGTGGGTGTCGGCAGTGGTCATGGCGGCAGCATAGCGCGCGCGTCGGCGCGCCACGCGCAGTCGTCGCCGAGCTCGGCCAATGCGGCGTAACCACGCACGTCGGCGATGCGGCGCCAGGTGACGCCGTAGGCGGCGAGCGCGCGCTCGAGTTCGACGCGGCGCGCGGGCCGCACCAGCAGCAGACGGCAACCTTCGCGCTCCAGCAGTTCGCTCGGCAGGTCCTGGGCCTGCGCCTGCGGCGGCTCGTCCGGCAGGTCGAGTCGTGCGTTTTCGCTGCCGAGGTAGAAACGCAGGCCGAAGCGCGGTGCGTCCACGACGAACGCGACTTCGGCCGGCCGCGGCGACAGCTCGCGATCGATCGCCTGCGCGAGTGCGCGGTCGTCCGCATCGACATCGAGCCGCGCCGGCAGCGCGCGCAGGGCCACCATCGCGACGCACCACGCGCCGAGCAATACGACGACCCGGCTTCGCGGCGTCCACGGCGCGAGTTCGCGCGCGACGACGAGCGCGAGCGGCGCGAACAGCGGCAGCACGTACAACGGCAGGCGTGAGCGCGCGAGCATGAACACCGCGAGCGGAAGCAGCAGCCAGCATGCGAGCAGGCGGGATGCCTCGTCGGCGCGGAGGCGCGCGACCAGGTCGCTGCGGCTCCGCCACCCCGCGCGCAGCAGCAGCGGCAACCAGGGCAGCGTGCCGAGCAGCAGGGTCGGCAGGTACACCTTGAACGCGCCGTACCATTCCGCGTTGCGATGCATCCTGTCGCTCGCGACGCGGTTGACGACTTCCTCGACGAGGAAATAGCGCATCACGCCCGGCTCCTGCCATGCGACGATCGCATACCAGCCGCCACCGACGACGAGGAACACGAGCAACGCGTCCCAGCCGAACGCGCGCCGGACGCCGCGCGTGCCTTCGCTCCACGCCGCGAACCCAACGCAGGCGGCGAACGCGAGCAGGCCGGGCGGCCCCTTGGTGAGGAACGCGAGCGCGAGCGCGAGGCCGAGCAGCAGCCGTGCGCGGCGTGCAGCGCGCGCATCCGTGGCCCACCAGAGCTCGACGAATGCGACGACGCAAAGCGTTTCCCACAGCGCGAGCAGGCTGTCGGTGGTGACGAGGTTGGATGCCGCCGGCGGGAATGCGAACGTCGCGTAGACGAGCGCCGGCAACCACGGCTGATCCGGCACGAAACGCCGGCCGAGGCGGCCGAGGAGCAGGATCGTCGCTGCGAAGGCGAACGCGCCGGGGAGGCGCGCGGCGAACTCGGAGTGGCCGAACGTGGCGACGCTCGCGGCGATGCTCCAGTAGGTCAGCGGCGGCTTCGACCAGTGCGGCACTTCCGGATGCAACATCGGGTGCAGCCAGTCGCCGTCCTCGAGCATCATCAGTGCGACATCGGTGTAGCGCCCTTCGTCGGGCGAATAGAGCGGGCGCACGCCCTGCAGCAGGCACGCGTACAGCACGATCGCGATTGCCACGAGCAGGACGCGCAAACGTGGCGACGTCGTCATGGTTGGTGCTCCCGCGCGAGGTAGTCCTCGCTCTGCATCTCGATCAGGCGCGACTCGGTGCGCGCGAACTCGGCGCGCAGGCGCTCGCCGTCGTAGAGGTCGACGATCGGCGCCGCCGCGGACAACACGAGATTGACGCCGCGATCGTACACCTCGTCGACGAGCTCGATGAATCGGCGTGCGGCATCGTCGGTCTGCGGCGTGAACTGCGGGACATTGGAGACGAGCAGCGTGTGGTAGGCGCGCGCGAGCTCGATGTAGTCGGCAACGCCGCGCGGTCCCTCGCACAACACGGCGAACTCGAACCAGATCGCGCCGTCCGCTTCCGCGCGCACCGGCACCGCGCGGTCGTTGAGCACGAGTTCGAAGTCGCGCCGCACCTCGCCGCGCGCGACGCGCTGGAACGCCGACTGCAGCGCGCGTTCGGCGGGCGCGCCGGGCGGCGTGTAGTAGACCGGTGCCTGCTTGAGAGCGCGCAGCCGCCAGTCGGTCGGCGAGACGAGTTCGATCACCTCGCACTGCCGCTCGAGCAGGGCGATCGCGGGCAGGAATCGCTCGCGCTGCAGGCCGTCCCTGTAGAGCCCTTGCGGCGGTGTGTTCGAGGTGGTGACGAGCACGACGCCGCGCTCGAACAATGCGCGCAGCAGATTGCCGAGGATCATCGCGTCGCCGATGTCGCCGACGAAGAACTCGTCGAGCACGAGCACGTCGAGCCCGGCAGCGAGGCGCGCGGCGACCTCGACCAGCGGATCGCTGCGGCCCTCGAGCGTGCGCAGTTCGGCGTGCACGTCCTGCATGAAACGATGGAAATGCACGCGCCGCTTGCGCGTGGTCGGCAGCGCGGAGCAGAACAGTTCCGTCAGGAACGTCTTGCCGCGGCCGACGCGGCCCCACAGGTAGATGCCGCGCGGCGCCGGCGGCCGCTCGCCGCGCAGGCGCTGCCAGAGCGAGCGCCCGGCGGGTCGCGCGAGCTCGCCGGCGAGGCGATCGAATGCCGGCAGCACCGCGAGCTGCGCGGGATCGGCCTGCCAGTCGCCCGCGTCGACGCCGCGGCGGTAACGCGCGCCCGGCGCGTCGGCACCGGCATCGGTCGCGGCTGCGCTCATGCGCGCGCGGGCGGCAGGTTCGCGGCGAGCGCGTTCTTCAGCGCGCCTCGCAAGTCCATCAGGCGGCGGTGGAAGAAATGGCCGGTCTCCGGCATGCGGATGAGCTGCGGCGGCGGCTGCAGGCCTTGCGCCCAGGCGAACACCGCGCGCGCGTCGACGACTTCGTCGTCCTCACCCTGCACGATCAGCCACGGACAGGTCGCCTCGCCGACCATCGAGAAATCCCAGCGCCCGACCGGCGGCGCGATCAGGACCAGCTGCGCGGCATCGAGCCGCGCCGCCGCGCGCAAGGTGACATAGCTGCCGAACGAAAAGCCGGCGAGCCAGAGCGCATCGCCCGGGCGCTGCGCGCGCAGCCACTGCGCGATCGCGACCAGGTCGTCGGTTTCGCCATGGCCTTCGTCGTGCACGCCTTCGCTGCGCCCGACGCCGCGGAAATTGAAGCGCACGGTCGCGAGGCCGAGTTCGAGCAGCGCGCGCTCGGTGATCGTGACCACCTTGTTGTGCATCGTGCCGCCCTGAAGCGGATGCGGGTGCGCGATGATCGCGATCCCGCGCCGCGGCGGCGCCGCGATCGGCAGCGCGCAGGCGAGCTCGATCGCGCCGGCGGGGCCCGCCAGCAGCAGGCTGGATGATTCGGGAGGAAACGCCGGAGCGGCGGCAGGGGTGTCGTTCATGCGCGAATGATACGTGGATGGCGTTTGCGCCATCCATTTGCGTAGTACCGGATGCCCACCGAGGAGCATCCGCCATGCACGTCTACCCGCCGATCGCCGCCGCCGCCCTCTTTACCGCCTGCGTGGCCGCGCAGGCCGCGACTTTCACCGCCAACCAGGAAGCGGACCTGCCCGACCTCATCCCGGGCAACGGCTTCTGCAATGTGTTCCCTCAGCCCGGCGCGGTGCCATGCACGCTTCGAGCGGCGATCATGGAGGCGAACGCGTTCGCCGGCGCCGATACGGTCGACCTGCTCGCGGGCTTCCATTACGACCTCGATCGCGAGGGCCGGGGCGACGACACCGCCGCGGTCGGCGACCTGGACATCAACGACGACCTCCCGATCCGCTTCTTCGCCTCGGGCGAGCGGCCGGTCGTCCATGCGCACGGCATCGACCGGGTGTTCGACGTGATCTCGGGCAACGTCACCCTGCTCGGCTTCGACATCGTCGGCGGCGTGGCGACGAGCGCGGCGGCGACCTCGGGTGGCGGCCTGCTGGTGCGCTCCGGCGCGGGCACCGTCAACCTCGTCCTCATGCAGGTCAGGAACAACACCGCCGAACTCGGCGGCGGCCTCTACAACAGCGGCAGCGACACGCGCATGAGCGCATCGACCTTTCGCAGCAACATCTTCCGCGGCGACAGCAGCGCGACCCCGTCCGGCAGCGCGATCCGCAACCGCGGCAATCTCGACGTCGCCTACAGCGTGTTCCACGACAACAGCGGCGTGCCGATCACCGCGATCGACGCGCCGGCGGGCACGTTCACGCCGACCGCGAACGCGATCGACAGCGAGCCGCTCGGCGCCGGCAGCGGCGAGGTGCGCATCGCCAACTCGACGCTTTCGGGCAACACGGGCACCGCGATCCACGTCGACGGCGGCGACCTCGAGCTGTCGAGCACGACGCTCGCCGGCAACAGCGAAGTGGGGCTCGCGATGGACGACGGCAGCGTGCTGCTGCACAACACGATGATCGCACGCAACGCGCTCGCCGACTGCTCGATCGCCGCCGTGGTCGACACCGACACGAACCGCTACAACCTCGACTCGGACGATTCCTGTGGCCTGTCCGGCGGCGCAACCAACCGCGTCGGCGTCGATCCGCAGCTCACGCCGCTCGCCGACCATGGCGGGCCGACGCGGACGATCTGGCCGGCACCGTCCAGCATCGCGATCGATCATGGCCATCCGCTCTTCAGCGCGACCGGCTGCGAGGACGACGACCAGTCGCTGAACGACCGCCCGGTCGACTTCGATGGCAACGGCGCGGCGCTGTGCGACATCGGTGCGGTCGAGCTGCAGGGTGACCTGATCTTCTTCGACCCGTTCGATCGCATCTGAGCCCGCGCGTGCGCAGCGCGACCGCCCGCGCCACAATCGCCAGCGTGCCCGCCGTACCGCGGCGGGGCGCGGGGCCAGCGATGGGGACGAGCGACGCCGAACTCGCCGAGCGTCTCGCGCAAGCCGGCTACGGTGACGCGCGCGACCTGCGCGCGCTGCTGCCGGAGGTATACGCCGAGCTCAAGCGCATCGCGCACCGCCAGTTGTTCCGCCGCATCCCCGGTGCGACGCTGTCGACGACCGTGCTCGTGCACGAGGCGTACGCGCGCGTCGCCGCGAACGGTACCGATGCGCGCCTCACGCGCGAGCACTTCCTCGCGCTGTCGGCACGCGTGATGCGCCAGATCGTGATCGACCATGCACGCGCCCGCGCGAGCGCGAAGCGCGGCGGCGGCGGCGTGCCGGTGGAATTCGCACCGGCGGATGGGCATGACGGCAACATTGACGAGGCATTGCTCGCGCTCGACGAGGCGCTCGCGCTGCTCGAGCGTGTCGACCCGCGCCTGCTGCGCCTGATCGAGCAGCATTGGTTCATCGGCCTCGACAGCGACGAGCTGGTCGAGCTCACCGGCCTCTCGCTGCGCACCGTGCAGCGCGAACTCAAGCGCGCGAAGGCCTGGATGGCCGAGTGGATGGCGCCATGAGCGCGCACTGGGACGCCGAATGCTTCGGACGCGTCGATGCGCTGCTGCGGCACGCGCTCGAGCTCGCCGGCGAAGCGCGCACGCACTTCCTCTCCGGGCTCGATCCACCGAGCGCGGCGAGGGTCGCGCGGCTCCTCGCCGCGGCGGAGGCACCGCATGATGCACTCGCCGATGCGCTCGACGCGCGTATCTGGCGCGGCCTTGCCGACGACTTAGCCGCGGGCGAACGCTTCGGCGCCTGGCGTGCGCTCGGCACGCTCGCGCACGGCGGCATGGCGCGCGTGCTGCTCGCCGAGCGCGCCGACGGTGCGTTCCAGCAGCTCGCCGCGATCAAATGCCCGTGGCCGGGCATCGCGGCCGGGCTCGCGGCGCGGTTCGAGCAGGAGCGGCAGATCCTCGCCCGCCTCGAGGATGCGCGCATCGCGCGCCTGCTCGACGGCGGCGTGCGCGGCGACGGCACGCCGTGGCTTGCGCTCGAGTACGTCGACGGCACGGCGATCACGACGCACTGCGACGAACGCCGCCTCGCCCTCGCCGCACGCCTCGCGCTCTGGTCCGACGCGGCTGCGGCCGTGGCCGCCGCACACCGGCAACTGATCATCCACCGCGACCTCAAGCCCGCGAACGTGCTGGTCAGCCGCGACGGTGCAGTCAAGCTGCTCGATTTCGGCATCGCCAAGCTGCTCGATCCGGAAGGCTTCCCGCACGCGGCACCGGCGACGCTCGCGGACGCACGCGCGCTCACCCGCGAGTACGCGAGCCCGGAGCAGTTGCGCGGCGACGCGGTCACGACCGCGAGCGATGTGTACCAGCTGGGCCTGCTGCTGCTCGAGCTCGCGACGGGCGCGCAGCCGTACCGCAACGCCGGCACCAGCGCCGCCGAATGCGAGCGGCGCATCCGCGAGGACGAGCCGCCGGCGGCCTCGACGCTCGCCCTGCGCGGCGCCCGCGCGGGCGCACGCGCGGCCCTGCGTGGCGCGACGCCCAAGGCGCTCGGCCGTCGACTGCGCGGTGACTTCGACGCGATCGTGCGACGCGCACTCGCCAAGGCGGCGGGCGAGCGCTACGCGACCGTCGATGCGCTGCGCGAGGACGTCGCCCACTGGTGCGCCGGCCGGCCTGTGCGCGCGCGCCGTGGCGCGCCGCTGCAGCGTGCGCGCCAATGGCTGCGCCGCCACCGCGTGCTCGCGCTCGGCATCGGCGCCGTCGCCGCGATGGGCGCCGCCTGGCTGTACGCGGTCGTGTCGCAATCGCAGCGGCTCGCGCAGGAAGCGGCGATCAATCGCGCATTGCGCGACTACCTCGTCGGCTGGTTCCAGGCGGCCGATCCGGGCGACATGAAGTCGAACGACCCGCGCGCGAGCCAGATGCTCGCCGACGGGCTCGCCAATGCGCGGCGCGACCTCGATGCGCAGCCCGAACTGCAGGCCGCGGTGATCGGCCTGATCGGCGAGGTCTACATGGCGCGCGGCGAGTACGCGCTGGCCGAGCCGCCGCTGCGCGAGGCGCTCGCATTGCACGCGTCCCTGCCCGACCTCGCGCCCGAGTGGCGCGGCGCGAGCAAGGCGAGCCTCGCGACCCTGCTGCACTACAGCGGCCGCTACGCCGATGCCGAAGTGCTGTTCCGCGACGCGCTCGACGACCGCGTGGCGGCGATCGGCGAGACGGCGCGCTGGACATTGTCGACGCGGCACGCCTACGGCGACCTGCTGCACAGCCGAGGCCGGTACGACGAAGCGGACGCGCAGCTCGCACGCGCGCTCGACGGCGCGCGCGCGACCGTCGGCGAAGCCGATCCGCTCGTGCCCGCGATCGCGCGCAACCTCGCCGACGTGCGACGTGATGCCGGCCGCTACGACGAAGCCGAAGCGCTCTACCGCGCAGCGATCGCGGCGCAACTCACCGCGCACGGCGAGACCCATCCGAACACGATCGCGAGCCGACTCGGCTATGCGCGGCTGCTGCTCGACGTCGGCCGCTACGACGAGGCCGCCGCGCAGGCCGAACCCGCGTTCGCGCGGCTCGAGCAGGCGTTCGGTACGACGTCCCCGGCGGTCACGGACTGGGAGCGCGTCGTCGCCGAACTCGACGAGGCGCGCGGCGCGTACGACGACGCGGCGCGGCGCGTCGAACGCATCGATGCCGACCTGCGCGGGCGCGTGCCGGATGGCCATCTCATCCACGGCTACACCGCGCTCGACGCCGGCTTCATCGCGCTCGCGCACGGCGACGCGATCGCGGCGGCCCGCCATTTCGCGCGCGCGCGGCGCGTGTTCGACGGCGTGCAACCGCTCGGCCACCCGCGCCGGATCGAGGTCGCGCTCGGCGAAGCGCTCGTCGCGCGGCGGCGCGGCGAGCCGGTGCACATGCTAGCGCTGCTGGCAGCCGCGCAGGCGCAGGCAGCCGCGCAGCTCGCGCCGGAACACCGGCTGTTCGCCGCGCTCGCGATCGCGCGCGATGCCGCATCGGCGCCCGCCGCGCCGCCGGGACTCGCGCCCCTGCGCGTGCAGCGCGCACTCGATGCCGGAGGTCCACGGTGACGCATCCACGCATTGCCCTGCCGCCCTGCGCGCTGCTCGGTATCGTGCTCGCCGCCGGCACCGCGCATGCGGGCGAGCTGCCGCTGCCCGACCTCGTGCTGCGCGACGGCTTCGAGCGCCCCGAGTCGGCCGACATCGTGCCGTTCTCCGACGAGTTCGATGCGTCCGCGACGCTCGGCAACTGGCGCCGCCTCTGGCGCGAGGAATACTGGGGCCGCGACCCGCTCGAGCAGTTCGACATCGATGTGTCGCTCGCGGGCTGGATCACGTTCGTGCCGTGGACGAGCACGTGGTACGAGGACTACGTCGGCGAACTCGCGTTCCAGCTCGTCAGCGGCGACTTCGTCGCGACGGCGCGCGTGCGCGCGCGCGCACGGGGCGGCAGCGGTGCGCCGGGCAGCACGCATGGCGGCGCGGCGGGATCGGAGTTCTCGCTCGCGGGCATCCTCGTGCGCGCGCCGCACGAGGACGTGGAATGCTGCGATTCCTCGTGGTGGCAGCCGGGTGCGGAACGCTACGTGTTCCTCTCGTTCGGCGCCGCCGACCAGCCGGGCAGCTACCAGCTCGAGGCGAAGACCACGCGCGCGGCGATCCCGCCCGAGACGCACAGCGTGTCGGCCCTCGAGCTCGCGCCGGCGCAGGCCGACGAGGAGGAACTGCGCGTCGCGCGCATCGGCCCTGCGCTGAGCCTCCTCGTGCGCGACCCCGGCGCTTCGTGGTTCGTGCACCGGCGTTACCGTCGCGACGACTTTCCGCTCGCGCTGCAGGTCGGCATGACCGTCTACACCGACTAGGCGATCGCTTCGACCTATCCGTATGCAGAGCACAACCGCACGCGTATCGAGCATGCGTGGCTCGACGAGCAACAGCCGGCCGATCCGGACCTCGAGGCGCAGTTCGATTATTTCCGCTTCGTGCGGCCGCTGGTGCCCGCCGCGCTCGCGGTCCTCGACCTCACCGACCCCGGCGCCGTCGGCGACGCCGCGCTCCTCGCCTTCCTCGGCGATGCCTTGCCCTGAGACGCGTTGACGAAGTCGGCGCGCGCGCCGACGATCGGCGCATGAACCTGCTCGCACACGCGCTGCTCGCGGGCGCCGACGACGACGTGCGCTTCGGCAGCCTCATCGGCGATTTCGTGCGCGGCGCGCTCGACCCCGCGCTCGATGCCGGGGTGCGCGCGGGCATCGCCCTGCATCGGAGCGTCGATGCGTATACCGACGCGCATCCCCGCGTGGTCGAGGCGCGGGCGCGCTTCGCGCCGCCGTTCCGCCGTTACGCCGGGATCCTGCTCGACGTCTGGTTCGACCACCTGCTGGCGCGCGACTGGTCGCGCTGGGCGCCCATGCCGCTCGCGACGTACTCGTGCGACGTGCGTGCGCTGCTCGAACGCCGCGCGGACGACGTGCCGCCGCGCATGCGCCGCTTCGTCGAGTACCTCGGCCGCAATGACCTCCCCGAACGCTACCGAGAGCGCGCGATGATCGCCGACGCGTTCCGCGGACTGTCGCAGCGACTGTCGCGCGAGAACCCGCTCGCGCGGGCGATGCCCGTGATCGAGGCGCACGCGGACGTGCTCGAAGGCGACTTCGCCGAGTTCTTTCCGGATCTGCTCGCGCATGCGGGGCGCGAGCGGGCGCGGCTGGGCTTCCCGTAGGCGTGCGCGTCGCCGAGCGACGCAGGGCGCGGGGCGCTCTGTGCGAGCGCCGGAAGGCGCGATGCTCTTGTGCGGGCAGTACGTGCATTGCCCGTACTGCCGCAACCTTGCGGCGCGCCGCGGCGGGACTCGCCGCCGCGCGGCTCGACCCGCCCCTACCGGCTCGATCAGCCCTACAGGGAACGCAGGGGTCTTACTTCACCTGGCCGGCGATCCACTCGACGGTGGCCTTGACCTGCTCGTCGTTGAGCGCCGGGTTGCCGCCGCGCGGAGGCATCACGCCCGCCGAGCCGGTGAAGCCGTCGATCGCATGCTTGACGAGCGTGTCCAGGCCCTGCGCGACACGCGGCGCCCACGCCGCCTTGTCGCTGACCTTCGGCGCGCCGCCGGCGCCCGTGTCGTGGCAGCTGTGGCAGAGGTTGCCGTAGATCGTCTTGCCGTCAGTGGTGCCGCCGTAGGCGACCTGCGAGGCGGCGGCCTTCGCCGCGGCGTCCTGCGCAGCCTGCATCGCGGCACGGCCGGTGTCGCCGGCGTAGACGCCGCCGACCGGCGCGATGCGCTCGGCCACGACCTTCGCCTTGTCCGGGTTCTCTTCCGGCGGATGCTTGGAATAGATGTACGCGCCGAGCACGACGAGCAGCACCGCGACGAACATGAGGAACGCGATCAGCTGCGCGAAGTGCTTGAGGAAGACCATGTCGGTCTTGGGAACGGGATTGGTCACGGATCCACCTCGAAAGGACGCGATGCGCCGGGCCATGGGCCCGTTCGGCGTGCAAAAAGTCCCGGGATTATAGCGGGCGCGGCCCGGCGCACGGAAGGCGCCGCCGGCCGGTGTCGTGACCCACTGCGCGCGGCGGCCCGGACCGCGCCGGCAGTCGGCTATACTGCCGCCCCGCCGGCGGCCCGATCGCCGGTGAAACAACGATGCGCCCGTAGCTCAGCTGGATAGAGTACCGCCCTCCGAAGGCGGTGGTCGGAGGTTCGAATCCTCTCGGGCGCGCCATCTGCCTGCACCTTCGCGCCAGCCGGAAGCCGGTTTCCCGGTGGTGGCGACCGCCCACGGCGGCCGCGAAGCCCGCGCTGCCGCACGCGCCCCGGTCCGACTTGACCCGGGTCAACTCGTCGCGCGGCGCGGCGCGGACAATCCATGCATGCCCACGGAAGCGGAAATCCCGCCGAGGAGCGCTGCAATGCGCGGCGTATGCCTGCGATTCCATTTCTGCGAGGACCCGGCCGAGCCGGGCCGGCCGACCCACGAATGGCTGCTGCAGCATGCGCGCAGCATCGGCATGCCGGGCGCCTCGGTGTTCCGCGCGATCGCCGGATTCGGCCGCCATGGCGGACGGCACGAACCGCGCTTCGGCGAACTGCCCGGGAGCCAGGCCATGCTCGTCGAGTTCCTGCTGTCGCAGGACGATGCGCGGCGCCTCGTCGATTCGCTCGCCAGCGAACCCGTCGCGCTCGCGTATGCGCAATGGCCGATCGAGTTCGGTCTCGTCGGTGGACGCTCGTGAAGGCTGTTCCGGTGGAGCGCATGCGCTGGCAGAACGATCCGCACCGCTACAGCTCGCCATCGATCGCGATGCATTGGGCGATGGTGCTGCTCGTCGTCGCCGCGTATGCGAC
The DNA here is from genome assembly GCF_051958935.1 of Dokdonella sp. Lineage (GTDB taxonomy): Bacteria > Pseudomonadota > Gammaproteobacteria > Xanthomonadales > Rhodanobacteraceae > Dokdonella_A. Next base: position 20,644 of record NZ_JBQCFP010000197.1, on the reverse strand, counting down.
AGCCGAGTCGCGCGATCTGTTCGCACAAGGCAGCCCGCAACGCGACTGGCTGGCCTGCGCGCATGCATTTGCCGGCTTTTGCGCGTTCGTGACCGTGTTCGCGCGGCTCGCGCTGCGCGCGGGGCCGCGGCCGCCCATCGTTCCGGCGCCGCCCCGGCTGCCCGAGCGCTTCGAGCTCGCGCTGTGCGTTCTGCTGTACGCGTTCCTCGTCGCGATGCCGCTGCTCGGCTGGCTGCTCGCGAGCGCGCAAGGCGCGCGCATCGCGTTCGGCCCGTTCGAGCTGCCCGCGCTCGTGCCACCCGACCCGGCGCTCGCGCAACGCGCGCAGGCGTGGCACGAAGGCGCCGCCTCCGTGGGCTATGCGCTCGTCGGCGGCCATGCCGGCGCCGCGCTCGTCCATCACTGGCTGCTGCGCGACGACGCGCTGCGGCGCATGCTGCCGCGCCGCCGGCGGCGCTGACGCGCGCGGCGACGGGCGCAGGACCGAATGAACGACGACGCAACCGTCGCAGAGCCGTCGTCGGCCGGGCACGCCCGGCACGGGCTCGACACGACCGAGGCCGAACGACGGCTCGCGCGCGACGGAGCGAACGAACTGCCGCGCGGAGAGCGGCGCGGCCTCCTCGCGCGAACGCTCGCGGTGCTGGCCGAGCCGATGTTCCTGTTGCTCGGCACGGCGGCGGCGCTGTACGTCGTGCTCGGCGACATCGGCGAAGCGCTCGTGCTGGCCGCGTCCGTCGCCGCCGTCATCGGCATCACGCTGCGCCAGGCGGACAAGTCCCAAAAGGCGCTCGATGCGCTGCGCGACCTGTCCGCGCCGCAGGCATCGGTCCTGCGCGACGGCGCGCGCCTGCGCATCGATGCGCGCCGGCTCGTGGTCGGCGACGTGCTCGCGCTCGACGAGGGGGATCGGGTCCCGGCCGACGCGCGCCTCCTCGACGCGACGCAACTCGGTGTCGACGAGTCGCTGCTGACCGGTGAGGCACTGCCGGCACCCAAGCACGTGGGCACGACCACGAGCGATGCCCTCGCCGCGCCGACCCGCGCCGACCATGTGTACTGGGGCACGCTCGTCGCGCACGGGCATGCGCTGGCCGAAGTCGTCGCAACCGGTGCGCGCACGCAAGCCGGTCGCATCGGCGCATCGCTCGTGCGCACGGCGACGCCGCGCAGCCCGCTGCAGCGGGAGATCGACCGCGCGGTGATCGCGTTCGCGGCGATCGGGCTCGCGCTGTGCGCGCTGGTCGCCGGCCTGTACGTGGCGCTGCGCGGCGGCTGGATCGACGCGCTGCTAGCGGGCATCACGCTCGCGATCGCCAACGTGCCGGAGGAATTCCCGGTCGTGCTCACCGTGTTCCTCGCGCTCGGTGCATGGCGCCTCGCGCGCGAACACGTGCTCACGCGGCGCATGCCGGCGATCGAGACGCTCGGCGCGATCACCGTGCTGTGCGTGGACAAGACCGGCACGCTCACCGAGAACCGCATGCGCGTCGCCGCGCTGCGCTGCGGCGCATCGGCCTGGGACCTCGCTTCCGGCGCGCCGATCGGCGCGCCGCTCGACGACCTGCTCGCGCGGGCCGCGCTGGCCTGCCGCGTCGATCCGACCGACCCGATGGAGCGTGCGATCGTCGAAGCGGCGCCATCGCCCGCCGACGCGCGCGAACGCACGCGCGTGCGCGAGTACCCGCTGACGCCGGCGCTGTTCGCGCGAACGCAGGTATGGCGCGCGCCCGGCGGGCTCGACGGCGCGTGCAGCGGCGCGCCGGAGGCGGTCGCGGACCTGTGCCGGCTTGCACCGGAACGGCGCGCGCGCCTGCTCGCCGATGTCGCCGCGCTCGCGCGCCAGGGCCTGCGCGTGATCGCGGTGGGCGCACTCGAACATCCCGCGTCGCTGCCGCTGCCCGAACGGCAGGACGAGCTCGCGTTCGTCGAAGCCGGCCTCGTCGCATTCGCCGATCCGCTGCGCAACGGCGTCACCGGCGCCGTCGCGCAGGCGCGCGCGGCGGGCGTCGAGGTGATCATGCTGACCGGCGATTTCGCCGAGACCGCCGAGGCGATCGCGCGGCAGGCGGGCATCGACGTCGGCGACGGCGCGCTCGGCGGCGCCGCGATCGCCGCCTGCGACGACACGCAGCTCGCCGACACGATCGCGCGGCGGCGCGTGTTCGCGCGCGTGACGCCGCAGCACAAGCTGCGCCTGGTGGAGGCGCTGCGCGCGCGCGGCGAAGTCGTCGCGATGACCGGCGACGGCGTCAACGACGCGCCTGCGCTCAAGGCCGCCGACGTCGGCATCGCGATGGGCAAGCGGGGTACCGACGTCGCGCGCGAGGCCGCCGCGCTCGTGCTGCTCGACGACGATTTCGTCTCGATCGTGCGCGGCATTCGCCGCGGCCGCACGATCCACGACAACATCGTGCGCGCGATGCGCTACATCCTCGCCGTGCACGTGCCGATCATGGGCATGGCGCTGCTGCCGCTGCTCGGCGGCGGGCCGCTCGTGCTGTGGCCGATCCACATCGTATTCCTCGAACTCGTGATCGACCCGGCCTGCGCGCTCGTGTTCGAGCGCGAAGCCGCGGCCGACGACGTCATGCAGCGCCCGCCACGCGACCCGCGCCGCGCCGTGCTCGGCCTGCGCCTGCTCGCCGGCAGCATCGGCGACGGCGTGCTCGCGTTCGCGGCGTGCGCGATCGCCTACGCGATCGCGCGTGCGAGCGGATGCACCGACGCGGGCATCGCCGCGGCGGCCTTCGTCGCCCTCGTCGCCGGCAACGTCGGACTCATCGCGCTCAACCGCGGTAATGGATTGTGGCGAGCCCGCAATCGCACGTTCTGGATCGTCGTCGCGGGTGCGGGCAGTGCGCTCGCCTCGTCGCTCGCGTTGCCGCCGCTCGCGCGCTTCTTCCGCTTCGAAGTACCGCCCCCGGGGATCCTCGCGCTCGCGGCCGTGCTGCCGCTCGCCCTGCTCGCCTGCGCGCTCGCCGTGCGGACACGCGCGGGCGGGCGCACCGGAACGGCGTAGACGGCGCAGGCCTCGCGCCGCCTGCATCGGGAGACAATCACCGCCCTGCGCGGTTGACGACGATCAAGGCAGCGGCGATCGCAGGCGATAAGGTGCGGCTTTCATCCCCGCGCCGGAGTCGCCCATGAAAGCTGCCGTCGTACGTGCGTTCGGTCGTCCGCTCCTCATCGAAGACCTGCCGGTGCCGGTACCCGGCCCAGGCGAAGTGCTGCTCAAGGTGCAGACCAGCGGCGTCTGCCATACCGACCTGCATGCGGCCGACGGCGATTGGCCGGTGCAGCCGACGCTGCCGTTCATCCCCGGTCACGAAGGCGTCGGCATCGTCGCCGCCCTCGGTCCCGGCGTGAAGGACCTGCGCGAAGGCGATCTCGCCGGCGTACCGTGGCTCCACGACGCATGCGGACGCTGCGAGCACTGCACCGCCGGCTGGGAGACGCTGTGCGAGGCGCAGCACAACACGGGCTACGGCGTGAACGGGGCGTTCGCCGAGTACGTGATCGCGAATGCCGCATACGCCGCGCCGCTGCCAGCCGGCGTCGATGCGCTGTCGATCGCGCCGATCCTCTGCGCGGGCGTCACCACCTACAAGGGCATCCGCGAAACCGAGGCGCGGCCGGGCGAGTGGCTCGCGATCTACGGCGTGGGCGGACTCGGCCACGTCGCGATCCAGTATGCGAAGGCGATGGGCCTGCACGTAGTCGCACTCGACGTCGCCGCGGACAAACTGTCCCTCGCGCTCGACTGCGGCGCGGACCTCGCGCTCGACGCGAGCGCGTCCGACGCGGTCGCCCGCACGCTGCAGGCGACCGCCGGTGGCGCGCACGGGGTGCTCGTCACGGCCGTCTCGCTGCCCGCGTTCGAACAGGCGCTCGCGGTCGTGCGCCGGCGCGGCACGATCAGCCTCGTCGGCCTGCCTCCCGGACACTTCCCGACGCCGGTATTCGACGTCGTGCTCAAGCGCATCACGCTGCGCGGCTCGATCGTCGGCACGCGCCGCGACCTGGCCGAGGCGCTCGCGTTCGCCGCCGAAGGCAAGGTGCGCACGCGCGTGCACTCGGCGCGGCTCGAAGACGTCAACGCGGTGTTCTCGCAGCTCAAGTCCGGCCGGGTCGACGGCCGCATCGTGTTCGACCTGCGCTGAGTGTCGCGACGAGCGCCGCCGATGCAGGCGTGCGCTCGTCAGTGCGCCGTGCGGTAGAGGATCAGCCCGAGCGCGGCGGTCCAGCAGAGCAGGATGAACAGCGCGCCGCCCCAGCCCTTGACCATGCCGACGCCGCGCCGATGCGTCCAGTACATCGTGCCCGCGACGAGCGAGGGCACGGCGACGAGGGCGGCGATGAGCAGCAGGACGGCGTTCGGGTGATCCATGGCGCTCCCCCTCAGTTGCGCATGAGCACGGGCAGGGTCGCCTCGTGCAGGATGGTGCGGGTGGCGCCGCCGAACGCCCATTCGCTGAAGCGCGAACGGCCGTATGCCCCCATGACGAGCAGGTCCGCGCCGATCTCGCTGGCGGCGGCGAGGATCGCCTCGCCCGCGCCGTCGTCGGCGACGAGGATCGGCTTCGTCGTCACGCGAATGTCGTGCCGCGCGAGGTACGCCTGCACGTCGAACGGCGGCAGCCAGCCGGCTTCGGTGTCGGGCGCGCGGCGCGCGCCGTCGAGCAGCACGACGGTCGCCGCATGGTGCAGCAGTGGCAGCGCGCAGTGCAGCGCACGCACGGCTTCGGCGGAACCGTTCCAGGCGATCGCGATGCGACCGAGCGCGGCTTCGCGGCAGCCGGGCGGCGCGACGATGCACGGCATGCGCGACGCGAGCACGATCGCACCCAGGTCCGTGGGTGCGCCCCAGGGCATGCCGGCGTTGCGCTCGAGCACGAGCAGGTCGTGCCAGTTGCCCACGTGCGCGAGCGTCTCCGGCGCAGGGCCTTCGGCGACCTGCCAGAAGGCCTGGCGTACGCCGATCTTCGTCGCCCAGGCGGCGAACGCGTCGCGCGCCGCATAAGCGGCCTGCTCCGCCTCGCGCGCAGTTTCGAACACCGCCTGGATGACGTCGCCGGATACGTACGGCGGCATCATGTAGAGCGGCGAGGGATGCACGAAGACGCCGGTGAGCCTGCCGTCGAGGCGCGCGGCGAGATCGGCGGCGTATTCGACGCCGCTGTTCCAGGCGTCGTGGCGCCCGGTATGGACCATGATGTCGCGCATGTTCGGCTCCGTCGGATCAGGACACGGCAAGGCTGCTGTCGGCGACGTCGGGGTCGAACAGGCCGCACAGCCGCTGCGTGAATGCGAAGCCATCCAGCATCGCCTCGGTCGCGGCTTCGATCGACACCTGAGCGAACGCGAGCGGCGAACCGCACGTCGCCAGGCGCATGAACACCTCGAGATTGCGACGCCAGCGGCGCGCGGCGATCTCGAGCAGGACCGCATCGACACCCACGACGTTGCGCAGCAAGTCCCCGCCCGCGGCGCTCGCCGCGACATCGGGCACTGCAGGTCCTGTGATCGGGTGCTGCATGGTCGCCTCCGTTGCCGCCAACGGATACCACCCTAGCGCCGCCCGCCCGGCGACGGCTTGACGGGGATCAATCGGGCGCCCTTCTCCTCCGGCGTGATCCAGATCAATGCGAGTGCGTGCGGCTGGCGCAGGATCGAGGCGTGTCCCCCAGCAGTGGAGTACGCCCCATGCAACCGCAACCGGGTATCGAACCGTCGAGCGTGGCCGCAGGCACCGACGAACAGCAGCAGCACTGGCACGACGAGTTGCTCGACGGCACGCGCGTCCTGATCCGCCCTCTGCACGCGGACGACGCGGCGCTCGAGCGCGAGTTCATCGAACATCTGTCGGCGCGTTCGAAGCGGCTGCGCTTCCTCGGCCTGATCGGTTCGCCGAGCGACGCGCTGGTGCGCCAGCTGACGCAGCTCGACTTCCGCCGCGAGGTCGCTTTCGCCGCGCTCATCGCGCGCGAAGGCGGGAAGCACCTGATCGGCGTCAGCCGCTTCAGCCTCGGCGCGGACCGCAAGTCGTGCGAATGCGCGGTCACCGTCGCCGACGAATGGCAGCACAAGGGCCTCGGCACGCTGCTGATGCGCCACCTGATCGCGGTCGCCCGCGCGCGCGGCATCCACGAGATGGTTTCGCTCGACGCGGCCGACAATCCCCAGATGCGCGAGCTCGCTGCGTACCTCGGCTTCGCGCGGCGTGCCGATCCGCTCGATGCGAGCCAGGTGATCCACTCGCTGAGACTGTGACCGGTCCGCCGTCGCCTCGCACGCACGCGCCGTTGGCGCGCGCACACGGCGGCCGTGACGAAATGCCGCAGCGGCGCGCGGCCGGTCCCCGATTTGACTTCGATCAAGTGTCCGAAGCGTCGCCCGCCGACACTGCGCGCGCAATCAAGCCCAGGGGTTTTCTATGCAGAACGTGGAAACGTACAACGACAGGGTCGTGCGCCAGTTCACGATCGCGACGATCGTCTGGGGCGTCGTCGGCATGGCGGTCGGCCTGCTGATCGCGGCGCAGCTGGCGTGGCCAGCGCTCAACTTCGACATTCCCTGGCTCACCTACAGCCGCCTGCGGCCGCTGCACACGAACGCGGTGATCTTCGCGTTCGGCGGTTGCGGCCTGTTCGCGACGTCCTATTACGTCGTCCAACGCACCTGCCAGGCGCGCCTGTTCGGCGACCGCCTCGCCGCGTTCACATTCTGGGGCTGGCAGGCGGTGATCGTGCTTGCCGCGATCACCCTGCCGCTCGGCTACACGCAGAGCAAGGAGTACGCCGAGCTGATCTGGCCGATCGACGTGCTCATCGCCGTCGTCTGGGTCGTCTACGCGGTCGTGTTCTTCGGCACGATCGTCAAGCGCAAGGTCAAGCACATCTACGTCGCCAACTGGTTCTTCGGCGCATACATCCTCACCGTGGCCGTGCTGCACATCGTCAACAGCCTCGCGATCCCGGTGACGCTGACCGATTCCTACCCGGTCTATTCGGGCGCGGTCGACGCGATGGTGCAGTGGTGGTACGGCCACAACGCGGTCGGCTTCTTCCTGACCGCGGGCTTCCTCGGGATCATGTACTACTACGTGCCCAAGCAGGCGCAGCGGCCGATCTACTCGTACCGCCTGTCGGTCGTGCATTTCTGGGCGCTGATCGCGGTCTACATGTGGGCCGGCCCGCACCACCTGCACTACACCGCGCTGCCGGACTGGGCGCAGTCGCTCGGCATGGTGTTCTCGCTGATCCTGCTCGCGCCGAGCTGGGGCGGCATGATCAACGGCATGATGACGCTGTCCGGCGCGTGGCACAAACTGCGCACCGACCCGATCCTCAAGTTCATGATCGTCTCGCTGTCGTTCTACGGCATGTCGACCTTCGAAGGGCCGATGATGTCGATCAAGACGGTCAATTCGCTGTCGCACTATACCGACTGGACCATCGGCCACGTGCACTCCGGCGCGCTCGGCTGGGTCGCGTTCGTGACGATCGGCGCGGTGTACAGCATGCTGCCGAAGCTGTTCGGCGCCGAACGCATGCATTCGACGCGCGCGGTCGACGTGCACTTCTGGGTCGCGACGATCGGCGTCGTGCTCTACATCGCCGCGATGTGGATCGCGGGCGTGATGCAGGGCCTCATGTGGCGCGCCACGAACCCGGACGGAACGCTCACCTACACGTTCGTCGAGTCGCTGCGCCAGACCTATCCGTTCTACGTCACGCGCGCGCTCGGCGGCCTGCTGTTCCTCAGCGGCATGCTGATCATGTGCTGGAACGCGTGGAAGACGTGCCTGCCGCGCCGGGCCGTGCCGGTCGTCGCCGTTCCCCTGCCGGTCCACGCCTGAGGTCGCCGCCATGCTGCATGCCTTCATCGAAAAGAACGTCGGCCTCATGGCCGTGCTCATCCTCGTCGCGATCCTGAGCGGCGGTCTCGCCGAGATCGTGCCGCTGATGTACCAGGCGCAGGCGGTCGAGCCGGCGCCGGGCGTGAAGCCCTATTCACCGCTGCGGCTCGCGGGCCGCGACGTCTACGTGCGCGAGGGCTGCTACGGCTGCCATTCGCAGATGATCCGCACGCTCGCGTCCGAGACGCTGCGCTACGGGCCGTACTCGGCCGCGGGCGAGTCGGTGTACGACCGCCCGTTCCAGTGGGGCTCGAAGCGCACCGGACCCGATCTCGCGCGCGTCGGCGGCCGCTATTCGGACGACTGGCACCGCGTGCACCTCAAGAACCCGCGCAACGTCGTGCCCGAATCGAACATGCCGGGCTACCCGTGGCTGTCGCAGGCGCTCGTCGATCCGGATCTCGTCACCAAGAAGATGCACGCGCTGAAGCTGCTCGGCACGCCGTACACGGATGCCGACTTCGCGAGCGTGCGCGATACCGTCACCGGCCAGACCGAAATGGATGCGCTCGTTGCCTACCTGCAAGGGCTCGGCACGAACGTGCAGGCACCCGCACCGGAGGCCGCGAAATGATCTCGGGAATCCTCATTGCCCTGATGCTCGTGCTGTTCCCCGCGCTGTTCGCGTGGGCCTGGAGCACGCGCCGGCGCGAAGCCTTCGACGAAGCCGCGGCGCTCGCGCTCGAGCACGCGGCCGCCCCCCTGCATGCGGAGAATCGCCGATGAGTGCGTTCTGGAGCTGGTTCATCATCGCCATCGTCGTGGTCAACATCGTCGGCCTCGTCGTGCTGCTGTTCGCGACCGCGCGCCGGCGGGCCGGCGAAGGTGACGCGCGCGCGACCACCGGCCACGTCTGGGACGACGACCTCGAGGAACTCAACAACCCGCTGCCGCGCTGGTGGTTCGGCCTGTTCGTGTTGACCGTGATCTTCGCGATCGGCTACCTCGTGCTGTACCCGGGCATGGGCAATTTCGCCGGCCGGCTCGGCTGGACATCGACCGGCGCCGTCACCGACGAACTCAAGGACACGAATGCGAAACTCGAGGCGCTCTACGCCACCTTCCGCGGACGTCCGCTCGCCGAGCTCGCGCAGGACCCGAAGGCGGTGAAGATCGGTCGCAACGTGTTCGCCAACACCTGCGCCGCGTGCCACGGTTCGGACGCGCGCGGCGCGGTCGGCTACCCCAACCTCGTCGACGACGACGCGCTCTACGGCAGCGACGGCGACACGATGCTCGCGAGCGTGCTTCGCGGCCGCCACGGCGTCATGCCGCCGCTCGCGGCGACCTTGCCCGACGGCGGCGTCGAGCAGGTCGCGAACTACGTCATGGGCCTGTCCGGCCGGCCGCACGACGCGCGCCTCGCCGAAGTCGGCAAGCCGCGCTTCGAGACGATCTGCGCCGCATGCCATGGCAAGGACGGCAAGGGCAACCACGCGCTCGGCGCGCCGAACCTCACCGACGACATCTGGCTGCATGGCGGCGGCGACGTCGCCGCGGTGCGCAACGCGATCGTCGAGGGGCGGTGCGGCACGATGCCCGCATGGGGCGCCGTGCTCGGCGAGGACCGCGCACGCCTCGCGGTCGCCTGGCTGCTGTCGCAGAACCCGCACGACGCGACGGCTCCGGCCGCCGCGCCCGCGGGCGGAGCGCAATGACGATGCGCGGCGCGAGCATCCACTGGTTCGGTGCGATCCTCTGGCCGTCGTTTTTCGCCGCGGGCGTCGCGACGATGGTGTTTTTCGGCGTCGTCGACCCGCTCGATCTCGCGACGATCACCTGGCCGCGCATCGCGTTGTCGCGCGAACTCGGCTACACGGTCGGCTTCTTCATGTTCTGGCTCTGCACCGCGTCGGCGAGCACGTTCACCGCGCTGCTGCTGCGCGCGCCCGCGCAAGGCGCAGCGCGGCGATGAACGCGGGCTCGCGCAAGATCGACGTGCGCGTCGTCGACGGCGGCGGCGCGCTCTACGCGAAGCAGCCGAAGGTCTACCCGCGCGAGATCGACGGTCGCTTCCAGCGCCTGCGCATCGCCGCGGTGTTCTGGCTGCTCGGCATGTTCTACGCATTCCCGTGGATCAGCATCGGCGGGCAGCAGCTCGTGCTGTTCGACCTGCCCGCGCGCCGATTCCACGTGTTCGGCCTCACCTTCTGGCCGCAGGACTTCTACCTGCTCACCCTGCTGCTCATCATCGCGGCGCTGAGCCTGTTCTTCTTCACCGCACTCGCGGGCCGGCTCTGGTGCGGCTACGCCTGCCCGCAGACGGTGTGGACCGAGGTGTTCCTCTGGATCGAACGGCGCATCGAGGGCGACCGCAACGCGCGCATGCGGCTCGACAAGGAGCCGTGGGGCCGCGCCAAGGTCGTGCGCAAGGCGGCCAAGCACGTCGCCTGGGTCGTTTTCGCGCTGTGGACCGGCTTCACCTTCGTCGGCTTCTTCACGCCGATCCGCGAACTCGGTGCCGAGGTCCTGCAGCTGCGCCTTGGCGGCTGGGAGAGTTTCTGGATCCTGTTCTATTCGTTCGCGACCTGGGGCAACGCGGGCATGCTGCGGGAGCAGGTGTGCAAGTACATGTGCCCGTACGCGCGCTTCCAGAGCGCGATGTTCGACCGCGACACGCTCGTGATCAGCTACGACGTCGCGCGCGGCGAGCCGCGCGGGCACCGCTCGCGCGCGCAGCTGCGCAGCGTCGACGCGGCGGTCTCGGTACCGGCGGCGAAGGCGCTCGGCGATTGCATCGACTGCCGCGCCTGCGTGCAGGTCTGCCCGACCGGCATCGACATCCGCGACGGCCTGCAGATCGACTGCATCGCGTGCGCCGCATGCATCGACGCCTGCGACGCGGTCATGGACAAGGTCGGCCTCGCGCGCGGCCTCATCCGCTACACGACCGAGAACGAACTCGGCGGCAGGCCGCGCCACATCCTGCGCCCGCGCGTGTTCCTTTACGCGGGCGTGCTGTGCGCGCTGGTCGCCGCGTTCTCGTGGGGTGTCGCCGCGCGCGCGCCGCTGATCGCCGAAGTGCTGCACGATCGCAATGCGCTGTTCCGCACCGTCGCGGCGGGCGCGATCGAGAACAGTTACGCGGTCAAGCTCGCCAACAAGTCCGACCACGCGGTCGCACTGAGCCTGCGCACCGACACGACGCTGCCGCTGCGCACGATCGGCAGCGCGAGCGTGTCGCTCGACGCGGGCGAAGTGTTCTCGCTGCCGCTGACCCTGCGCGCCGATCGCGGCTCGGTGCGCGGGCGCAAACCGGTGACGATCGTCGTCGTCGCCGCCGACGGCAGCGAGCTCGCCCGCGCGAAGGCGCAATTCTTCGCCCCGGAGGCCCCATGAATCGCACGACCGAATCCACCTCCGCCACGCCGATGCGCTGGTACCGCGTCGGCGAGGTCTGGCTCATGCTCGTGTTGCTCGGCGCGACCGTCGTGGGTTCCCTGTCGCTCGTCGTCACCGCGGTTCGCCACCCCGACGCCCATGTCGTCGTGCCGAACGACGCGCCGCGTCCGAGCCACCAGCCGCCCGCGCGTCCTGCGACGGCCGCGACGGCGAGGCCCTGAAGGCGATGGCCGACCGCTGCTTCCACTGCGGCGAGGCGATCGGCGACGGCGCACCGCTGCTCGCCTCGATCGGAACGGATACGAAACCGGTCTGTTGCATCGGATGCCGCGCCGCGGTGGAATGGATCGATGGGCTCGGGCTCGCCGACTACTACCGTTTGCGCGAGGGCGTCGGCGAGCGTGCGACGCCCGCGGACGATTTCGCCGAATGGGACCGCCCTCGGCTCGCGCGTCGGCACGTGCGTGACATCGTCGCGGATCGCGCCGAGGCGACCGTGCTCGTCGAGGGCATGCGTTGTTCGGCCTGCGCCTGGCTGATCGAGCGCGCCCTCGCCGGCCGCGACGGCGTGCTCGAGGCGACGGTGTCGCCGCTGGTGCAGCGCGTGCGCATCGTCTTCGATCCGCGTCGCGCGCGCCTGTCCATGCTGCTCGCGTCGCTCGCGCGGCTCGGCTATCGCCCGCACCCGCTAGAGGGCGATCGCGTCGACGCGCTGCGCACGGCCGAACGGCGCGCAGCGATGAAGCGCCTCGTCGTCGCCGGCTTCGGCGCGATGCAGGCGATGATGTACGCGGTCGCGCTGTACGCGGGCGCCTTCGACGGTATCGATTCTACCGTGCATGCCTTCATGCGCTGGATGGGCATGCTCGTCGCGACGCCGGTCGTGCTCTATGCGGCGCGACCGTTCTTCGCCGGCGCGCTGCGCGAATGGCGCGCGCGGCGCCTGTCGATGGACACGCCGGTCGCGCTCGCGATCGGCGCGATCTACGCCGGCAGCGTCGCCGCCGCCGTGCTCGGCGAAGGCGACGTCTATTTCGACTCGGTCAGCATGTTCGTGTTCCTGCTGCTGCTCGGGCGCTACGTGGAACTGCGCGCCCGCCAGCGCGCCGGCGAGGTCGCCGACGCGCTCGTGCGCCTGCAGCCGGCGACCGCCGAACGCTCGGTCGACGGCACCTGCGAGACGGTCGGCGTGCACGAGCTCGAACCCGGCGAGATCGTACGCGTCGGCGCCGGCGCGACCATTCCCGTCGATGGCGTGCTACGCACCGCGCGCTGCCGCGTCGACGAATCGCTGCTCACCGGCGAATCCGCCGCCTGCGTGCGCGAGACCGGCGACGAGGTCGTCGCCGGCAGTGTCGCCCTCGACGGCCCGGTCGACGTCGAGGTGCGGCGGGTTGGACCCGATACCGTGCTGTCGACGCTCGCGCGCATGGTAGAACGCGCCGCAGCGGCGCGACCGCGCGTCGCCCGCCTTGCCGATGCGGCGGCGGCGCGCTTCGTCGTGCGCGTACTCGCAGCGACCGGGCTGGTCGCGCTGGCCTGGATGATCTTCGATCCGGCGCGCGCGTTCGCGAGCGCCATCGCGGTGCTCGTGATCAGCTGTCCCTGCGCGTTCGCGCTCGCCGCGCCGTCGGCGCTGACGCGCGCGGTCGGCGTGCTCGCGGGGCGCGGCGTCATGGTCGTCGACGCGGATGCGCTCGAAGCGCTTGCCCGCGTCGACCGCATCGTATTCGACAAGACGGGCACGCTGACCGAACCCGCGATCGACATCGCGCGCATGCGCGTCACCCGCGGCTCGCGCGAGGCGGCGCTCGCCGCGGCCGCGGCGCTCGAGCAGGCGAGCACGCACCCGCTCGCGCGCGCGCTACGCGACGCCGCACACGGCATCACCCGGCCCGCGATCGCCGATGTGCGCGAGGCGGGCGGCGGCGTGCTCGGCCGGCTCGACGGCCGCTCGCTGCGACTCGGCCGCGCGGATTTCGCGCTCGCCGCGGGCGACGACGGCGATGCGCTCGTGCTCGCCGACGACGACGGCGAAATCGCGCGCTTCCCGGTCACCGAACGCGTACGCGCCGGCGCGCACGCGGCGATCGACGCGCTGCGCGCGGCGGGCATCGCCTGCGAGATCGTCAGCGGTGATCATGCCGGGCGCGTGCGGCAGGTCGCGGCCGCGCTCGGCGTTGCCGAGTGGCGGGCACGCGCCACGCCCGCGGACAAACTCGCGCATCTCGCCTGGCTACGCGCGCGCGGCGAGGCGGTCGCCGCGGTCGGCGACGGCGTCAATGACGGACCGGTGCTCGGCGGCGCCGACGTCGCCGTCGCGCTCGGCGACGGCGCCGCGCTCGCGCAGGCCGCGAGCGGCCTCGTCCTCACCGGCACCGATCTCGGCAGCCTGGTCGAGGCACGCGAGGTCGCCCGCGGCATGCTCGCGGTCATCCGGCGCAACCTGCGCTGGACGCTCGCCTACAACCTCCTGGCGATCCCGCTCGCCGCGCTCGGCTTCGTGCCACCCTGGCTCGCCGCGATCGGCATGTCGGCGAGCTCGCTGATCGTCGTCGCGAACACGTTCGCGATCGGCCGCGCGCGCGGCGAGGCAGGGCGGCCGTGCATCGCCGCGTCGGCGCCGCCGCTGTCCCGGACGCAACCCGCATGAACATCATCCTCGCCCTCATCCCGGTCAGCCTCGTCCTGCTCGGCCTCGCCGTCGCGGCGTTCTTCTGGGCCGTCGACGACGCGCAGTACGACGACCTCGACACGCCCGCGCTCGCCCCGCTCGTCGATGACGACGCGGCCGCGCGTACCGACGGCTCCGCGCGTCGGTGAGCGGAGCGGGCGTGCGCCCGCGGCGCCGGTGCTACGATGCGCATCCACGCGCCTTCGACCGACTCCCGCGAGGTCCGCCGCCGACGCCACGCCCACCCTGCTCGTCGTCGACGACGACGACGCCATCGTCGAACTCGTGCAGCGCTATTTCGGCCTGCACGGCTTCCGCGTCGTGGCAGCGGCGCACGGCGCCGCGATGCGCAGCGCGCTGACGTCGTCGCCGGTCGACATCGTGCTGCTCGACCTCGGCCTCCCCGGCGAGGACGGCCTCGAACTGACGCGGTACCTTCGCGCGAACTGGAGCGGCCCGGTCGTCATCGTGAGCGGCCGCGGCGACACCGTCGATCGCATCGTCGGCCTCGAACTCGGCGCCGACGACTACGTGACCAAGCCGTTCGACCTGCGCGAACTGCTCGCGCGCGTGCGCAGCGTGCTGCGCCGCAGTCCGGAGCGGAGCGTGGCGCGCCCCGCTGGCGCGGTCGCGCGTTTCGCCGGCTTTGCGCTCGACTCCGCGTCGCGCACGCTCGTGCGCGACGGCGACGGCCAGGCGGTGGCGCTGACCACCGGCGAGTTCGACCTGCTCACCGCGTTCGTCGCGCGCCCCAACCAGGTGCTGTCGCGTGACGAACTCATCGGCGCGCTGCACGGGCGAGAAGCCGGCCCCTACGATCGGTCGATCGACATGCAGGTCGGGCGGCTGCGCCGCAAGATCGAAGCCGATCCGGCCGATCCGCAGATCATCAAATCCGTGCGCGGCGCGGGGTACCTGTTCGCGGCGAAGGTCGAACGCGCATGAACGACGCCACCGCTCAAGGCGATCTTTTCCGCACGCTGTTCGAGACCGCGCCGGATGCGACGATCGTGGTCGACCGCAGCGGGCGCATCGTGCTCGCCAATGCGCAGGCGGAAGCTTTGTTCGGTCGCAGCCCAGGCAGCCTCGCGGGCGAACCGGTGGAGGTGCTGCTGCCCACGGCGCTGCGCGGCGGACACGTCGCGCACCGCGAACGCTACATGGCCAATCCGCGCCTGCGGCCGATGGGCGCGGGCTTCGAACTCGTCGGCCAGCGCCTCGACGGCAGCGAGTTCCCGGTCGAGATCAGCCTGAGTCCGGTGCAGGCGGGCGCGAACCCGTTGTACGCGGCGTCGATCCGCGACATCTCCGAAACGCGGCGCGCGCGGCAGGCGCTCGCCCGCGCGCGCTACGACGCGGCGGTCGCGGAAGCCGGCCGGATTGCGCTCGAATCGCGCGCAGTCGAGTCGCTGCTGCCGTCGATCCCGGGCATGGTCGCCGGGGCGCTCGGCATCGACGGCGCCGCCGTGCTGCTGTCGGCTCAGCAGCGCGCAGGCTTGCAGGTGCAGGCCGCACTCGGCGTGCCGGCGGCGCTGCAGGACGCCCTGCCCGACCTGCTCGCGCGCGACGACGAAGGCCAGGCACTGCGCGCCGCGGCCGTTGCGGCCGGCCTGCATCGCACCGCGTCGGTGCCGCTGCACGGCCGCTACGGTGCCGACGGCGTGCTGCTCGCGTTCGCGGCCGAATCGTCCGCGTTCGATCGCGACCAGCTGCACTTCCTGCAGTCGATCTCGAACCTCCTGAGTGCAGCGCTGCAGCGGCGCCACAGCGAAGAACAGCTCGCCCATGCGCAACGGCTCGAAGCGATCGGCCAGCTCACCGGCGGCGTCGCGCACGATTTCAACAACCTGCTCACGGTCATCTCGGGCAACCTGCAATTGTTGCAGGACGGGTTCGAAGGGGCCGAGCGCGAGCAGATCGTGCAGGGTGCGATGCGCGCGGTCGCGAACGGTGCCGCGCTCACGCGCAAGCTGCTCGCGTTCGCACGGCGGCAGCGCCTGACGCCGCGCACGATCGCGCTGGCCGAATGGCTCGCCGACCTGCACGCGCTGCTGCGCCGCACGCTCGGCGAGGGCATCACGGTGTCGATCCGCTGCCCCGCCGCGATACCCGCCGTCTATGCCGACCCCGGCGAACTCGACGCGGCGCTGGTCAACCTCGCCCTCAACGCGCGCGACGCGATGCCGCGCGGCGGCAACCTCGAGATCGAGGCCGACGAGCTGCGCATCGATGCGGACGGCGACGTCGCCGACCTCGCCGCGGGTCATTACGTCATCGTCAGCGTCGCCGACACCGGCACGGGCATGCCGGCCGACGTGCTCGCCCGCGCGCTCGAGCCGTTCTTCACGACCAAGGACGCGGGCCGCGGCAGCGGCCTCGGCCTCAGCATGGTGTACGGCTTCGCGCGCCAGTCGGGCGGCTCGATGACGATCGCGAGCGAGCTCGGCTACGGCACGCGGGTCGCGCTCTACCTGCCGGTGGCGAGCCACGGCGTGAGCCCCACGCCCGCGCTCGCCGCAACCACGGCGCGCGGCGGCAAGGTCGTGCTGGTGGTGGAGGACGAGCCGGAAGTGCGCGGCATCGCCGTCGCCTTCATGCGCGCGCTCGGCCACGCGACGCGCGTCGCCGACAACGGCGAAGACGCGCTCGCCCTGCTGCGCGAGGACCCGTCGATCGAATTCCTCTTCACCGATGTCGTGCTCGGCGGCGGCATCAACGGCATCGAGCTCGCGCGCGAGGCGCGGCAATTGCGACCCGGCCTGCCGGTCCTCCTCACCTCCGGCTACGAACGCACCGGCGAGGACCTCGACGACCCGCGCCTGCCGCTGCTGCGCAAACCCTACCGCCGCGAGGCGCTCGCCGAGGCAATCGATAGCCTGTTCGACCGCGACGTGCGGACGTGAGTCGTGCTCTCGGTGGAAAACAGAAAAGCCGGAACACGAAACACGCTCACCGCACGAAGGCGAGAGCAAGCTTCAGGACTGAAACGGTGAGCAAGCGCGAGCACCGAGTGCACGCAGGAGGGCAGGCGATCGCCCTGCCTCCGTGCGCTCGGTGTCCTCGTTTCTCACTCTCCGAGTTGCTTTTCTTCGTGCGCTTGGTGCTTCAAGCTTCTGCTCCGCTTCGCCCTGGCGCAAAGAACCCGCTGTCGACTAGTTCAAGGTCGCCCGGTCGGAGGCGACGCGCGTGAGGGCGTCCGCGTCGAGGATCGTCACGTCGCGGCGGCGAACGTCGATGAAGCCGCGGTCGGCGAGGTGCGACAGCACGCGGCTGACCGTCTCGTGCTTCAGCGCGAGGTAGTTGGCCATGTCGATGCGGCACATGCGCAGCACGAAGCGGTGCGGGTCGAGGCCGATGCGCGCATGGCGGTCGGCGAGATCGAGCAGGAATGCGGCGACGCGGCTTTCGGCACCGAGCGTACCGAGGGTGAGCATCCACTGGCGGTCGCGGCGGATCTCGGCCGCGAGCGACTCGGTCAGGCGCGCCTGCAGCGCCGGCACGCGCAGGCAGGCGGTGAGCATGGGCGGGTACGGCAGTTCCCACACCTCCGAATCCTCGAGCGCGACCACGTCGCAGGCGTAACGCGCGAGGCCGATCGATTCGACGCCGAGCAGGTCGCCACGCATGCGGAATCCGGTCACCTGTTCGCGGCCATCGTCGGCGAGTTCGCTCGTCTTGAGGCAGCCGAAGTTGACGAGGAACAGCGAGTGGAACGGCTGGCCGGCGCGGTATACGTGCTGGCCGGCGGCGACCTTGCGGCGCAGGACCTGTACGTGCGCGCGCAGCTCTTCGATGCCGATGTCGTCGCGCGCTTCGAATGCCGGTGCCTTCGCTCCGTTACCCGTGCCGACCGTTTCGATTGCGTACATCTGCTGCTCCACCGTGTTCGTTGGCGCAAAGTCTAGGCAGCCACCTGCACGGGACGACGACGTGACGGACACGCTCGGTAACAGCGTGTAACACGTGCGAGTTGATCTGTCGCAAGTCGCGCGCGCGCTGCCCGCGGATACTCGCCGGCGTAGCGGCGGGTCCGCCGCCAGGATCGGCATGCAGCGTAGAACGACCTTCATCGATGCCGCGGCGGTCGAGGCATGGGACGCGTGGTTTCGCCAGCGCGACGGCGCGCGGCTGCGCGACATGACCGTCGACTGCACGTGGCGGCGTGTCGCCGACGCGCTCGGCGCAGGCAACGCGTCGCTGCGCCAGGAACTGCTCGCGGCGCTGTCGTCGTGGCGCATCCTTCTCGGCGAGCGCATCGTCGCATGCGCGGGCAACGCGTCGCCGCAGTGGCCGATCGACCCCGGTGCGGTCGTCAACGCCGCGCGCTTCGTCGAGGATGCAGGCCTGCCCGGTGCGCGCTTCGATGGCGTGCGTTTCGCCGAATGCGCCGGCCTCGCCCTGCGCGCGCTCGACGCGGTCCCTGGTCCGGCGACGCCGCTCGCCACGCCGCGACCCACCCTCGGAGTGACCGGCGTCGCCGACGCGCTCGCCCTGCTCGGCCTGCGTTACGACGGTGCGCCGGCGCGTGCGTTCGTGCGCAACCTCGGCCGATGGCTCGCGGAGGGCTGCTGGCGCGCAAATGTGTCGCTCGCACGCGACGGCGGCGCGCGCGTCGCATTGGCCGGCGCGCTGCGCAGTCGCGCAAGCGCGCGCGGCATCGCGCCCGAACTCATCGCCGATGCGGAACGCCACGGCCTGCGGCACGCGAGCCCGCTCGCGCTCGTGGCGCATCCGCGCCTCGCCCTGCTCGCCAACGGCATTGCCGACGCCCTCGACCCGATCGCCGGCGCCGGCCGCGCCGTGCGCTTCCCGCCCGACGGGCGCATCGTCCGCTCGGACGGCTGCGCCCGCGCGGTGCTGCGCGTGACCGGAAGCGCGCTGCCGGCCAGCGAAACGCTCGATGGCATTCCGATCTCCGCCCAACTCGCGCTACGCGGCGCGCTGCAGCCGTGGCTCGATGCGCCGATCGATTGCGCCGTGCGCGTGGCGCGCCTGCCCACGCCGGACGAGATCGACCGCGCGCGCGCGCAGGCCGTGCTGCTCGGGCTCGGCGAGCCGCGCTTCGTGTTGGCGACGGCAGCCGACTGCGTGGCGGCCGCGTGAATCGCGAGCGGGACGCGCGGGCGCGCTTCAGGCGATATCGGAGAGATCCGGACTGACGCCGAGCCGCCGGTGCATCGCCGGGCTCGTCGTCGTGTACTGCAGCGGCACCTTCTGGCCGGGGCTCAAGTATTCCTTGGCCGCGAACGCGGCGAGCGCCGCCTCGTGGAAGCCGCTGAGGATGAGCTTCTTCTTGCCGGGGTACGTGTTGATGTCGCCGACCGCATACACGCCGGGCACGCCCGTGCCGAACGTCGCGGTGTCGACGACGACCTGGTTCTTCTCGAGATCGAGCCCCCAGTCGGCGATCGGTCCGAGCGCCGGATGCAGGCCCCAGAACACCAGCAGCTGTTCCGCGCCCACGCGCTGCACGACGCCGCTGCGGGCACGCACGCGTACCGCGCGGAGTGCTTCGCGATCGCCGTCCACATCGGCGTCGAGGCCGACGATGTCGCCTTCGAGGAACTGCATGCGCGCCTCGTCGCAGAGCGCGTGCATGCGCGCGACGCTCGCGGGCGCGGCGCGGAACTTCGCACTGCGGTGGACGAGCACGACCGACGCGCCGAGCCCTGCGAGTTCCATCGCCCAGTCGAGCGCCGCGTCGCCGCCGCCGGCGACCACGAGTTCGCGCCCGGCGAACGCGCGCACGTCGGCGACCTTGTAGTGCACTGCGACGCCTTCGAGCCGACGCGCCTCGTCGAGGTCGAGTTTGCGCGGCATGAACGCGCCGAGGCCGGCGGCGAGGATGACGACGCCGGCATCGAACACGAGGCCGTTGTGCGTGCTCACGCGCCAGCGGCCATTGGATTGGCGTTGGAGCCCGCTCGCGACGTGCCCGAAGTGGAACTCGGGCGCGAACGGAGCCGCCTGCTCCAGCAACCGCCCGACGAGTTCGCGCGCGCCGCAGCGCGGCAGCGCGGGAATGTCGTAGATCGGCTTGTCCGGATAGAGCTCGGCGCATTGACCGCCGGCCTGCGGCATCGCGTCGATGACGTGGGCACCGAGGCCGAGCAGACCGAGCTCGAACACCTGGAACAGGCCGACCGGACCGGCGCCGACGATCACCGCGTCGGTGACGATCGGCCGCGCGTCGTGGCCGCCGTCCATCTCAGAAGCGATAGCCGAGCGCGACGCCGTACACGAGTGGGTCGATCGCGACCGAGCCGACCTTCGCGCCGTTGACCTTGGCGTCGGTGTCGATGTCGATCCAGCGCGCGTCGACGGTGAGCGACCAGCGCGGCGCGAGCGCGAAGTCCAGGCCTGCGTGTGCCGCGAGACCCCACGAGTCGCCGAGATCGAGCTTCGCGCCGGCGAGCGGCCCGGCTTCGTCGACCGAGAAGAAGCGCGTGTAGTTGACGCCGATGCCGACGAACGGGCTCACTTTTGCGTCCGGCATGAAGTGCCACTGCAGCGACACCGTCGGCGGCAGCTGCTTGACCGTCGCCGCCTTGGCGCCGTTGAGCTTGACGTCGTGCTCGAACGGCAGCGCCGCGAGCACCTCGATGCCGAGGTTCCCCGTCACCGAGTATTCGAGCGTCACGCTCGGGCTCCACGAAGAATCGACGTCCGCCGCGAGCGTGCCGCCCGCGAGGTGGCCGTTGCCGGAT
>NZ_JBQCFP010000196.1:0-23801 GCF_051958935.1 Dokdonella sp. | reverse complement strand
AGCGCCGCTGCATCTCGGGGTTGTCGCGCTGCACGGAGGCGAAATCGAGTTGCTCGGAACTCGAGCCCGCCGCGACCGACGAAGCCGCGCCGCCGCCGAGCCCGATCAGCATCGCCGGGCCGCCGAGCACGATCACCGCATCGCCGTCCTGCAGGGTGCGCTTGTCGACGTGCGGCGCGCGCAGGTTGGCGAGGCCACCGGCGATCATGATCGGCTTGTCGTAGCCGCGCCGCACGCCCGGCACGCCGGTGTCCTGCTCGAATGCGCGGAAGTACCCGCCGAGGCACGGCCGGCCGAATTCGTTGTTGAATGCGGCGCCGCCGAGCGGACCGTCGCGCATGATTTCGAACGCGCTGGCGAAACGCGGCGGCAGCGGCCGCTCGCGCTCCCATGGCCGCGCGAGGCCCGGGATGCGCAGGTCCGATACGCTGAAGCCGACCAGGCCCGCCTTCGGCTTGCCGCCGCGCCCGGTCGCGCCCTCGTCGCGGATCTCGCCACCTGAACCGGTCGATGCGCCGGGATACGGCGAGATCGCGGTCGGGTGGTTGTGCGTCTCCACCTTGATCGCGTACGGCACGTCTTCGGCATGCGCGCGGAACACGCCGTCGGCGGGGTCGGCGAAGAAGCGGCGCGCAGGATTGCCTTCGATGACCGCCGCGTTGTCGTGGTAGGCAGACAGCGTGTGCGCGGGCGACTGCTGGTGCGTATTCCTGATCATCGCGAACAGCGACTTCGCCTGGGCGACGCCGTCGAGCGTGAATGACGCGTTGAACACCTTGTGGCGGCAGTGCTCGGAATTCGCCTGCGCGAACATCATGAGTTCGGCGTCGGACGGATCGCGGGCGAGTTCGCCGTAGCGGTCGGCGAGATATGCGATTTCATCGCCGGCGAGGGCGAGGCCGAGGCGCGCATTGGCGGCTTCCAGCGCGGCCTGTGCATTGCTGCCGAGCGCGACGCGCGCGAGCGGCTGCGCGGAACCTGCGTCGAACGCGCGCGCGGCGGCGTCGAGCGTATCGACGACCGACTGCGTCATCGGGTCGTGCAGGATGCGCGCGAGGCGATCCCAGGCCTCGCTGCCACGCTCGGGCGTGCCGTCGAGATCGAACGCGAGCCCGCGTTCGATGCGATGGACCGGGAAACCGCAGCCGACGAGGATGTCGGTTGCCTTGCTCGACCACGGCGAGCGCGTGCCGAGCCGCGGCACGATCCACAGCGAGGCCGATTGCGCCGGCTGCGCGGCTGCCTCGAGGACCTCGCACAGGTGCGGCAGATCGAGCGTCGCGCCCGGTTCGGCGGCGACGAAGTAGACGTGCCGCGTCGCGCGTACGCGCGTACGGGGAACCTGGCTGGCGAGATCGGCGTTGAGGCGATCGATGCGGAACGGGGAAAGCGCGGGCAGGCCGTCGAGGGCGATCATGGCGCGAGCGGCGATGGGGAGCCGCGCATTGTAGCCGATGGCGGCCGGATCGACGTGTGCAAGCCCTGAACGATGACGCCCGGCCAGGCCGGGCGTCGTGGCATCGGACGCGGGCGACTCAGTTGCCGGCGAGGGCGGGCGTTTCCAGCGACTTGAGGCGCGCGAGCATCTCGTCCGGCGGCATGTAGCCGCCGATGTGGGTGCCGTCCGGCGCGTAGATCGCGGGCGTCGCGTTCACGCCGACCTGGGCGCCGAGCGTGAACTGCTCGGCGACCGGGTTGTCGCACTTGAGCGGCGCCGGATTCGCACCGCTCTTGGCCGCGGTGAACGCGCCCTTGCGATCCTTCGCGCACCACACCGACACGGCCTTGTCGTAGGACGGCGTGTTGAGGCCGCTGCGCGGGAAGAACAGGTAATCGAGCTCGATGCCGCGCTGGTTGTACTCCGCGACCTGCGAATGCAGCTTGCGGCAGTAGCCGCAATCGATGTCGGTGAACACCGTCACCTTGTACTTCGGCTTGCCCGACGGCGCGAATACGATGCGCTTGTCCGCCGGCACCGCGTCGACCTTGCGCTTGGTCTCGACCGCGAGGCGCGCAGCCGTGAGGTCGCGCTTGTTCATGGTGTCGTACAGCGCACCCTGCATGAGGTACTTGCCGTCGTCGCTGACGTACACCATCTGGCCGCCGACGATGATCTGGCGGAAACCCGGCAGCGGCGCCTGCTCGATCGAATCGACCTTCGCCTGCGGCACGAGCTCGGTGAGCGCCTTGCGCGCTGCGGCGTCCCCGGGCGATTCCGCGGCGTGCGCGGCGAGGGTGAAAGCGGCGGCCGCGAGCGCGGCGGCGGCGATATGACGCTGGTTCATCACGGAGTCCTCAGTTCTTCGCCGCGCTGGCTTGCGCCATGCGGTCGAGTTCGGCGGCAAGGCGGTCCGGCGACATCGCGATCTGCCCCGGGATCATCGTGCCGTCGGCGGCGAGCATCGTCGGCGTGCCGCCGATGCCGAGCGCCTGCGCGAGTTGGGTGAGTTCGGCGACCGGGTTCGGGCAGGTCGCCTTGCCGGGATCCTGGCCTGCCATCGCCTTGGTGAACGCGCTCGGGCGATCCTGCGAACACCACACCGCTTCGGCCTTCTTGTCCGCACCGGGATGGATCGAGAGCGGGACGAACAGGTAATCGACCGTGATGCCCTTCGCGTTGTACTGCGCGATTTGCTCGTGGAAGCGGCGGCAAAACGGGCAGTCGACGTCGGTGAAGACGGTGACGGTGTGCTTGGAGGTCATTGGCGCCAGCGGCGCGAACTCGATGCGCTTGTCCGGGCCGATCCTGTCGAGCGCCGCCTTGCGCACCTTGCCGCGCGAGATCTGCGTGAGGTCGCGCTTGGCCGCGACATCGAAGGCACTGCCGTTGAGGAGGTAGCGGCCATCCTTGCTGACGTAGACGAATTCGCCGCCGGCGATCGCCTCGTAGAAGCCGGGCACCGCGGACTCCTGTGCGGCGTCGACCGTCACGCCAGGAGCGATCTGCGCGAGCGCCTGGCGCACCGTATCCTCGGCGGGCGTCGCCGCGAACGCCTGGGAGGCCAGCAGCAGGCCGGATGCAAGTAACGGAAAACGCATGGATACCTCGCGCGAAGAGACGGACGAATGGCGGACCGGCGGAGGCGGCAAAAGCTTGCGCCTACCGACACGTCGGTTCGTGGACCACGCCACGGCCACCGAGGTTCCCGGGCCAACGCGGGATTGTCTCACGCACCCGCTGCCGGAGAAAGCGAAACAGGTCGCCGCCGCCGTTCAGCCACGCGGATGGTGGCGCGCGTGCAGCCGCTTCAGGCCCTCCTTGGCGACCAGCGTGTAGATCTGGGTGGTCGACAGCGACGCGTGGCCGAGCATGAGCTGCAGGGCGCGCAGATCCGCCCCGTGGTTGAGCAGGTGCGTGGCGAACGAATGGCGCAGCACGTGCGGCGAAATCCGCGACGGCGCGATGCCCGCTGCGAGCGCGTGTTTCTTGACGAGCGTCCAGAACATCTGCCGCGTCATCGCGCTGCGGCGATTGCTCACGAACAATGCGTCGCTGCGCGCACCCTTGAGCAGCGCCGGCCGCGCCTCGGCGACGTAGCGCTGCAACCAGTGCGCCGCCTCGTCGCCGAGCGGCACGAGGCGCTCCTTGCCGCCCTTGCCGACCACGCGCAGCGCGCCTTGGCGCAGGTTCACCTGTGCCGCGCTGATGCCGACCAGTTCGCTCACGCGCAAGCCGGTCGCGTACATGAGCTCGATCATCGCGCGATCGCGCAGGCCGAGGGGACCGTCGCCGGGCGCGCGCAGCAGGCTCTCGACGTCCGCTTCGGAGAGCGCCTTGGGCAGCCCGCGCGGCAGCTTGGGCGCGTCGACGAGCAGGGTCGGATCCGCCGCAAGGCGGCCCTCGCGCACGAGCAACCGGTGGAAGTGACGCAGCGCGGACAAGAGGCGCGCATTCGAGCGCGCCTTGTAGCCGCCACCGGCCGCGCCACCCGCGTGCGTACGCTCACCGAGGTAACGCTGCACGTGCTCGCGGTCGCCGCTGGCGAAATCGCGGCCGCGCGCGGCAAGCCAGCGTGAATACGCCACGAGGTCGCGCCGGTAGCCGGCGAGCGTATTCGCCGCGAGGCCGAGTTCGGACCATGCCCGCTCGAGGAAGAAATCGATGAGGGCGGCGTCGGCCGGCGCCGCACCGGCTGCCGGCGGGCGACCGCGGCGGCGGGCGGGCGGCGTCGCCGCCGCGGCGTGCCGCGAAGTGGAGGGACGGTTCATCCGTGCACGATTCCAGCTGGCTTGCGCCCTCGAGCCTAAACCGCGACGCTAGCCGTCGTCACTCCAACCCGCGCGACGATGCCTTCCGCGACCCCGGCTCCCCTCTGGCTGCGTCTCGCCGCCGCCCTCTACGACCTGTTCCCGCTGATCGGCCTTTGGATGCTCACGGTCGCACTCGCGATGCTCGTCGTGCACGGCGACGTCGATGTCGCACATCCCTCGTCGCTCTCTCGCAACGCCCTGCGCGTCGCGCTACTCGCGGTGACCGCAGGCTACTTCGTGCTGTCGTGGGTGCGCGGCGGTCAGACGATCGGCATGCGGGCATGGCGCCTGCGCGTGGTGTCGGCCGACGGCGCTCCGCTGCGGTGGCCGCGTGCGCTGCTGCGCTTCGCGCTCGCGCTGGTGTCGCTGCTCGCGTTCGGGCTGGGTTTCTTCTGGTGTCTGTTCGAGCGCGAGCGGCGAGGCTGGCACGACCTGGGCAGCCGCAGCGCGGTGGTGCGGCTGGCGGACTGACGCGTCGCGCGGCTAGCAGGCTGTTGAAAAACAGCCTGCGGACGCGATCCAGGGATGGATCGCTCGCGAGTCGACGACGCACGTCGTTGAATCGCGGAAGCGAGTCCGGACATGCGCCGGACTCGCTGAGTCGAAAAAGCGCTGGATAGCGCCTTTTTTCAACATCCTGCTAGACCGCGAGCGCGCGCGCGACCATGCCTTCGATCGCGTCGAGGTCCGGAATGATCGCGCGGTCGTCGCGCACGAGCACTTCGGCGCGCACGCCGGGGGCGTGCGGGTGCTCGTCGCTGGTCGGGATCAGGAGTTCCTGGGTGATCGTCGTCAGACGCGGGAATCCCTGCGCGAGCAGCGCGAGGAACGGCATGCTCGCACTGCCGCCGAGCGCCTTCAGCACCGCGACACGCGCATTGGTGCGGCTCTCGTCGGCAAGTTGGCCGGTGAGCATAGGGAACGAGAACAGCGGCAGGCGCCATCCGCGCCACGGCAGGCGGCCGAGCAGCCAGGCCGGGGCGTTCGGAATCGATTCGGGTCGCGTGTAGCTGATCACCTCGGCGACGGTCGCATTCGGCAGCAGTACGCGGCCTTCGGTGATCGGCACCATGACGCCACGGATTTCACGCGGTAGCTCGGCCATTTCTCATTCCCCTGCGCAAACGCGGCCGCGATGCGGCGCACGTGCCATGCGGCTGGCGACACCCGGCGGCGCGATGCGCGCGCTCATGCCTTGTCCGCCAGGACCTTTTCGGCGAGTTCCTTCGGCGTACCGAAGAAGCTCACCACGCCCGTTTCGCTGACGCCTTCGACCATCGTGCTGACCACGCAGCTTTCCGGCGACTGCGCGTACACCTTGCCGCCGCGGCCCGCGAGGTGCACGCAGCCGGAGACCGCGTCGTCGGACATGCCCGAAAAGATGATCGCACCCGCCGCCGCGCCGTAGCGATTGGCGACGTCTTCGAGCACTCGGTCGATCGAGGGCTTGTAGGCCGGCTCGCTCGCCAGCTTCTCCAGCACGACCACGCCCATCGGGTCCACCTGCAGGCGATGCGAGTTGGGCACGATGACGATGTCGCCATGTGCCACGCGTTCGCCATGCGACGGGGTGCGCACGGTGAGCGGCGTCACGCGCGCGAGCTGCTTGGCCATCATGTCGACGAATTCGTCGCCGAGGTGCTGCGCGAGCAGGAACAGCGCGGGATGATCGCGCGGAATGTCGGCGAGGAACTCGCGTACCGATTCCGGGCCACCGACGGAGGCGCCGAGGACCCATACGCGCTGGATCTTCGCCGTCACCTTGTCCGGATCGAGCCAGTTCTCGTGGTCAGGCCGTTCGGCCGTCGGCTGGACCGCTTCCTCGATCGGGATCAGCTCGAGCGCGAGATCGGACAGCGAGGGAATCGGCGGCTGCGCCGCCTCGTCGCCGCCTTCGGGCGTGAGGTATTCCGCCGCGGTAATCTTCTCGATGCCGAAGTTGGCACGTCCGGTCGGCACGGGTTCCGGCTTGGCGCCGTCGTCGATGTCCTCGAGCGACCACATCGCCGCTGCAGCCGGCATCGTCCTGCTCTCGCCGGACGCGGACGGCGCTGCCTGCGCCGGCTGCGCCTGGTCGAGGTCGAAATCGAAGTCGAGGCCGAAGTCCTCCGCCGGCGGCGGTTCTTCGGAGGGCGCGTCGGACGGTTCGATCGGGCGCAGGCCGCTCGCCACGGGAATGTCTTCCGGCGGCAGTTCGACCACGAACTCTTCGTCGAGCCGCGCTTCCTCGAGTGGCTCCGGCGCACTCACGTCGAAGTCGGAAAGGAGGTCGTCGATACCGGAAAGCTCGATGCTCTCCTCGACCGGCGCGTCGAACTCGATCGAGGGCAGTGTCTTCTCGGCGATCGCCGGAGTCGGCACGTCGTCGGCGCGCAGCAGGTCGATGAATTCGGTCGGGTCGAACGACGGAACCGGCGACGTCGCGAGCACCTCCGCGGGCGCGGGCTCGGCGGGCAGCTCCGGCGGCGGCGGCGCGACCACGGGTGCTGCAGCGACCGGTTCGGCCGGTGCCGTTTCGGCGACGGGTCGCTCTGCGGTCGGCTTGCGCGGCGGCACGGGCTCTGCATCCGCCGGCCGCGGCGGATCGAGATCGCCCTCGCCGAGCACCTTGGCCGCGAGGTGGCGCATCCAGCGCGCCTGGTCCCAGCCGGACAGGCCGCTCGATACGCCGCTGTCGTTGAAGACGACCTTGTAACGGGCGTCGTCGAGCAGCGCGTACACGCCGTCGAGGTCGGCGCTGTCCTCGTCCTCCAGGTTGACGATCACGACGTTCGCGTGCGAGCGCGCGAGCGCGTCGCGATCGAGCGCGGCGGCCGCCGCTTCGTACACGATCGGCGCGCCCACTGCAGTCAGCGTGTCGCGCAGGTGGTCGGTGCGCGCGCTCGACTCGTACAACAACGCGACGGCGACGCCGGATGAGCTAGACACGTTCGCGCCTCAATACTTCCTGGACCTGACGCAGCAAATCGTCTTCCTGGTACGGCTTGCCGAGATAGCGTTCGACGCCGATTTCGAGCGCGCGCTGGCGATGCTTCTCGCCGGTGCGCGAGGTGATCATGATGATCGGCACCTTGCGGAGGCGCGAGTCGTTGCGCATGTACGTCGCCAGTTCGTAGCCGTCCATGCGCGGCATCTCGATGTCGAGCAGCATGATGTCCGGCACCGTTTCCTGCAGCTTCTCGAGCGCGTCGAGACCGTCCTTCGCGGTGAGCACCTCGAAGTCCGCGCGTTCGAGCACGCGCGTGGTGACCTTGCGCATCGTGATCGAGTCGTCGACGACCATGACGAGCGGCTTCGCGCGCACGTCCGACGGCTGTTCCGGCTCCGGCGTCATGAACGCCGGCAACTCCTCGATCGCGCCCGCATCGATCCGCGCGCGCAGGGCGGCGAGGCGACGCACGAGCGGCGCGAGGTCGAGAATCATCACGACCGAGCCGTCGCCCATGATCGTCGCGCCGAAGATTCCCGGCACGGAACTGACCTGCGGGCCGACCGACTTGACGACGATTTCGCGCGAGCCGACCACGCCGTCGATGCGCACCGCGGCGCGCTGGTCGCCGGTACGCGTCATCAGCAGCGGAACCTGCGTCTCATCGCTGGTCGAGCGCGGGCGCGGCAGGCCGAGCAGCTGCGACAGCTCGTAGATGTTGAATTCCTCGCCGCCGTAGTTGTGCTTCGGGTTGCCCTCGGCGATGCGGCGCTCGAGGTCGTCGTGCGCGATGCGCGCGACGCCCTGCACCGAGGACATCGGGATCGCATAGCTGCTCTCGCCGAGCTTGACCAGGATCGCCTGCGTGACGGCGAGGGTGAACGGCAGGCGGATCGTGAACTGGGTGCCCTGCCCGACCTTCGAGTCGATCGTGAGCGAACCGCCGAGCTGCTTGATCTCGTTGTTCACGACGTCCATGCCGACGCCGCGGCCGGCGAGCTGGGTCACCTGCTCGGCAGTCGAGAAACCGGTTTCGAGGATGAAGCCGTACAGGTCGCGGTCCGACAATTGGACGTCGGGCTTGAGCAGGCCGCGCTCGATCGCCTTGCGGCGGATCGCGTCGCGATCCATGCCGCGGCCATCGTCGGTGATGCGCAATACCACTTCGGTCGCCTCGCGGCTGACCGCAATGTTGACCGTGCCTTCGGCCGGCTTGCCTGCGGCCGTGCGCTCATCCGGCTTCTCGATGCCGTGAGCGAGCGCATTGCGCAGCATGTGCTCGAACGGCGCCTTCATGCGCTCGAGCAGGTTGCGATCCATTTCGCCGTGCGCACCGTCGACCTTGAGCTGGGCGCGCTTGCCGATTTCCTGCGCGGCCTGGCGCAGCGTGCGGCGCAGGTTCGGCACGAGCGAATCGAATGGCACCATGCGCGTGCGCATGAGGCCTTCCTGCAGCTCCGAACTCACGCGCGACTGTTGCAACAGCAGTGTTTCGGACTGGCGCGTCTGGTCGTCGAGGATGCCCTGGATCGACACCAGGTCGGACACCGACTCGCTGAGCGCGCGCGACAGCTGCTGCAACTGCGAGAAGCGGTCGAGTTCGAGCGGGTCGAACGTGCTGGTCGAGTCGTGCTGCTCGCGCTGGTAGCGCGCGATGATCTGCGCCTCGGTTTCGATTTCGAGCTTGCGCAGCTGCTCGCGCAGGCGGTTGACCGTCTGCTCGAACTCGACGAGGTTGAAGCGGAAGTTGGAAATCTGCTGTTCCAGGCGCGAGCGGTAGATCGACACTTCGCCGGCGAAATTCACCAGCGAGTCGAGCAGCTCCGAGCGCACGCGGATCATTTCCTGCGGCGCGCGCTCGACCTCCTCCTGGTCCATCGTGGTCAGGTGGCGTGGTGCCGGACGCGATGCCTGCGTCGCGGCGGATGGCGCGGGCGCACCGGCGTCGGCGCTTTCGGCCGGCGCCTGCGGAGCCGGGCTCGGCGCCGCACCGCCACGAAGATCGTCGCCGGCGACCAGCGCCTCGAAACGGGCGATTGCATTGACCGGCATCGCCAGCGCCTTGCGCTGCGCGACGCGCTGGACGAACACGTGCAGGCGGTCGAAACCGCGTTCGAGCGATTCGACCGCGGCGCGGTCGACGGCGAGGCGACCATCGCTCACCGCGTCGACGAGCGACTCCATCGCGTGGCTGAGATCGCCGATCGGCGCGAGGCCGGCCATGCGCGCGCCGCCCTTGAGCGTGTGCAGGTCGCGCTGCAGCGAGACGATGTGGGCGCGATCGTGCGGCGACTCGCGCAGGCTCGCGACCACCGAGTCGGCGTGGTCGAGGATGTCCTCGCTCTCGGTCACGAAGATGTCGAGCAGGTCGTCGTCCGCATCCGCGGCCTCGAGCACACCCTCGGGCTGCGGATCGTCCGCGAGCGGAGGTGCCTCACGGCCGCCGAGCGGCGCGTGCGCTACCGGCGCTGCGGGCGCCGCGGGCACAGGCGCGCGCACCGAGGTCTCGGGTGCGGTTTCGGCGGCGGGTTCTTCGAGGAAGATCGTGTCGGCGGCTTCGGGCTCGTCCGCCGGCACGGCCGGCAAGGCCTCGTCGATGTTGGCGAAATCCTCGTCGCCCGAGTCCAGCTCGACTTCCTCGATCTGCAGTTCACCGGCATCGGGGAACGGCACGTTGGCGAACTCGGGCGCGGCAGCGACCGGCTCCACGTCGACCGTCGGCTCCTCGAGCGATATTTCCTCGACCGGCAGGTCGGCGAACATCGCCTCGATCGCGGCGTCGTGCGCGATCACCGGCGTCTCTTCCTGCGTGCTCGTCGGCAGCGTCGGCAGCTTCTCGAATTCCGCCAGCGCAGCGGCGAGGTCGTCCGGGATCTGCGCTTGCGGCGGCAGCTCGGAATCGGCCATCGCGATGGCTTCGTGGGCGTCTCGCAGCCAGTCGTCGACACTGGTCTGTTCACCGTGCGGTGCCGAGGACAGCCCGGCGGCTTCGGCGAACGGCTCCGGCGGCGCACCGGCGTCGGCCGGCAGCGGCTCGGCCGCGATGCCCGCCGGCAGTTCGGCGACGTCGCTGTACCACGTCAGCGAGGCTTCCGGCTCCGGCAGCGAATCGCGCAGCGCGACCATGCGCGCGGCGAGCGCAGTGGAATCGGGCAGTTTCGCGTCACCCGACTCCAGGCGGTGCATCACGTCGCGCGTGAGCGCCGCCGTGTCGCGCATCGCGGCGACACCGACGCGCAGCGGGGCGCGATCGGCCGCGCGCAGGCGCTTGATGTAGGTTTCCAGGGGCGCGAGCACGTTGCCGATCGACGGGATGTCGACCATCGCGATCGCGCCGTTGAGCGTGTGTACGGCGCGCAGCAGCGATTCGCTCGCGCGGATCGCTTCGGGCTCGCAATGAGCGATGTACTCGTCGACCACGCCGAGGTGGGCGGCGACTTCGCTCTGCAGGATGTCGAACAGGACCGGATCGATGTTCGGCAGCGGGCCGGCGACCACTTCGGCCGACGCCGGACGCGCCGCCACAGGTGCCGCGGAATCGCCTGCGAGCATGGCGGTGGCATGAACGTCGGCATGGAGCGTGGGCTGTTCCGGCGCCGGCGCGGGAACGCGGCGGCGCACGGTGCGCTTGACGGTACGCGTGCCGGCGACGGCCGCGGGCACGCGCGCATCCTCGCCTGCAGCGACGCGATCGGCGGTGTCCATGATGCCGGCGACGTTCGCGCTGGCGCCGGGCTCGCCGCGCAATGCGGCGAGCAGCGCGGGCAACGTGGCGATCGCATGGTCGACCAGCGAGACGACCGCGTCGCCCGGCAGGATCGTGCGGTCGAGCACGCGATTGAGCATGTTCTCGACCTTCCAGCTGAACTCGCCCAGGGTGAGCGCGCCGACGAGGCGGCCCGAACCCTTGAGCGTGTGGAACGAGCGGCGGATCGGCTTCAGTTCCTCCATGTTGCCGGTGTCGCGCTTCCACACCGGCAGCTGGTTCCTGAGGTTGGCGATCTCCTCGTCCACTTCCTCGAGGAAGACCTCGCGGATGTCTTCGTCGATTTCCTCGGCGGCCGCGCCTTCGAAGCCGGCGAGCGGCTGTTCGCCCGCGGCGACTTCTTCCTCGATCTCTTCCTCGATCTCGATCCAGTGCCCCTCTTCCGCCGCCGCGCCGCCGATTGCGTCCGTCTGGGCGAGGCGCAGGCCGGAGATGTCGTGCGATTCGGGCTCGGCCTGGCGCGCTTCGCCGACGACGAGATCATGCAGGTCGCGGCCAGGCAGGAGGTCGATGGTCGGCGTCGCATTGGCGGCCGGATGGTCGATGATGCCCGGATCGGGGGCCGCGGGCGCAGGCATCGGCGATGCCACCGGCGCCGGGGCGACCGGCGCGACGCGCGCAGCCGGCTCCGGTGCGGGCACGGGCTTTTCGCGCAGTTCCGCCGGCGGCAGCGGCCAGTAGCCGAGCGCCTCGAGGCTTTCGCGCGCGACGTCGAGGATCTTGTCGCGGTTGCGCCGCTGTTCACGCGTCGCTTCGAGGTAGTACTCGATCGCGGCGAGCGCGTCGGCGAGCTTGTCCATCTGCTCCGCGGTCGGCACGCGCTTGTGCGCGATCAGCTCGACTTCGACGAAGCGCACGACCGCGGTCATGAGTTCGGCCGCGTTGGCGAGACCGAGCATGCGCAGCGCGCCGGCGATCTCCTCCAGGAGCCGCGGGATCTGCTGCACGCGCTGGTGGTCCCATGGGGACTCGATGAATGCGATGATGTCCTGCTTGGCCTGCTGGATGTTGACCGCAGCCTCGCGCATGAGCGCATCGAGGATGCGGCGCACCTCGGCCTTGGGCAGCTCCAGTTCGCCGCCGCTCGGCGCTTCGGCATCGCCGCCGTCGCCGAGCCGTTCGATGTGGTCGTCGAGCGAGGCTTCGACGTAGAGCAGCGCGCCGGCGACGTCGAGCAGCGCGCCCTCGTCGACCGGCCGGCGGTGCTGCGACATCTCCTCGATGATCTCGCGCTGCTCGCCGACGACGCGACGCGGCACGCCGAGGCCGAGCATGCCGAGCGTATCGCCGACGCGATTGAGCACTTCCGCCTGCGCCGCGAGTTCGGCGGCATCGGTGTTGTGGCCGCGCAGGAAGATGTCGAGCGCTTCCTTGACGCGCACGAGGTCGTCCTTGATCGCGGCCGACACGGTGCCGAGCAGGTTCTTGTTGCGGCCCGTCATCGAGCCCTGCGCATGCTGCAGTTCGCTCTGCGTCGGCAGCAGCGTGTCGAGGCGGTAGGTGCGGCGGATTTCCGCGCCACGCGGGCCCGGCGCCGCGCCGTTCGTGCCCGAATGCGCAATGTAATAGAGCAGGTTCTTGACCAGCTCGCGCGGCGGCTTCGCCGCGAACGTCGCCTCGCCGCCCTCGGCGAAGCGATGGATCTCGCGGTCGACGCGACCGAACAGCAGCTTGACCGCGACGCTCGCCTCGAGCCCGCGGTTCTCGACCGCTTCGACCACACCGGCGGCGACCCACCACAGGCGCCGCGGTTCGACGCCGTGCGAGATCGAGCGCAGGCGGTCGAGAACGTCGACGAGGCGACGCAGGTGCTCGCCGTTGGTCGAGTCACGGAACCACTTCAGCAGCGCGGCCGGGACGGGGAGGCGCAGGCGCAGCGCCTGCGCGCGCAGGTCGGCCGGCGCGACCGCGGTCGCGCTGCCCGCCGCGGCGTCCGGGAGCGGCAAGGCGAGATCGGGCGAAAACAGCGCCGATTCGCTCAGCAGGTTCTCGCCGCGCACCGCGCGCAGGTCGTTGAGCAGCGGCAGCAGGACGATCGGAATGTCCTTGTGGCCGCCCTGCAGCCGCTCGAGGTAGTCCGGCAGCTGGACCATGCCTCGCATGAGCACCGAATAACCTTCGTCGCGCTGCTTGATCGTGTCGGCGACGAGCGCTTCGGCGAGGCGCTCCATGTTCTCGACCACCATCGCCGCGCCGTACAGCTCGACCATGCGCAGCGTGCCCTGCACCTGGTGCAGGTGCTCGGCGCACGCGCGCATGAGCGCGATGTTGTCGGGCTCCTCGACGTAGGTCTCGAGCGATTCGCGCGCCTGCGCGAGCGTCGCATCGAGCGCCGGCTTGACCCAGTTCAGGGCGGTGAATTCGCCATCGTCGTACAGTTTCATGCCACTAGCCTCGACTGCGACGACCGGCGCGCGCCGTGCGCGGCGCCGCAAGGGTGCCCGCTCGGGATGGATGGAAGGAGATCAGGGGTCGCTTCATGCGTCTCGACTCATCCCGGCAGCTTGAAGTCGGCGACCGATCGGCGCAGGTCCGAAGCGAGCTGCGCCAGGTTGCCGATCGACTCCGCGGTCTGGCTCGCGCCGACCGAGGTCTGCGAAGTGATCTCCTGAATCACGTTCATCGTCGCGGAAATGTTGGTCGCTGCGGCGGACTGCTGCCGCGCCGAGGTCGAGATGCCCTGAATCAGCGCCGCGAGATTGTTCGAGACCGTCTCGATCTCGCCGAGCGCGTGGCCCGCGTCCTCGGCGAGGCGCGCGCCGGACACCACTTCGGAGGTCGTCTGCTCCATCGAGCTGACCGCCTCGTTGGTGTCGGACTGAATCGTCTGCACGAGCGTTTCGATTCGCTTGGTCGCGCCCGACGCGCGCTCCGCGAGGCGTTGCACTTCGTCCGCGACGACCGCGAAGCCGCGGCCCGCCTCGCCGGCCGAAGCGGCCTGGATGGCCGCGTTGAGGGCGAGGATGTTGGTCTGCTCGGCGAGGTCGTTGATGAGTTCGACGATCGCGCCGATCTCCTGCGACGACTCGCCGAGGCGCTTGATTCGCTTGGAGGTTTCCTGGATCTGGTCACGGATCGAATCCATGCCCTGGATCGTCTGGCGCACCACTTGCGCACCGTTCGCGGCGATCTGCACCGAACGCTGCGCGACGTCCGCGCTTTCGGCGGAGTTCTTCGACACGTTGTCGATCGAGGTCGCCATGTCGTTGATCGCGACGGAAGCGGAGCTGATCTGGCGCGCCTGGTGCTGCGCGGCGTCGGCGAGCTGCATCGCGGTCGCCTGCGTTTCCTGCGCCGCGGCGGACACCTGCACCGCCGTCTCGTTGATCGTCGTCACGAGGCTGCGCAGCGCTTCCACCGCGAAGTTGACCGAGTCGGCGATCGCGCCGGTGATGTCCTCGGTGACGGTCGCCTTCACCGTGAGGTCGCCTTCGGCGAGCGATCCCATCTCGTCGAGCAGGCGCAGAATCGCGTCCTGGTTTCGCTGGTTGAGTTCGTTGGTCTGCTGCAGGCGGCGGCGCTGGTCGCGGATGAGGTTGAAGCCGAGGAAGAACAGCAGCAGCATCGCGATCAGGGCCGCGGCGGCGCCCCAGATCGGGTTGGGGAAACTCAGGAGGTTCTTGCTCGAGGACTGCGCGTCGATGCGCTGGGCCGCCGCGACCGCGCGCAGCAGCACGTCCTGGCTGTCGGTGAACGACTTGTCCGACGCGTCCTTCACCGCCTGCAGGTTCGGCGCCGAGTCGACGATCGTCTTGACCGGCTCGGTGACTGCGGTCCACTGCTGCGCGACGTCGCCGACGATCTGCTTGGCGGCAGCGTTGTCGAGCGGTTTGATGTTGAGTTCGGGCGCACCTTCGAGCAGGCCCGTGACGACCGTCTGGTAGAGACGGGAATCGCGGCCGAGGCCGTCCGCGGACAACTGCGTGTCGGCACCGCCGACGAGGATGCGCGTGACGCGGTTGCTCATGCGGTCGGCGAGCTGCATCTGGCGCGAAGCGATGTACACCTGCGAGGCGCTCGCGTTGCGGTCGGTCAGGATGTTGACGACCTCGCTCATGCGCGAGTTCAGCGCGGACACCTTGTCGACGAAGTCCTTCGCGTTGGTATTCGCGGTGAGGACGACGGCCTGGTTGTCGATGATCTTCTTCGCGTCGGCCTGCAATTGCTTCCAGGCGGAGGTGAGGGCCTCGATCTCGCCCTTCAGCTTGCCGGCGTAGCCGCGCATGCCGGTCTTGTCACCCTGGTTCAGCGCGGTGACGTAGGCGTCGATGTTTTCGCTCGTACTCTTCAGTTCCTGGAAGGCGAGTTCGTTGCCGCCCGCGGCTTCCGCGGCGTACTTCGCGAGCTGCTGCGAGGACACCTGGATCTGCGTCGTGTACGCGACCGCCTTTCGGTCCTGCACGTTCTGGTAGTACAGGAAGCCGAAATCGACGATCGCGAAGACGAACAGCAATCCCAGCACGACGAACAGGACCGTATTGGCACGCCCGCCGCGCTCGAGTCCGACTGCACCCGACGTAGTACTCACACTTCACCCCCTATCGTTCTTCTCACCGCCGACCGCGCGGGTCGCCGGTGCGGGACATCTCATGCCGCGGCCTGCTGGAAATGGGCGCTGCGCACGAGGGCCGCCATGCTGAACAGGCCCCATTGCACCTCGCCCAACTGGACGTTCTCGCCGACGTAGCTGTTGTAGCGCTCGTCCGACTCGCCGACCGCCGCGGTCAGCTGCTCCTCGGAGAAGCTGCGCTGGCCCTGCACCTCGTAGACGAGGAGACCTTCGCTGCCGCCGTGCTGGCGCACGATCAGCACGCGCGTCGACTCGGTGGTCGGGCTGCGCCCGCCACCGACGAAGTCGCGTAGGTCCACCACCGGCACGAGGTTGCCGCGCACGTTGGCCACGCCGAGCAGCCAGCTCTTCGCGCCGGGCACCAGCGTGACCACCGGCGGCGTGAGGATTTCGTTGACTTCGGCGATGCTGCTGACGAAATGGCGGTCGCCGATGCGGAAGCCGATGCCGCGCCACAAGCCGGGAGCATCGACCTGCTCGGGCGCGCCCGCGGCATGCGCGAGGCTGCGGCGCTCGTACTCGGCGAGCACTTCGTAGGGCGTCGCGGAAACATTCTGTGCGGCCATGTCAGGGGCTCGTCATCGGGCGCGCGCACGCACGGCGGATCGCCGCGGTCGCGACATTGGCGCTGGTACGCATGCCTGCCATCTCATCCCCTTCCGAATGGCACTCCGGGCTCACGTTCCGTCGACGTGGCGACGGATCGCGCCGAGCAGTTCTTCGCGGGTGAACGGCTTGGTCAGGTACTGCTCCGAACCGACGATGCGCCCGCGTGCCTTGTCGAACAGGCCGTCCTTGGACGACAGCATGATCACCGGCGTGTTCTTGAACATCTGGTTGTTCTTGATCAGCGCGCAGGTCTGATAGCCGTCCAGGCGCGGCATCATGATGTCCACGAAGATGATCTGCGGCTGCTGGTCGGAGATCTTCGCGAGCGCCTCGAAACCGTCGGTCGCGGTGACGACGTCGCACCCTTCCTTGCGCAGCAAGGTTTCGGCAGTGCGGCGTATGGTCTTCGAATCATCGATGACCATGACCTTGACGCCGTTCAGGCCGCCCTCTTTTGTGTCGTCCACCTAACCCCCTCGCCACTCGACCTCTGTAGTCCGCGGCCATCGCCACGAAATCGGACGCGTCGCCATGACATGCAAGCCGCATGCCTGAAACGGCGCAATTCAGCGCGCCGGACCCGACGCACCACGCGACCGCAACCCTTATCCAACATAGCTAGCGAAGCTGTCAAGTTGTTGGCGTAAGTGCACGAACCCACGAAAGTTCGCGGCCCGACCACGACGCTTCGCAGGCGTTCGGAGTGTAGTATGCGACCCGCCCTGCGGTTGCGACGGGTTTCGCGCTTGCGCCGGCGTTGTGCACAGCAAAAATCGGCGCAATGTGACGCTCCCGGCCCGTCGTGGCGCGGTTCGCAGCCGCCCGCGCGGCTGCCCCGCTATGCTCGACCCCCAGCGCATCCCGGAAGACCGCATGACCCGTAGCCTCGCCGTGCTGATGGATCCGATCGGCACGATAAACCCGAAGAAGGACACCACCCTGGCCCTGCTGCTCGAAGCGCAGCGCCGCGGCTATTCCCTCCACTACATGACGCAGGGCGACCTCGCGGTACGCGACGGCGCGGCCTGGGCACGCCTCGCTCCGCTGGTCGTGCGCGACGACCCGCGCGACTGGTTCACGCTCGGCGCCGGCGCCTGGCGGCCGCTCGCCGGCATCGGCCATGCCCTCGCCCGCAAGGACCCGCCGGTCGATGCGCAGTTCATCTACGACACGATGGTGCTCGAACTCGCCCAGCGCGATGGCGTCGAGGTCGTGAACGACCCGCGCGGCCTGCGCGACGCGAACGAGAAGCTGTTTTCGCTGCAGTTCCCGCAGTGCTGCCCGCCGACCGCGATCGCGCGCGACGCGGCGGAACTCAGGCGCTTCGTCGCCGAACACGGCGAGGTCGTGCTCAAGCCGCTCGACGGCATGGGCGGGCGCAGCATTTTCCGCTCGCGCCATGGCGACCCGAACCTCAACGTCATCCTCGAAACACTGACGGGCAACGGCCGCGGCTTCGCGATCGCGCAGAAGTTCATTCCGGAGATCAGCGCGGGCGACAAGCGCATCCTCATGATCGACGGCGAACCGGTGCCGTACGCGCTCGCGCGCATCCCTCAAGGCGATGATTTCCGCGGCAATCTCGCCGCCGGCGGCAAGGGCGTGGGCGTGCCGCTGTCCGACCGCGACCGCTGGATCGCTGCTGAGGTCGGCCCCGAGCTGCGCCGGCGCCGCATGCGTTTCGTTGGTCTGGACGTGATCGGCGATTGGCTGACCGAGATCAACGTGACCTCGCCGACCTGCGCACGCGAGCTCGACGCGCAGTTCGGGCTCAACATCGCCGGCCTCCTCTTCGACCGGCTCGAAGCCGGCACCTCCGCCTGATGAGCGACCCGACGGCCAGCAGCGCCGATCGCCTCGGCGTCACCCTGCTGTTTTCCGCGGTCGCCCATGCGGTGCTCGCGCTCGGCATCACGTTCGAGTTCGAGAAGGCGCCGCCGCGCCTGCCTTCGCTCGACGTGATACTCGTGCAGTCGGCCAACAGCGAGAAGCCGGACAAGGCGGACTTCATTGCGCAGGCGAGCAACAGCGGCGGCGGCGATGCCGACCGGCCGCATCGCCCGTCGCAGACGCTCTCCGGCCCGGTGCCCAAAGCGACGCCGGGCGTCGCGCCGATCCCGCTCGAGGACGGCGCGCCGCGGCCGACGCCGCCGAGCCCGGCCGAGATGCTCACCCAACGCCAGTCGACCTATCGCATCACGACCGACCGGCAATCGCCCGAGTCGGACCCTGAGCCCGATCGCGAAGAGCGCGAGACCGACCAGCGCAAGCTCGAGATGGCGCGCCTCGCGCAGGAGATCCAGCACGAGGCCGAACAGTACGCAAAGCGCCCCAAGCGCAAGTACATCTCGGCGAACACCCAGGAATACGAATTCGCCGCTTACATGCGCGCCTGGGTCGCGCGCATCGAACGCATCGGCAACCTCAACTATCCCGACGAGGCGCGCCGGCGCCAGTTGCACGGGCAGCTCGTGCTCACCGTAGGACTCG
This sequence comes from Dokdonella sp., assembly GCF_051958935.1. Lineage (GTDB taxonomy): Bacteria > Pseudomonadota > Gammaproteobacteria > Xanthomonadales > Rhodanobacteraceae > Dokdonella_A. Next base: position 5,186 of record NZ_JBQCFP010000196.1, on the reverse strand, counting down.
ACCGCAAGGGCAACGTGAAGAGCGTCGACGTGATCCAGTCGAGCGGGCACAAGGTGCTCGACGACGCGGCGATCCGCATCGTGCGCCTCGCCGAACCGTTCCCTGCCCTGCCCGAAAGCAAGGAGCAGGTCGACGAGCTCTACATCAGTCGTACCTGGCAGTTCCTTCCGGGCGACATCCTGCGCAATCGCTGAAGGCGGTGGCCATGCCGGATGTGCGCGCCGCGGCCGCGCCGTAGCTGCTTTCCCCTCCTCGTCCGGATTTCCGTTCAGCGCGTCCTTAGGCCCGCTCGCGCCGCTCGCGTACAATCGCACCATGGCCGACACCACGCCCCTCACGAACCAGCTGCTGATCGCGATGCCGACCTTGCGCGACCCGAACTTCGCGCGTGGCGTCGCGTTCCTCTGCCAGCACGGCGAGGATGGTGCGATGGGGCTCATGATCAATCGCTTGTCCGAATACCGGCTCGGCGACGTGCTCGCGCAGATGAACATGCATTCCGACTTCGCGGACGTCGTCGACGCGCCGGTGCTGATCGGCGGGCCGGTGCAGCCCGAGCGCGGCTTCGTGCTGCATTCGCCGGGCGGGGATTGGGAGTCGTCGTTCCGCATATCCGAGCAGATCGCGGTGACCACCTCGCGCGACATCCTCGTCGCGATGGCCGCGGGCAAGGGCCCGCGCCACGCGGTGGTCACGCTCGGCTACTCCGGCTGGAGCCCGGGCCAGCTCGAGCAGGAGCTGTGCGAGAACCACTGGCTCACCGCACCCGCGACCGAACGCGTGCTGTTCGAGACGCCGCTGGAGGACCGCTGGGAAGCCGCCGCCGGACTCGTCGGCGTGAACCTGTTCCACCTCGCGAGTTATGCCGGGCACGCCTGAGGATCCGTCGTCGACGACGGGTTCCGGCACCGCGCTCGCGTTCGACGTCGGCACGCGCCTGATCGGCGTCGCGGTCGGCAACCGCGTCTCCGCGACCGCGCGGCCCATCGCCGCCGTCGCCGCCGGCGACTGGCCGCGGTTCGATGCGCTCGTCGCCGAATGGCAGCCGCAGGACCTCGTCGTCGGTCTGCCGCTCGCGCTCGACGGCGGCGAGCAGCCGATGAGCCGACGCGCGCGCGCGTTCGCCGAGGAATTGCGCCGACGCTACGCGCGCGCCGTGGACCTCGTCGACGAACGCAATACCTCGCGCGAGGCCGCGCGCCGCTTCGCCGCGCAGCGCGCGAGCGGTGCGGCCAGGCGCAAGGATGCCGCGGTGATCGACGCGCTCGCGGCGCAGATCATCCTGGAAAACTGGCTGGCCGGCGCGCACGCGCGCGGCCGCGCATCCTGACCGCAAAGGGGATTTGCCGATGTCCGACCCGTCCATCGACGCCGAAGGCCGCCTGCGCCACCTGATCACGCTCGACGGCCTCGGCCGCGCACGCATCGAGGGCTTGCTCGAGCGCGCCGTGTCGTTGCGCGCACAGTTCCGCGCCGGCGCGACGTCGCTGCCGCTGCTTGCCGGCCGCACGATCGTCAACCTGTTCTTCGAAGCCTCGACGCGCACGCGCACCAGCTTCGAACTCGCCGCGCGCCGCCTCGGCGCGACCGTGGTCAACTTCGACATCGCGAGTTCTTCCACGAGCAAGGGCGAGACGCTCGAAGACACGCTCGCGACGATCGAGGCGATGGGCACCGACGCGTTCGTCGTGCGCCACAAGGAGAACGGCACGCCGGCGCGCCTCGCCGCGCACGCGCGACGCGCGGCGATCCTCAACGCCGGCGACGGCAACCGCGCCCACCCGACCCAGGGCCTGCTCGACCTCCTCACGATCCGCGACCACAAGCAGCGCATCGACGGCCTCACCGTCGCGATCTGCGGCGACATCCGCCATTCGCGCGTCGCCCGCTCCGCCGTGCACGGCCGGCGTGCGCTGGGGGCGGCGGGGATCCGCTTGTGGGGCCCGGCCGCGCTGCTGCCGGATCCGGACGAATTCCCCGGCTGCAGCCTCGTCGACGACTTCGACGCCGCGCTCGACGATGTCGACGTGATCGTGATGCTGCGTATCCAGAAGGAACGCATCGAGCACCTCCCGGGCCTCGACGAGCGTGAGTACTTCTCGCGTTACGGCCTCGATCGCGCGCGCCTCGCGCGTGCGAAGCGCGATGCGATCGTCATGCATCCGGGGCCGATGAACCGCGGCATCGAGATCGCCGACGAGGTTGCCGACGGCCCCCGGTCGGTGATCCTCGAACAGGTCGCCAACGGCATCCATGCGCGCATGGCGGTGCTCGCCGAACTGCTCGCTCCGCACTGATCCGGGCTGGGGGCGGCGGCGCCGGTCGCCCTGCTAGACTCGCGGCTTCACCCTGGGGAAGCCTGCACATGCCTTTGCGCACACGGATCCTGCGCCACCTCGCGCTCGCCACTTCGCTAGTCGTGGCCGCCTGCGGCAAGAACGTCGACACGAGCGCTCCGCTCGCGTTCGTGCCCGCCGACACGCCGTACCTGTTCGCCAACGTCGAGCCGACGCCCGACGCCGCGATCGCGCACTGGCGCGAGCAGATGCAGGGCGCGTGGCCGCTGTTCACCGAGATGATGGACCAGATGCTCGCCGAGGTCGGCAAGAAGGCCGAGGACGCCGATGCGGCGAAGGTACTGACCGCGGTTCTCGCCGAAGTGCGTGGGCGCAGCACGCCCGAGCAATGGCGCGAACTCGGTTTCGACGCGAAGGGGCACGTCGCATTCTACGGTGTCGACCTGTGGCCGGTGATGCGCCTGGAGCTCTCCGACCCCGAGGCATTCCGCGCGATGATCGCCCGTATCGAACAGGGCTCGGGCAAGGCACTCGACAGCAAACGGATCGGCGAACAGGAGGTCCGCATCTTCGGTGCCGATGAAGTGCGCGGCCTGCTCGCGGTCGAAGGCAAGCATCTCGTGATCGCGCTCGCACCGGGCGCCGCCGACGAAGTGCTCGAACGCAGGCTGCTCGGCATCGACCGGCCCGCCGAGATCCTCGACCCCGACGCACTCGCGCAGTTCAACAAGGCACGCGGCTACCTGCCGTACGGCAGCGGCTGGGTCGATACGCGCCGGCTCGTCGCGATGATCGCGACCAAGGCGTCGCAGCTCGACGCGGCGAAGTTGCTCGACGCGACCTGCCGCGAGGAAATCGATGCGCTCGCGGCGAAGGCGCCGCGCTTCGCGTTCGGTTACCGCGAGTTCGATGCCAAGCAGATGACGATGCATGCACGCATCGATCTCGAGCCGGCACTCGCTAAGGCGCTTTCGGCGCTAGCCGTGCCGCTGACGGGCGCTGTCCGAGACGACGCGCTGCTCGATTTCGCGATGGCCATGCCGGTGCTGAAGGCGCGCGACTTCTTCGTCGCCCAAGCCGATGCCGTGGCCAAGGCGCCGTTCCGCTGCGCGGAACTCGCCTCGATCAACCAGGACATGGCGGATGCGAAGGCCAAGCTCGAGCAGACGATCCCGCCCCCGCTCGGCGACCTGACTGCCGCGCGCATCACGATCAGCCGCTTCTCCTGGAACCCGGGCGAGGAATCGGTGCCGGATGTCGCGGGCACGTTCCTGCTCGGCAGTGGCAACCCGGCTCTGCTCGCCAGCCTCGCGCAGATGACCTCGCCGGCGCTCGCGGGCGTGCCGATCCTGCCCGACGGCAAGGCCGTGCCGCTCCCCGCCGCAGCGCTGCCGCCGCAGATCGCCGGCAAGGTCGACCTCGACGTCGCCATGACGACGAACGCCATCGGCGTCGCATTCGGCAAGGACGAAGCGCCGCGGCTCGAAGCCGCGCTCGCCGCCCCCGCGACCGCGGACGGCACCCTGATCGCGACGCGCATGCGCGGCGAGGTATACGCGAAGATCGGCGACGCGTTCGGGCGCGCCGGCGCGGCGCTTCCCGCCGAGATGCGCAAGCAACTGGACGCACAACGCAAGCTCTATGCGCTGTACGCGCAGTGGTTCGACCACATCGATGCGGACCTCGTGGTGGTACCCGAAGGCATCGACTTCAGCGAGCGCGTCGTATTCGGCGCGCACTGAGCGCGCACCACCGCTCACTCGGCGAACAGCAGGTCCAGGTGCACGCGGCCGGCGAGACCGGCCGCGTCGTTCACGCGACGCCACGCGGCCATGACCGCGGCGGGGTCCGCACAGCGCTCGCGCGTGCCGTCGCGATGCACGATTACGGCGGCCTCGTGCAGTGCGAACAGCGCGGCAAGACACTCCTCCGGCGACGTACCGGTCGCACGCTCGATCGCCCACGGATGGAACTCGGCCAATACGGCGGGACGGAACCGCCGGAGCAGGTTCGCCATGCCGCGCAGGACCAGGGGTTCCATGCCTTCGACGTCGATCTTCACGAGATCGAGCCGCGACAGGCCGGCGAGCAGGCCATCCAGTGCACGAGCGGGTACGCGCACCGACCCGCCATCCGGCGCGTTCAGGCGCTCGCCCGAGGCGGGCGGCGTCGCGCTGTTGGACGTGGACGGGTGCGTGCGCAGCACGATTTCGCCGTCCCGGTCCGCGGCGGCGGCAGCGACCACGTCGACGTGGCGGAAACCGGCGTACTGAGCCGAGCGCGCGAGCAGCACGCGATTGGCGGCGATCGGCTCGACCGCGACGACCCGGCCGCGCGGACCGACCAGTGCAGCCGCCGGCAGCGCGATCGAGCCGATGTTGGCACCGACATCGACGACGACGTCGCCTTCGCGCAGCCGTTCGCGCAATACGGCGAGCAGGTGCGGATCGTGCGCCACGCCGGCGAGCAGCGGTGCGCCGATATGCGCGTCGCGTGGATCGACATACAGCGGATGTCCGGCGCACTGCGCCAACACGGGCGGCGGCGCATCGTTGACGACGAGCCAGCGGCGGCCGCGCCACCCGGCACCCGCGGCGCCGTCGTCGATCGCCTCGAGCAGGCGCAGGTGCGGCTGCGCCGCGAGCAGCGCTTGCACGCGCTGCTCGGCGAGCGCATGCATCTCGAACACGTCGCGACTGCGCCAGAGGACCCTTCGCACCGGGTTCAGCCAGCGATTGGAGGCGACCCCGAACAGGCGCCCGCGCAGGCTGTCGTCGTGGCTGTCGACGAACTGGAACGCCGCGGCGCCGCCGGGGGCGAGGATGCGGAAGAACTCCTCGACGTAACCGGCGGCGAGGTCGGCCGGGATGTGCTGCAGGGTGATGTGCG
>NZ_JBQCFP010000195.1:0-16456 GCF_051958935.1 Dokdonella sp. | reverse complement strand
GCGAGCTGGCGGCGGCCCCAGTCCTCGAGGCGGTGGATCTTGCCGTTGTCGCCCTCGATCAGCGCCTTGTAGCGCTCGATCATCGCCGGGACCTGCTCGCTCTGGTCCGGATGGACCAGGAACACGATTTCATAATGACGCATGGTGGCTCCTTGTGGGTACCGCCGGACGGATTTCCGGGCGGCAGCCTCCCGCGGGAACGCGGTGAGGCAAGGTCCTTCGGCACGTGCGGCGGCCGTGCAGGCGCCCCGGACGGACCGAAGGGGCGCGGATACTAATGGAATCAGGGGATTGGCGCAACCGCGCGGGCGCGGCGACGGCTAGCAGGCTGTTGAAAAACAGCCTGCGGATGCGATCCACGGATGGATCGCTCGCGAGTCGACGACGCACGTCGTTGAATCGCGGAAGCGAGTCCGGACATGCGCCGGACTCGCTGAGTTGAAAAAGCGCTGGATAGCGCCTTTTTCAACATCCTGCTAGGGGACCGGTGCTGCGCGTGGCCGCGAGCCGCCAGCCGGCAGCGCCCCGAGCTGCATGCGCGCAATCGCATTGACCGGTAGCACGACCGCGCGCTGCTCCGTGCGGTCGTAGACGAACACGTAATTGGCGACCGCGCCAAGATACGACCAGCCGGCCGGGCCGCGTGCCGCGATATGCTCGTGCTCGCCGTTGAGCCAGACCTCCACCGGCGCACCCTCCCCCCTCCGCACCGCTTCGGCTCGCGACTTCGCGTACAGGCCGACGAAGGTCCAGCCGTACACGGCGACCACGGCGACGTACCCGAGCTGCGTGTACCAGAGCGCACCGACGCGCCACTCGAGCGCGCGCAGGCGCCACGCCTGCCAATGCCCCGCGGTCGGCAACGCCCGTAATTCGTCGATCAGGGCGAGGTGCTTGCGCCGGCTGCGCGCGTTGACCTTGTCCATGAGCCAGCACAACGGGAACGTCGACAGGACCAGTACGAGCGCCATCGGCTGCTGCAGGCCGGCGACCAGGAAGTCGCTGATCTGCGACAGGGTGAGCACGGGGATGCCGAACGCGCGGTAGAACCAGTAGTTGTAGAAGATGCCCGCCATCGCGACGAGCAGGTAGGCTAGCGTGATCGCGACCGCCGGCTCGCGCCGCAGCGTGTCCAGCACGTGCGGCAGCATGGAGAGCAATGCGGAAGCGTGCTCGTCCGGCGCGGGAGCCGCGGGCGACGGCGGGCTCGCGGTCAAGCCTGGGTCTCGACCGTGAAGCTCTCGCCGCAGCCGCATTCGCCGGTCGCGTTCGGGTTGCGGAACACGAAGGTCGCGTTGAGGCCGTGGCGCTCGAAGTCGATCTCGGTGCCGTCGACGAACGGCAACGCCTTGCGGTCGACGATCAGGCGCACGCCGTCCTGGTCGAACACGGTGTCGTCGCCGGCAATGGTCGTCGCGAGATCGACCGTGTAGCCGAAGCCAGAACAGCCGGTGCGCTTGATGCCGAAGCGCACGCCGCAGGCGCCCGGATCCTTCGCGAGGAAGTCCTGCATGCGCTGCCGCGCGGCAGTGGTGAGCTGGATCGTCATGTGTCCTTCGTCGAAAGTGCGGCCGGAGGGCCCTCGCGCGGCGTTCGCCATTGGCGGCATTGCCCTGCCGGATGATAGCGCGGCGCACTGCCGCGCGAGCGATTCCGCTATGATCGCCGATCGTTCTCGGCCCTGCCGAGGTGGGTATTCCGACCGGGAGTTTCAAGGTATGTCCGACGTCGACGGCGACGTGAGGGTGGTGGACGTCAAGCACGCACTGTCGGGCGCGATCGCGCCGGGCAGCAAGGTGCGCATCAACGGCTGGGTGCGCACGCGCCGCGACTCCAAGGCGGGGCTGTCGTTCGTGAACCTCAGCGACGGCTCGTGCTTCGATCCCATCCAGGTCGTCGCACCGGCAGCGCTCGCCAACTACGAAAGCGAAGTGCTTCACCTCACCGCGGGCTGCGCGATCACCGCGGAGGGCGAACTCGTCGCCTCCCAGGGCAAGGGCCAGGCCTTCGAACTGCAGGCGAGCTCGCTCAGCGTGCTCGGCTGGATCGACGACCCGGAAACCTACCCGATCCAGCCCAAGTCCCATTCGCCCGAATTCCTGCGCGAAGTCGCCCACCTGCGCCCGCGCACCAATCTGTTCGGCGCGGTCAGCCGCGTGCGCCACACGATCGCGCAGGCGATCCATCGTTATTTCGACGAGCACGGTTATTTCTGGGTCAACACGCCGATCATCACGACCTCGGACACCGAGGGCGCCGGCGAGATGTTCCGCGTCTCGACGCTCGACCTCATGAACCTGCCACGCACCGACAAGGGCGCGGTGGATTTCAAGAAGGACTTCTTCGGCAAGGAAGCGTTCCTGACCGTGTCCGGCCAGCTCAACGTCGAGGCCTACTGCCTCGCGCTCAGCAAGGTCTACACGTTCGGGCCGACGTTCCGCGCGGAGAACTCGCACACCACGCGCCATCTCGCCGAGTTCTGGATGGTCGAGCCCGAGATCGCATTCGCCGACCTCGCCGAGGACGCGCGCGTCGCGGAGGAATTCCTCAAGTTCATCTTCCGCATGGTGCTCGCCGAGCGCCCCGACGACATGGCGTTCTTCGCCGAGCGCGTCGAGAAGACGGCGATCTCGCGCCTCGAGGCGATCATCGCTTCGCCGTTCGCGCAGATCGACTACACCGACGCGGTCGAGATCCTGAAGAAGTCCGGCCGCAGGTTCGATTACGCCGTCGAATGGGGCGCCGACCTGCAGACCGAGCACGAGCGCTTCCTCACCGAGGAGTACGTCGGCGGGCCGGTGGTCGTTAAGAACTACCCCGAGAAGATCAAGGCGTTCTACATGCGCCTCAACGACGACGGCCGCACCGTCGCCGCGATGGACGTGCTCGCGCCCGGCATCGGCGAGATCATCGGCGGTTCGCAGCGCGAGGAGCGCCTTGACATCCTCGACAAGCGCATCGCCCAGTTCGGCCTCGACCCGAAGATGTACTCGTGGTACCGCGATTTCCGCCGCTACGGCACCGTCCCGCACGCGGGCTTCGGCCTCGGCTTCGAGCGCCTCGTCGTCTACGTCTGCGGCCTCGCCAACATCCGTGACGCGATCCCCTATCCGCGCGCGCCGGGCACGGCGGAGTTCTAGCCGAGCGTCCGCCGCCGCCGTTCGCGCCCATCCATGGCGCGATCCGCGTCCACCGGGAGATCCTTCAAATGCCTGCATCCGCCTGGCACCAGTTCATCTTCATCATGGGCCTCGGCCTCGCCGTCGCCGGGCTGACTACCTACGTCATCATCTGGATGCTCGTCGCCGTACACCTGCGCGAGCGGCACCCGGCCGAGCACGAACGCCTCGGCGGTTTCCTGTTCGCGCCACGCGCATTCGGCTGGTACCTCGCCGGCCGCTACCGCGCGCTGCGCGATCGCGGGCTGAACGCACTCGGCGCGCCCGGCAGCATCGGCGCGTGGGCGATCGTGCTCGGTGCCGTGGCGGCGACCGTCGCCAAGCTGCTGGCGGGAGCCTCCGCATGAGCGCCGATGCCTCACAGTGGTGGCTCGCCGCGCTCGGTGACACCCTGATCTGGGCCCGCCTCGACGTGCTCGACTCGGGCATCGCCGAAGTGTTCGACAACGACGGGCGCGTGCTGCGTTACGACGACGAAACCGCCGCGCGCATGGCCCTGCTCGACGCCGAGTTCCGCGCCTTCGACGGCCTCGACGAGGACGACGCCGCGGCGATGGGCTTCGACCTCGCGGAGATCGAACCGCCTCGGGGCGACAGCGACGAGGAACTGCTCGCGAAGATGGTCCAGAAACTCCCGCCGCGGCATTGAACCTTTCGCGCGACGAGGCCGAGGCGAAGGGCGAAAGACCGAATCACGAAGGACACGAAGGGCACGAGGAAGGAAGATCCACTGGCTGGCTGGGCCACGAGATTCACGAGCGGCTACACCCCCGCCCCCATGGCTCGACTCGATTTTCCTTCGTGTCCTCGCGTTGCAAGCCTTCGCTTTCCACGTAGAACCGGAGCACGACATGAACCTCGACCTCACCGGCAAGCACGCGCTCGTCTGCGGCGGCTCGCAGGGCATCGGCAAGGCGGCTGCGATCGAACTGGCGCTGCTCGGTGCCGACGTGACCCTGCTCGCGCGTTCGCAGGAGCCGCTCGATGCCGCACTCGCCATGCTGCCGACGACGCACGCGAAGCAGGTGCACGCGACGATCGCGGCGGACATGAGCGACCATGCGGCCCTGCGCTTGAAGGTCGAGGCCGCGGCGAACGCACGCGCGATGCACGTATTCGTCAACAACACCGGCGGCCCTCCGGGCGGCACCGCGCATGCGGCCGGCATCGAGGACTACCTCGCCGCATTCAAGCAGCACCTCGTCGCGGCGCAGACCGTGCTGCAGGCGGTGCTGCCGGGCATGAAGGCATCCGGCTACGGCCGCATCGTCAACGTGATCTCGACCTCGGTGAAGGAGCCGATCAGGAACCTCGGCGTGTCGAACACGATCCGCGGGGCGACCGCGAGCTGGGCCAAGACCCTCGCCGGCGAACTCGGCGCGCACGGCATCACCGTCAACAACGTGCTGCCCGGCTACACGCAGACGCAGCGGCTCGAGCAGATCCTCGCCGAGCGCACGCGCGCGACCGGCAAGAGCAGCGCGGAGATCGAACAGGCGATGCTCGCAACCGTGCCCGCCGGCCGGTTCGCCAAGCCGGCCGAGATCGCGGCGGTAATCGCGTTCCTCGCCTCGCCCGCGGCGGCGTACGTCAACGGCGTCAATGTCCCCGTCGACGGCGGGAGGACGCTGTCGCTGTGACGTCGGGGCATCGCGAGCCGGAGCCGAAAGCCGAATGATCCTCAATATCGCCGCCTACCTGTTCTCGCCGGTCGATGACACCGACGCGCTCGCGACGCGCCTGCGCGAACGCGCCGAGGCCGGCGCGCTGCGCGGCAGCGTGCTCGTCGCCCCGGAGGGGCTCAATCTCTTCCTCGCCGGCGAATCCGCCGAGGTGAACGCCTTCCTCGATGCGCTGCGTACCGATCCGCGCTTCGCATCGATCGAGGCCAAGCGCAGCTTCAGTGCGAAGCAGCCGTTCGCGCGCCTCAAGGTGAAGCGCAAGCGCGAGATCATCGCGTTCCGCCGCGATGCCGCGCCCGCGCAGCGCCGCGCTCCGGCGCTTGCACCGGAGCGACTCGCGCGCTGGATCGACGCCGGCCACGACGACCAAGGCCGTCGCGTCGTGCTGCTCGACACGCGCAATCGCGAAGAGGTCGCGCACGGCACTTTCAGCGATGCGCTCACCCTGCCGATCGACAACTTCGTCGACCTGCCCGCGGCAGTGGAGTCGCAACGCGAGGCGCTCGCGGGCGCGACCGTCGTGAGCTTCTGCACGGGCGGCATCCGCTGCGAGAAGGCCGCATTGTGGATGCAGGCGAACGGCTTCGATCGCGTCTGGCAGCTCGGGGGCGGCATCCTCGGCTACTTCGAACGCGTCGGCGGCCACGGCTACGACGGCACCTGCTTCGTGTTCGATGGACGCGTCGCGCTCGGCCCAGACCTGCGGCCCACTCACGACGCGAGCGCATAGTAGTTCTTCGTGTGCTCGGCCTGCTTCGTATTCCAGTCTTTACGCGTTGCCCTGGCGCTGCGGCGGCACGCGCTGCGCGCGTGCCGCCCTGCGTGTGGTGGAAAGCGCGGCGCACCTGACCGCATGCGCCTGCGCATGCGATCATTCGAGGCCGCGACCCGTTAAGCTCTCGCCGATGAAGGAACTCGCCAATCTCGTCGATGGCCGCCTCCAGCCCGCTGCGGGCGGCCGCTGGCTCGACGTGTTCGAGCCCGCCACCGGCACCGTGTTCGCGCGTTGCCCCGATTCCGATGCGGGCGATGTCGACGCGGCGGTCGCCGCGGCGACGCGCGCCGCGCCGGCCTGGGCGGCAACGCCGGCGGAACAGCGTGCGCGCCTGCTCGAGCGGCTCGCTGCGCTGGTGGAACAGGACCTCGACGCGCTCGCGCGACTCGAATCGCAGGACAGCGGCAAGCCGGTCAAGCTCGCGCGGAGCCTCGACATCCCGCGTGCAGTGGCCAACCTGCGCTTCTTCGCCGCGGCGGTCACCCAGTGGGCGAGCGAAGCGCATGCGACCGACGCGCTCGCGCTCAACTACACGCTGCGCCAGCCGCTCGGCGCGGTCGCATGCATCTCGCCGTGGAACCTGCCGCTGTACCTGTTCACCTGGAAGATCGCGCCCGCGCTCGCCGCCGGCAACACGGTCGTCGCCAAGCCGTCGGAAGTGACGCCGTGCACGGCCGCGCGCCTCGGCGAACTCGCGCTCGAAGCAGGGTTCCCGCCCGGCGTGCTCAACATCGTGCTCGGCGACGGCCCGCGCGTCGGCCAGCCACTGGTCGAGCATGCGGGCATCAAGGCGGTTTCGTTCACCGGCAGCACGCGCACCGGCGCGGCGATCGCCGCAGCGACCGCGACGCGCTTTCGCAAGGTGTCGCTCGAGATGGGCGGCAAGAATCCCGCGATCGTCTTCGCCGATGCGGACCTGTCCGACGCGAACCTCGACACGATCGTGCGCTCGGGTTTCGCCAACCAGGGCGAGATCTGCCTGTGCGGCTCGCGCCTGCTCGTCCAGCGCTCGATCTGGGACGCTTTCGTGCCGCGCTACCTAGAACGCGTGCGCGCGTTGCGCGTCGGCGATCCGAACGAGGAAACGAACGACCTCGGCGCGCTGGTCTCCGCGGCGCATTTCGCCAAGGTCACCGGCTGCATCGAACGCGCGGTCGCCGATGGCGGCCGCGTGCTGCTCGGCGGCGAGGCGCTGCGCATCGGCGGCCGCTGCTCGGACGGCTGGTTCGTCGCGCCGACCGTGATCGAGGGCCTCGGCAACGACAGTGCGACCAACCAGGAAGAGATCTTCGGTCCGGTCGTGACGTTGCTGCCATTCGACGACGAGGACGAAGCGCTCGCCATCGCCAACGGTACCGGCTACGGCCTCGCCGCGTCGCTGTGGACGCGCGACCTCGGCCGCGCCCACCGCATCGGCGCGAAGCTCGAGTTCGGCATCGTCTGGATCAACTGCTGGCTGCTGCGCGACCTGCGCACGCCGTTCGGCGGCGTGAAGAACTCGGGCGTCGGCCGCGAAGGCGGTTTCGACGCGCTGCGTTTCTTCACCGAACCTAAGAACATCTGCATCCGCCTGGGCTGACCAATGCACGATCTCAAGGATTTGCTCGACCGCAACCGCGCCTGGTCCGATTCGCTGGTCGCGAACGACCCGCAGTTCTTCCGCCGCCTGTCCGAGCAGCAGGCCCCCAAGTACCTGTGGATCGGCTGCTCCGACTCGCGCGTGCCGGCCAACCAGATCATCGACATGGCGCCGGGCGAGGTGTTCGTGCACCGCAACGTCGCCAACGTCGTCGCGCACACCGACCTCAACTGCCTCAGCACGATCCAGTTCGCGGTCGACGTTCTCAAGGTCGAGCACATCATCGTGGTCGGCCACTACGGCTGCGGCGGCGTGCTTGCCGTACTCCAGGAACAACGGCTCGGCCTCGTCGACAACTGGTTGCGCCATGTCGACGACGTGAAGCACAAGCACGCCGAAGCGTTGGCACAGGTGGCCGACCCGCAGCAGCGGCATGCGAGACTGTGCGAGCTGAACGTGCTCGAGCAGGTCATCAACGTGTGCCAGACCACCGTCGTGCGCGACGCGTGGGATCGCGGCCAGGACCTCACCGTGCACGGCTGGATCTACAGCCTGCGCAACGGCCGCGTTCGCGACCTCGCGATGCACGTCGCGAACACCAACGAGCTCGCCCGCGCCGCGGCCGCGGCCCTCGCCCTCGTCAACGAGCAGGTTTAGGGCTGGCGCATCGACGATCCGGGTGGTATCACGAATCCACGAACCGAACGGACGATCCCGACGATGCGTACCCCCGCCACCTTCGCCCTCGCCGCACTGCTGCCCTGCCTCGCGCACGGCGCGGAACCGGAAACGCTCTCGCCGTACCAGTGGGCGCAGGCACAGAAGGCCGCCTTCGAGAAGTCCGAGAAGGTGTACACCGAAGCGCTCAAGCGCACCGGCCTCCTCTCCCAGTACCGCGCGATGCGCGATGCGTATCGCAGCGACAACAATCGCGCGTTCCGCATCGTGTTCGGCCAGTACCTCAGCTGGTACCAGAGCTTCGTCGGCGACTACGTCGGCGCGCACGATTCGTATTCGATCCGCCAGCTGCCGGCGTCGGACGACGCGCCCTCGCCGCTCAAGGGCAGTTACACGGCCAAGCCGGCGATCGAGGCGATCGCGGCACTCGCGAAGGGCCGCAAGGCGGTGTTCTTCAACGAGGCGCACAACGTGCCGCTCACGCGCACGGTCACCGTCGAGCTGCTGCAGAAGCTGCGCGATGACGGCTACGACACGTTCGCCGCCGAGACGATCTACGCGAGCGACCCGGACCTCGAGAAGCGCGGCTACCCGACCGACAAGAGCGGCTTCTACACGATGGAGCCGATCTGCGCGGAGATGGTACGCACCGCGATCAGGCTCGGTTTCAGGATCGTCGCCTACGAGAGCGAAAAGGAAGGCAACGGCGACGTGCGCGAGTACGACCAGGCGAAGAACCTCTACGAACGCGTGTTCAAGGCGCATCCGGACGCGCGGCTCGTCGTCAACGCCGGGTACGCGCACATCCAGGAGAACGGCAAGTACCTCGGCGGCAGGAGCATGGCGCAGCACTTCCGCAAGCTCAGCGGCATCGACCCGCTCACGGTCGAGCAGACGATGCTGATCGAGCATCCGCCGGGCACCGAGAACCATCCGTACTACCACGAGGTCGTCGACAGCCTGCATCCTAAGACCCCGATCGTGTTCGAGAACGCGAAGGGCGAGCCGTGGTCGCTCAAGCCCAAGGCCTACGACGTGAGCGTGTTCTTCCCGGTCGACGAGATCCGCGACGATCGCCCGACCTGGGCCGACCTCGACGGCCTGCGCTTCCCCTACTTCGTCAATGGCAGCGTCTGCCAGAACCAGTTCCCCTGCCTCGTCGAGGCACGTTATGCGGACGAAGGCGAAGGTGCGATTCCGGCCGACCGCCTCGTGCTCGACCCGGTCAAGGGCGCCGAGCGCCTGCAGGACCGCCTGTCACTCGGCCAGGCCGTGGTGCACGGCATCCTCTACCTGCGCCCCGGGGGTTACCGCGTGACGGCGAGCGACGATTCCAACCGGCAGATCTCAAAGAGCACCGTCACGATCGGCGCCGACGGCAAGGTCGTGCGGCGCGGCGGTGAACCGCGCCCGAGTTGCTACACGGGCATGACGCAACCGCGCGGCGAAGCCGCCGCGGAGCCCTGCGAGCAGGGCGCATGATGGGTGACGCGATCCGCACCGATGCCGCGCCTGCGCCGGTCGGCGCCTATCCGCACGCGCGCCGCGTCGGCGACCTGCTGTTCCTTTCCGGCGTCGGCCCGCGCACGCCGGGGAGCAATGTGATCCCCGGCAACGTGCACGACGCGGACGGCAAGCTCCTCGCGTACGACATCGAAGCGCAATGCCGCCAGGTGTTCGCCAATGTGCGCGCCGTGCTCGAGGCGAGCGGCGCGCGCTGGGAAGACCTCGTCGACGTGACCGTATTCCTCACCGACATGGCGCGCGATTTCGCCGCGTACAACCGCGTCTATGCCGAGTATTTCCCCGACCCCGCGACCGCGCCATGCCGCACGACGCTGGGCATCACCGCCTTGCCGACGCCGATCGCGATCGAGCTCAAGTGCATCGCTCGAGCGAGGGCTGAAGGCTGAGGGCTGAAAAGCCGGCCCCGCGGCAACGCGGCGGTGTGGGAGCGGCTTCAGCCGCGATGCTCTCCCTCGCACGACGAACGCTTGGCGTCCCTTGCAGGAGCCCATCCAGTGGGCGACCGCAGCGTCGGGTGCGCCGAGGCGCAAGGGTCGCGCAGCGGCTGCGCTCCAGAGGTGATGTGCGCCGCGCTCGTGTGGGAGCAGCTGTCTTCGCGGCCACCCTCGAGGACGACGGCCCATCGACTCCGAACTGCGGTCTGCGCTCAGGGCGAACGGAGGAAAGGTGGTCCCGCCGTGCGCGTGCTTCTGCGGGAGCCCTCACCCCAAGCGTCGCACTCCGATGTCGCCGGCGATAAACTCCGGCTTCGCGCCTGGGAAAACGCCGTGATGCTGCCTGCACCCTTCAACCTGCAAGCCTGGATCGACGAACACCGCCACCTGCTCAAGCCGCCGGTCGGCAACAAGTGCATGTACGCGGGCGACTTCATCGTGATGATCGTCGGCGGCCCGAACCTGCGCACCGACTACCACTGGGAGGAAGGCCCCGAGTTCTTCCACCAGCTCGAGGGCGAGATGGTCCTGCGCATCCAGGAGGATGGTCGCGTGCGCGACATCCCGATCCGCGCCGGCGAAGTGTTCCACCTGCCGCCGCGCGTGCCGCACTCCCCGCAACGCATGCCCGGCTCCATCGGACTCGTGGTCGAGCGCAAGCGCCTCGCGCACGAGCAGGACGGCCTCATGTGGTTCTGCGAGCGCTGCAACCACAAGCTGTACGAGGAGTTCTTCCATCTCCTCGACATCGAGAACGACTTCCCGCGCGTGTTCGAGCATTTCTACCGCTCGGTCGAGGCGCGCACCTGCGACGCCTGCGGCCACCTGAACCCGGCGCCGGAGAAATACGCGTTCGAGGGATGAAACCGCTGCACGCGCGATCGCTGGTGGCGCGGACGCCCTGTGCAGCCCGCCGCGGCTGCCGCATCATCCGCGCATGCTACGCAGCCTGATCGAAGTCAAGCCGCGCGACGGGCCGCTGCGCGTGGCGGTGCGCAATGCGGCCGCGGTCGTGCTGCCACTCGCGCTCGGCATCGCGAGCGGCCATGTCGAGGCCGGGCTCGGCGTCGCCGCCGGCGCGCTCAATACGATGTTCACCGACCAGCCGGGCCCGTACCGGCTGCGCATGCAGCGCATGCTGCTGACCGCGTTCGCCGCCGGCCTGTCCGCATTCCTCGGCAGCCTGATCGGCCCGCATACGGGCCTGCTCGTGATCGCGAGCCTCGTCTGGGGCGTCGGCGGTGGGCTGCTCGTCGCGCTCGGTCCCGACGCCGCGCGCGCGGGGCTCACGAGCATGATCCTGCTCGTCATCACCGCCGCGCAGCCCCGTCCGCTCGACGGCGCGCTGGCTGCGGGCGCGCTCATCGTCGGTGGCGGCGTGCTGCAGACGCTGTTCGCGATCGCGGCGTGGCCGCTCCAGCGCTACCGGCCCGAGCGGCATGCGCTCGCCGAGATCTGCCGCCAGCTCGCCGCGAGCGCCCGCGGCATTCCCGATCGCGCGCAGGCGCCGCCCGTCACGCAGGCGCTGATCGACGTCGAGCACATGCTGCACGGCGCGCACCGTGCGCGCGGCGAGATCATGGAGACGTTCCGCGTGCTGGCCGAACTGGTCGAACGCATGCGACTCGAGCTGCTCGCGCTGGTCGACCTGCGCGTCGACCTCGCCGACCGCGACGCCAGCGCGACGCTGGGCCGCACGCTCGAATATGCGGCGCGCACGCTCGAAGCACTCGCCGCCGCTCTCGAGCGCGGCATCAGCCCGCTCGCCGGCGCAGCGGCCATGGAAGGCCTCGAAGCGACGCTCGACGCGCTCGCCGAGCTGCGCGACCGCGCGCAACCAGCGCCGCGCGAACTGGTGATCGCGCTCGCGCGCGCGCAGGGGCTGGCCGGCCAGCTGCGCGCGATGCTGCGCAACGCGAATTTCGCCGGCAGCCGCGGCGAAATCCGCGCGCAGATCGCCGAAGCCGAGCTGCCTCGCGCACTGCAGCCGCGCAGCTGGCTGGCCACGTTGCGCGCGAACGTCGCGATGTCGTCGGTGGCCTTTCGCCACGCGCTGCGCTGCGGCACCTGCCTCGCGCTCGCCGTCGCGGCCGAACGCATCGCCGGCCTCGAGCACGGCTACTGGATCCCCATGACGATCGCGATCGTGCTCAAGCCCGATTTTGCCGGCACGCTGCAGTTCGGGCTGCTGCGTGTCGCCGGCACGCTGCTCGGGCTCGTGCTCACGACCGCGCTCGTTCATTACGCGTTCGGCGGGCCGTGGGAAGAACTCGCCCTGCTCGGCGCGCTCTGCATCGGCTTCCGTCTGCTCGTCACGGTGCACTACGGGCTCGGCGTGATGATGCTGACCGGCGTCGTCGTGATCCTGCTCGCGTTCGGCGGCATCGCGCCCGGAGAGACGATGGTCGCACGTGGCATCGCGACGGCAATCGGCAGCGCCGTCGCGCTGCTGGCCTACGCGCTGTGGCCGACCTGGGAACGGCGACGCGTGCGTCCCGCGCTCGCGGCGATGCTCGATGCGTACCGCAGCTACTTCGCGACCCTGCTGCGCGACGACGCCGCCGCGCACGTCGCCACGCGCACGCTCGCGCGCAGTGCACGCACGAATGCGCAAGCCTCGATCGCCCGCCTGCGCGGCGAGCCGCGGCCCGACCACCGCCTGCTCGCGTTCGCCGACGGCCTGTTCGCCAACGCCAACCGCTTCGTGCGCGCGTGCATGGCGTTCGAAGCGGTGCTGCAGGACGCACGCGACCTGCCCGAGCGCGACGCACTCGTGGCGTTCGCGACGCGCATCGCGCTCAGCCTCGAGGCACTCGCCACCGCGTTGCGCGAGGGCACCCCACCCGCGCACGCGTCCGACCTGCGCGCCGAGGAGCGAGCGCTCGCGGCGCGGCTCGAGGCGGCGGCCGGCGAGAAGGACGCCGGCGTCGCCGCCGAAGTCGTCGAAGCATTCGATCGCATGACCGACAGCATCGATACGCTCGCGCATCTCGTCCTGCAGGCGGATCGCTCCCTGCATCGCCCGGCATAGGCCGCTCGAACTCGCTGCTCAGCGCCTGAAACTGGCATTCGCGCGCCTCGTGGCGCGTGCTACCGTAGTGCCCGGCGCAAGCGCGCCTTGGGGAAATCCTTCGTCGTAAACCTCGTCGGGCGTCGGTCCACCGCCCGCTGCGGACGTCGCGCGGGCGACGGCAGCGAGCGACCACGCACCGGCTTCGCCAATGCTTGGGGAGATCGTTCGATGACACTGATACACCGTGGCGCGACGCGTTCGCGCGCGATGACATCGGCGAACGCGTTGCTCGCGTTCTGCCTCGCCCTGCTCGCCGGGGTCGCGTTCGCGATCCAGCCGGTGGCACCCGACCAGCGCGCCGCGCATCCGAAACTGCCGCGCGCGTTCGTCGCGCCGGACATCGAGGTGCAGCCCGAGCTCGAGGCGACCGAATCGCTCGCGATCGGCCAATCGCGCGCCGAAGCGGGCGCGTTCGTGCAACGCTACGGCGGCAGCTGGGAGATGCGCTGGGACCGTCGCGCCGACCGGCCGAATCTCGTCCAGGGCAGCGGCATCGCGCTCGTGCCGGGGGCCGGCAATTCGCTCACGCTGGCCGGACTCGGCCTCGCCGCCGATGAACCGATCGACCTGGCATTGGTGGAGACGCGCCTGCAGGACTTCATCGCGGCGAACGAGGACCTGCTGAAGACCAAGGGACTGGAATTCGCGCTCGATCCGGACAGCAGCATCGCCTACGGCAAGAACGATTCGCACTGGTTCGTCGAGTTCGCGCAGTACAAGGACGGCGTGCGCATCGAGGGCGCCAACCTGTTCTTCCGCGTCGCGGCCGGCAACATCGTGCAGTTCGGCAGCTACCGCGTCGCGCCGGTGTCCATCGACGTGCAGCCGGTATCGACGCGCGAGAATGCGCTCGATCTCGCCCTGCGCGAGATCGCCTTCCCGGCGGGCACGCGTATCGTCGACCTGCTCGAGGCCGGTGAACTGCTCGTACTCCCGATCGCGCCGGCCGGCGAGGATCGCTACGCGAACTACTTCGGTTCGGCCGGCAACGGCTACGCGCATCGACTCGCGTGGCGCTTCGTGTTCCGCGTCGACGACGACCAGGCGACCTACCAGGTGCTCTTCGATGCCAAGACCAATCGCGTGATCGAAGTGCGCGACCTCAACGACTACGTCAATGCGACGGTCACCGGCGGCATCTACCCGACCACCAATTCCGATGCCGAAGTGGTCAAGCCGATGCCGTTCGTCGCGGTCACGAATGGCGGCGCCAAGGTCACCGACGCGCTCGGCATCTACGACTATTCCGGCGGCACGGCGACCACGGCGCTCGACGGCAAGTACTTCAGGATGGTCGACAGCTGCGGCTCCATTTCGCTGTCCAATTCCAGCGACGGCAACCTCGCACTCGGCACGAGCGGCGGCACCGACTGCACCACGCCGGGCGTCGGCGGCGCCGGCAACACGCACGCCTCGCGCACCGGCTTCTACCACCTCACCAACATCAACCGGAAGGCGATCACGTTCTTCCCGTCCAATGCCTGGCTGCAGAGCAAGGTGACGGCGAACATGAATCTCAACCAGCTGTGCAACGACTACTGGGACGTCAGCACGCTGAACTTCTTCCGCTCCGGCGGCGGCTGCTCCAACACGGGCGAGATCGCCGCGGTGTTCCTGCACGAGTGGGGCCACGGCATGGACACCAACAGCGGCGGCGCGGCGAGCGAGTACGGCAGCGGTGAAGCGGTCGGTGACACGTTCGCGTTCCTCGAGACGAAGGATTCGTGCATCGGCAAGAATTTCGAGCCCGGTTCGCCGTGCCCGAACTGCCCTGCTTCGTGCACCGGCGTGCGCGACGTCGGCGCGTTCAGCACGCTCGGCGCCGCCACCGTCGCACGTCCGTCCACGGTGACCGACAACGCCGGCATCAACTGCGACCAGTACATCGGCGGCACCGGCGTCGCCTGCCCCTACATCCATCCGACCGCGTTCGTGGCCTACCAGGGCCCGATGGGCTACGAGGGCCACTGCGAGAGCTACATCGCGAGCTCGGCCAACTGGGACCTCGCGCAGAAACTGGTCAGCAAGTGGGGAACGACGCAGGGCTGGAGCGAGATGGACCGCATCTGGTACGGCAGCCTCACGCCGAGCAAGAGCGCCTATCGCATCGCCAGCGGCGGCCAGTGCAACCCGTCGGCGAACATCGACGGCTGCGGTTCGAACAACTGGTACACGGTGTTCCTCGCCGCCGACGACAACGACGGCAACCTCGCCAACGGCACGCCGAACGGCTGCCGCATCTGGGACGCGTTCAGCGCCCATGGCATCGCCTGCGGCGTGCGTCCCGTGTGCAGCTCGGACGCCCCTGATTTCACGCTCGCGATCGTCGAGGCGAGCCAGAGCATCTGCGCGCCGGCCAGTACCACCTACACGATCCAGGTCGGCAGCCAGATGGGCTTCTCCAATGCGGTGACGCTCGCCGCGAGCGGCCTTCCTGCCGGCGTCAGCGCGTCGTTCTCGGTCAATCCGGTCGTGCCCGGCGGCAGCTCGATCATGACGCTGACCGCCAACGGCTCCGCCGTCTCCGGCACCTCGACCATCACGGTGAACGGCACGGCGACCTCGAGCCCCGGCCACTCCGCGACGAGCCAGCTCGTGATCACCACGGGCGCACCCACCGCGGCGACGCCGACGACGCCGGCGAACGGCGCGAGCGGCGTCAGTACGTCACCGACGCTGGCCTGGAGCGCCGGCACGAACACCGCCTCGTACACGATCGAAATCGCGACCGACGCCGCGTTCTCGACCATCGTGCAGACGCTGCCGGGCATCACCGCGACGAGCACCGCGGTCACCGGGCTCTCGCCGAACACGACGTACTACTGGCGCGTGAAGAGCCTGAACGCGTGCAGCACGACGACATCCGCGACGGCGAGCTTCACCACCGCGAACATGATCTGCCGCGCGCCGCACGCCTCGATCCCGGACAACAGCTCCGCCGGCGTCACGGATTCCCTCGTCGTCGCCGACGCTTCGACGATCACCGGCCTCAAGCTCTCGATCAAGGCAGCCCACACCTATGTCGGCGATCTCACCTTCACGCTGAGCAAGGGCAGCAGCGTCATCGTGATCAACCGCCCCACCAACGGCAACGGCAGTTGCAGCGGCAACGACATCGACGTCACGCTCGACGATGCCGCGACCACTACGGTGCAATCGCAATGCAACACGACTCCGCCGGCGCTCTCGGGCACGCTCAAGCCGAACGCGCTGCTCGGTACCGCGTTCAATGGCCAGTCGCTGACGGGCACGTGGAGCCTCAAGGCGGTGGACGCTGCGGGGCAGGACACCGGTACGCTGGATGAGTGGTGCCTGATCCCGGCCACGAAGGGCGGACCGACGACCTACACCGTCGGCGGCAACGTCGGTGGCCTCACCGGCAGCGGCCTCGTGCTGTCGCTCAACTCCGGCGCGCAGCCGCGGCCGGTCACCGCCCACGGAGCATTCACGTTCCCGAGCGGCCTCGCCAACGGCGCGGCGGACACGGTCACGGTCGGCACGCAGCCGAGCGGTCAGCCCTGCTCGGTCC
>NZ_JBQCFP010000194.1:0-37970 GCF_051958935.1 Dokdonella sp. | reverse complement strand
ATCACGCGCGCGCGGCCGGGGGCGCCTTCGGGCAGCTGGTCCGCGGTGACGTCACCGCTGCCGATGTCTTCTTCGAGGGCGCGCTGCACATCGCGCACGACCGCGTCATGCGGCGCAACCGGGGGCGGAATCGTCACGTGCTCTGCCTTCAGCGATGGACGGGCGCGCAGGATAGCAAGAGCGATCGCCGCGGAGCGTCAGCCTGCGGGTGCGGCCGGGGGTGCCGCCGCGCCCGCGGCG
Source organism: Dokdonella sp. (assembly GCF_051958935.1). Taxonomy (GTDB): domain Bacteria; phylum Pseudomonadota; class Gammaproteobacteria; order Xanthomonadales; family Rhodanobacteraceae; genus Dokdonella_A. The sequence goes on along the minus strand of NZ_JBQCFP010000194.1, from coordinate 37,730 downwards.
TCGTCGCCCGTGTGGCGCAGTCGCGCGACGATCGCGTCGAGTGCGCGATCGAACAGCGGCACTTCCTCGAGCACGACCGCGCTGCCGCGGCGCAGCTCGGCGGCAAGGCCGAACACGGTCTTGTCGCAGACCTTGAGCCCACGCCGGTTCACGAACAGGTACTTGGAACTGATCGGGCTGATCCACGACAGCTTGGCGCGCTCGCGCTGGTCGTTCTCGTCGACGAATTCGATCCAGGTGCCGACCTTGATCGCGCGAACCGTCTTGACGAACTCGTCGTCCTCGACCGATTCGGGCGCTTCCGGCTCGATGCTGCCGTCGATGCTTTCGGCGGAGCCGAGGACGATCTCCTCGACCGGGCTCTGCGTCGCGGGCGGCGCCGCGGCCGCCTGTGCCTCGGGCGCGTCACCTGCGTTCGGCGCGGGCACGGCCTGTTCGGCAATGACTTCCTTGACCGTCTTGGTCTCGATCTTCTGGCCGTCGAGCAGGCGCTTGTAGAACAGCGACAACTCGCCCATGAGCTGCTTGACGTCGCTGTCGTGATAGGCGACCGTCGCGAGGCCGTGGCGCAGCGCCTTCTCGAGCTGCGGCAGCAGCGCGCGCAGGCGCGTCACTTCGCTTTCGGTGGTCTTGGGCTGTGCGCTCCAGACGAACTCGTCGGCGAAGCGCAGCGCGTTCTTCCACTCGTCCGATTCCTCGCCCTGGCGCAGCACCGTGAGCACGAGGTAGTTCGCCCACGGGCGCGACAGCACGCTGTGCACGACCGGCGGCAGGTTGCGGTCCTCGATGCGCTTGAGGATCTCGCGCGCGGCCGTGCGGCGCGCCGCCTGCAGCTTCTCGCGGCCGCGCGTCGCGTCCGCGGCGCGCTGCTCGGCGAGTTCGGCGCGCTTCTTGTGCTGGTCGATGAAATCGACGAACGAGGCGAGCTCGCGTTCGAACACGCCGACGTCGTCGTCGAAATCGCGCAGCACCGTCTCCACGCAGCTCTTGATGCGCTCATACAGGCGGTGGTCGCGGTCCGCTTCCTCCGACCAGCTCTTGCCGGCGTCGGCGAGCAGGTCGAGCAGGCGCCGCGCCGGATGCGACTTCTGCGCGAACAGGTGCTTGTCGAGGATCGCGACCTTGAGATAGGGGATCTGCAGGCGACCGAACAAGGCCTGCATCTGCGCGGGCAGGTTGCGGTCCTGCAGGATGTACTCGAACAGCATGCCGACGAGATCGATGGTGTCCTCGTCCGCGCTCGACACGCGCTTGTCCTTGGCGTCGCCGGACAGCTTGTTGACCTGGTCGAGCAACTCGCGCTTGATCTGCTGCACCGCCTGCGCCGCATCGGCGACGCTCTCGGCGCGCGCCTGCGCGACGGCCGACTGGCTCTGCAGGATGGTCAGCGCACTGAGCAGGTCGGTGGGGCTGAGGCCGATGCCGCCCCCGGCGCTTTCGCCGACGTAGCTGTCGGTGCTGTGGCGGTTCGCGAGCAGTGAACGCAGCGTGTGGTAAATCTCCGCCTGCAGCTGGTCGGCCGCCGGGTCGTAGTAGGCCTGTGCCGCGCCCGGTGCGGCTTCCTTCGCGACCGCCCCGGGCGGCAGCGGCATGCGCGAGCTCGGGGGCGGGCGCGCGCCGGCCGGCAGCACGTGGCGCACCTGCGGCAGCACGCCGGCGCGGATCAGTTCGACGTTGACCTCGTCGTAGATCGGCTCGAGGCCGGTCATGACGTAACGGTCGAACAGCTTGTAGATGATGAGCTTGACCTGGACGTTGACTTCGAACTCGCGGATCGCATTGCGGAACGCGTTGCCGAGCACGGCCGGGCCGATCGGGTTGTTGTTGTCCTCGACCTTGCCGCCGCCGATGATCACCGAGAGGCGCTGGTTGACCTGGTAGAGCGCGCGCTGCAGGCGGTTCTCCGCCTTGGCGACCATGCTCGTCACCGCGAGCGACTCTTCCAGTTCGACGTCGTCGACGAGGGACAGGCCGCCGACCGCCGCCTGCGGCGCGACCTCGGGCTTGACCGCCTTGAGCTTGCCGTCCGCGAAGTCGGTGAACGCCTTGCTCGCGTGGTCCTGGAACAGGCGCTCGACGAGCTGGCGCTTCTTGCGCACCTCGCGCATGCCGTCGAAGTACTCGGTCTGCACCGCATTGCTGCCGGCGCGTTCGGCGAGGTCGAACAGCGCGTCGTCGACGTTCTCGAACAACGTGCCGACGAGGGCGTTGATGCGCTTGAGCGAGACGCCGCGAACGAGCTTGAGCAGGTCGCCGAGCCGGTCGGCTGCGGCCGTGCCCGGCTGGCGGGGCTGCAGGTCGACGACATTCGGGGTGTCTTTGGGAGCGGTCATGGGGCCTTCCGTACGTTGCCGGTACCCCTGCTTCGCGCAGGACGCCGGCCTGCGGCTAGCTTAAAGGGGTATCGATCATGGAATGTGATTTGCATCACACTCGACTGGGGCAAATGGTATCAACGGTCCGGAAAGTCCCCCAGCTGGCCGGTCGCGATCGCCTCGTCCGCGAGCATCACGGGGATGTCGTCCTCGATGCGGTAGATGGTGTGACGGTCGCGCGTGATCAAGCCGGTCGTTAACGTGCCGGCGACGGCATGGCCGGCGCCATTGCGCACCGGTCCCGACGCGATCGCGCGGTTGAGCGCGGCCAGCTCGCCCTCGCTGAGCAGTCGCAGCGGGACGTGCGTGGTCGGACAGCAGAGGATGTCGAGCAGGTGTTTGTCCATCGCGAAAAAACCGGGAGCGGCCCGGTGTGGCCGGATGCGCGTACAATAGCGATTTAGACTGACGACGGCCATGACAGAAAGCGCGAGCGGGCAGCCCCGCATCGGCGTCGTGATGGGTTCCCGGTCGGACTGGGACACGATGCGCCACGCGGTCGAGACCCTGGAGCGGCTCGGCATCGAGCACGAAGTGCGCGTGGTATCCGCGCATCGCACGCCGGATCTGCTGTTCGACTATGCGGCGGCTGCGGTCGGGCGCGGACTCGCCGCGATCATCGCCGGTGCCGGCGGCGCCGCCCACCTGCCAGGCATGCTCGCCGCGAAGACGCGCGTACCGGTGCTCGGCGTGCCGGTGCAGTCGCACGCACTCAACGGCATGGATTCACTGCTGTCGATCGTGCAGATGCCGGCCGGCATCCCGGTCGCGACGTTCGCGATCGGTCGCGCCGGCGCGGTCAACGCGGCGCTCTGCGCGGCGGCGATGCTGGCCAGCGGCGATGCGCAACTCGCGCATCGCCTCGACGCGTTCCGCCACGACCAGACCGCGAGCGTGCTCGCCAACCCCGATCCGCGCGTGCCGGCATGAACGCACGTCGCCGCCCCCTGCGCGCGCACCGCCGCGCACCTGCCTGCGTGGCATGCCGATGAACCATTCCGGACGAACCATCGGCGTGCTCGGCGGCGGCCAGCTCGCGCGCATGCTCGCGCTCGCGGGCGCGCCGCTCGGCCTGCGTTTCCTCGTCGTCGACAGCGCCGAGGACGCGTGCGCCGCGCAGGTCGCGCCGATGCTGCGCGCGGACTGGCGCGATTTCGACGCCCTCGCCGATTTCGCGCGGCGCATCGACGTGGCGACGTTCGATTTCGAAAACGTGCCGGCCGATACCGCGCAATGGCTGACCGAGCACACCCGGGTGTTCCCGAACCCGCGCGCGCTCGCGACCTCGCAGGACCGCCTCGCCGAGAAGAGCCTGTTCCGCGACATCGGCCTCGACACGCCCGCGTTCGCCGCGGTGGACTCGCGTGACGACCTCGTGCGTGCGCTCGAGCGCATCGGCACGCCGTCGATCCTCAAGACGCGCCGCCTCGGCTACGACGGCAAGGGGCAGTTCCGCCTCAAGTCGCCGGCCGACGTCGATGCCGCATGGCTGGCGCTCGGTGGGGCGCCTTCGATCCTCGAGGCGTTCGTGCCGTTCGAGCGCGAGCTGTCGGTGGTCGCCGTGCGTGCGCGCGACGGCGAGTTCCGCACCTGGCCGCTGACCCAGAACTGGCATGCCGACGGCATCCTGTCGGCGAGTCTCGCGCCGGCGCCGCACGCCGACGCGCTCGCGCCGGTTGCGTTCGCGCATGCACGGCGCATCGCCGAGACGCTCGACTACGTCGGCACGTTCGCGCTCGAACTGTTCGTGCAGGACGGGCGCCTGCTCGGCAACGAGATGGCGCCGCGCGTGCACAACTCCGGCCACTGGACGATCGAAGGCTCGCCCGCGAGCCAGTTCGAGAACCATGTGCGCGCGGTGCTCGGCATGCCGCTCGGCGACACGAGTGCGCTCGGCGTCAACGTGATGCTGAACTGGGTCGGCGAACTGCCGCCCGCGGATCCCGTGCTCGCCGAACCGCGCGCGCACTGGCACGACTCCGGCAAGAGCCCGCGCCCCGGCCGCAAGGTCGGCCACGCGACGTTCTGCGCGAATGACGCGGCGCAGATGCGCGACCGCTTGCGGCGCATCGGCGCGGCGCTCGGCCGCGAGGCGCAGGTCGCGCCGGTGATCGCCGCGCTCGGCTGAGCGGGCCGCGCGCCCGTATCCGCGCATGAAGAAAGCCGCTCGGGGTGAGCGGCTTTTTCTTTGCGTGATCCCGCGGCGTCAGGCCATCTGGCTCGCGACGAAATCCCAGTTGACGAGGTTCCAGAACGCCTCGACGTACTTCGGGCGCGCATTGCGGTAGTCGATGTAGTACGCGTGTTCCCACACGTCGCAGGTCAGCAGCGGGCGGTCCGCGCCGGTGATCGGCGTGCCGGCATTGGCCGTGCTCGCGAGCGCGAGGCTGCCGTCCGGACGCTGCACGAGCCAGCCCCAGCCGGAGCCGAACGTGCCGACGCTGGTCTTGGTGAACTCGTCCTTGAACTGCGCGAAGCCGCCGAAGGCCTTGTTGATCGCATCGGCGAGGCGACCGGTCGGCTCGCCGCCGCCGTTGGGCTTGAGGCAGTTCCAGTAGAACGTGTGGTTCCAGACCTGCGCGGCATTGTTGAACATGCCGCCGGACGCCTTGCGGATGATCTCCTCGAGCGCGAGGTTCTCGAACTCGGTGCCCTTGATCTGGTTGTTGAGATTGGTGACGTAGGTCTGGTGGTGCTTGCCATAGTGATAGTCGATGGTCTCCGCCGAGATGTGCGGGGCCAGCGCGTCACGCGCCCACGGAAGCGGGGGCAGTTCGATCGCCATGGGAACACTCCTTGCCGGTGGGTAGGGCCCATCAGTCTAGCAGGATGTCCTGAATGCCCACGGCGACGACCGCTGCTGCAGGAGCGGACGGCGACGCGCCCGCGCATGCACGCGGATGCGCCCGCAGGCCGGCGAACCGGCGGGAGCGCGGTGGTACCATACGCGATTGCGCGCAACGCGCGCCGATCCCCTCCGAAGGTCAGCAATGGACGTCATCGAACGCATCAAGGGCACTCTCGCCGATCATCCGATCGTGCTCTTCATGAAGGGCACGCCGCAGTTCCCGATGTGCGGCTTCTCCAGCCGTACCGCGCAGGCGCTGAAGGCGGTGGGCGCACAGTTCCACTCGGTCAACGTGCTCGAAGACCCGGAAGTGCGCGCGCACCTGCCGCGTTATTCGAACTGGCCGACGTTCCCGCAGCTGTTCATCCACGGCGAGCTCATCGGCGGCTGCGACATCACGCTGGAATTGTACGAGTCGGGCGAGCTCGAGCGCCTCGTGCAGGACGCGCAGAAGGCCTGAGATGCTCGCTCCCGTGCAACTCGCGGTCGGGGCGCTGGTGCCGGCCGCCGACTCCCTGCGCGAGCGCGTCGTGCTCGTCACCGGCGCGACCGGCGGGCTTGGCCGCGCGAGCGCGCTCGCCGCCGCTGCCGCGGGCGCGACCGTCGTGCTGCTCGGCCGCAAGGTGCGGGCGCTCGAGGCGCTGTACGACGAGGTCGAGCGCCTCGGCGGCGGCACGCCGGCGATCTATCCGATGGACCTCGCCGGTGCGACGCCCAAGGACCATGCAGACCTTGCCGCGGCGGTCGAACGCGAATGCGGCCGCCTCGACGGCATCGTGCATGCGGCGGTGCATTTCGACACGCTGCAGCCGTTCGAGCAGCAGGCGGCGGACGAATGGAACCGCAACCTGCAGGTCAACGTGACCGCGCCGTTCCTGCTCACGCAGGCGTGCATGCCGCTGCTGCGGCGCTCGCCCGATGCGGCGCTGGTGTTCGTGTTCGACGATGGCGCGCGCGTCGGCAACGCGTACTGGGGCGGCTACGGCGTTTCCAAATTCGCGATGCAGGGACTCGCCTCGATCGTGCACGAGGAAACGGAGCGTTCTTCCGTGCGCACGCATGCGCTGCTGCCCACGCCGATGCGCACGACCCTGCGCCGCGCGGCGTACTATGGCGAGGACACGATGGCCCGGCCCGACCCGAGCGGTGCCGCGCAGGCGGTCGTTTGGCTGCTCGGTCCCGGCGCCATCGGCGTGCGCGGCAAGGTGCTCGACCTGCGCCAGCCATGAAGGCGTTGGAAACCTGAAACACCGGGCGCAGTCCGGGCGGGAAAGCACACGCAGTTCTTTGCCTTCTTCGCGCGCCGAAAATGCTGGGTGTTTCGATCTTTCTGCTTTGGTCCTTGCTTTTTCGCCAGCCGCACGCCAGTCGAGGGGAGCCCGATGGAAAGTTCGATGAGCACGGTCTCGGCGGGCCTGCTGCTGTTCCTCATCATGGATCCGCTCGGCAACATCCCGCTGTTCCTCGCATTGTTGCGCAACGTGCGGCCGGAGCGGCGCCGGCTCGTGCTCGTGCGCGAAATGATCATCGCGCTGGTCGTGCTGTTCGTGTTCCTGTTCGGCGGCCAGTACCTCCTGCACGTGCTGCAGCTCAAACAGGAGTCGGTCGGCATCGCCGGCGGCATCGTGCTGTTCCTGATCGGCGTGCGGATGATCTTCCCGCCGAAGGAAGGCGGCGTGTTCGGCGACAGCGAAGGCGAGCCGTTCATCGTGCCGATGGCGATCCCGGGGGTCGCAGGACCTTCCGCGATGGCCGCGGTGATGCTGCTCGCCAACAGCAATCCGGGCCGCACCGTCGACTGGAGCGTCGCGCTGTTCGTCGCCTGGCTCGCGACAGCGGTGATCCTGCTGTCCTCGACCTATCTCTATCGCTGGCTCGGCACGAGCGTGCTGACCGCGCTCGAGCGCCTCATGGGCATGCTGCTCGTCGCCCTCTCGGTGCAGATGTTCCTCGACGGCGTGGTCGCCTACCTCCATCCCTTGCACTGACCGTCTCGGCGCGTTCCATCAATTTGGTTGTCACACGCGCGCGCTAGCGTGCGTGTGACCCGGGGGTGCGCCGTGATCAGCGTCGAACGCAGTTTCTTCGAGAAGTTCCCTCGCCTCGCGGCGGGGCGGGCGCGAGCATTCGCGCAGCCCGTGGTGGGACTCCTGCGCCGCATCGCCTGCGAAGAGCGGATCAACTCGATCCTCGCCCGGGCCGCATCGTTGCGCGGCTTCGCCTTTGTCGAGCATGTGCTTGAACACCTCGAGGTGAGTTACAGCGTCGCCAATACCGATCGCGAGAACATCCCGGTCGCGGGACGCGTCGTGATCGTGGCCAACCATCCGCTCGGTGCGCTCGACGCGCTCGCGCTGATCCACCTCGTCGGTTCGGTGCGGCGCGACGTCAAGGTGCTGGCCAACGACGTGCTCGTGCAGTTCGACGCGCTTTCGTCGCTGCTGCTGCCATTGCCGGTATTCGGCGCGGGCAGCCCGCTCGGCGGCGCGCGGGCGGCCTACCGCGCGCTCGAGCACGACGAGGCGCTGATCGTCTTTCCTTCCGGCGAAGTCTCGCGCATGGGCGCGCAAGGCGTGCGCGATGCGGACTGGTCGGCCGGCTTCGCGCGGCTGGCGCTCAAGACCGGCGCGCCGGTCCTGCCGGTGCACGTCGCCGCACAGAATTCGCCGATGTTCTACGGCGTATCGATGTTCGCCAAGCCTCTCGCCTCGCTGCTGCTGGCGCGCGAGATGTTCGGCGCCGAGCGGACGCGCATCGGGTTCAATGTAGGCCAGATCGTGCCTGCGGCAGCGCTCACGACGGCGTCCCGTCGGCCCGAGCAGATCGCGCGGCAGATGCGCCGCCACGTCTACCGCCTCGCGTACCGGCGGCCGGCCGTTTTCCCGACATCCACCGCGATCGCCCATCCGGAATCGCCGCTTGCCGTACGACGCGCGCTGCGCGAGGCCGAACGGCTCGGCCAGACGCTCGACGGCAAGCAGATCCTGCTGCTGGACGCGCGCCCCGACTGCGCCGCGTTGCGCGAAATCGGCCGCTTGCGTGAACTGGCATTCCGCCGCGTCGGCGAAGGCACCGGCGCGCGCCGCGACCTCGATCGTTACGACGCGCACTACCGGCATCTCGTGCTGTGGGACGAGCACGCGTTGGCGATCGCCGGCGCCTACCGCCTCGGCGAGGCGGGGACCCTCCTGCGCGAGCGAGGCCTGGATGCCCTCTACTCGGCGAGTCTCTTCGACTATGCGCCGAACGCACGCGCTTTCCTCGGTGAAGCCGTCGAACTCGGGCGCAGCTTCGTGCAGCCCGCCTATTGGGGATCACGCAGCCTCGACTATCTGTGGCAGGGCATTGGCGCCTACCTGCGCAGACGCCCACACCTGCGTTACCTGTTCGGACCGGTCAGTCTCAGCGCCGCACTGCCGCTCGCGGCGCGAGAGTGGATCGTGCATTACCACCGGCACTACTACGGGGGCGGCGCTGTGCTCGCGCGGGCACGCAATCCCTTCGTCATTTCGCCCGACGTCGAAGCGACCGCTTCGGCCGCGTGGCAGGGCCGGCCGATCGAGGAGGGCATCGCCGTGCTGCGCGCGCGCCTGGTCGCGCTCGATACCGCGCTACCGGTGCTGTACCGCCAGTACGCCGACCTCTGCGAACCCGACGGCGTGCGCTTCCTCGACTTCGGCACCGACCCGGCGTTCGGCGGTTGCGTCGATGGCCTGGTGCGCCTCGACCTCGGCCGGCTGCGCCCGGCCAAGCGGGCGCGGTATCTGGAGTCGACCCGGCGGCGGAGCGACGGCCCGGCCGCTTGACCTGATGTTACAAATCCGTCATCGAACCCTGTTAAACTCGGGTTAAGGATGCGCGACCGTATGGCCGGCGGGTCCTGGCCGTCCAGGGGCGGTCCATACAAGAAACGCCCAGCCGCAACCGCACCGTCCCCAGGGACGGGCGCTGCGGCTTTTATGTCCGACATTTCGCACGTTACGAGGGAAAGGCAGCAATGAACAAGCAACTTCGCATGCGGCTCCTGCCGTGGGTGATCGGTTCGCTCTTCGCCGCGTCGAGCGCGTTCGCGCAGAACACGTCGTCGTCGATCAGCGGTCGCATCGTCGACGCGAGCGGCGCCCCGGTCGCCGGCGCGACGGTCGAAATCATCCACGTGCCGTCCGGTACGTCGCGCACGGTCGTCGCCGACCAGAACGGCCGCTACAGTGCGCAGGGCCTGCGCGTCGGCGGTCCGTTCGAAGTGAAGGCATCGGGTGATCACGGCGAAAGCGCCGACCAGCCGGACATCTACCTCAAGCTCGCCGAGGAAACGACCCTCAACCTGACGGTCGGCGGCGCCGCGGCGTCGCAGACGCTCGAAGGCATCACCGTCACCGCGATCGCGCCCGGCGCGACCTTCCAGGCGGACAACAAGGGCCTCAGCAGCAACGTTTCGCAGCGCGAGCTCAAGGTCATCCCGAACCCTGGCCGTTCGATCCAGGACATCGCGCGCACCGATCCGCACATCACGATCACGAGCGTGGCGCGCGGCGAAATCTCCGCGCTCGGCCAGAACAGCCGTTACAACAACATCACGATCGACGGCGTGCCGACCAACGACTCGTTCGGCCTCGAGCCGAACGGCCTGCCGTCGCTGAACCAGCCGCTGTCGTTCGACGCGATCGAGGAATACAACATCTCGACCGCGAACTACGACGTGACGAACAAGCGCGCCGTCGGCGCCAACATCAACATCGTCACGAAGTCGGGCACCAACGAATTCCACGGCGACGCCTACTACGCGTACACCAACGCGAACGACCTCACCAGCGACGAGCCGAACGACTTCAAGGGCTACAGCGCGAAGAAGACCTACGGCGCGACGCTCGGCGGCCCGATCATCAAGGACACGCTGTTCTTCTTCCTGAGCTACGAAGAGTCCAAGACGCTCGCCCCGGGCCCGACCTTCGGCCCGATCGGTTCCAACGCGACCAACACGGTCAACATCACGCAGGAACAGATCGACCGCATCACGCAGATCGCGCGCGACTACGGCATGACGCCGGGCGGCCTCGGTGCTTCGGATGCGAACCAGGACAACAAGCTCTACCTCGGAAAGCTCGACTGGAACATCGCCGACGGCCATCGCGCGAGCTTCCGCTACAACAAGACCAAGAGCGACCAGCCGATCATCCAGACGTTCAACGCGAACACGTTGAGCCTGTCCAGCTACTCGTACGTGCAGAACCGCAACCTCGAGAGCTACGTGCTGAACCTGTACGACGACTGGACCGACACGTTCTCGACCGAAGCGTCGGTGTCCTACGGCAAGTACGACGCGGTGTCGCAGACGCTCGCCGACCAGCCGCAGGTGCAGGTCTGCATCGACGGCTGCGCCTCGAACAAGCCCTCGCTGTTCCTCGGCACGGACCAGTTCCGCCACTACAACGTGCTCGGCGTGAAGACGTACAACGCATTCTTCGCCGGCAACTGGTTCCTCGGCGACCACACGGTCAAGGCCGGCTTCGACTTCCAGCGCGAAAAGTTCTTCAACCTGTTCGGCCGCACCGAATTCGGCGCGTACCAGTTCAGCACGATCGACGACTTCGCGGCCGGCAACTGGGCGTCGTACAGCCTCTATCGTCCGACCAATGGCGACATCAACAGCGTCGCCGCGGACTGGGAACTCGACCAGTGGGGCCTGTTCGCGCAGGACGTCTGGCAGGTCACCCCGCAGCTGTCGTTGCAGTACGGCTTGCGGTGGGACATCCCGCGCACGGGTGACAAGCCGCCGTACAACGCTTCGTTCCAGCAGGCGTTCGGCTATTCCAACCAGGGCAACATCGACGGCAACAGCGTGCTCGAGCCGCGTGCCTCGTTCAACTACACGTTCGACACCGAGTACAAGACCCAGCTGCGCGGCGGCATGGGCATCAGCGAAGGCATGACGCCGGGCGTATGGCTGAGTAACCCGTACTCCAACAACGGCCTCAGCACGCAGACGTTCTTCGGCACCAACGGCAGTGGCTTCATCGCCGACCCGTACCATCAGGTCCCGCCGAACACGGCGCCCAACGCGCAGCAGACCGTCGACACGGTCGACAAGAATTTCCAGCTGCCGACCGTGCTCAAGGCGAGCCTCGCGTTCGACCGCGAGCTGCCGTGGTGGGGCCTCGTCGCGACCGCGGAACTCGCGCACGTCGGCGTGCGCCACGGCTTGTGGTACCAGGAAATCAACCTCGGCCCGGGCAACGGCACGCTGCCGGATGGCCGCATCAGCTACTGGCGCAATACCGATCCGACCGCGTGGGCCGGCGGCACGACGCCGACCGGCTACTCGGGCCTCCAGCGCTTCGGCAACAACCCGGCATTCGGCGGTGCGTCGACGTACCTCACCAACACGGGCACGGGTGAGTCCAACTCGCTGACCCTGTCATTGCAGACCCCGTTCAAGGAAGAAGGCTTCTCGGGTGGCACCAGCCTCACGATCGGCCGCGCGACCGAAGTGAACCCGGGCACGTCGAGCCAGGCCTCGAGCAACTTCAGCGGCCGCGCGACGTACAACCCGAACGAGGCGGTCGCGTACCGCTCGAACTACGACGTCAAGGCGCGCATCCTCGGCACGCTGACCTGGCAGCACAAGTTCTTCGGCGACTACGTCACCAGCGTGTCCGCGTTCTACGACGGCCACAGCGGCCAGCCGTACAGCTTCGTCTACGGCAACGACGCGAACGGTGACGGCATCGCCAACAACGACCTGCTGTTCGTCCCGAACCCGGGCGACGTGCAGTTCGTCGGTGCCTCGCAGACCGCGATCGACGAGTTCTACGCGTTCATCAAGGGCAACGACTACCTGCGCCATCACCAGGGCGGCGTCGTCGGCCAGAACGGTGCGACCTCGCCGTGGATCAACCAGATCAACCTGAGCTTCCGCCAGGAAGTTCCGGGCTTCTTCAAGGACCACAAGGGCGAGCTGCGCTTCGATATCTTCAACTTCGGCAACATGCTGAACAAGAAGTGGGGCCAGATCTACGACGTGCCGTTCGCGAGCGCCGGCGGTTTCACCCGCAGCATCGCCAACTTCCGCGGCATCGATCCGGCGACGGGCCAGTACATCTACTCGCTGCCCACCACCAGCGACGGCCACTTCAACGCGCCGCAGTACATCAGGGAAGACGCGGTCGCGCAGTCGCGCTGGTCGGTACTCGTCACCCTGCGCTACACGTTCTGATCCACGCTGCACCGCTGCATCGAACGGCCGGCCTTGCGCCGGCCGTTCGCTTTTGCGGCTTCGCTTGACCGCGACGGCGCGTGGTGGCATTGCTAGCGATCCACGAAAGAACACGAAACGAGGAAACACGACGCATGGAGCCTGTCCCGACCAAATCCGCCACCTTCAGTGCACGCATCTCGCCGGTCGCGGGGCTCGACGTCCTGTCGCGCCACGAGGTCGCGCGCCTGCGCGATGCCGGGGCAGGCGGCCTGCACGAATTGCTGCGTCGCTGTGCACTCGCGGTACTGACCCAAGGCAGCGGCAGCGACGATGCGCGTGCGCTGCTCGACCGCTATCCGGACTTCGACATCCAGATCCTGCAGCAGGACCGCGGCGTCAAGCTCGAACTCAGCAATGCGCCGTCGGAGGCATTCGTCGACGGCCATCTGATCCACGGCGTCAACGAGCTGCTGTTCGCGGTGGTGCGCGACATCGTCTACGTCTCCAACCAGATCGAAGCGGGCGCGTTCGACCTCGAGAGCTCGCCCGGCATCACCCACGCCGTGTTCGAGATCCTGCGCAACGCGCGCGTGCTACGGCCGAACACCGATCCAAACCTCGTCGTCTGCTGGGGCGGCCACTCGATCGGCCGCAACGAATACCTGTACACGAAGAAGGTCGGCTACGAGCTCGGCCTGCGCGCCTACGATATCTGCACCGGCTGCGGCCCGGGTGCGATGAAGGGGCCGATGAAGGGCGCGACGATCGCGCACGCGAAGCAGCGTCGCCACAGCAACCGCTACATCGGCATCACCGAGCCAGGCATCATCGCGGCGGAGTCGCCGAACCCGATCGTCAACAACCTCGTGATCATGCCGGACATCGAGAAGCGCCTCGAGGCGTTCGTGCGCATCGGCCACGCGATCATCGTGTTCCCGGGCGGCGTCGGCACGGCCGAGGAGATCCTCTACCTGCTCGGCATCCTGCTGCACCCGGACAACGCACAACTGCCGTTCCCGCTCGTGTTCACCGGCCCGGCCGAGTCGGCCGCGTACTTCGAGCAGATCGATCGCTTCCTGCGCCTGTCGCTCGGCGACGGCGTCGCGCAGCACTATTCGATCGTCGTCGACGATCCGGCCGAAGTCGCGCGGCAGGTGCGCAAGGGCATCGAGCGCGTGCGGCTGTTCCGCCTCAACAACCAGGATGCGTTCTTCTTCAACTGGGCGCTGCACATCGAGCGCGAGTTCCAGGTGCCATTCCAGCCGACGCACGCGGCGATGCGCGGTCTCAACCTGCACCGCAACCAGCCGTCGCATCGCCTCGCCGCGGACCTGCGCCGCGCGTTCTCCGGCATCGTCGCCGGCAACGTCAAGGAAGAAGGCATGCGCGCGATCGAGCAGCACGGCCCGTTCGAGATCCATGGCGACCGTGACATCATGCAGGCCCTCGACGCCCTGCTCGCGAGCTTCGTCGTGCAGCAGCGCATGAAACTCCCGGGCTCGCGTTACGTGCCCTGCTACCGCGTCCTCACCGATTGATTCTGTCGGGCAATCGGATCAAGGCCGTTCAAAGGCCCGAAACACGAAGGGCACGAGGGCACGAAGGGCACGAAGAAGAGCGCGGACAGCGGAATTGCCGATCACCCGCCTTGGCGACGCGCAGTCGCGGGGCGGTTCGGTTTCTTCCTTCCGTATCGCGGGCTTCGAACGCAAGTCCGGCTACGGTAGTGCGGGGAATGATCTTGCTCCCCGCTTTCCTTCCTGTTCTTCGCGTCCTTCGTGGTTCAATCTTTCGGCTTTGCCATCGTCAGCCCGGCGGTTTCGCAGCGGTCGAGGCGACGCCGGCGACGACCTGGCTGCGTGAGGCGATCTGCACCTTCTGGCCGTCGCCGAGGCGTTCGGCGCCACGCACGACGACGAGGTCACCGGCGGCGAGCGCGCCTTCGACCTGGGTCAGCTCGCCGTCGCTCGCGCCCGCGCGCACGACGACCTTTTCGCTGGTGCCGTTGCCGCCGATGCGCATGACGTAGCTGCCGTCCGCGCGCACGACGAGCGCGTCGCGCGGTACCGCCATCGCGCGCACGGGCGTGCGCTCGGGCAGGGCGACCTCGATGGCGCTGCCGACCAGCGGTTGCGCATCGAGCAAGGCGAGGCGCAGTTCGAACTGGCGCGAGCGTTCCTCGCCGACCGGCACGACCGCGCGCACGCGCGCCTTCGACGTCTCGTCGCCGATGCGCACCGGCACTTCCATGTCCGCCTTGAGAATTTCCGCGAGCGCGAGCGGCGCCTGCACGCGTGCCTCGAGGCGGCCCGTGTCGACGAGGTGGGCGATCGACGCGCCCGTCGCGACGAACTCGCCGCGCTGCGCGAGGCGTTCGGTGACGATGCCCGGGAACGGCGCGCGCACCTCGGTCTGTTCGAGTTCGTACTGCGCCGTGCGCACGCGCGCTTCGGCTTGGCGCAGTTGCGCGCTGTACTGCTGGACCTGCGCGCGCGCCTCGTCGACCTGGTTGGCGGCGATGCTGCGGTTTTCGGCGAGCCGCTCGTAGCGCTCGCTCTGCCGCTGCGCGAGCGCGCGTTGCGCCTTGATGCGCTCGACTTCGCTGCGCGCGTCCTCCAGATGCAGGCGGATCGCTTCGTCTTCGAGTTTGGCGACGCGCTCGCCGGCCTTGAGGCGCGTGCCGACTTCGGCGACGTATTCGAGCCGGCCCGCCGCGCTCGTCGCGAGCTTGGCGTCGTCACGACTGACGACGCTGCCCGGCACCCAGCGGCGCGGTGCGATCTCGGTCACGTCCGCCTTGGCGACTTCGACGATCGTCGCCGGCGCAGCCGGCGCCTGCGCGCTGGCGATGCCGGGCAGGGCGAGCGCAAGCCCGAGGAGAAGGGAGCGGGTCCATTGCGAGCGATGCATGGTGACCTCCGGTCGTATGCGATTGCGGGTGGATTCCATCGGGTTCATGCCGCGCGTGCGACGGCCGGGTGCTGCTCGCCCGACGGCGTCGGTCCCGCGTGCACGTCGGCCTTGCGCTCGCGCGTGGTCAGGCGCATGAGGCTCGGCAGCAGCAGCAGCGAGAACACCATCGCGACCACGACGCCGCCGACGTTGACCGCGGCGAGGCCGCGGTAGATCACGCTGCCGGGACCGGGGTTGATCGCCATCGGCAGCGCGCCAAGCGCGCCGGTCAGCGTGCTCGCGAGGATCGCACGCAGGCGCTGGTTGAGCGCGAGGCGGATCGATTCCTCGAGCGTGTGGCCATGGTCCTGCGCATCGCGCGTACGGTCCACCAGCAGGATCGCGTGGTTGACGATCACGCCGACCATCATGATGAAACCGATCATGGTCAGGAGGTCGAGCGGCTGGAACGCGACCAAGCCGAGCACGCGCAGGCCGAGCACGCCGCCGACCAGCGCGACCGGCACGGTCAGCACGACGACGAGCGCGTCGCGCAGCGAGCGGAACATCGCGGCCATCAGCAGGAACAGCACGAGTAGCGCGAGCACGAAGTTCTTGGCCATCGTCGATACGGTCGCCTCGAGGCGGTCCGCGCTGCCGGCAAGGCGGATGTTCGCGTCGGCAGGCAGTTTCGCGCGCAGCGCCGGCACGACGTCCTGCTGGATCGTCTTCAGCGCGTCCTCGAGCGAGAGCGTCTGCGGCGGATCCATCGTGAGGGTCACGGTGCGGCGATGGTCGAGGCGGCGGATCTGGTTCGGGCCGAGCGCGGTCTCGAGCCGGATCACGTCGCCGAGCGGAATCACCTGCCCGTTCGGCGTCACCAGCGGTGCTTCGGCGAGCGACTCCGGCGTCTCGCGGCGGTCCGCGCGCAGGATGATCGGCAGGCGCGTCTGGCCATCGAAATACTCGCCGAGCCAGGCACCATCGCCGAGCGCACGCACGATCGTCCCGAGCGAGGCGCGATCCCAGCCGGCTTCGGCGATGCGACGGTCATCGGGGATCGCATGCAGTTCGAGCGTGGTCTGGTCGGTCGCCGGATTGGCCTGCACGTTCGCGCCGGGGAACTTCTGTTCGAGCAGCTTGCGGCCTTCCTCGGCGACGCGGTTGAGCGTTTCCGCATCGTCGCTCTGCAGATGGATCGCGACCGAGCGCGCCGAGCCGCCGACGCCGCCGAAGAGCTCCCCTTCGGTGGCGAACGCGCGCGTGTCGGGGAAGCCGACGGTGATTTCCTCGCGCATGATGCGCTCGAGGTCGCCGATGCGCTTCTCGTCGACGACGCGCGCGCCGATCGTGCCGCCGCCCGGCCAGAGCCAGATGTAGTAGTTCTTGAGTGCGGGCTGCTTCTCGCCGTTCATGTACGGCGCGAGGCGCTCGATCAGGGTGTTGCCGATCTCGCTGTTGACCTTCTCCGGGCTCATGCCGGGCGGGAAGCTGAAGAACGCGTCGATCGCCGCGCGCTTCACCGGCGGCAGGTAGTCGAGCTTGGGCAGGAAGTACCAGCTCGCGACGAGCGGCAGCACGAGCAGGCCGAACACCCAGCCGAGCTGCTTGGGCCGCGTGTCGGTCCAGCGCAGGATGCGCTCGGTCAGCGCGGGCCAGCCGTCGCCGTAACCGGACTTGAGCTTCTTCGCCTTGAGCGCGCCGGCCGCCGCGGGCAACACGGTGATCGCGACGACGATGGAGAGCGCGACCGCGATCGAGATCGTCAGCGCGAGGTCGGCGAAGATCTGCCCCTCGACATCGCGCAGGAAGAGAACGGGCAGGAACACCGCGATCGTCGTTATCGTCGAGGCGACGAGCGCGGGAACGACCTGCGCGGTGCCCTCGCGCGCGGCCTCGAGCGGCGTCATTCCGGCTTCCTTGAGGCGGATGATGTTGCCGGACACGACGATTGCGCCTTCGACCACCATGCCCACCGCGAACGCGAGGCCGGCGAGCGAGATCACGTTGAGGCTGCGGCCGCCGAGGTCGAGCGCGCCGAATGTCGCGAGCAGGCAGATCGGGATCGCGCTCGCGATCAGCACGGTCGCGCGCCAGTCGCGCATGAACCACCACACGCACAACAACGCCAGCAGCGCGCCGACGATGAGGTTCTCGGTGAGCAGGTTGACCGCGCGATGGATGAACAGCGCCGAGTCGAAGCTTTGCTCGATGCCGAGGCCGCGCGACTTGAGCGGCCCGTCGCGCAGCTCCGCGACGACCTTCTTGACCTGCTCGAGCGTGCCGAGCACGTTCGCGCCCGGCGCGCGCAACACCTGCAGGCCGATCGCAGGGTTGCCGTTCTGGTAGACGAAGAACTGCTGCTCGGGCGGCTTGCGCTCGATCGTCGCGACGTCGCCGAGCTTGATCGGCCGGCCGTCACGCCAGGCGAGCACGAGCTCGCCGAGCTGTTCGGGCGTGTAGCGCCCCGTGAAGCGCAACTGGTACTGGCGCCGGCCGACTTCGACCTGGCCGCCGGAGACGTCGTTCGCGGCCGCAGCCTTGCGCGCGATGTCCGTGATCGCGATACCCATGGCGGCCGCCTTGGCGAGGTCGACCGTGATGCGCACGTCGTCCGGTGGGCCCGCATTGACGTTGACCGAGGCGACGCCGGGCACGGCTTCGATGCGCGGCCGGATCACGTCCTCGATGTAGCGCCGATGGTTCTCGATGGGCCCCGGCGTCCCGGGCAAAAGCTGCACGAAGAACCACGACAGGGAGCTGTTCGAATCGTTGCCGCCGCCACCTAGCTGGATCACCGGGCGGTCGGCATCCTGCGGCAGGGGGCGCATGCGGTTCATGCGGCCGATCACGTCGACGAGCGCGGCGCGCATGTCGGTGCCGATCGCGAATTCGAGGTTGATGAACGCGCCGCCCGTGTTCGCATTGCCTTCGATCTGCTCGACGCCGGCGAGCCCCTGCAGGACCTGTTCCTCGGGTTCCAGCAACTGCGCCTCGACTTCCTCCGGCGAGGCCGCGCGCCAGTTCGTGAAAATGGTGATGTTCGGCCGGTCGATGTCCGGGAACAGCTGCAGCGGCAGCTTGACGAGGCTCATGCCGCCGAACAGGCAGACGAGCAGGACGGCGACGCAGACCGCGATGGGATTGCGGATCGACGCTTGGATCAGGCGCATGGCGGGACTCCCGGCTGGACGCCAGCGTGCGCCGTCGTCGCCGGGAATGGATGCGCCAGGAGTAACGAAGGTTGCGTCGGGTTCGGCGAAGCGTGCGTGGGGAGCGACGAGGCGTGAGGGGTTTCAGGGCCGAGGGCCGAGGGCGCGGGGCTGAAAAGCAGGCGCGGCCACGATCGAGCTGCTTCGTCACGCTTGAAGGGCGTCGCACCGGCCGGCCAGAGGCGCTCCCGGCTGTTCAGCCCTCAGCCCTCGCCGCAAAAGCGGCCCCGAGCCGCAGCGCCCTCCCGCCGTCGTCACCTCAATGCAACAACCTCACCTTGTCCTTGTAACTGCGCGACAACTTGAGCTGCTGGCCCGAGTCGAGGATGAGGAAATACTCGCCGTTGAGGTGCGCGCGCAGTTCCTTCACGCGACCGACGTTGACGATGGTCGAACGGTGGATGCGCTGGAACCGGCGCGGGTCGAGGCGGCTTTCGAGTTCGCGCATCGTCGCACGCAGCACATGGGTGTCCTTGCCGGTGTGCACGCACATGTAGTCGCCGGCGGCGTCGATCCAGAGGATCTCCTCGATCGGTACGCGCAGGATGCGGCCGGCATCGCGGATCGCGAGGCGCTCCTCGACCGGTTGCGCCATGCGGTCGGCATCGACGAGCGCCTCGTCGAGCGTGAGGTCGGGCTTGCCGGACACGTTGCCGAGCAGGCGCAGCAGGCGCGCGCAATGGTCGTCGGCGTCGCGCGCGGCGAGCGCACGGCGCACGCGTTCGATCGCGGCGTCGAGGCGCGCGTCCTCGATCGGCTTGAGCAGGTAGTCGATCGCATTGGCGTCGAAGGCCTGCAAGGCGTACTGGTCGTAGGCGGTCACGAACACGGTCAGCGGCAGCTGCGAGAGCGGTACCGCGCGCAGCAGTTCGAAGCCGTCGACCCCGGGCATCTGCACGTCGAGGAACATCAGGGTCGGGAGGTGTTCGGAGATCGCAAAGAAGGCCTCGCGTCCGTTCGCCGCCTCGCCGACGATCTCGATGTCGGGATGGCGTGCGAGACGCAGCGCGATGCCGCGGCGGGCGAGGGGTTCGTCGTCGACGATCAGGGCGCGGATGCTCATCGGTTGCGGTTTTCTGTGGCGGTTTCGAAGGGGAACTGCAGGCGTACTTCGGTGCCCTGCGGCTGCAGGCGCGCGATCTCGAAGTGCTGGCGATCGCCGTACAGCACGCGCAGGCGCTCGCGCGTGTTGGTGATGCCCACGCCCTGGCCGTCGCTGCGTTCGGGACGGTAACTGAGGCTGCCCGGACCGTTGTCGCGCAGCACGATGTCGAGCACACCGCCGTCGACCACGCGCGCGATGATCTCGATGCGGCCGCCTTCCTCGCGCTTGGAGATGCCGAATTTGACTGCGTTCTCGATCATCGGCTGCAGGATCAGGCTCGGCACGAGGGCGTCGCCCGCGGGCGGCGTCACCAGGATGCCGACCTTGAGGCGATCGCCGAAGCGCACCTGTTCGATCGCGAGATAACGCTGGATCGAGCCGATCTCCTGCTCGAGCGACACCTTCTGCTCGGGGTCGCTGTCGAGCGAATAGCGCAGGAAGCCGGACAGCGCGCCGACCATGCCGTTCGCCTGCTCGCTGCGGCCGTCGAGCACGAGCGTGGAGATCGCGTTGAGCGTGTTGAAGAGGAAATGCGGGTTGAGCTGGTAGCGCAGCATGCGCAGCTGCGCCTGGTGCGCCATCGCGGTCGCCTGCAGCGCGGTCTCCTTCTCGTGCTGCAGTTGGCGCGCGAGCTTGATGCCGACGTAGGCGCCGGTCCAGGCGACGAGCAACTGCAACCAGCCGAAGAAGTACGAGAGATAGCCGAGTGCGCTCTTCGGCGGCTTGCACTCCACGCACATGGTCGACACCGCGAGCCACCAGGCGTAGCCCCCGACGATCGAGGCGACGACGAGGGCCGCGATGCCCCAGCGCACGCGCTGCGCCGGCGGATGCGTCCAGGTCGCCTTGAGTACCGCGCGGATGCCGAGCGTGAGCAGGAAGCCGCAGACCGCGTCGTAGGCATTGAGCCGCCACATGTCGAGCGGCCGCCCGTAACCCATTTCGGACAGGAAGGTCTCGAGCCCATAGGCGGTCCACGCCCCGGTTTGCAGCAACCAGAACTGGCGCTGGCGGTTCATCATCGATGCGGCATGCGGCGGCTCGGACCCATCGGGGAATCATAGGATGATTCGGCCCCGCACAGGCGCGGCTCGGCGCGGCGCGACCACCGTTCGCCTTGCCGCAACGGCGCGTATCGACGACGGCGCCGATGGCGTCGCTGTCATTCACGCCCACGCGGAGTCGCGCTGCCCATGAGCCGGGCCGACGCCGAAAAAAAGAAAGGGCCGCATCGCTGCGGCCCTTTCGCATGACTGGCGCCCGAAGTTGGACTCGAACCAACGACCCCCTGATTAACAGTCAAGTGCTCTAACCAGCTGAGCTATTCGGGCGAGCCGCGTATTCTGGGTCCTGAGCGGCTGGTCGTCAAGCCTTCATCCCGCGGCGGCGAGGCAGGCCGCGGCGGCGACGGCCGTCGCCCGGCCGTGGCGTACCCGTCCGGTCGCCGACACCACGATCGTCGACGCCTCGCCCGATCCGGCGCCGCGATCGCAGACGGTCAAGGTGACGTTCGAACCCATCGCGCTGCCGTCGGGGCGGTAGTCCACGCGCAGGCGGCCGATCGTGCCGACGATGCCGACGCCGGTGTCGCGCGCCTGGTTCGTCGCGATCACGGGTTCGTCGGCGTTGCGATGGCCGTCGCGATCGAGATCGGCGAACACGAGCCAGCCCGGATGCCAATGAGTCGTCGGCTCGCAGTCGACGAAATCGCTGCTCGGGCAGGCGACCACGTGCTGGTGGCGGCTGACCGCGGCGAACCGCGCCTGGTTCAGCGAAACCTCGAGGTCGCTGCGCGCGGCCTGGCCGTGGGTGCGGCCGATCAGCCGTCCGAATGCGGGCAGTGCGATCGTCACCAGCGTGGCGATGATCGCGAGCGTGATGACGAGTTCGACGAGCGTGTAGCCGCGCCGGCGGGCGTGGGCGTGGTGCATGCGGGCCTCCGTTTCGAGTGCCCGGCGATGCTAGGAAGGCGCGCTTGCTTCGACGATCGCCGCCCTCATGTACTGAATGTAGGAAATCCGCGTGCCGCCCGGCGCGATCGTCGCGATACCTGCACCCCTATACTGAACGCCCGCGTGGAGATCGCGATGATCGAACGTTTCCAGCTCGTGTCCCCATTCAAGCCGTCGGGCGACCAGCCGAATGCGATCGCGCGCCTGCAGGAAGGGTTCGAGGCCGGCCTCGCGCAGCAGACCCTGCTCGGCGTCACCGGGTCGGGCAAGACGTTCACGATCGCCAACCTCGTCGAACGCATCCAGAAGCCGACGCTCGTGATGGCGCCGAACAAGACGCTCGCGGCGCAGCTGTACGGCGAGTTCAAGGAGTTCTTCCCGCACAACGCGGTCGAGTACTTCGTGAGCTACTACGACTACTACCAGCCGGAAGCCTACGTCCCCTCGAGCGACACCTACATCGAGAAGGACGCGTCGATCAACGAGCACATCGAGCAGATGCGCCTCGCCGCGACCAAGGCCTTGCTGTCGCGCCCGGACGCGCTCATCGTCGCGACGGTATCGGCGATCTACGGCCTCGGCGATCCCGAGGACTACCTGCAGATGCGCCTGATCCTCGCGCGCGGCGAGCACATCGACCAGCGCAAGCTGATCCGCCACCTGACCGAACTGCAGTACACGCGCGGCGACATGGACCTGCGCCGCGGCACCTACCGCGTGCGCGGCGAGGTCATCGACGTGTTCCCGGCCGAATCGGACACCGAGGCGCTGCGCATCGAACTGTTCGACGGCGAAGTCGAGAACCTGTCGCTGTTCGATCCCCTCACCGGCGCACTGCTTCGCAAGGTGCCGCGTTACGTGGTCTATCCGAAGACGCACTACGCGACGACGCGCGAGAGCGTGCTCAACGCGATCGAGACGATCAAGGCCGAGCTAAAGGATCGCCTCGCGTACCTTCATTCGGCGAACAAGCTGGTCGAGGCGCAGCGCCTCGAGCAGCGCACGCGCTTCGACATCGAGATGATGGCCGAGGTCGGCTACTGCAACGGCATCGAGAACTACTCGCGCCATCTCACGCGGCGCCAGCCTGGCGAACCGCCGCCGACATTGTTCGACTACCTGCCGCCGGACGCGCTGCTCGTCGTCGACGAGTCGCACGTGACGATTCCGCAGATCGGTGCGATGTACAAGGGTGACCGCTCCCGCAAGGAGACGCTGGTCGAGTTCGGCTTTCGCCTGCCGTCCGCGCTCGACAACCGGCCGCTCAAGTTCGCCGAGTGGGAAGAACGCGAGCCGCGCACGGTGTTCGTGTCGGCGACGCCGGGACCGTACGAGATCGACAAGTCGCAGGGCAACGTCGTCGAACTCGTCGTGCGGCCGACCGGCCTGGTCGACCCGCGCGTGGAGATCCGCCCCGCTCGCACCCAGGTCGACGACCTGCTGTCGGAGATCCACGAGCGCATCGCGCTCGGCGACCGCGTGCTCGTGACCACGCTGACCAAGCGCATGGCCGAGAACCTCACCGAGTACCTCGGCGACCATGGCATCCGCGTGCGCTACCTGCACTCGGACATCGAGACGGTCGAACGCGTCGAGATCATCCGCGACCTGCGCCTGGGCAAGTTCGACGTGCTGGTCGGCATCAACCTGCTGCGCGAGGGCCTGGACATGCCCGAGGTCTCGCTGGTCGCGATCCTCGACGCCGACAAGGAAGGCTTCCTGCGCTCGACGGGCTCGCTGATCCAGACGATCGGGCGCGCCGCGCGCAACCTGCGCGGAACGGCGATCCTGTACGCGGACAACGTCACGCGTTCGATGCAGGCGGCGATCGACGAGACCGATCGCCGCCGCGCCAAGCAGGTCGAGTACAACGAAGCGCACGGCATCGTGCCGACCTCGGTCGTGCGCAAGGTCACCGACGTCATGGAAGGCGCGCGCGCCGAAGGCGACGCGGAGCAGGGGCGTGGCCGCGGCCGCGGCAGCCAGCGCAAGGTCGCCGATGCCGCGCCGGATTACCGCCTGCTGACGCCCGAGCAGGTCGCCGCGAAGATCCGCCAGCTCGAGGCGCAGATGTACAAGCACGCGCAGGACCTCGAATTCGAGGACGCGGCGCGCCTGCGCGACGAGATCCATCGCATCCGCGAGCAGGGGTTGATCGGCTGAGCGTCGCGTGCGGCGTCAACTTCGTCACACGCCTGTCGCGCGCCTGACCTAGGCTGCGCCTGTTCCGGTTATCCGCGCGTGCCGCGCGCCCGCCGAAGATTCCTCGCCGCGATGACTGCCGCCCTGCAGGCGTTCCCGACCGCCCCGATCGCCTCCGACGCCGCTCCGCGCGGCGCCGCCAACGTCGCCGGTGCGCGCGAGCGCGCGCCGTTGCCCGGCTTGGCCGGCCTGCTGCTCGCGACCGAACCGGTGCGCCCCGAGACGAGCGTGCTCGACGTCGCGCAGCGGTTCCTCGATCCGCGCCACGCCGGGCTCTTGAGCCTGCCGGTCGTCGCGGTCGGCGGCCGGCCGGTCGGCATGATCAGCCGCTACGAACTCATGCGCGTGTTCCTGCAGCCGTATGGCCGCGAGTTGTACGGGCGGCGGCCGATCACCGCGCTGATGGATCGCGCCCCGCTCGTGTTGCCGCTGTCGACTTCGATCGACGAGGCCGCGCGCACGATCGCCTCACATGTCAAGAGCCCGATCACGGATGATTTCGTCCTCGTCGACGACTCTGGCTACGCCGGCACCGGCCTCGTGATCGACGTGCTGCATACGGTCGAGCATCGCCTCGCCGAGCGCACGCGCGAACTCGAGCGCGCCTACGCACGCCTGAAGTCGTCGCAGTCGCAGCTCGTGCAGTCGGAGAAGATGGCTTCGCTCGGCCAGATGGTCGCGGGGCTGGTGCACAAGATCAACACACCGCTAGGCTACGTGCGCAACAACGTCGAGATGACGCGCACCGCGCTCGGCGACGCCGCTCGGCTGGTGTCGGCGCAGCAGGCGGTCATCGACGCGCTGGCCGGCGACGCGGAGCCGGATGGCGACCTCGACACGCTTTTCGCCGAGGTCGGCCACCTGCGCACGCGCGTCGACGCGGCCGCGCTGGACGACCTGTGCGGCCTGCTCGATGACACCGTGCACGGCGTCGGGCAGATTGGCGAGCTCGTGCTCAACCTCAAGGACTTCAGCCGCCTCGACCAAGCCGGCCTGCAGAAGGCCGACATCAACCGCCTCGTCGAGGGCGCGCTGCGCATCGTCGCCCACGTGCTGCGCAAGCGCGACATCGAGGTCGTGCTCAAGCTCGGCGAGATTCCGCTGCTCGATTGCGCCCCCGCGCAGATCAACCAGGTGCTGCTCAACCTGCTCAGCAACGCGGCGCAGGCGATCGAGCACGAGCGCGGACGCATTGTCGTCGCGACGCAGGCGCTCGACCGGCGCGTGCTCGTCGTGGTCGAAGACAATGGCAAGGGCGTCGAGGCCGAGCACCTGCCGCGGGTGTTCGACCCGTTCTTCACGACCAAGCCCGTCGGGCAGGGCACGGGATTGGGGCTCGCGATCTCGCACCAGATCATCGAGCAGCACGGCGGCGCGATCCGCGTGAGTTCGAAGCCGGGCACGGGCACGCGCTTCCTCGTCGTGCTGCCCGTGTCCGGCGCGGCCGGGGCGGTGCCGTGAACGCATCGCTTCCTTGCGTGCTGTTCGTCGACGACGAGGAGCGCATCCTGCGTTCGCTGCGCATGCTGTTCCGCGGCCGGTGCGAGATCCTCACGACGACCTCGGGGAGCGAAGCGGCCGAGTGGGTGCGCCGGCGGCCCGTGCACGTCGTCGTCAGCGACCAGCGCATGCCCGGCATGACCGGCGTCGAGGTGCTGCGTGAAGTCGCGGCGCAGTCGCCCGCGACGATGCGCATCCTGTTGACCGGCTACGCCGACATGGATGCGGTCACCGCCTCGGTCAATGACGGGGAGATCTGGCGCTTCATCGAGAAGCCGTGGGTCGCGCGTTACCTCGTCGACACGGTCGAGCACGCCGCGCGCGTCGCGCAGCACGATTTCGCGCTCGCCGTCGCGCGCCTCGCCGTGCCTCCGCCGCCCGTCGTGGGGAACGCGCCGATCGCCGCGCGCATCGCCGTTCTCGACAACGAAGGTTCGCTCGCCGCGCAGGTGCGCGACGTGCTGCCGGCCGCGGTACGCGTCGAGCACGCGTTCGACCTGGAAAGCACGCTTGAATTGCTCGCCGACCACGACGTCGCGGTCGTGATCGCGCGCTTGTCGAGCACGGACGGTGACGTCGCCGACGCCCTCAAGCAGCTCAAGCGGCTGCGGCCGGCGACGCTCGCGATCGTCGTGTCGTCGCTGCGCGACAGCCGCCTGCTGATCGGCCTGATCAACGAGGGGCAGGTGTTCCGCTTCCTGCTGCAGCCGGCGCCGCGCGAACTCTTGCGGCGCGGTCTCGCCGCCGCGCTCGAACGGCACGCGCACCTGCGCGCGCAATCGGACCTGCTGCAGCGGCACGCGGTCGACGCGCCTCGGCAGGAACCCATTGCGACGACCACCGGCCGCCTGCTGCGGGCCTGGCGACGGCTCCGCGAAGCGGCGACGCTGCGCAGCGCCTGACTCGTGCAAGAAGCGGTTGTCCTGCCGCGGAGCCTGTGCTACCTTGCGCGCCCCTCGCAGGTCCCGACCTGCGATGCGGGCGGTTAGCTCAGCGGTAGAGCACTACCTTGACATGGTAGGGGTCACAGGTTCGATCCCTGTACCGCCCACCAGTTACTTGTGCCATCGACCCGATGGCGGAAGCTGGAAGGAGAACCGGCCATCCATGGCCGGACTCTTGAAGTGAAGCATGAGCCGGCTTTCGGGCCGGGAGATCCCGGGAGCCGTAGTTCGAAAGAACACGATCACCATGACGCGAACCTTCGACATCATCGACTGATATCCGCGAAAGGTTTCCCGTAATGAACAAAAAAGGGCGCCTGGGCGCCCATTTTTTTCTTGGCCGAAGGCCGCCGCGGCGGCTTCGCAACCGGAAGAACATCCCATGATCAGCATCACGCTCCCGGACGGCAGCCAGAAGCAGTTCGACCACCCGCCCAGCGTGCAGGACGTCGCCGCATCGATCGGCGCCGGCCTCGCCAAGGCCGCGCTCGCGGGCAAGATCGACGGCCAGCTCGTCGACACGAGCCGTGTGATCGACCACGACGCGCGCCTCGAGATCGTCACCGAGAAGAGCCCCGAGGCGCTCGAGATCATCCGGCATTCGACCGCGCACCTGCTCGCGCAGGCGGTGCAGCGGCTGTTCCCGTCGGCGCAGGTCACGATCGGCCCGGTTATCGACAACGGTTTCTATTACGACTTCGCGTTCGAGCGGCAGTTCACGCCCGATGACCTCGCCGCGATCGAGGAGGAGATGAGGAAGATCGCCGCGCAAGCCCTGCCGGTATCGCGTTCAGTGATGCCGCGCGACGAGGCGGTCGCGTTCTTCCGCGCCAAGGGCGAGGAGTACAAGGCGCAGATCATCGAGGGCATTCCGGCGAACGAGGCGCTGTCGCTGTACGAGCAGGGCGAGTTCACGGACCTCTGCCGCGGCCCGCACGTGCCGAATACGAGCCGGCTCAAGAGCTTCAAGCTCATGAAGGTCGCCGGTGCGTACTGGCGCGGTGATTCCAGCAACGAGATGCTCTCGCGCATCTACGGCACCGCCTGGCTCAACGACAAGGACCTTGCGGCCTACCTGCACCAGCTCGAGGAAGCGGAGAAGCGCGATCACCGCAAGATCGCCAGGCAGCTCGACCTGTTCCACCTGCAGGAAGAAGCGCCCGGTCTCGTGTTCTGGCATCCCAAGGGCTGGCAGATCTGGCAGGTCGTCGAACAGCGCATGCGCAAGGTGTACCGCGAGAGCGGCTACCAGGAAGTGCGCTGCCCGCAGATCCTCGACGTGTCGTTGTGGAAGCGTTCGGGCCACTGGGACAACTACAAGGACAACATGTTCTTCACCGAGTCCGAGAAGCGGACGTATGCGT
Organism: Dokdonella sp.; assembly: GCF_051958935.1. Classification (GTDB taxonomy): domain Bacteria; phylum Pseudomonadota; class Gammaproteobacteria; order Xanthomonadales; family Rhodanobacteraceae; genus Dokdonella_A. The sequence goes on along the minus strand of NZ_JBQCFP010000194.1, from coordinate 10,141 downwards.
TGAAGCCGATGAACTGTCCTGGCCACGTGCAGGTGTTCAACTCGACGCTGCACAGCTACCGGGACCTGCCGATCCGCTACGGCGAATTCGGCGCCTGCCACCGCAACGAGCCGTCGGGCGCGCTGCACGGCATCCTGCGCGTGCGTGGCTTCACCCAGGACGACGGCCACATTTTCTGCACCGAGGACCAGATCGAGGCCGAGGTGACCGCATTCCATCGCCAGGCGATGCAGGTCTACACCGAATTCGGCTTCAGCGACGTGCAGCTGAAGATCGCCCTGCGCCCGGAACCGCGCCTCGGCGACGATGCGACCTGGGACAAGGCCGAGAACGCACTGCGCTCTGCGCTGCGCGCGGCCGGGGTCCAATGGCAGGAGCTGCCGGGCGAAGGCGCGTTCTACGGGCCGAAGATCGAATACCACCTCAAGGACGCGATCGGCCGCACCTGGCAGCTCGGCACCATGCAGGTCGATTTCATGATGCCAGGGCGCCTCGGCGCCGAGTACGTCGACGAGCATAGCCAGAAACGGCATCCGGTCATGCGCCCACGAGCGATCGGCGGCGCGATGGAGCGTTTCATCGGCATCCTCATCGAAAACCATGCCGGCGCGTTCCCGCCGTGGCTGGCGCCGGTGCAGGCGGTCGTCATGAACATCACCGACGCCCAGGCCCCGTACGTGAGCGAAGTGGCGCAAGCCCTTGTGGCTAAAGGTTTCCGAGTCGAGGCCGATTTGCGAAACGAGAAGATCGGCTATAAAATCCGCGAACACACGTTGGACAAGGTGCCCTACCTCCTCGTCGCGGGCGACCGGGAAAGGGAGGCGGGGGCCGTCGCCGTGCGTACGCGCGCGGGCGAGGATCTCGGCTCCATGCCGCTTTCCGCCTTCGTCGAACGTCTTGAGGCCGAGTGCTCCCGAACCTGAACGGGCGCGCCCGGGAACGATTTCCCTTGGAGGATTGACGTATCGCCACCGATAGCAAGCCGAACCGCAGGAACCACGAAATCCGTGTTCCGCGAGTCCGCGTGATTGGCGCCGAAGGGGAGCAGGTCGGAATCCTGTCCCGTGACGAAGCGCTCGCCATGGCCCAGGACGCGGGCCTGGATCTGGTCGAGATCCAACCGAACGGCGACCCGCCGGTCTGCCGCATCATGGATTTCGGCAAGTTCAAGTTCGAGGCGCAGAAGAAGGCGCACGCGGCCAAGAAGAAGCAGAAACAGGTCGAGATCAAGGAACTGAAGTTCCGCCCGGTCACCGACATCGGCGACTACCAGATCAAGCTGCGCAACCTGCGCCGCTTCCTCGAGGAGGGCGACAAGGTCAAGATCACGATCCGCTTCCGCGGTCGCGAGATGACGCACCAGGAACTGGGCGAGGCGATGGTCAAGAAGATCGCCGCCGAAATCGCCGAGGAAGCGGTGATCGAGCAGTACCCGAGGATGGAAGGGCGCCTCATGGTCATGATGGTCGCTCCGAAGAAGAAGCAGCCGCAGTAGCTGCTTTTGCGAGAAATGCGGCGAGGACGCCGCGGATTCCGCGCCAGGACGGCGCACACGTGCAAGACAGGACGGGACCCGGAGTCCGGGTCACACAAGCCGGAACGAGCAGGACGGAAAGCGTGGCGAACGCCACCGCTCGCGCCAGTAACGAAAATCACCGAAGGAGTTGGGTCATGCCCAAGATGAAGACCAACCGGGCCGCTGCGAAGCGGTTCCGCAAGACCGCGTCCGGCAAGTTCAAGTGCGGCCACGCGTTCAAGAGCCACATCCTCACGAAGAAGGCCACCAAGCGCAAGCGCGGCCTGCGTGCGACCAACCACGTGCGCAAGGAAGACGCCGGTCGCGTCTCCCGCATGCTGCCGTACGCGTAAGGAGGATCGACCATGGCACGAGTCAAGCGCGGCGTCATCGCCCACCGTCGTCACAAGAAGATCCTCGGCAAGGCCAAGGGTTACTACAACGCGCGCCGCAAGGTTTTCCGCGTCGCCAAGCAGGCCGTCACGAAGGCGCACCAGTACGCCTACATCGGCCGCAAGCAGAAGAAGCGCAACTTCCGCGCACTGTGGATCGTCCGCATCAACGCGGGTGCGCGTCAGTTCGGCCTGTCCTACAGCCGCCTGATGAACGGCCTCAAGAAGGCCGGCATCACGATCGATCGCAAGGTGCTCGCGGACATCGCCGCGCACGACATCAAGGCGTTCGGTGCGCTCGCGGAGAAGGCCAAGGCCAGCCTGGCGGCGTAGTTTTTGCCATCGTCCGCCGCGGGAACGAGCGTGGTGCAGGGTTGCGCCGACGTTCCTTCCGCACCGGACCGATAGTCGAAGCACACGCGGGGAGGAGGCCAGGGCCTCCTCCCCGTTTTCGTTTGCGTTCCACCCACGGGAATCCCGATGGACGTACTTGAGGACATCCAGCGCGCGCTCGACCAGATCGCGACGGCCGACACGCTCGAGGCGCTCGACGCGCAGCGCGTCGCACTGCTCGGCAAGAGCGGCGCGATCACCGCGGCGCTGAAGACGCTCGGCTCGCTGCCGCCGGAAGAGAAGAAGGCACGCGGCGCCGAGGTCAATCGCGCGAAAGAGCGCATCGCCGATGCGATCGCCGCGCGCAAGCTGGCGCTCGAACAGGCCGAACTCGCGCACCGGCTCGCGTCCGAGCGCGTCGACGTGACCCTGCCGGGCCGGCGCGGAACACGCGGCGGGCTGCACCCGATCACGCGCACCCTCGATCGCGCGATCGAGATCTTCGCGCGGCTCGGCTACGAACTCGCCGACGGTCCCGAGATCGAGACCGACTGGTACAACTTCGAGGCGCTCAACTTCCCGCCCGACCATCCGGCGCGGACGATGCACGACACGTTCTGGTTCCCGGATGGCCGCCTCCTGCGCACGCACACCTCGCCCGTGCAGATCCGCGCGGCGACCGGGCGCACGCCGCCGATCCGCGTCATCTCGGTCGGCAAGGTCTACCGCAGCGATTCGGACCAGACCCACTCGCCGATGTTCCACCAGATCGAGGGCCTGCTCGTCGGCGAGGACGTGAGCTTCGCCGACCTCAAGGGCACGCTCGCCGAATTCGTGCGCGCGTTCTTCGAGCGTGACTTCGAGATGCGTTTCCGGCCGAGCTATTTCCCGTTCGTCGAGCCGGGCGCGGAAGTGGACATCCGGTGGGACCGCGAAGACGGCACGCAGTCGTGGCTCGAGGTGCTCGGCTGCGGCATGGTGCACCCGAACGTGCTGCGCAACTGCGGCATCGACCCGGAGCGCTACACCGGCTTCGCGTTCGGCATGGGCGGCGAGCGCTTCGCGATGCTGCGCTACGGCGTCAACGACCTGCGCCAGTTCTTCGACAACGACCTCAGGTTCCTCAGGCAATTCGCCTGAGGAATGGGAATGGGGAATCGGGAATGGAGAATCGAAAAGCCAGCCCGGCTCCCGATTGCCCGTCTTGACCATTCCCGACTCCCCACTCCCCATCCCCGGCTCAGATCATGAAATTTAGCGAAAACTGGCTGCGCGAACTCGTCGACATCCCGGTCGACCGTGACGCCCTCATGCACCGCCTGACGATGGCTGGCCTCGAGGTCGAGGGCGTCGAACCACTCGGCGGCGCGCTCGCGGGTGTCGTCGTCGGCGAGATCGTCGCCTGCGCGCCGCATCCGAACGCGGACAAGCTGCGCGTGTGCGAAGTCGCCGCGGGTGATGGCGCGCCGCTCGCGATCGTCTGCGGCGCACCGAATGCGCGCCTTGGGCTGAAGGCGCCACTCGCGACGATCGGCACGACGATGCCGAACGGCATGGAGATCAAGCGCGCCGCGCTGCGCGGGGTCGAGTCGAACGGCATGCTCTGCTCGGCGAAGGAACTGGGTATCGACGCCGATGCGTCGGGCCTCATGGAATTGCCGGCCGACGCGCCGGTCGGCACGCCGCTCGCACGTTACCTCGGCCTCCCCGATGCGAGCATCGAGATCAAGCTCACGCCGAACCGGCCCGACTGCCTCAGCGTGCTCGGCCTCGCGCGCGACGCGTCCGCGTTGTTCGGCGGTGCGCTGCACGATCCGGCGAGCGCACCCGTCGCGGCCGCGCACGAGGCAACGCGCGCGGCAACACTCGACGCCGGCGCGGACTGCCCGCGCTATTGCGGCCGCGTCATCGAGGCCATCGACGCCGGCGCGAAGACGCCGCTGTGGATGACCGAGCGCCTGCGCCGCAGTGGCGTGCGCCCGGTCAGCGCGCTCGTCGACGTGACCCAGTACGTGATGCTCGAACTCGGCCAGCCGATGCACGCCTACGACGACGCGAAGCTCGACGGGCCCATCTCGGTGCGCCGCGCACGCGCGGGCGAACGCGTGAAGCTGCTCGACGGCACCGAGCACGGGCTCGACGACGGCTTCCTCGTCATCGCCGATCGCGCCGGCGTGCACGGCCTCGCCGGCATCATGGGCGGTCATGATTCGCGCGTCACGGACACGACGACGACGGTGTTCCTCGAAGCGGCGCACTTCGCGCCGGGCGCGATCATGGGCCGCGCGCGGCGACTCGGCCTGCACACCGATGCCTCGCACCGCTTCGAGCGTGGCGTGGACCCGCAGATGCCGCGCCGTGCGATCGAGCGCGCGACCGCGCTGATCCTCGCGATCGCCGGCGGCCGCCCCGGCCCGGTCACCGAGGCCGTCCTCGCGGCGGACCTGCCAGCCCGGGCCGCGGTCACGCTGCGCCGCACGCGCCTCGCGCGCCTGCTCGGCATCGACGTCGCCGACGCGGAGGTCGAGCGCATCCTGCGTGCTCTCGGCATGCAGGTCGAGGCGACCGCGGAAGGCTGGCGTGCGACGCCGCCGAGCCACCGCTTCGACATCCAGATCGAGGAGGACCTCATCGAGGAGGTCGTGCGCGTGCACGGCTACGAGCGCGTGCCGACGCGTGCGCCGCGCGGCGAACTGCTCGGCCCGGCGTTGCCGGAAGCACGCCTGGAGATCTCGCGGCTGCGCGCGCAGCTCGTCGCGCGCGACTACGCCGAGGCGATCTGCTACGCCTTCGTGCCGCACGACCTGCTGCGCACCTGGCAACTCGACGACGGCGCCGTCGCGCTCGCCAATCCGCTCTCGGCCGATCTCGGCGTCATGCGCACCTCGCTGCTGCCCGGACTCGTCGCCGCGCTCGCGGCGAACCGCCGCCGCCAGCAGGCGCGCGTGCGGCTGTTCGAGGTCGGCCGGGTGTTCTCGGGCGGCAGCGCCGCGGATCCCTCGCCGGTCGAGCGCGACCGGATCGCCGGCGTCGCCTGCGGGCGCGCGGTCGCCGAAAACTGGGCGAGCGACGCGCGCGCACTCGACTTCTTCGACGTCAAGGGCGACGCACAATCGCTGTTCGCGTTGACCAATGCCGCGGATGCGTTCAGCTTCGCACCCGGCGGCCCGACCTGGTTGCATCCGGGGCAGGCGGCCGAGGTGCGGCGCGACGGCGAGGTGGTCGGCTGGATCGGCGCGCTGCACCCGGATCTGCTCGCCAGGCTCGATATCGACGAAGACGTGTTCGCGTTCGAATTCGACGTCGCCAAGGTGTCGGCGCGCGAGCTTCCCCGCGCCGAAGCGGTCTCGCGCTATCCGTCGGTGCGCCGCGACCTCTCCTTCGAATTGCCTGAAGCGGTGCCGTATGCGGCCGTGGAAGCCGCGATTCGTGACGCGGTTGGCGAAACGCTCGCACAGGTGGTCCTGTTCGATCGCTACGCGGGTCCAAACCTCGGCCACGGGATCAAAAGTCTCGCTATTGGCTTGATTTTGCAGGACCGTTACCGCACGCTTACGGATCAGGACGCTGACCGCTGCACGGCTCTCGCGGTTACCGCACTGGAATCGGTTTGCAAAGCAAAGTTGCGAGGGTAGGATGGCGTTGACGAAGGCGGAGATGGCCGAGCGCCTGTTTCTGGACGTCGGTCTCAACAAACGCGAAGCCAAGGAATTCGTCGACGCGTTCTTCGAAGTCGTACGCGATGCGCTTGAAAAAGGGGAGCAGGTGAAGTTGTCCGGTTTCGGCAACTTCGATCTGCGTTTCAAGAATCAGCGTCCAGGGCGTAACCCCAAGACCGGCGTGGAGATTCCGATTTCCGCGCGGCGGGTGGTGACGTTCCGTCCGGGACAGAAACTGAAGGTCCGGGTCGAAGCCTATGCTGGATCAGGGCAGCAATAGCGAACTTCCGGTCATCCCGGCGAAACGCTATTTCACCATTGGCGAGGTCAGCGAACTCTGTGCGGTCAAGCCGCATGTGTTGCGCTATTGGGAACAGGAGTTTCCCAACCTCAAGCCCGTGAAACGGCGCGGCAACCGCCGTTATTACCAGCGCCACGACGTGCTGATGATCCGCCAGATCCGGTCGCTGCTGTACGACCAGGGTTTCACGATCACCGGTGCGCGCCAGCGCCTGGAAGGCTCGCAGGCGCGGGTGGAGTCGAGCATTTCCAACCAGATCGTGCGCCAGGTGCGCATGGAGCTGGAAGAAGTGCTGCAGATCCTGCGTCGCTGAGCCTGCAAAGCATCTGCTAGAATCGTCGGCTCCCAAGCGGGAGCGGCCCGATACGGCCGCCTCCTGCAGCAAAGCATCGTCGGGGCGTAGCGCAGCCTGGTAGCGCACCAGTCTGGGGGACTGGTGGTCGTCGGTTCGAATCCGGCCGCCCCGACCATTACTGCATTGCAGATCAGATAGTTAGGTGCGTGCCGATTTCCGCGCCTCCCTATTCCTCCCTATTTCCTCCCTAACACCAATGGCGGAATGGGCAGATGGATACAGAAAACTTCCTCTATGGGTTTCTGGGCTGGCTGGCCGGCGTACTGGCTCCCGTCATCACTGACGGGATCAAGGAAGGCCGTAGGACTGTTCGCGTAAGGCAGGCGATAAAATCGGAGCTGCACGGGCATGCCCGTCGCCTAGCTATCGCCTATAAGGCAGTGGAAACCAACCGCGGACGCTTCAAACGCGCCGAGATCGAATGGGTGCGTGGCGTAATCCTAAGGCACAGGGGCGAGGACGCCCTCGTAAACGCTCTCGGTAAGCTGTTGGCAGGATCCGACGGCGAATTGGAGGCGCTCGCAGTTCTGTCGAGTACAAACAACCTGCCGGCCCTCCGAGAAAACAAACTGCCGTATCTCACGTCGAAGCTTCCGACTGTCGAGTCGTTCCAGGAACGTGAACTCCAAGCACTACTTGCGGTAGTCGAGCAAACAGAGCAGTTCAACTCTTTGGCGAGGGATGCCGAGTACTGGGGTCGGCAAACCTTCGTAGGTAGCGATGCAGATCGCCAAAGATCCTCAAACAATGCGGTCACTTCCTTGGAAAATGCTTCGCGTAAGGCTAAGGACGTCGTCGACGAAATCGAAGCCTATTTGGCCTTGCCGGAACCCAAGCTTGCCTGACCTGCCTCAACATTCGTCCATGGCGCCTCATGGCCCTCGAGGTAGTGCGTCGTCATAGCGACGTCAGAGTGAGCGGCGAGCTGCTGGATCTGCTCGTCCTTCCAGCCCTGCTCGCGGAGCAAGGCGATGCCCAGGCTGCGCACCTCGTGGAAGGTCGGCGGGTTGCCGCCGGCGATCTCGGCCCGGTCACGGGCTTCGGCGAACGCCCGGGAAAGCTGCTCCGGCAGCACCTGGGTATGGTGGTCGCGGACCTTAGCGCGGAGCTCCCGCGGCCGCGCCTTCTCGGGCAGGCGGTGCACGACGTAGGGCGACAGGACGCCGTCGCGGCAGCGCTGCAGGACCTCAGCGAGAGCGCCATCCGCGGCGATGCGCAGACGCTTCCCGGTGGTGCCCTCGGTCTTGCTCGGGACGACCCAGAGCGCGTCATCGTGGTAGTCGGCGAAGCGCAGCGAAACGACGTCCTCGCGCCGCAGCAGGGTCAGCAGGCTCAGGTCCATGGCGTTGCGCAGCCACGGCTCGGCCTTCTCCCAAATCGCCTCGTACGCGTCCTTCGTGAGGCGATCGCGCTTGCGCTCGAAGTGCGCCTTGCGGATCTGCAGGGCTGGATTCGTTTCCATCCAGCCTTCCTCGACCGCGCACGCGCAGATCCACGAAAGGACCAGGCGCAGCTGCTGGCGACCGCGCGCCGATTCGGTGGCCTCGCGGACGTACGCCGCGCATTCGCGCACGCTGAAGGCGGAGCACTCATGGGTGCCGCGCTCGCGCTCGATGCGGCGCAGGATCTGGTCGTACCCGAGGGCGGTTTTCTCGCCCCAGCGGCGCGACGGCATGTCATCCTTGCGGAAGATCGCGATCGCGTCGGCCAGCGTCTCCGACCGGGCGACCACGCGGGCGACGAGATCGTTGGACGGGATGAGGAGCGCGTTGAGCTTGCGCGCCGCTTCGAATGCGCGCGCGCGGTCGGTGCCCATCCAGGCGTCCTTGCGGCTGACCGGATGCCGGTACTTGAACCCGTTCTTGCACGGGTAGAGATTGGCCGGCCAACCCGCCCGGCTGCTCGATCGCTGACGGCCCATGCCCATAGGCTACCCCGCCTCGAGGACGCGCTGCACCAGCTCGTCGCCGCCGGCCAGCCAGGCGTGCTCGTCGATGAACCAGCTGCCGCCGATCTTCTTGGCCGGGACCGCCCCGTTCTGCATCCACCGGCGCACGGTCGTCTCCGGCGGCCGGCTGGACTCGTCGAAGTACTTCTCGGACCAGGACGCGGGCGTGAGCAGGCGCATGGGCTACGCGCTCCCGTTGTCGTGCTGCGGCGGAGAGGGGGCGGCTGTGGTGGGGCACAGATACTGCGGAGCCTTGTGATCTTCCACGAGGCACCCACAATGATCGCATCGCGGGAAATACGTCCCCGTGTTCGGCATCGGCACGCTCACCGCTTGCGCGGGCGATGCGGAAAGGCGCTTGCATTCTTCCCGCATGTTAGTAAGTGCGCGGAACATTCCGTTACGTTCATTTTCCATTCGTTCGATGCGTGCAGTTCTACCGCGCAGCTCTGACCGGGCGATATTCCTTTCTGCGCGCCAACGAATTGCAGCCTTGCGCAGCTCCGGTCCTCTAAGCTCCCTGAGTAGCGCCTTCGGGGCGTCGTCAAGTTCCGCTCCGGCAGGTTGCGATGCGTGGCGCGAGGCGAAGGATTCCAAACCGGCACGGATATCCTCGTTCGATAGCCAAGTATCTTTCGATGCCTTGCGATAGGCTCTCACATCCTCATCGCTAACCGCGCCAGAGGCAGGAGCGGGTGGGGCGGCTGGTACAGCTGCCGCGTCGGTGTCGTCGTTCTCGGCCAGCTTTCGTGCCAGCCATTCAACCGAGAAGCCACGCAACTGCGGAGCATTGACCGGCCTTGCAAGCAGTTCGCGAGCTTCGGCAACGAGCGCGCATCGCGAGCAGTTCCGCGACCACGGTCCCGGCTCGTGGTCGTCCTTCAATACGTCGATCATCCGGCGCAATACATCGGCCTGTTCACTGGTTCGCAACGTCTCAAGCTGGAACTTCCTACGCTCTTCATCGAACGCAGCATGCCAATCCGTCGCAACCGGCGCATCCGCTGGCGCTGAGGCTTGGGCAATCTCCTTCGCCCGCTCGTTCAGGTCGATCCAGACCTTCGGAGCCGACAAATGGCACGTGCACTCGGCGCGCATCCGTTCCTCCAGTGCACGGCCGAGGAACAGCGTGGGGGCGAGTTCGCCCACAAGGGGAAGAGTCGTCGCGGTCATGATGAATCTCCGAGTTGGATGAGTCGCTCGCTCAGGCGGTGAGCATTGGCGTGTTCGAAGTGGCCCAGATAGCTGGCGACCACGGCTCGCAGTCGATCGCTACGTTCATGGCGATGCAGCCGTCGCGCCGCGCGGACCGCCTCGAAGGCATGGCGCACGACGCGCGGCCTTACGCGCGTATATGTCGGAAAGATCACGTAGCCGAGGAAGTCAACGCCGTCGCCCAGTGGCCTCAGGCGCTGGTCGGCCTTCAGGGACAGGCGCAGGCGATCGCGTAGGAAGGCCTCGATCCGCGCTCGCCACGCATCAAGCTGCGCCAGCTCGTGATGGACGAGCACGAAGTCGTCGACGTAGCGCACGTATCGCTTGGCGCGCAGCGTGTGTTTGACGAACTGGTCAAGCTCGTTGAGGTAGACGTTCGCGAAAAACTGCGATGATAGATTGCCGATGGGCAGGCCATGCCC
>NZ_JBQCFP010000193.1:0-38174 GCF_051958935.1 Dokdonella sp. | reverse complement strand
AGGATCACGAGGTCGGCGCCGTGCGTTGCGAGCGCGGCGAGGCCCGCGGCGCCGTCGGCCGCGGTCTCGACGCGATAGCCTTGCGCGCGCAGGCTGATGTCGAGGAAGCGGCGGATCTGTGGCTCGTCGTCGACAACGAGGATGCGCGCGGCGGCGGCGTTGGCGGGCTCGCTCATGCGGCCATCCTAGCGTTCGCGCGCAAGCGGCGCGAATCCGCGGCGGTCACGCGGGTTCGACGCGCGGCAACGTGATGCGGATGATCGTGCCGCGCCCGTCGGCGCCGGGCAGCGCCTCGACGCTGCCACCGTGCGCCCCGACCATGCCGCGGCAGATCGCAAGGCCGAGGCCCGTGCCTTGTCGCCCGCGATCGCCGCGCTCGACGCTGTAGAACATGTCGAAGACGCGCCGGCGCTCGTCCTCGGGAATGCCCGGTCCGCGGTCGCGCACGTCGATGCGCAACGCGCCGTCGTCGAGCACGCGCGCCGCGATAGCGATCGCTTCCCCCGCGGGCGAGAACTTCGCCGCGTTTTCGATCACGTTGAACAGCGCCTGCTCGATCAGCGCCGGATGCACCCAGATCGGCCCGATGCCGTCGCCGACCGCGATGTCGAAGCGCGCGTCGGGCTGGTAGCGCTGCAGGCGCGCGACCGCGGAGCCGATGAGTTCGCCGACGCCGATCCAGTCCCGATTGAGCGCGAGGCCGCCGTGGCCGAGGCGGGTCATGTCGAGCAGGTTCTGGACATAGCGGTCGAGCCGCTCGCCCTCGAGGCGGATCGTCTCGAGCAGGCCGTGGCGGTCCTCTTCGTCCATCGCGGCAGCGTAGTTGTCGAGGCTGCTCGCCGCGCCGATGATCGACGCAAGTGGCGAACGCAGGTCGTGCGACACCGACGACAGCAACGCCGAGCGCAGGCGCTCGGTCTCTCCCGTGATGCGCGCGTCCTGCAGGTCACCGACCAGGCGCACCCGCACGATCGCCTGCGCGATGTCCTCGGCCATCGCCTCGGCGAGCCGGCGCTGCTCGGCACTGAGCCGCGCCTGCTGCGCCTCGAAGCGCAAGCCTAGCACGCCGGCGCCGGCACCGCCGGTCGCGAGCGGCAGGAACCACCAGTCCGCCCCGGCCATCGTGTCGGTGTAGCGGCCGGCGGGTTGCGCGTTGCGACGCGCCCAGTCCGCCGCGGCGCGGTCGCGGTCGCCGAGCGCGGCGCCGCGCAGCGGCGCGTCGCCGAGCTCGATCAACGCATCCGCGCCGAGCGCACGCTTGAGCGCGCGCGCCCCCGCGCCGACCACCTCGCCGAGGTCGGCCGCGCCGGCAAGTGCCTGCGACAAGCCCTGCAGCGCGGTCGCATGCACGTTCGCCGCCTGCAGCCCGAGCACCTGCGCGCGCAGGCGCGAGGCGAGCCGCCCGGCGACGAGCGCGGCGAGCAGGAACAGGAACACGGTCGCGACGCCCTGTCGCGCGCTGATGTAGAACGTGTAGCGCGGCTCGATGAAGAAGAAGTCGTAACTGACGAAGCACAGCGTCGCCGCGACCACCGCAGCGGTCATGCCGGTTCGCGCGGCCACGAGCACGACCGCGACGATGAACACCATCGACAGGTCGTGCAGGCCGGCCCAGCGCTCGGCCAGGCCGGCGATGACCGCCGCCGCGGCGGGCGCGAACAATGCCAGCGCGGCGTCGCTGCGATTCAACCAGCCGCGCAGGTCGCGCAGCGAGCGGCGCGACTTCGCGCGCGCCTCGGGCGTGCCGACGATCGTCAGTTCGTAATGCGCGCCGCGCTGGATCAATTGCTGCGTGAGCGTGCGGTTGAGCATGCGCGCGAACGGGCGCTCGCGCGTGCGCCCGAGCACGATCGCCGAGGCGCCGCTGCGCGCCGCGTGATCGAGCAGCGTGTCGACGATGCTCGAACCGTGCAACAGCTCGGTCTCGCCGCCGAGGCGGCGCGCGAGCGCGAACGCGCGATCGAGTTCCATCTGCCGCGCGGCGTCGACCGCGCCGCTGCCCTGCACGCTGATCACGCTCCACGGCGCGTCGCGGCGTTCGGCGAGCCGGCGCCCGACGCGCACGAGGTATTCCGACTGGCCGCGGCCGTCGATCGCGACCAGCACGCGCCGGCGTAGCGACGCGCCCGGCAGGCCACGCGCGGCCTGCGCCTCGCGCAGGTCGCTGTCGACGCGGTCCGCCGCGGTCTGCATGGCGAGTTCGCGCAAGGCGGCGAGGTTCGACGGCGAGAAGAACGCCTGCAGCGCCTGCGTCGCCTGCTCCGGCACGTACACCTTGCCCTGCTGCAGGCGTTCGATGAGTTCGCGCGGCGGCAGGTCGACCAGCACGATGTCGCGCAGGCGGTCGAACACGATGTCGGGTACCGTCTCGGCGACACGCACGCCGGTGATCCGGTGCACGACGTCGTTGAGGCTCTCGAGGTGCTGGATGTTGATCGTCGTGTGCACGTCGATGCCCGCGTCGAGCAGTTCGAGCACGTCCTGCCAACGGCGCTCGTGGCGGCTGCCGGGCACGTTGCGATGGGCGAGTTCATCGACCAGCGCGAGCGCGGGACGGCGTGCGAGCATCGCGTCGAGATCGAATTCCTCGAGCATGCGCCCGGCGTACTCGACGCGCCCGCGCGGCAGCTGCTCGAGGCCTTCGAGCAGGGCCGCGGTCTCGACGCGGCCGTGCGTCTCGACGATGCCGACGACGACGTCGACGCCGCGGCGCCTCAGCTCGCGCGCGCGGGCGAGCATCGTGTAGGTCTTGCCGACGCCGGGCGCGGCGCCAAGGAAGATCGTGAGGCGACCAGCGCCTTCACGACGCAGTTCGCCGATGAGGGCGTCGGCCTGGGCGCTGCGCGGATCGTCCATCGCTGCATTGTGCCGCGTTCAGCGCCCGCGTGCGTCGAGCGCGAGGTTGAGTTCGAGCACGTTGACGCGCGGTGCGCCGAACAGGCCGAACTCGCGCCGCTCGACGTGCCGCTCGACCAGCGCAGCGACGTCCGCCTCGGCGAGGCCGCGCGCCTTCGCCACGCGCGCGACTTGCAGCCGCGCCGCGGCCGGCGACACGTGCGGATCGAGGCCGCCGCCGGACTCGGTCACCAGGTCGCCCGGCACGGCTTCGCGTGCGACGCCCTCGCGCGCGGCCACCGCCGTGATCGCGTCGTCGAGGCGCTTGCGCAGCACCGGGTTGCTGCGCGCCTGGTTGCTGCCGCCCGCAGCCATGGGGTCGTACCCGGCCGCAGACGGCCGCGGCGAGAAGTAGCGCGCGTCGGCGAACGGCTGCGCGACCAGCGCTGAACCGACGACCTTGCCGCCCTGCTCGATCAGGCTGCCGGTGGCGGCGTGCGGGAACAGTGCGCGACCGAGCGCGGTGCCGGCGAGCGAATAGAGGAAGCCGTAGCCGACGAGCACGATCGCGGCGAGGACGAAGGCGGCGCGCCAGGAGGTGCGATCATCGAGGTAGAACGGCGAGTGGTTCATGTTCATACTCCGATGGCGGCGAGCAGGAGATCGATCGCCTTGATGCCGACGAACGGCAGCAACACGCCGCCAACGCCGTAGACGAGCATGTTCCGGCGCAGCAGCGCGACCGCGCTGGCCGGCTTGAACCGCACGCCCTTGAGCGCTAGCGGGATCAGCGCCGGAATGATCAGCGCGTTGAACACGAGCGCGGACAGCACCGCGCTGTTCGGGCTCGCGAGGCGCATCAGGTTGAGCGAGGCCATCGACGGCAGCGTCGCGGCGAACATCGCGGGCAGGATCGCGAAGTACTTCGACACGTCGTTGGCGAGCGAGAACGTGGTCAGCGCGCCGCGCGTGATGAGCTGCTGCTTGCCGACCTCGACCACCGCAAGCAGCTTGGCCGGGTCGTTGTCGAGGTCGACCATGTTGCCGGCCTCCTTCGCCGCCTGCGTGCCGGAGTTCATCGCCACGCCGACGTCGGCCTGCGCCAGCGCGGGCGCATCGTTGGTGCCGTCGCCGATCATGGCGACGAGGTGGCCGGCGGCCTGCTCGGCACGGATGCGCGCGAGCTTGTCCTCCGGTTTCGCTTCGGCGATGAAGTCGTCGACGCCCGCCTCCGCGGCGATCGCGGCCGCGGTGAGCGGGTTGTCGCCGGTGATCATCACGGTACGGATGCCCATCTCGCGCAGGCGTGCGAAGCGTTCCTTCACGCCGTGCTTGACGACGTCGGAGAGCTCAATCACGCCAAGCACGTGCTTGCCGTCGGCGACCACGAGCGGCGTCGCGCCGCCGCGCGCGACCTGCGCGACGCGCGCTTCGAGTTCCGGCGATACGACGCCGCCGAGCGCGTTCACGTGCCGCGCGATCGCGTCGCTCGCGCCCTTGCGGATGGAACGCGCACCGACGTCGACGCCGGACATGCGCGTCTGCGCGCTGAACGAGATGAAGGTCGCCTGCTCGGGATCCTCGACGCGACTGCGCTGCTCGCGCGCGAGCCGGACGATCGACTTTCCTTCCGGCGTCGGATCGGCGAGCGACGACAGCAGCGCGGCATCGCGCAACTGCTCGCGGTCGATGCCGCCGAGCGCATGAAACGCGGTCGCCTGGCGGTCGCCGTGGGTGATCGTGCCGGTCTTGTCGAGCAGCAGCACGTCGACGTCGCCGGCGACTTCGACCGCCTTGCCCGACTTGGCGAGCACGTTCGCCTTCAGCGCGCGGTTCATGCCGGCGATGCCGATCGCCGGCAGCAGCCCGCCGATCGTCGTCGGAATGAGGCAGACGAGCAGTGCGATGAGCAGCAGAGGATCGAGTTTCACGCCGACGAAGCCGGCGAGGAACGGCAAGGTCACGCAGACGACGAGGAAGGTCAACGTCATCGCCGCGAGTAGCATCGTCAGCGCGATCTCGTTGGGTGTCTTCTGCCGGTTCGCGCCCTCGACGAGCGCGATCATGCGGTCGAGAAAGCTGCCGCCGGGCTCGGCGCTCACGCGCACGACGATTTCGTCCGAGAGTACTTTCGTACCGCCGATCACGCCGCTGCGATCGGCGCCCGCTTCGCGCAGCACCGGCGCGGATTCGCCGGTGACCGCGGCTTCGTTGATCGTCGCGACGCCGCGTTCGATCTCGCCGTCGGCGGGCACGAACTCGCCCGCGGAGACGACCACACGGTCGCCCGCGCGCAGTTCGCTCGCCGGCACGGGCATTTCGTTGCCGGCGTCGTCGATGCGTCGGCCGACCAGGTCGCGCCGCGCCGCGCGCAGCGACGCAGCCTGGCCGCGCCCGCGCGCCTCGGCGACGGCCTCGGCGAAGTTCGCGAACAGCACGGTGACGAACAGCGTCGCGGTCACCGCGATGCCGAATGCCCGGTGGGTCGACGCGGCGACCGTGATCAGCGCGGACAGCAGCGTGCCGAGCAGCACGACGGCCATCACCGGGCTGCGCATCGCCTGCCGCGGCGCGAGCTTGCGGAACGATTCGGCGATCGCGGCGCGCAGGGCAGCGGCATCGAGTCCACCGGCAGGATGGCGGCGGGCGGTGCCGAGGTGGAGCGGAGTATCGGTCACGGCGGCCTCCCTCACGAAACGGCGAGCGACAGGTGTTCGGCTACCGGGCCGAGCACGAGCGCGGGCATGAACTGCAGGACGGTCAGGATCACGATCACCGCGACGAGGGTGAGCGCGAAGGTCGGCGTTTCGACGTGCAAGGTGCCCGCGCTCTCCGTCGCGACCTTCTTGCGCGACATCAGGCCGGCAATCGCCAGGGGCACGATCAGCGCGGGATAGCGGCCGAGGATCAGCACGAGCGTGCACGACAGGTTCCACCAGTAGGTGCCGTCACCGAGCCCCTCGAAGCCGGAACCGTTGTTGGCGAACGCGGATGCGTATTCGTAGAACACCTGGCTGACGCCGTGGAAACCGGGATTCGAGTTCGCCGTGATCGACGGGAAACTCAGCGCGATCGCGGTGAAACCGAGCACGACGATCGGTTGCAGCAGGATCAGCAGCGCGAACAGGCGCACTTCGGGTGCCTCGATCTTGCGTCCGAACAACTCCGGCGTGCGACCGGTCGTGAGCCCGGCGAGGAACACCGCGAGCAGCAGGTAGACGACGAACTGCATGAGGCCGCACCCGATGCCGCCCCAGATGGCGTTGACGAGCATGTCGACGATCGCGACGCCGCCGGTCAGCGGCGCGAGCGAGTCGTGCATCGCGTCGACGGAACCGTTGCTCGTCTGCGTCGTGAGGGTCGCCCACAGCGCCGAAGCGTCGGCGCCGAAGCGCACTTCCTTGCCTTCCATGAGCGCGATGTCGTGCGTGCTCGCCGAATGGCCTTCCGACCATGCGCCTAGCCCGCTCGAGACGACCGACATCAGCAGCATGCTGCCGAACACGAGCACGGCGAACCGGCGCCGACGCACCAGGACGCCGGCCATGAACGTGACCGCGACGGGCACGAGGAGGATCGCGAGCACCTCGAGGAAATTGGAGAACGGCGTCGGGTTCTCGAGCGGCACCGCACTGTTGGGCCCGTACCAGCCGCCGCCGTTGGTGCCGAGCTGCTTGATCGCGACCATCGGTGCGACCGGCCCGAGCGGGATGTGCTGCTCCTTCAGTTCGACCGTCGCGTCGACGGGCGCGACCGTGGGGCCGCGCTCGAGCGTCGCGGGCACGCCCTGCGAAGTCAACAGCACCGACCAGACGAGGCACAGCGGCAACATGAAGCGAACCGTCGCGCGCGTAAGGTCGACCCAGTAGTTGCCGAGGTCGCGCTCCGCGGGGACCGCCTGCGCCGGCAGGCTCTGCGCATCCGCGCGTGCGGCCTGTGCGTCGCGGCCGCCGAAAAGGCCGCGCAGGGTCGCGACCGCCATCGCGAGGCCCATCATCGGCGTGATCACCTGCAGGCCGACGATGCCCACCATCTGCGACAGGTACGACAGCTGCGCTTGGCCGGAGTAGTGTTGCTGGTTGGTGTTGGTGAGGAACGACACCATCGTGTGCAGCGCGAGGTCCCAACGCATGTTCGGCACGCCGTCGGGATTGAGCGGCAGCCACGTCTGTGTCATGAACTGCAGCCAGACCAGCACGCCGAGCACCACGTTGCTGACGACGAACGCTCGCGCGTAGCCCTTCCACGACATGCCGAGGCGCGGGTCGGTGCCGAGCGCGCGGTAGACCAACCGCTCGAGGGGGCCGAACACGACGTCGAGGCGCGACGCCTCGCCACGCAACACGCGTGCGAGATACAGGCCGAGCGGCCAGCCGAGGGCGATCGCCGCGGCGAATACGAGAACGATTTCGATCATGGCAATGGGACCCTGTCGCCGAATGGCGTGGCGATGTCGTGGCAGTCAGAAATCTTCCGGGCGCAGCACGACGTAAAGCAGATAGATGAAGGTCAGGACGACCAACAAGCTGAATACGAACATCAACCAGCCGGGCATGTTCGGACCTCCTCAGAACGAAGCTTGCAACGCGGCTTCGACGCGCGAACCCGCGTAGTCGTCGCCGAAGATCGCCTTCGCGTCGCTGTCGGTAGCGTGGCCCGACAGGCGCAGCTCGAACGGCGCCTGGAACGCCCAGATAGCATTCACCTGCGCATGCGTGTAGCCCCTGCGGGCGACGACGTCGCGGCTCAGGAAGTAATGCGACACCATCGCCTCGAGGCGGAACCGGTCGTCCAGCGGGAAGCGCGCGCCGATCTGGGTGTAGAGGCCGCTGTGGTCGTAGCCGAGCGCCTCGTTCGACCAGCCGGCCGAGAACCAGAAGTTGTTGCGCCAGGTCAGCGTGCCGTCGAGTTCGGTCCAGTCGAGGTCGACCGATGTGCCCGGGTAGACGTAGCGCAGCACGTTGACGTCGACGGCCCAGTCGTCGGACAGCTTCCTGCTCCAGCCGAGCGTGAGATCGAGTTCGGTGCTCGCGTCGAGTTCGGGCGCGAACTTGATGCTCGATCCACACGCGGACGCATAGAAGCCGCTGTCGGCGGATACCTTGAACCCGGCCTGCGCCGCGGGGTCGCCGTCGGACTGCGTGCTGCCGCGCCAGACGTAGTCAGTGGTCAGCGTGGCGTTGCCGTTGAACGTCACGACCTGCGCCGTCGACACGGCGCCGGACGAGGCGGCGACCGCGAGCGGAAGCAGGAAGCCACGGCGACGCCGCGGCGGATGGAATCGGGGCATGGTGATGCAGGACCTTCACGAGGCCGGATCGGCCACCGCGAAAGTCTGGGTCGCGGGCGCGTAAAGCCTCCATTCCGCGCAGGCGCGGACGCGTAAATTCGTCGTAAAACTTGCGTGGGCGCAACGCTCGCAAGCATGGCCCGACGCAGGGCGGCGTGCCCAGCAGCGCTCACGCGCGTAGACGCCGCATGTCGATGCGGCGGCAGCTCGTCGAGACTTGCGCTTGCGCGTCAGTGCGTGGAGCTACCGCCGGCGACGTGCCCATCGAGCGTCGCGCGGTACGTCGCTTCGTCGAAACCCGTGATGCGCACGCTCGTCGTGACGAGCACGGGCACGCTGTTCGCGTGCAATCGTTCGTACAGCGAGCGCGCGGACGGCGACGTGTCGACATCGTAGACGACGTGCTCGACCTTCATCGCGTCGAGCAACGCACGCGCCTGCCGGCAGTACGGACACGTCGTCGTCGCGAACAGCACGACCGGCTCGCCCGCGTCGCGCACGATCGCCGAGTAGTCGCCAGGCTGCAGCGCTGGCTGCGCGGTGAAGCTGCGCAGCGCCGATACACCGAGCCAGCCGCAGGCAGCCGCGACGACGACGAGCGCAAGCGTCGAGGCGACGCCGCGCAGCACACGCAGAGTTCCGTTCATCATCACCCCCGTCACCGCATCGCCGGACGCCGTCCTTCGCAACCGCCGATGCACCTCTCGCGAAACGGATTCGGGTGACGTCCCTGTCGCCCGAAGCGACCGGCTAGAGGCCGTAGATCCAGCAACAGAAGCTGGAGCTGAAGTAGTTCAGACAGCTGAGGTAGGCGCCGGTATTGGCCGGATCGATCATGCAGACATGGCCGCCGCCACCGCCGCCCGGCGGCAGCGCCCATGCGGAGGCCGCGGAAAGGCCGAGGACGAGACCGAACAGCACCGTGCGAACGCGCATCGTGCCAAGTAGCTTCTTCATGGAAAGCTCCTTTGTCGACAAAGGGACCGCGTCATTGCGGCCCGTCGTCGGAGAACGCTTCGGCGCGGGGAATTGAGACATGCGCGTGCGCGGGGCGTTCGCCTGCTTTACGTGGGAGCGACTTCAGCCGCGATCGGCGGTTCCATCGGTGGAAAAAAGGTATCGCGGCCGCAGCCGCTCCACACGAACGCAGCGAGCTCCGCTCAGTAGTAGATCGCGACGTGCCAGCCATTCGCGTCGACCGCCGGTGTCGGTGGCAGCGAGCGCGCGACGCCGTTCGCAATGCGCTCCGCCGACCACAGCGCCGCGAACGCATCGAGCACGTCGTCGGCCGCGGCGGCGCGGCGCGGGACCGCGGCCAGCAGCGCGCGCACCGCCGTTTCGTCGAACACCCGACCGAGCAGTGCAAGCCGCTGCTTGCGGCCGTGCACGGTCTTCTTTCCCGCGGCTAGGCCGACGTCGTCGTTCAGGGCCGCGAACGAGACTTCCGGATGGATCTCGAACACGCGCGCCCTCGCGTCGGGATCGCTACGCAACGCCTCGTCCCACGCACGGATCTTCGGCAGGATGCCGAACGCCTGCGCGCTGAGGCCGCGATGCTCGCGGTCGAGTTGCCGATGCAGGCGCAGCGCTTCGGCGTACGTCGCCGCGCCGAGCACGCCGCGCACCGGCGCGGAGAAGACACTCGGCGCGCGGTGCCGCCCGACGAAGCGGCGTGCATCGGCGTCCGGCGCCCGAGGCCCGTCGTCCGACAAGCCGATCGGCACGTCGACCGCGATCACGTGCGCATCCGCGTGCGCGGCGACGAGTTCACCCGGACCCGGGTGCACGGCGAACGCGAAACCGTCGCACGTGCGCTCGACTGCCAACCAGCCGGCCTTGCAGCCGTCGACGCCGACGCAGTGCACGCGTACCGCCCGACGCCGCCGGTCAGCGCGGCGTGCGCGCCAGCGCGAAATCGATCGCGGCGCAGACTGCGGCCGCCTGCGCCGCGTTGCACTGCTCGGGCGTCGCGCGCGGGCTGTCGGGGTACACCTCGGTCGTCGTCGTGTACGGCGCGTTGGTGATGCCCGCGCACAGGCCGAGCCGCTTCAGCGGATAGTTGATGACGCCGGGAGCGACCACGGTCGAGCCGATGATCTCGCCCTTCGCGTCCGCCGGCGCGATGTGCGTGACCTTGGCCACCGCGGCGATGAGCGCCTGCTGGAACTCGGTCTGCGGGTTCTCGCTGTCGCCGACGACGTAGAAACCATCGGGGATCTCGCCCGGCTCGAACGGCACGCCGTCGCGCGCCGCGAGCGCGGGACGGAATTCCGATTCGTCGCTGTCGGTCGTCTCGTGCAGATCGACGTGCACGAGCACGGCGTCGCGCAGCGGCGCGACCAGGCGCAGCAGCGCGGCCGATTCCGCGGCGGGGCTGTCCTCGCGGAACGAACGGTTCGGATCGAGTGCGAGCGGGTTCCAGCGATGGATGCGCTCGTACGCCCACGGACTCACGCACGGCGCGACGAGCAGGTTCACGCGGCCGGCGTAGTCCTGCGCATGGCGATCGAGGAAGCGCAGCGCGCCGTGCACGCCGCTCGTCTCGTAGCCGTGCACGCCGCCGGTGACGAGCACCGTCGGCAACGCGTGGTCCCAGTCGCGGCTGCGCACCGCGAACACGTCGAACTGCTCGGGCGGATAGTCGAGCTGGCCGTACGGGGCCACGTCGAAGCGGTCGCGCAGGCGATCGATCGCGCTGGCGACTTCGTCGACGTAGCTGCGCCGGCGCACCTGGCGCGCCAGCCACGTCGCACGCTCGGCATCGCCCCAGGCCTGGCCGGGCGTGCCGATGGGATAGGTTCCGGATGACAGCATGCTTCGTTCCCGGTGGATGCAACCTGCGAACTGTAGCACCGGCCATGCCGCACCGATGACGCTTTCGCTGCCGGAAGTGCGTCTTGTACGGAGCGCGCCACGACGCCGCATTCTGCACCCCTCATGCCGCGCATCGCGGTCCGCTCCGCCCTGCCCCTCGTCCTCCTCGCTTCGCTCGCCCGCGCCGGGCACCCGCAGTCGTTCAGCGGGCATCGGCGACACCGTCTTCGAATCGGGCGACGCCGTAATCAGTTTGAACGCGGCGCGCGGAGCCTTCACCCCGAGTGCATCGACGCGCGGTGCAAGCGCCAGCCTGCAGCCGCTATGCCCATCACCACCCATCAGCCGCGCGAACGCCCCGAAGCATCAAGGACAGGCAAGGCCTGACGGCATCGTCACGCGCACGAGTTCCATTGATCCGCTGCCGTACCCCGGCACGTCCGAATCCCAGTCGAGCGTGCCGTGGTTGCAGTCGCTGAAGCGCAGGGTCGCGCTGCCCCAGGTGGTGTTCTGCACGCGCGCGGGATCGAAGGCGGCACCGAAACGCCCGCCCGGGCCATCGATCGTCGACAGCGTGACCGTCGCGTGATCGCCATCGATCGGCCCGACGCCGCCGATCCACGCCTGGCCACCGAGAGGGGCGAATGTGTAGATCTCGGCGACGAGGCGGTCGTCCGGCAGCACTTCAAGACCGAGACCGAGCTGGCCGGTGACGCCCGCATCGACCCAGGTGCCCGTGAAACCGCTCGTGATCGGCATGCTGCCCGAAGCACCGACCACCGGGATCAGCGCAATGAACGTGCCGCCGTCGATCGCCCCTGCATTCGTGCTGGCGAGCACGCCGAGCCGGGCACCGCTGGCACGATCGAAACGGATCACGCTGGTGCCGCTGAGTACGAGGATCGAGCCATCCGCGTCGAGCGCGAGACCGGTCGGGAGGCCGAGGCCGGTCACCGCCTTGCCGACGAACGCGCCGGTGTCGGCGTCGAAACGATAGATCTCGCCGCTGCCCTCGCCGCCGACGAGGATCGTCGCGCCTTCGTCGACGATGCCGCGCGTGCGCCGCAGGCCCTGCGCGCGCGCCGGCACGAACGCGGCGCGCACTTCGCCCGTCGCAGGGTTCACACGCGCGACGCTGGCGCTCGAATAGCCCGGCACGTAGAGCACCCCCGCCCCGCTCATCATGAGCCCGTTGTCCGCGCCGAGCAGGCCGCTGTCGCCCGGCAGCGCGATGCCGATCACCTGCCCGGTCGCGCGATCGAGCTCCAACACGCGGCTCGTGCCGTAGCTCGCGACGAAGACGCGCCCGTCCGCACCGAAGGCGATGCCGGTGGGGTCGATCTCGGGCGTGAACTGCGCGAACACGTCGACGAACGCGTACCTTGCATCGTGCCGGTAGCGCTGCACCTGGCCGTTGATCTCGCTGACGACGTAGATGAGGTCGTCGGCGGGATTGAGCCGCACCGCCTGCGCGCCCCTGATGCGCCCGGCGCCGTCGAGCTGGCGCAGGAAGCGTCCGTCGCAGGCGTCGAAGATCGCGACGTTGTTGGAAAAGTAGCCGCTCACGAACAGGTGCCGCGCGCACGATTGCGCGTGGGCAATGCTGGTTGCGGCGATTGCGAAGGCGGCGAGGACGAGGCGGGCGTTCATGGCGGCAGCTCCTGAGGACATCGCGCCGACGATGAGCGGAGCGGCCGTCGAAGGCCTTCGCAAAGCCTTCGGGCGGTTCCCTTTTTCCTCCTTTCCGATGCCGGACAGCGGGATGGGCGCAAACCCGTGCTCATCCCTTGCTCCGCGCCCGTGCGAACAGCAGGTAACCCGCGCCGGTGAACAGTACGAAATAGCCGAGCGCGAGCCCGTGCACGTCGAGTACCGGCGGCGGCAGCCTGCCGGGACTCGCCACGCCGATGTATTGCAGCATCGTCGCCGCGTAGGGACTCGACGAACCCCAGCGCGTGGAGAGCATGCCGAGCGTGCCGACCCAGAGCAGGAAGCCGACGCCGATCGGAACCATCACGTTGCGATGGCGCAACGCGATCGCGTACTGCAGCCCGACGATGGGCAGGCCGCCGATCGCGTAGCCGAGGTCGTCGCGCAGGAACGCAGCCCACGGGATCGGCGCGTCGGGCATCCTCAGCCCGGGCACGATCCAGGCCGGCACTGCAGCGGTGAACCACAACGCGAGGTTGAACGCGAGCAGGAACTGCACGAGCAGCAGCAGGACGATCGCGAGCTTCGCGAAGTAGATCGTCGCGGACCCGATCGGCAAGGTGTGCACCTGCTTCCACGTGTTGTTGCGGAATTCGATCTGCACGATCAGGCTCGTCGCGAGCACGAGGCCCATCGGCAGGAAGAAGATCGCCGACGACTCCCACGCGCTGGACCAGAGTTTCGTCCAGAAGTCCGCGGCCGCGTGCAGGACCGGCAATCCGGCATGGCGCACGAGGCGCACGAGGAGGATGATCACCGGCGTGAAGCACGCGCCGGCCAGCACCATCCAGGTCGCCAGGCTGCGACGCTGCTTCAGCCATTCGCCTTGCAGCGCGTCGACGAACGCGGCGCTCATGCGGCCTCCCGCGCGGCGGGCGGGTCGACCATCTCGAGGAACAGGCTTTCGAGGTCGCCGCACGCGCCGCCGACCTCGCGCACACCGATGCCCGCACCGACGAGGTCGCGCACGATCGCGACGACGCCGGCATCGTCGAGTCCGGGCAGTACGAGGCAGCGCTCCTCGATCCGCGCGACGTGACCGGCCTGCACGAGCCGCGCGTGCGCAGCAGGGTCGTCGTCGGTGCGCAGCACGAGCAACCGCGTCGCGCGCTGGCGTGTGCGCAGCGCATCGATCGGCCCCTGGAACAGCAGGCGCCCGCGATGCAGGATGCCGACATGGGTCACGAGTCGCTCGACCTCGGCGAGCAGGTGGCTGGAGACGAGCAAGGTCATGCCCCGCTCGCGGTTGAGTCGCTGCAGCAGCGCGCGCATCTCGACGATGCCGTTCGGGTCGAGGCCGTTGGTCGGCTCGTCGAGGATCAGCAGATCCGGGCCGTGCAGCAGCGCGATCGCAATGCCGAGCCGCTGCTTCATGCCCAGCGAGAACAGTCCCGCGCGCTTGCGACCGGTGCCGGCGAGGCCGACCAGCTCGAGCACCTCCTCGATCCGCGCCATCGGGCAGCGATGGATCCGCTGCAGCAGGAGCAGGTTTTCACGCGCGGTCAAATGCTCGTAAAACGACGGACTTTCGATCATCGAGCCGACCCGGCGCAGCAGCTCGCGCCGATCGTCCTGCAGGCGCCGGCCGAACACGCGGATCTCGCCGCCCTCGCAGGCGAGCAGGCCGAGCAGGAGGCGCAAGGTCGTCGTCTTGCCGGCGCCGTTCGGCCCGAGGAATCCGTAGATGCTGCCTTCGGGGACATCGAGATCGATGCCGTCGAGGACGAGATCGTCGCGGTAGCGGTGCACCAGCTGTCGGGTCTGCAGGCAAGACATGGCGGTACTCGTGGTGGCCGGTCGTGCCGGCATGGGTTCGGCGCGGTCGAATTTATGTTTTAATTAAACTACGACCGCAAGAAATTTAAGTCAAGGTTAAATTCCGATGCCCGATGTCCCGATGCCCGCGCCCCTTCCCGCGCCGCTTCGCGCGCGCAGCGCGCGCCTCGCCCGCGCCCTCGACATCCTGCTCGCCGGGCTCGCGTTGCTGCTGCTCGCCGAACGTTTCGGCGCTGTCGCGGCGGCGATCGGGCGCAGCGGTTTCGAAGCGACCACCCTCGCGCAAGCAGGGCGGCAGCTCGCCGTCGCGGTCCCCGAGGGCTGCTACCTCATGGCGCTCGCCTGGGTCCGCGTCGCCCTCGCCGGATTCGCGCGCGGCGCATTCCATACGCCGGTGATCGCGACCGCACTGCACCGCGTCGGCTTCATGCTCGCTTTCGGTGCCGCGTTCGCGTTGTTCGCCGTGCCGACCCTGCTGCGCTGGTTCGGCAGCGATCCCGGCTATGCGATCGCCTACGACATCGGTAGCGCGGTGCTGTGCGCGCTCGGCGCATCGCTCGCGCTGGTGGCGCAGGTGCTCGAACGCGCGGCCGCGATGCAGGCCGAACTCGACGGGATCTTCTGATGCCGATCCGCATCACGTTCGACGCGCTGCTCGCGCGCAAGGGCATGAAGGCCAAGCACGTCGCGGCGACGATCGGCGTCAGCGAGACGCAGCTCTCGCTGTTCCGTTCCGGCAAGGTCCGCGGCGTGCGTTTCTCGACCCTCGCCAGGCTCTGCGCGGTGCTCGAGTGCCAGCCCGGCGATCTCATCGCCTACGACGCGGACCCGCTCGACCTGCAGACCGCCGACGACGGCGGCGACTGAGCGCAGCTCCTTCGGCGACACCGCGCGATTGAACGCACATTCAGTGCGCCGCGCGCATCGTGGCCGGGTTGCCCTCCCGGGAGTTCCTCCATGAAGGAATCCGATGCGGTCGATCCCGCCCGTCGCGATGCGCTAGTGCTGGGCCGCAACCTGCTCGTCGGCGGTGCCGCGGCCTGCTGGATCGGCGCCCCGCCCGCGCAGGCCGTGGCCACTGCGAAGGCCGACGCGCCCGTCATGCGCACGCTGAGCCTGCGCATCAACGGTACCGCGAAGACACTCGAACTCGACACGCGCACCACCCTGCTTGATGCCTTGCGCGAACACCTGCATCTCACCGGCACCAAGAAGGGCTGCGATCATGGCCAATGCGGCGCGTGCACGGTCATCGCCGGCGGCCGCCGCATCAACGCCTGCCTGAGTCTCGCCGTCATGCACGACGGCGACGAGATCACGACGATCGAAGGCCTCGGCACGCCGGGCCGGCTGCATCCGATGCAGGCGGCGTTCGTGCACCATGACGCCTACCAGTGCGGCTACTGCACGCCGGGACAGATCTGCTCCTCGGTCGCGATGCTCGAGGAGCTGCGTCGCGGCATCCCGAGCAACGCGGCCGCCGATGTCGCCGCCACGCCGGCGTCGACGCCGGATGAACTGCGCGAGCGCATGAGCGGCAACATCTGCCGCTGCGGCGCGTACTCGAACATCATCGACGCGATCACCGAGGTCGCGGGAGCGCGCCCATGAAGGCGTTCACCTACGAGCGCGCGACCTCGACCGCGCAGGCCGCCGCGCGCGCTGCGAGCGTGCCCGGCGCGAAGTTCATCGCCGGCGGCACCAATTTGCTCGACCTCATGAAGATCGAGATCGAAACGCCCGCGCACCTCATCGACGTCAATGGCCTCGACCTCGCGAGGATCGAGCCGACGGACGCCGGCGGGCTGCGCATCGGCGCGCTGGTGCGCAACACCGACCTCGCCGCCGACGCGCGTGTGCGGCGCGACTACCCGGTGCTCGCGCGCGCGCTGCTCGCGGGTGCGTCGCCGCAGCTGCGCAACCGCGCCACGACCGCGGGCAACCTGCTGCAGCGCACGCGCTGTCCGTATTTCTACGACCCCGACCAGCCTTGCAACAAGCGCGAACCCGGCAGCGGCTGCGCCGCGCTCGCGGGCTGGCGCCGCCTGCATGCGATCGTCGGCACCAGCGACGCCTGCATCGCCGCGCATCCGAGCGACATGGCGGTCGCGATGCGCGTGCTCGATGCCGAAGTCGAAACGATCCGTGGCGACGGTTCGACGCGCCGCTTCGCGCTGGCCGACCTGCATCGCCTGCCCGGCTCGACGCCGCACATCGAAACCACGCTCGAGCCCGGCGAACTGATCACCGCCGTCGTGCTGCCGCCGCCGCCCGGCGGCACCCACGTCTACCGCAAGGTGCGCGACCGCGCGTCGTATGCGTTCGCGCTCGTGTCGGTCGCGCTCGTGCGCCAGCCGGACGGCAGCGGCCGCGTCGCGCTCGGTGGCGTCGCGCCCAAGCCGTGGCGTGACCACGACGCCGAGCGCGCATTGGCGTCCGACCCGCGCGCCGTCGTCGACGGCCTGCTGAAGGACGCGCGCACGTCGCCCGACAACGCGTTCAAGATCACGCTCGCGCGGCGCACGCTGGACGCCGCGATCGCCGATGCGAGGACCGCGCGATGAAATTCGACACGCCTGCGACGAAGAACCCGATCGATCGGCTCGCGGTCGTCGGCCAGCCGGTCGATCGCATCGACGGTCCGCTGAAGACGACGGGCACCGCGCGCTACGCATACGAACATCACGATGCCGTCGCGCACCCCGCCTACGGTTACGTCGTCGGCGCGGCCATCGCCAAAGGCACGATCCGTTCGATGGATCTCTCCGCGGCCCGAGCCGCTCCCGGCGTGCTCGCGATCGTGACCGCGGACAACGCGGGCCCCCTTGGTAAGGGCGACAAGAACACCGCGACCCTGCTCGGTGGCCCGTCGATCGAGCACTACCACCAGGCGATCGCGCTCGTGGTCGCCGAATCGTTCGAACAGGCGCGCTGGGCCGCGCGGCGCATCCGCGTCGACTACGCGCGCGCCGACGGTGCGTTCGACCTCGCACGCGCGAAGGACTCGGCTTCGAAGCCGGAATCGGGCAAGCCCGACACGTCCGTCGGTGACTTCGATGGCGCGTTCGCCGCAGCGCCGGTCAAACTCGACGCGACCTACACCACGCCCGACCAGTCGCACGCGATGATGGAGCCGCACGCCTCGACCGCGCTGTGGGACGGCGGCACACTCGTCCTCTGGACGTCCAACCAGATGGTCGCCTGGGGCGTCGCCGACGTCGCGAAGACGCTCGGCATCCCGAAGGAGAAAGTGCACCTCATGTCGCCGTTCATCGGCGGCGGCTTCGGTGGCAAGCTGTTCGTGCGCGCCGACGCCGTGCTCGCCGCGCTCGGAGCGCGCGCGGCGAAGCGGCCGGTCAAGGTCGCGCTGCAGCGCCCTCTGATGTTCAACAACACGACGCATCGGCCGGCGACGATCCAGCGCATCCGCATCGGCGCGACGCGCGAGGGCCGGATCACCGCGATCGCACACGAGAGCTGGTCCGGCGACCTGACCGGCGGCAAGCCCGAGACCGCGGTCGATCAGACGCGGCTGCTTTACGCGGGCGCGAACCGGATGACGGCGTTGCGTCTCGCCGTGCTCGACCTCGCCGAGGCGAATGCGATGCGCGCGCCCGGCGAAGCACCCGGCATGATGGCGCTCGAGATCGCGATCGACGAAATAGCCGAGAAGCTCGGCATCGATCCCGTGCAGTTCCGCGTCGCCAACGACACGCAGGTCGATCCCGAGCATCCCGAGCGGCCGTTCTCCAAGCGCCGGCTCGTCGACTGCCTCACGATGGGCGCGGAAAAATTCGGCTGGAAGGGGCGCAATCCGCGGCCGGCGAGCACGCGCGACGGCCGCTGGCTGGTCGGCTTCGGCGTCGCAGCGGCATTCCGCAACAATCTCGTGACGAAGTCCGGCGCGCGCGTGCGCCTCGGCAAGGACGGCGTCGTCACGGTCGAAACCGACATGACCGACATCGGCACGGGCAGCTACACGATCATCGCGCAGACCGCGGCCGAGATGATGGGCATACCACTCGATCGCGTGGTCGTTCGCCTCGGCGACTCCGACTATCCGGTGTCGTCCGGGTCGGGCGGCCAGTGGGGCGGCAACAGCTCTACCGCCGGCGTCTATGCCGCCTGCACGAAGCTGCGCGAGGCGGTCGCCGCGAAGCTCGGGCTGCCGCCCGATGCCGAGTTCGTCGACGGACGCGTGCGCGCGGGCGAGCGTGACCTCGCGTTGAGCGATGCCGCGCGCGCCGGCGAACTCGTCGCCGAGGACAGCATGGAATACGGCGACCTCGACAAGCGGTACCAGCAATCGACCTTCGGCGCGCATTTCGTCGAGGTGCGCGTCGACGCGGCGACGGGCGAGACGCGCGTGAAGCGCATGCTCGCGGTGTGCGCGGCCGGCCGCATCCTCAACCCGAAGACGGCGCGCAGCCAGGTCATCGGTGCGATGACGATGGGCGTCGGAGCAGCGCTGTCGGAACACCTCGTCGTCGACCGCAGCGCGGGCTTCTTCGTCAACCACGACCTTGCCGGCTACGAAGTCCCCGTGCACGCCGACATTCCGCACCTCGACGTCGTCTTCCTCGACGAAACCGATCCGATGTCCTCGCCGATGAAGGCGAAAGGCGTCGCCGAACTCGGCATCTGCGGGGTCGCCGCTGCCATCGCCAATGCGATCCATCACGCCACCGGCGTGCGCGTGCGCGACTATCCGGTCACGCTGGACAAACTCCTGGACCACCTGCCCGCTTCGGCTGCCTGACCGAGAAAGGATTGAACACAAGACATCGAGGGCACGAAGGAAGGCCGGATAGAGACGGTCGATACCGGAACGCGCGACCCGCCGCGGACCTGATCGGTCAATGCCCGAGTCGTGCTTCCTTCGAGTCCGTCGCGTGTTTCAGGCGTTGCTACTGCCCACAGGCCGCGACGCGTGCTTCCGTTTCGCCTTGTTCGAAGGCGACGGCAGTGTCTGGCGGATGCGGTAGAAGCCTTCCCACGGATCGCGCTTGCGGCGCTTGATCTTCGCGAGCGCGGAGCGGATGTCGTAGGCGGCGCCGCTCGGGAGGCGCGCGAGTTCGCTCCACTCGATCGGCATCGCGACCGGCGCGCCGGCGCGCGCGCGCAGCGAGTACGAACCGATCGAGGTCGCGCCGCGCGCATTGCGCAGCCAATCGATGAAGATGCGCTTGTCGCGCTTCTGTTCGCCGGCGACGCTGACGAAGGTCCGCGCGCGGGCGCTCGCGAGCGTGTCGGCGACCTGCTCGGCGAAGCGTTTGGCCTCGTCCCACGGCACGGCGGGCGCGAGCGGTACGACGATGTGGAGGCCCTTGCCGCCGGACGTACGCAGGAATGACTCCAGGCCGATCGCCGCAAGGGCATCGCGCACGGTGCGCGCGGCCTTCTTCACCTCGGCCCAGGCCACCGACGGGTGCGGGTCGAGATCGAAGATGACGCGATCGGCATGCGCCTGGTCGCTCGCGAGCGCGCCCCAGGGATGGAACTCGAGCACGTTCATCTGCACCAGCTGCAGCACGCCGATCGCGTCGTCGACGGCGAGATAGCGATCACTGCCGCTCTTTTCCTTCACCAGCACCGAGCGCACATGGTCGCCCCAGCCGCGGCCCGTGTGTTTCTGGAAGAAACAGGCGTTGCCGGTGCCATCGGGGCAGCGCATTACCGACAGCGGCCGGTCGCCGATGTCGGCAAGCAGCAACGGCGCGACCGCGCGGTAGTACGCGGCGACGTCCGCCTTGGTGATGCCCTCGCCCGGAAACACTTCGCGCTCGGGATGGGTGAGGCGCACGTCGCCCGGGTCCGACCCGGCGGGCGTCTTCGTCCGCTGGCCGGAAGGGCTCTTCGTCGCAGCCCCTCGCGTCCGCGCGGACGGGGTCTTCTGCACGCGCGCAGCCGCAGAACGCGGCTTCGCTCCACGCGCACGCGCATCCTTGACGAGATCCCCGAGCGACTTGTCTTCGCGCACCGTCTTGAGCGCCGGTTGTCGCAGCAGCCCGAGGCCGCCGAGGCCCTGATGATAGACCTCGACGACGAGCACCGGCTCGACCCAGATTGCGCCGGCGCGGTCGGCGCGGGTCATCTTCGACACGTCGGCCCGCGTCTCGTCGATGCGCGTGCCGGCGAGATCCTTGCGCAGGCTGCGCAGTTGCTCGGTGCTGAAACCCGTGCCGACGCGCCCGATGTATTCGAGGCCGTCCTTGCCCGGCCGCGCGAGCAGCAGCGCGCCGAAACCGCTGCGGCTGCCTTTCGGTTCGGTGAAACCGATCACCACGTACTCGTCGGAGCGGCGCGCCTTGATCTTGATCCAGTCGCCATTGCGAGAGGCACGGTACGGGCTGTCGACGCGCTTGCTGACGATGCCTTCGAGGCCCGCACGCACCGCCTGCGCGTAGACCGCGGCGCCATGCCCGACCTGGTGCGCGGAATAGCGCAGCAACTCGTTGCCGCGCTCGGCGAGAAGCGCTTCGAGGCGCGCCTTGCGCTCGAGCAACGGCAGCTCCCGCAGCGAACGGCCGTCCAGGTGCGGCAGGTCGAACAGCATGTACGCGAGTGGCGCCTTCTGCTCCGCCGAAAGCCGCCCCTGCAGCGCATTGAAATCGTCCCGGCCGTCGCGCAACGCGACCATCTCGCCGTCGAGCTGCGCACTCTTCACGCCCAGACCCCGCAATGCCTCGACGAGTTCGGGCACCTTGTCGGTCCACTCGAGCCGGTTGCGCGACCACAAGCGCACGCGGCGGCCCTTGATCGACGCGAGGATGCGGTAACCATCCCACTTCGCTTCGTGCAGCCACCCGTCGCCGTCCGGCGCCTGCGATTCGGGCTTGCACAGTTCCGGATCGAACGGACCGTCGTCGATGGTCTCGGCGCGCCCGCGCGCACGCGGATCGAGTGCCCGCGACGGCTCGGGTTCGGCGTCCTGCCAGACCTTGCGCCGCTCGCGCAGCGGCAGCGGCCGATCGGAGCGCGGGTCGACGAAATCGTCGGCCTCGCGCTCGCCCGCGTACTCGTCACGGTGCTTGATCAGCAGCCATTGCGGCTTCTTGCCGTCGCCGCGCGTGCGCACGAGTACCCACGAGCCGCGCAGCACGTCGCCGTGCAAGGTGAACTTGAGTTCGCCCTTGGCGAGCCCCTCGCGCACGCTGCCTTCCGGTTCCCACGTGCCGCGGTCGAAGACATCGACGTGGCCCGCGCCGTAGTTGCCTTCGGGGATGTCGCCTTCGAAACCCGCGTACGACAGCGGATGATCCTCGACCTGCACCGCCATGCGCTTCACCCTGGGATCGAAGCTCGGCCCCTTCGGCACCGCCCAGCTCTTCAGCGCGCCGGCGTGCTCGAGGCGGAAGTCGTAGTGGCGCCGGCTCGCGTGATGCAGTTGCACGACGAAGATGCCGTGGCCGCGATCGCCACCGGCGGCGGGCTCGGGCGTCGCCTTGAAGTTGCGCTTGCGCTTGTATTCGGCGAGGGGCATGGCGTGTCCTGGACGACCGTTGGGCGAGTGTGCGCGGCGTGTGCTGAACGCGATATGCGAGCCGCGCGCTCATGCGCGCTTTCGCGTCGTACTCTTGCGCGTGGCCTTCTTGCGCGGCGTCGTGCGCTTCGCCGCCTTCTTCTTCGCTGGTGCGCGCCGGCCTTCGGCGAGGCTCTGCTTGAGCAACGAAACGAAATCGACGACGTTGGTCGACTTCTCCGCCGGCGCCGCTGCTTCCTCCGGTTCGGCCTCCACCGTCTTGCCGCTCTTGAGCCGTTTCTCGATCACCTTCTTGAGTCGCGCGCGGAATTCATCCTTGAACTGCTCGGGCTTCCATTCGCCCGACAGCGCCTCGACGAGCTTCTCGGCCATCGCCAGCTCGCTGCGATTGACGCGCTGCGCGCTCGCGGGAAACGAATATTCGCTCTGCGGGATCACTTCGGACGGATAGCGCAGCAGGTTCAGCATGAGCGCCTTGCCGCGCGGCAGCACCGCGCAGAGGTACTCGCGCGTGCGGATCACGACACCCCCGACGCCGATGCGACCGGTCTTTTCGAGTGTCTGGCGCAGCAGCACGTAGCCCTTCTCGGCGCGCTTGCCCGGCACGAGGTAGTACGGCTTTTCGTAGTACTCCGGGCCGATCGCGTCGGCCTCGACGAAAGTTTCGAGGTCGACCGATTCGTGGCTTTCCGGCGCGGCGCCCTCGATGTCCTCCGGTTCCAGCACGACGTAGTTTCCCTTGCGGTACTCGAAGGCCTTGACGATGTCCTTCCACGGCACTTCCCGACCGGTCTGCGCGTTGACGCGCTCGTAACGCACCGGCTTGTTGTTGCGCGAATCGAGCATGCGGAAATGCAGGTCGTTGGTCCGTTGCCCGCTCATCACCGCGACGGGGATATTGAGCAGGCCGAACGACAGCGTGCCGTTCCAGATCGGGCGTGCCATGGTGTCCTCCATGCGTGGCGTTCGCGCAAGCCTAGGCGCACGTCCTCGACGCCGCCTGAACGAAGCCGCCGCGTGCCTGCGGGGTTGGGCGCTGTTCAGCCGCGCATGGCACACACTCCCACTCCGCACGCCGCCCTTCGATCATGCCGATCCGCAGACCGCCGTCATTGACCACGCTCCGCCGGTCCGCACGCGCGTGCCGCGCCTGCGATCTCTGGCGGCCGGCGACGCAGACGGTCTTCGGCGAAGGTCCCGAAGACGCGCCGATCGTCATCATCGGCGAGCAGGCGGGCGACAAGGAGGACCTCGAAGGACGGCCCTTCGTCGGCCCCGCGGGCCATCTCCTCGACGTGGTGCTCGAAGACGTCGGCATCGACCGCAGCACGGTCTACGTCACCAATGTGGTCAAGCACTTCAAGTTCGAACTGCGCGGCAAGCGCCGCCTGCACAAGCGCGCGAATGCGGCGGAAGTCGCCGCCTGCCTGCAATGGCTCGATCGCGAACTCGCGCGCATCCGACCACGCATCGTCGTCTGCCTCGGCAGCCTCGCCGCGAAGGTCGTGCTCGGCTCCGGCTTCAGGCTCATGCAGCAGCGTGGCGAGTGGGTCGAGCGCGGCGAGGGCCAGTGGGCGCTCGCGACCGTGCACCCCGCCTATGTGCTGCGCGCGCGCATCGGCGCGCGTGGCGAAGAGGAGTTCGCGCGCTTCCGCGCAGATCTCATGAAGCTGCGCGATCCACCCGGTTCCTGACCCGAGGAGGCAAGCATGCAAAGCAAGACCTTGCGATTCACCGAAGGCTTCCGCCTCGCGATGCACAACCGGCGCGGCCAGGCCGCCGAAATGGTCATTCCGCGAGGCGACTCCGAAGGTGGCCCCGACAACGCCCACCGCGGCGCGGACCAGTGGCTGTTCGTCGTCGACGGCCGCGGCGTCGCGATCGTCGAAGGCCGGCGCACGCGGCTCAAGGCAGGTACGCTGATCCTCATCGGTAAAGGCGAGCGGCACGAGATCCGCAACACCGGCACGGCGCACCTTCGCACGCTCGTCTTCTATACGCCTCCCGCGTATCGCACGCCGGACGCGCGCCTGCCGCGCGGCAGGCCGTGATGACTCAGGCGGGTCGCACGCGGAACGCGAGGCTGATCCGCGGACCGACCGGCGCCTTGGACTTGGGGATGCCATGCAGGTAGTGCAGTTGCGAGGCGTAGTTCATGACCAACAGGCTCCCCGGTTGCAGCTCGATCTTGTGCGTCCTGCGCGGCGGCGCCTGCGGCGCGATCGTCATGCGACGCGGCGCGCCGAGCGACACCAGCGCGATCGGCTGGCCCGGCACGAGTTCGGAAAGGTGATCGTGGTGCATCGCGACGCTGTCTTCGCCGTCACGATAGAAATTGAGACCGACATGCGTGAACGGCGCCGCGACGACACGGCCGACCGCCTCGCGCGCCTCGCGGATCGCTGCCGGCACGTCATCGTCGGCAAGGGCGTAGTGCGCGAGCAGGCGCGGCACCGCTACCTCGCGCTCGTACATGAGACGCCGGTCGGATCGCCACGGCACCCCGTCACGCAGCGCATGGAACCACGCGTCGGCGGCTGCCGCATCACACAGATGCGGCCAGTATTCGATGCGCGCGACCGGATGATCCACCAGGGAGGCGCCGGCATCGAGCAGGGACAACTGGTGCATGCGCGCGATATGGGGGCGCGCGCGAGCGCTGCAACGGGCAAGCTGCGATTCATTCGCGCGGTGCTGTAGTCGGCACCCAAAAAGACGCCCGAGGTCCCGATGAACGCCGATGCGAAATGCTGTGCGAACCCCTGGTGCAATTGTGGCGTGGGCGAGCACGACGAATTCTGCTCGCCCGCCTGCGCCGAACAGACGTCCGACGGCGTCAGGCCGCCGTGCAACTGCACCCACGAGGATTGCGTCGGCACGGTGCACCAATCCCTTGCCGAAGGCTGACACGCCAGCCTCACGGTCCCATCCGAGGTGAAGGACATGACCACCGCCCGCGAGAAGAAGCCCGCCGCCAAGCGATCGCGGAGCCGACGGCCGACGGCCTCGAAATCTTCTTCGTACGCGCGCTGGTCCGGTCGCGTCACGCGTACGAGCAACGCGCTCGACCTGCGCGAGGGCGTGTTCACGCTCGACGACCCGCACGCGATTGCAAAATCCCTGCTGCGCTCCGCGCAGCGCAGCCGGCGACGCAAGAGCGAACCGTACCGCTCCGCGATGTCGATGCTCACGTTCTACATCAACCGCGCCGGCAGCGGTCTCGGCCGTCGCCGGCGTGGCATCCTCGAGCGTGCGAAAGACGAACTGCGCGCGCTCAAGCCACGGACCAAAGCCCGTCACCCCGGCGTCCACGATCGATGACGCTGGTGGAAGCACGGCCCGACGCAAAAGCAACGCGACTCAACGTCGCTCCTGCTCGAATGCGCGCTTGTTCAATCAAGGCCAAAGACCGGAGCCGCCGTGCCAAGGCGCAAAGTGATGAAGGCGGATCCGCCGCTGTGCGGCTTGATCCGCGCTACGGGCTCTCGCAAAGCCAGAAGTAGCCCGCGCCTGCCGGTGGCAGCAGCGGCAGCCGCGATGCTCCCGAGCCTGCATTCGCCGCGACGACTCACCGCGGCGCTCCCACAGGTGCCTCACCTCATGCGCGCAGCCGCGCGTCGCCGCCGGGGAGAGACCATTGTCGCCGCCTTCGATGCACGCGCCGCGCGCTTGGCAGCCGCGTCGCGCAGGCGCTCGACGAACGGCCGCTCGCGACACCCCCGCTCCATCGCCCACAACCCCGCCCATGCCCCCGGCCCCGCGAGCGCCAACAACTCGCGCGACGCCTGCGCCATCACCTGCAACGCCGCACGCGCTTTCTTGACCTCGCGCCGGCCCGCACCGGTGAGGCGAACAACGGTGCGACGCCGATCGGCCGGATCGTCGACCTGCTCGACGAGGGACAGCCGCGACAGCTCCCGGATCCAGACGATCACGAGCGGATGCGACTGGCGCAGCCGGCCCGCGAGTTCGGTGACGCCGAGCGGCCCGTGCTCGTCGAGCGCGATGAGCGTCGACACCGTGCGCGGCGGCGAACCCACCCCGACGGCCGGGTACCAGTCCGCCGCGCCCTGCACGAGTTCGTCGGCAAGTCGCCGCAACAGGTGCGCCAGGAAGGCCGGGCCCTGTGCCTCGATGAAGTCGTTCATGTTCCCTCTTCCAGCGCGTGCGTGCGCCATATTGACCACACCGGCCAATAGCGTCAATATTTACGTAAATATTGACGTATATGGAGCATCGCATGAACGTATGCACCGGCCTTGCATGCGTGCTCCGCGTCCTCGGCATGTTGCTGGGCGCTACCGCATGCGCCGGCATTGCGGCCGCGCCTGTCGATCCGGCCGTGCCCTGCGAGGTCGGCGCATACGCGATGGCCGACGGCGGCACGCTCGACATCGCTCCCGACGACGGCGGCACTTTGCGCTGGCGACGCCCCGACGGCACGACCGGCGCGTTGAAGCCGCTGGGCCGCGGGCTTTGGACGAGCACTTACGGCTGGACCGACCGGCCCGATGGCCATCGCGTGCTGCTGCGCGACTGCGGCCGCGACGGCATCCGCTTCGACCGCGTCCGCGGCACGCGCATTCCACTCGTGCAGACCGACACGCGCTTCCAGGGCAGCGGCGTCGAACTCGCGGGCCGGCTGACGATGCCGCCCGGCGACGCACGCGTGCCGCTCGTCGTGCTCGTGCACGGTGCCGAGCATTCCTCGGCACTGCACGACTACTACCTCCAGCGCGAGTTCGCGAGCCACGGCATCGGCGTGTTCGCCTACGACAAGCGCGGCACGGGGGCATCGGGCGGGCGCTACACGCAGGACTACCTCGTCCTCGCGGTCGATGCGCTCCGCGCGATGCACGAAGCGAAGCGCCTTGCCGGCGCGCGCGCGGGCCGCGTCGGCTACCAGGGTGGCAGCCAGGGCGGCTGGGTGGTTCCACTTGCCGCGCGCATCGAGCCGGTCGACTTCGCGATCGTCAGCTTCGGTCTGGCCGTCTCGCCGATCGATGAAGATCGCGAAGCGGTCGCATTCGACCTCCAGCGCGCCGGCTTCGATAGCGATGCGCAGGCGAAGGCAATGGCGATTTCCGACGCGGCGATCGCGATCGTCGAGAGCGGTTTCACCGAAGGCTACGACCGCCTCGATGCACTGAAGAAGCAGTACGCGAACGAGCCCTGGTTCAAGTCGGTGCGCGGCAACATCGCCGGCTACCTGCTCGCCGCGACGCCCGAGGTCGCGCGTCGCGACCTGCGCGCGCTCGTCGCTGGCATTCAGGTCCGCTACGACCCGATGCCCGTGCTGCAGAACCTCGACGTGCCGCAGCTGTGGGTCCTCGGCGGCCAGGACCGCGACGCGCCCCCGTTCGAGACGCGCCGCCGCCTTGCCGCCCTGCAGGCCGACGGCCGCCCGATCACGACCGCACTGTTCCCGAACGCCGACCACGGCATCGTCGAGTTCGAAACCAAACCCGACGGCGAACGCGTCTCGACGCGTCGATCGGCCGGTTATTTCGACTTGATGGCCGATTTCATCACGGGCAAAGCGCTCGCGGCAACGTACGGGGATGCGGAGCTGGCGCCACCCTCGCACTGATCCGACCGCAACGCTGGCCCCCCGCGGCGCGCTGCTCCGTGACCCCTTGCAAGGCGCCGAATCGACGGCGCCGCAACGGCGAGGGGACGATGCCTGCGATACCGACTGCGACCACCACTTTCCCGCGCGGCGCGATTCGCGCGATCGCGCTCTCTGCATTCGCGTTGCTGCTCGCTGCGAGCGGCAACGCGATGGCCGATGACGGCGACCCCGACCCCACCTTCTCCGGCGACGGCAAGGCGCTGTTCCCGTGGCCGACGACGTATTCCGGCATGGACGTGCTTCAGGTATCGACGGAGGGCGTTGCCGTGCTCGGCGACGGCAGCGTGGTCACGGTCGGTGCGTTCGACACCGCGTCGGTCGGTGACGACGACTTCGATGCCTGCGGCGTGGCGAAATTCACGTCGTCGGGCGCCGTCGATGCCGCGTTCGGCCTCGGCGGCTGGCAGCTCGTGCATCTCGAAGCGCAACCATTCAAGGACGACTGCATCGGCATCGTGCCCACTCCCGGCAACGGCATGATCGTCGTCGGCGCGACGGAAAGCATGACCCTGCCCTACGAAACGCTCGGCCTGGTCAAGCTGCGCGCGGATGGCACGCTCGACCCGACGTTCGGCAACGGCGGCAAGATTCGCATCACGAGCCAGCCGTTCGGCGCGAACGCGGGCATGCTGTTCCACGGTGTGGTACGCGCACCCGACGGCAAGCTCCTCGCCTACGGGTACTGCACCAACTGCGGCCGTGGCAGCTTCGAGGACTTCATGGTCGTGCGCATCAACGCGAACGGCAGTGTCGACACCGGCTTCGGCAACGCGGGCTGGGTCAGTTTCGGCCGCACCGACGCGTCCGACCACTACCTGCCGGAGGTCGCGACCGC
The DNA here is from genome assembly GCF_051958935.1 of Dokdonella sp. GTDB lineage: Bacteria > Pseudomonadota > Gammaproteobacteria > Xanthomonadales > Rhodanobacteraceae > Dokdonella_A. The sequence goes on along the minus strand of NZ_JBQCFP010000193.1, from coordinate 9,799 downwards.
ACTCGCCGTCGACACGCACGGCCGCATCGTCGTCGCCGGGCACCGCGAGGACTACGACGACCAGGACGACCGCGGCATCCCGATGCTCGTGCGCCTGTTACCGAACGGCCAGCTCGACACGAGCTTCGCCGGCACGGGTTTCCTCGACATTGACCTGCTCGGCAGCTACGCCGTGCCGGCGATCGCGATCGATCCGTACAACGACGGCGTCATCGTCGCCGCAAACATCAATCTCACCAGCAGCGTGACGCCGGGTACGCTGGTCTTTCGCGTGCGCCGCGACGGCAGCCTCGACACGAACTTCGGCGACAGCGGCCTCGTCGTGCTGCAATATGAGGACGGGTCGAATGTCGCCGCACTCGCGGTGCGCCAGGACCGGCGCATCGTCGCCGCGGGCTGGATCGACCCGACCGGCGCCGGCACCCGCAGTTTCTTCGCCGCGCGCATGCACTCCACCGGCGTGCTCGACGCCACGTTCGACGGCAACGGCGTGAATCGCTACACCTTCAGCGCCGGCACCGCGGACGTGCAGGTCGCGACCACGATGACGCTCTCCGGCGAGCGTCCGGTAATCGCCGGCCTGCTCACGCCGACCGGGCCTTTCCCCGACTCGTACACGCTCGGCGTGCTGCGGCTGCAGTCCGACGCGATCTTCGAGGATGGGCTCGATCCCTGAGACGAGGGCGCGCTTGAGCGAAGTCTGAAGCTCTCGAAGGACACCAAGGAAGATCCATCGCGAAATCGCAAGGAGCACATGGAACACACGAAGGTCAGCCGTTGCCGAGCGACCCGCTGTCACAACGACCGCGCAAACGGCGTTACATTGGGGGACGCCGTCGGCGATGTGCCGGGCATCGCGGGAGCACGCATGAACCGTCGTCATCGCATCAGCCTCGCCCTCCTCCTGTGCACGTTCGCCGCGGCCGCCAACGCGCAGGAGGCGCACACGTCGCATCCGGCGCCCGAGAAGCTCGGCTCGGTCACGTTCCCGACGACCTGCGCCGCGGGCGTGCAGGCGCGCTTCGAGCGTGCGCTCGCGTTGTTGCACTCGTTCACCTATACCGAAGCTGAGAAGGGTTTCCACGATGTCGCCGCCGCCGATCCGAAGTGCGCGATCGCGCACTGGGGCGGCGCGGTGTCGCTCTACCACCCGCTGTGGGAGACACCGTCGGCGGCGGACCTCGCCAAGGGGTCGTCAGAACTCGAGCGGGCGCAGCGCCTTGGCACCGGATCACCGCGCGAGCGCGCATTCATCGATGCGGCGAGCGCCTACTACAAGGACTACGAACACGTGGCGCCGGCTGTGCGCGCCAAGGCGTACGAGCAGGCGATGGCCGACGTCGCCGCGCGCTTCCCCGACGACATGGAAGCGCGGACTTTCCACGCGCTCGCGCTGCTCGCGACCGCGTCGCCGACCGATCGCACGCACGCGAACCAGAAGCGCGCCGGCGAGATCCTCGAGCCACTCTACCGCGCGCATCCGCAGCATCCGGGCCTCGCGCACTACCTCATCCATGCCTACGACAGCGCCGAACTCGCCTCGCGCGGCCTGGATGCCGCGCGCGCGTACGCGAAGATCGCGCCGTCCGCGCCGCACGCGCTGCACATGCCTTCGCACGTGTTCACGCGGCTCGGCTACTGGAACGATTCGGTCGCATCGAACCTCGCCGCGCGCAAGGCCGCGCACGCGGCCGGCGACGTCGGCGAGGAACTGCACGCGATGGACTACCTCACCTACGCCTACCTGCAGCTCGGCCGGGACGCCGATGCAAAGCGCGTCGTCGACGACCTCGCCGCGATGCGCGGCCTCGGTGCCGGCAAGTTCAAGATCGGCTACGCGGCCAACGCGATGCCGGTGCGCTACGCGATCGAGCGGCGCCAGTGGGCCGAAGCCTCCGCGCTGCAGCCGCTGCCCGACTCCGAGCCGCACGTCGCCGCGATCGTCTACTGGGCGCGCGCGATCGGCGCATCGCGCAGCGGACATCCGAAGAGCGCAGACCCCGACATCGCGGCGATCGACGCGAGCATCGCCAAGCTCGACGCCACCGGCAACGCGTACTGGGCGACGCAGACGCGCGCCCTAGCCGACTCCGCGCGCGCATGGCAGCTGTTCGCGCAGGGAAAAACCGGGGAGGCGATCGCGCAAATGCGCGTGGCCGCCGATACGGAGGACGCGGCGGAGAAGCTGCCCGTCACCCCGGGCCCGATCGTGCCCGCGCGCGAACAGCTCGGCGACCTGCTGCTCGAAGCGGGCCGCCCCGCCGACGCGCTGCACGAGTACCGTGCCGCACTCGAGGGTGCGCCCGGTCGCCGCGGTGCATCGGCGGGCGCGGCCCAGGCCGCCGAGCGCGGCGGCGATGCGGATGCGGCCGGGCAATTTCGCGCAGAGGTCGCCGAGGCGGCGCAAGCACCACATTAGGTTCTGCCGCCGCCCGCGCGGCGCCGTGGCTTCATCACGAAAGTCGCCGGCGGCGCGCGCCGGCACGCGTCATTCCGCAAGCCGGCCTTGGACGTTGATTCGGACCGACACCAGCACGCATGCGCAGGCGGAGCCATGGACCACCACCGCGACAGAAACATCGCGACTTCCGCCGTTCGCGCGAAGGCGTCGCCTTCGTTGGTAGGAACCCCTGTGGGCGGACGGACCGCTGAGTAATCGGCGGCCGGCGGCGCGCACAGCATGCGGGGATCCTCCCAATCTGCCAGCGAAACCGGACGCGATCACGAGATCAATGCGCCGCTCGTGCCGGCGGCTTGTAGTTGCCGCCGATCGTGCGTGCCGCGACGTTGATGCGGTTCCAGCTGTTGATGGTGACCGTGAGCAGCGTGAGGTCGACGAGTTCGAGTTCGCTGAATACCTTCGTCGCCTTCTCGTACAGCGCGTCGGACACCGGTTCGGCGCCGGCGAGTTCGGTGAGTTCTTCGGCCCACTGCAGCGCGACCTGCTCGCGCTCGCTGTAGAGCTTGGTCTCGCGCCACGCAGGCAAGAGGTACAGGCGCTGCTCGGTTTCGCCGGCAGCGCGCGCGTCCTTGCTGTGCATGTCGAGGCAGAAGGCGCAACCGTTGATCTGCGACACGCGCATGAGCACGAGCTGGATCAGCGCGGGCTCGAGGCGACCGGCGTCGTGGACGGCGCGGCCGAGGTCGATGAGCGGCTGCATCGCCGGGTAGTGACGCTGGATGTTGAAACGCATGACGGACTCCTTGCGATATACGCGGCCGCAATCGGCCGCTTCAATGCAAGGACGCGGGTGCGGTCGGTTTCGTGACAGCGTGGATGCGCGCGAGTTTTCCCGGGTGGCGCAACGCGTGGATCGCCGTGATGCGATCACCGTCGCACTCGACCCACATCGCGCTCGCGAGCGTGGCACCGTCGAACATGAACAATGCGGGCGCGCCATTGAGCTCGGCGAATTCGTACCGCACGCCGGCGAGATTGCGCGCGAGCTGCAGGTACAGCCGCGCGAGCCGATCGGCCCCGTGCAGCGGGTGCAGGGTCGCGCGGGCCACGCCGCCGCCATCGCTGACGTGCACGGCGTCTTCGGCGAACAGCGCGCGCAGGGTATCGAGGCGCGGTTCGGCCATCGCCGCGACGAAGCGCTCGAGCAGGCGCTGCTGCGCCGCGCCGTCGACGTGGAAGCGCGGCCGCCCTTCGCGCAGGCGCGCCTTCGCGCGATGCACGCGCTGGCGACATGCATCTTCCGCGATGTCGAGGATGGCCGCGGCCTCGGCGTGGCTGTAGTCGAATACCTCGTGCAGCAGGAACGCGGCGCGCTCCTCCGGGCTCAGTCGCTCGAGCAGGAGCAGGAACGACAAGGTCAGCGATTCGCCGCGCTCGAGCGCGGCGTCGGGCGACTCGGCATCGTCGGACAGCGGCTCGGGCAGCCACGGGCCGACGTAATGCTCGCGCTCGGCCTTCGCGCGGCGCAGGCGATCGAGCGCGAGGCGCGTCGCCACCGTGACCAGCCACGCTTCGGGATCGTCAAGCGACGCAAGATCCTGTGCGTGCAGGCGCAGCCAGGCCTCGTGCAGCACGTCTTCGGCGTCGGCCGGCGTGCCGAGCATGCGGTAGGCGAGCCCGAACAGGCGCGAGCGATGGGTCTCGAACAGGGCGGTGGCGGCATCCACGGGCATATTCTCCGTCAGTCGATGCGAGGACGCACGGACGCGCGGAAATGTGACAGCGCATGTCGCCTCTCCCGCTTGCGGGAGAGGCCGACGCGCGCAGCGCGGCGGGTGGGGGAACACGGAGCGGCGAGTAACCATGCCGGATGCCGCGCTCCGATGGCCCTCACCCTGCCCTCTCCCGCAAGCGGGACGGGGGAATGGCAACGACGATGCGCAAACCGCCCCGGACGAACCCGGGGCGGTCCATATCCATCACGCGGGAGCAGCCGTGCCGCGTCATTGCAACCCGTTCTTGATCGCCGTCGCGAGCGTGCCCTGCGCCTCGTCGCCGCTGAACTCCCAGAAGAACGCGCCGCCGAGGCCCTGCGTCTTCACGTAGTTCATCTTGGTCTGGATCATCGCGGGCGTGTCGTAGCTCCAGAAGGTCGTGCCGTTGTACGCCCACGTCGCCATCGCGGCCTCGTCGGTATAGATCGGATAATTGAGGTTCTTCAGTACATGGTAGTCCTCGTTGCCCGCCTCGTACGTGCCGGGCGCGGCGCTGCCGGACTGGTACAGGCCGTGGTTGCTGCCGGCCGGGACATTGGTCCAGCCGCGGCCGTAGAAGCCGATGCCGAGCGAGAGCTTGGCGGGCGGCACGCCACGCGAGAGGAACGCCTCGATCGCGTCGTTGCTGTTGTAGAACTTCTGGTCGCCGGTCGAGGGATCCTGCGGCGAGGCGAACAGCGCCGAGTGATGGTTGGTCTGCGCATCCCACGAGCCGTGGAAGTCGTAGGTCATCACGTTGATGAAGTCGAGCGACTGTGAATACGCCGCGGGATCCGTCACGCGGATCTTGTCGACGCCCGCGCCGGCCGCGATGGTCAGCAGCAGGCCCGGACGCACCGCATCGAGCTGCCGGCGGAACTCGGCGAGCAGCGCGGTGAAGTTCGCGCCGTCCTCGGCGCTGCCGCAGGCAAGGCCGCACGCGACCGGGTATTCCCAGTCGAGGTCGATGCCGTCGAACACGCCGGCGGCCGCGCCCGCGCCGCCGGCGCCGTCGCTCGCAGGCAGGTTGCCGCGGATGTAGGCGTCGACGCACGAGGCGACGAAGGCCTGGCGATTCTCCGGACGCGCCGCGCTCGAGAAGCCGCGCGACCAGGTCCAGCCGCCGAGCGAGATGAGCACCTTGAGGCCCGGATACTTCGCCTTGAGCTGCTTCAACTGGTTCCAGTTGCCGCGCAGTGGCTGGTCCCAGGTGTCGGCGGCGCCGCTCACGCTCTCTGCGGCGCCGAACGCCTTGGTGTAGTCGGCGAATGCATCGCCGCCCGCACCGGTGTTCGGGTCGGACGGGATGTTCACGCCGACTTCGCAGCGATTGTTGCGCACGTTGCCGAACGCGTAGTTGATGTGGGTGAGCTTGGACGCGGTACCGCTCGTGTCGATGGTCTTCACGCGGTAGTTGCGCGCGTAGATGCCCCACTGTGCGAAGTAGCCGAGCACCCGCTTGCCGCCCGGCGGCGGGTTCGCCTTCGTGCTCACGCTGATCGGCGGACTCAGCGCGGACGTGTTGCCCGCGCCGTCGCGCGCGCGCACCTGGAACGTGTACGTGGTCGAAGGCGACAGGCCGCCCGCGGTGTAGCTCGTGCCGGCGACTGTCGCGATCGAACTGCCGCCGCGGTAGATGTCGTAGCCGGTCACGGCGACGTTGTCGGTCGACGCATTCCACGCGAGGCCGATCGTCGTGTTCGTCTGCGACGGCGAGGCGAGGCCGGTCGGCACGCTCGGCGGCATCGTGTCGTTCTGCGATGCCTGCACCGTGACGGATACCGCGCCCGACGTCGTCGTCGCGCCCTGGTTGTCGGTCGCGACCGCGGTGAGGCTGTAGCTGCCGGCGGCGGCGTTGCTCCACGTGACGGCGTACGGCGCGCTCGTGTCGACGCCGAGCGAGGTCGCGCCGCGGAAGAACTCGACCTTGGTGATGCTGCCGTCACTGTCGGACGCGTTCGCGCTCACCGTGATGTTCGCGCCCGCAGTGAAGGTACTGCCATTCGCCGGCGCGGTGATCGACACGCTCGGCGGCTGGTTCGTGCCACCGCTGCCGCATGCGCCGAGATCCTGGTACCAGCCGCACGATGGGCAATAGTTCGGCGCCGCATTCCAGATCGGCACGAGCGCCTGGTACAGGCGGCCCTGGTAGGTCATGCGGTCGCCGGGGTTGTAGATCGTGCTCGCGTTCCACGCGGCAACGCCGCTGCAGTTGACGGTCTGCGCGAAGGCGCATGCGCTGCACGCGAGGGCGAACAGCCATGGCAGGAATCGAAGTTTGCGGATCAGGTCGGGCATGGTCGTGCTCCGGTTGTCGTCGTTGAACAATGGCCGGGCCGGCCCGGCCTCTTTCGCCTCCCGGCGATCGCTCCCTGCCGATCGCGGGCTGTGCGAAACCGCGGCAGGCGCGCGGCACGCCTGCGGTGAAGGCATCACGGAAAAAGCCGCGCAGACGAGGCGGCGCGGCGAGGTCAGGCGAGGCTTGCGATATGGCTCATGTCGATCACCCCATGCCGAAGTCGGTCGGAACGTGTCGCGAGCAATGCTGGCCGCCGCCGCATGCGCAGCGGAGTGCGGGACCGGCGGGACGGCGCGAGTCTCGTTGCACCGATCGGGCCATGCGGTCAATGCCGCGGCCGCCGGCGATGCACCGCGGCTGCGTCAACTGCCCGAAGACTGCGCGCGCATGACAACGTTGTCAAACAATTTTTTCCAATTTGTAGACGGGCGCACATTTCATGCCGGCTGCCGCAGCGCGCGCATTGCCAGCGGAGTACGCGCGTCGCGAGTCGTGTCGCCACTGGTCCCAAGCAGCATGGAGGCGCTGCGCGAGGCTTTCGCGCAGCCGCAGGCTGACAACCTTGTCATGAGCGTCCCGCCGCCCGCGCAATCGGGGCGACGCCACACGCATTGCGCGGGCGAGAGCCGACGCGGCCGAGCGCTGTCGGCGGATCGTCCACGCGTGAGGTCTGCCGACGCGTATGCGTCGTGGGACGCAGCCGCGCGAGCGGCGAGTCCCACAGCCCGTGCCGAAGGCGCCTGCGGCCGCACGGCATGGTCCGCCGACGGTGGGACTCGTGGTCGGAGCGCGTCGCTCCGGATCAGCGCTGCGCGCGGCTGCGTCCGACCCTACGTCAGGGGCGGAGATTCGCGCGCGCCCACTGCACGATCTGCTGCATGCCGACGGCGCCCGACTGGCGCGCGACCTCACGGCCGCCGGCGAAGAGGACCAAGGTCGGGATGCTGCGGATGTCGAAGCGCGCGGCGAGCGCGGGCTCCGCCTCGGTGTCGACCTTGGCGAGGCGCAGATGCGGTTCGAGCGCCTTTGCCGCCGCAGCAAACGCCGGCGCCATGCTCACGCACGGGCCACACCAGGGCGCCCAGAAGTCGACGAGCAGCGGCAGTTCGCTGCGCGACGCGTGCGCATCGAAGGTGGGAGCCGCGAGGGCGAATGGCGCTCCCGTGAACAGCGTTTCGTGACAGCGCCCGCAACGCGGCGCCTGCGCGAGCCGCTCGCGCGGCACGCGGTTCATCGACGCGCAATGGGGACACGACAGCACCAGCGGCGTCACGGCATTCATGATTCACCTCCGACGCGAACAATGTGCGGCCCACGCGGTCGAGCGCAAGCCCGCACCCGGAGGGTGGGACGCAGCGGCACGAGCACTCCGACCTCCCGTCCGCGAGTCCCACCGCACGCCCACGGGCCACTGTCGAATGGTCGCGCGGTGCCGACGCAACAACGCCGTCACCGCGCGGACCATCAGCGCCTGGCTTCGACGTAGCGCGCGAAGTTGTCGAGAATCGCCTGCCAGCCCTGGCGCTGCATCTCGACCGGATTCTCCGTCTCCGCATCGAACGTCACGCGCACGTCGACACCGTGGCCGGCCGGAACGAACTCGACCACGGCGGAGCGGTCACCGAAGGAGAATTCGATCCGCTGTTCGGGCACGACCGCCGTGTACGTCCCCGCGAAGTCGAAACCGAAACTGCCATCCTTCGCTTCCATGCGCGACGAGAACGCACCGCCCTCGCGCAGGTCGACCGTCGATGCGGTCGTGTGCCAGTCGTCGCTCGCGGCGTTCCAGCGCAGGATGTCTTCGGGGGTCGTGTACGCCCGCCAAACGGCGGCGACGGGGGCCTCGACATGGCTTTCGACGCTGATCTTCATACGTGTATTCCTCATGGGTAGCAAGAAGGGTTGGGATTGCGGCCGTTCACCCCTTGCGACGAACGTGTGGGGCTCCGATCGACATCCATTGGCCGCCTCGGCACCCTTGGGAATGTAATCCGTGCGCAACGCACTCAGCGGCGAGTCCTCGCTGTCCCGGCCCGCCCCCTACCCGCTTTCCGCCCCCGCACCGCCGCCTGGAGCTTCAGCGCATCGGTCGTCGCATGGCGCCCGGCGGTATTGTCGAAGATGCACCAGCGCTCGCGCGCGCCGGAGGACGACCGCGTCAGTCGCCGCGCGACGCGCTCGAGCACTGCATCCGCATAGGCGTCGTAGTACACGCGCGGCGAGCCGTGCAGGCGGACGTATTCGAAGGCGTGATGGCCGCCGGGTACGGCCGCGCGTGGCACGCGCGCGGGATCGGCCGCAACGCGGGCGATTCCGAACCGACGCAAGGCCGCGTCGACGCCGACGCTGAACCATGACGCATGGCGAGGCTCGCACGCGACCGCGCCGTCGTGCATCTTGCGCAACTGCGTGAAGAACGCGAGTGCCGTGGCGGCATCGAATGCGAGGTTCGGAGGCAGCTGCAGCAGCAGCACGCCGAGTTTCGAGCCGAGCTCGTCGACCTGCTCCAGGAACGCCTGCAACTCGGATCTGCAGCCGACCAATCGCCGGTCATGGCTGATCACGCGCGGCATCTTGACCGCGAAGCGGAAGCCTGGGGGCACCAGCGCTGCCCATTTCGCGTAGGTCTGCGGCCGGTGCGGGCGATGGAACGAGGAGTTGATCTCGACCGCGTCGAATACGCGCGCATAGCGCTCGAGGTGCGAGCCTTCGCGCGGAAACGCCTCCGCCTGCGTCGTCGCGATCGCCCAACCGGCGCACCCTATGCGGATCCTCGTGTGCATGGCGACGCATCGTCGCGGTCCGAGCATGAACGGCCGATTGCCCGCGAGCGGGAAACATCGACACGCCCGCGGCTCCGGCTAAGAAACGCGGTCGCCGTCCAGGCGCCCGCGCACGTCCACGTATGCCGCGTGGATCAAGGCGCGCAATGCGGCATCGTCGACCGGCTCGCCGGGCCACAGCCTGACGTGTCGCATCGCCTTGCCCGTCCCCTGCAGCAGGCCGGCAGGGTCGGCAAGCGTGGCGCCATGGAAGAAACCGACGTTGACGTGTGCCTTGAATGCCGCGACGTGCGCGAACGCTGCGTCGCCGACGCATGCCGTCGGCTGCCCGTCATGCATGAGCTCGCGCACGTCGCCGCCGCAGGCGCGCAGGCATTCGAACCATGTCCGTGCGATCGAGCGCAGCTCGAGCGGCTCGGCGCGCAACCATGCGTCGACTTCGGCGGCGCGCTTCACCGCTCCGTACAGGCGGAAGACATCGTCGCGGCCGGCCAAGCCGCGCAGGTCCAACGGAAGGCGGCGGATGCGTTTGCTCATGTCATGAAAGGCATCGCGGATCCCA
>NZ_JBQCFP010000192.1:0-5463 GCF_051958935.1 Dokdonella sp. | reverse complement strand
CGCGGCGCGGTGACCGGCGGCGCAGGTGCAAGCGCGTTTGGCGCGGGCGGTGGAAGCCGCGATGCGTTGGTGGACTGGCGCGATCGGCGGCACGCGCGTTGCGCGTACCGCCCTACACGCATACCCGGAGTTGCGGGTATGCCGGTCGCGTAAAGGGTGCGCTCCTACGGAACATCGACGAGGAAATCGCATGGCCTCGCAAGCACTCAGTCTGTTCCGCCGCCACGGCCGCTCCGCATTCGGCCGCTGGCTCGTCTCGCGCGCGATCTGCTGGCGCGCGCCGTACTTCGCATCGATCGCGCCGACGATTCACGTGCTCGAGCCCGGTCGGTGCGTCGTGCGCATCCGAGACCGGCGCCGCGTGCACAACCACATCGGCACCGTGCACGCGATCGCGTTGTGCAACATGGCCGAACTCGCGGGCGGCCTCGCGACCGACGCGACCATTCCCGATTCGATGCGCTGGATCCCCAAAGGCATGACCGTGCGCTACCTCAAGAAGGCGAAGGGCGCGATGACCGCGACCGCCACCGTGCCGGCGATCGTCGCGGCAACGAGCGGCAGCGAAGCGCATGCGATCGTCGAGGTGCGCGACGCGGGCGGCGAGGTGGTGTTCGACGCCGACATCACGATGTGGATCTCGCCGCGCAAGGTGGGCTGACGCGCGCCCATCTTCCGCGGGCGCGGCTGCGTGAAGGCTGCACTTCAGCCCTCTGCTTCAAGGCGAGGGTCGGGTGGATGGTGTTGCTCGATCGCTCGAAAAACGATGCGAAGCACGGTAGGAGCGCACCCTGTGCGCGACCGCGAAGTTCCGGGTGTGCCGGTCGCGCAGAGGGTGCGCTCCTACAGGTCGCGGCTCGCGTGGGATACTCGGCGCGCGGCATGAGCCGCAACCCAGGGGCGCCACGCATGGATCCATTCCTCCAGGCCGCGATCGACGAAGCCAGGGTCGGCCTCGCCGAAGGCGGCATCCCGATCGGTTCGGTGATCGTGCACGACGGCCGCATCATCGGACGCGGCCACAACCGGCGCGTGCAGAAGGGCAGTGCGATCCTGCACGGCGAGATGGACGCGCTCGAGAACGCGGGCCGGCAGCCGGCGAAGGTGTACCGCGAGAGCGTGATCTACACGACCCTGTCGCCGTGCCCGATGTGCAGCGGCGCGATCGCGCTGTACGGCATCCCGCGCGTGGTGGTCGGCGAGAACCGTTCGTTCATGGGCGAAGAAGCATGGCTCAAGAGCCGTGGCGTCGCGATCGAGGTCGTCGACGATGCGACGTGCGTCGAACTCATGCACGACTTCATGCGCGACAAGCCGGAACTCTGGAACGAGGACATCGGCGTCTGACGCCTCGCCGGCATCCTGCGGGAGCGCAAGCCGCGCTGGTGTGAGGACCGGCGCGCGCGGCGGCACGCGCTGCGCGCCTACCGCCCTACACGCACACCAGGAGCATCGCAACGAGTCCTGCCGCCAACACGCGAGGCGCTGCGCGGCCCTTGTAGGAGCGCACCCTGTGCGCGACCGCAGCATGGCGAAGGCTACGTGCGCAACGCCTGTGCATGATGGCGCAGATGGTCCTCGACGAAGCTCTGGATGAACCAGTAGCTGTGGTCGTAACCGGCGCGGCGGCGCAGGTCGAGAGGCTGCCCGGTCGAGCGGCAGGCGCGTTCGAGGAATTCCGGGCGCAATTGCACGTCGAGGAATTTGTCGGCATCGCCCTGTTCGACGAGCAGCGTGCCGGGGAAGCGCGCGCCGTCTTCGATCAGCGCGGTCGCGTCGTACGCGCGCCATGCGTCGCGATCGTCGCCGAGGTAGCGCGGCAGCGCCTTCTGCCCCCACGGCACCTGGATCGGCGCGACGATCGGCGCGAATGCGGACACCGAACGATAGCGCGACGGGTTCTTCAACGCGATCGTGAGCGCGCCATGGCCGCCCATCGAATGGCCGAAGATCGACGCGCGCGTCGTGTCGAGCGCGGGGAACGCCGCGGCGAGCAGCGGCGGCAGCTCGTCGACGACGTACGAGTACATGCGAAAGCGCGAAGCGAACGCAGGCTCGGTCGCATCGAGGTAGAAGCCCGCGCCCTCGCCGAACTCCCAGTCGCCGGTCGCGCCGTCGATGCCGGTATCGCGCGGGCTCGTGTCGGGCGTGACGAGCGCGATGCCGAGTTCGGCCGCGATGCGCTGTGCGCCGGCTTTGATTGCGAACGTCTCGTCCGTGCAGGTGAGCCCGGCGAGGTAGTAGAGCACCGGTGCCTTCGCGCCCGGCGCGAGCGGCGGGCGGTAGACGCCCAAGCGCATCGCGCCGCCGGTGGTGGCGGACGCGTGGCGATAGAAGCCCTGCGTGCCGCCGAAGCAGTGCTGTTCGGTGAGGATTTCGATGGTCATGTCGATTCCGGGACGTTGCGCCTCGGCGGCGCCGCGCAGTGCATGAGTGTAGTCGTTGCCGGTATCATCGCGAACTTCGCAGTGCGTCCACGCCCCGATGCCCTACACCCCGATCGTCGCCACCCTCGGCTACGTGCTCTCGCCCGATCGCCGGCGCGTGCTCATGATCCATCGCAACACGCGACCGGGCGATCACCACCTCGGCAAGTACAACGGCCTCGGCGGCAAGCTCGATCCGCATGAAGACGTGCTCGCGGGCATGCGCCGCGAGATCCGCGAGGAAGCGGGCATCGAATGCACGGCGTTGGAACTGCGCGGCACGATCAGCTGGCCGGGCTTCGGCAAGCACGGCGAGGACTGGCTCGGTTTCCTGTTCCTCGTCACGGCCTACGAAGGCACGCCGATCGAGGCGAACCCCGAAGGCACGCTCGAGTGGGTCGACGTCGACCAGCTCGGCACCCTGCCGATGTGGGAAGGCGACCGCCACTTCCTGCCGCTCGTGTTCGACGGCGACCCGCGCCCGTTCCATGGCGTGATGCCGTACGAGGACGGGCGCATGGTGTCGTGGAGTTGTTCGCGCGTATGAGCCGCTCGAGGCACCTGTAGGAGCGCACCCCGTGCGCGACCGCCCCATCGAATATCGCGGTGGCGCCGGGCCGCCCGCAGAGTGGGCTCCTACGGCGCCCGCCTGCGCGCCGCTCCCCCATCGAGCAACTGCGCCGTCTTCCACCCGATCGACGCCGAACTCACCGCCGCGACGACCGTGAGCAGCGCGAGCATCGGCGAGGTCGCGCCGAGCAGGCGCAGGCCGTTGAGGCTGCCGTTGACGACGACGTCGCCGAAGCGCCAGACGGAGGTATCGATGAAGTTCTTGGTCTTGTAGCGCGTCTCGGCGTCCACCCGCGTGTAGAGCGAATCGGACGCGGGCTTGAAGATGCCGTATGCGCTCGCGCGCGTGACGACGGCGGCGACGGCGATCCACGCGCCGCCGAATACGGCGAAAAGGGCGAGCATCACCGCCTTGACGATGCCGTCGAGCGCGAGCGCGGCCGAAGGCCCGACGCGCATCATGAGCACGCGCGTCGCGGTGATCTGGAACACCGCCTGCAGCACGTTGACCCACAGGTCGATGTTCGCGGAGAAATCGATGCGCGCCTCGCGCGTGGTGTTGGCGACGCCGTTGTAATCGATGAGGAACGCGTAGATCACGGTGCCGACCGCGTCGCCGAGCAGCATGAGCAGGGCCATGCGGCGCATCAGCGGCGACTTCAGCGTCTCGATCGCGCCGGCGATGAAACTGCCGCCGATGATGCGCTCGTCGCGACGCTCGTCGCCGACGACCGGATGCGCCTTCGACCATCGCGCGAGCCCGAACACGCAGCCGATCGCGACGCCGAGCAGCAGCGAGGAGACGATGAGCAGGCCCGGCACGCCGGTGACGTCGTTGAGCGCCTTGGTCAGCACGGGGCCGGCGATGGCGCCGGCGGCGCCGCCGAGCGCGATCACCGGGAACAGCCGGTGCGCCTGCTCGGCGTCGAACAGGTCCGCCATGAAACTCCAGAACACCGCGACGACGAACAGGTTGAACACGCTCACCCAGACGAAGAACACCGAGCCGAGCAGGCGCGGGCCGATGGTGTCCTGCAGCTGGAAGAGCGGGATGAACGCGATCATGCCAGCGATGAAGAACGCGTACACGACCGGGACGAACACGCGCCGCGGGTAGCGCGCGACGAGCGCGCCGTAGAGCGGCGTCAGCGAAATCGTCGCGATGAAGGTCGACAGGTAGAACAGCGGCAGCGCGGTCGAACCCACCGCCGCCGAAAGCTGGTCGCGCACCGGGCGCAGCACGTAGTACGCGGCGAGCACGCAGAAGAAGTAGACCACCGCGACGGCGACGGCGAACCATTCGTGGCGCTGGATGGCGGGGCGGTTCGGCAAAAGCGGGGCTCCTCGGGGCGCGCGCAAGCCTAGCACGCGTGCGTGCACGGCCTGCGCGGCGCAATCCTGCGGGCGAGACGTGCGGTTAGGCGAGCACCTCGACCGCATCGCCGACGCGCAGCACGCCGCTGCCACGCGGGATCAGGTTCTGGCCGAAGGTGACGCCATCGGCCGTGCGTCGGTAGCTCGTGAGCGTGCGCAGCGGCTCGCCCGCGGGGTCGCGCTCGCCGCGCTCGAAGTCGACCGTGGTGAATACGCAGCGCGTGCACGGCTTGGCGACTTCGAACTCGATCGCGCCGATGCGGATGCGTTTCCAGCCGTCCTCGGCGTGCGGTGTGGTGCCGGCGACGACGAGGTTGGGGCGAAAGCGCAGCACCGGCACCGGTTGCGCGAGCTTCTCGTTGAGAAGATCGAGCGCGGCCTGCGAGATCAACAGCAGCGGGAAGCCGTCGGCGAAGCTCACGAGGTCGTCGTCGGTGCCGTAGCGGCCCTCGTACTTCGCCTTGAGTTTGCGCGTGCAGGCGTCGTCCATGTGCACCAGGCGCAGTGGATGGCCGAGAAATTCGCCGAGCCATGCATGCGCCGCTCTGTCGGCGAGCAGCGGCGTGACATCGGCGCCCCACACGGCCGTCGCGATGCGCTCGCCCTCGCGGGGCGCCTCGACGCGCAAGGTGGGCATGCCGGGCGCGTCGAGGCGCAGCGCATCGCCGTCGTAGCGCGCCTCGACGCGCGTCAGGCGCGCGAGCTGGCGGCCGGTGACGAACGCGCCCGTCGCGTCGACGACCATCCAGCGGCGATCGCCGGCGAGGCCGCGTGTCTCGACGGTCGCGGACTCGACGCGCAGCGGCGCGCCGGATTTGAGCGGGAATAGATGCAGGGCAGAGAGGGTCGCGTTCATCGGGCCATTGTGCCTGACGGCAACGCAAGGATCGCTTCCCTTCCCCCGCTCGCGGGAGAAGGTGCCGAAGGCGGAGCTCGCTTTCCCGTCTCCCGCTCGCGGGAGAAGGTGCCGAAGGCGGATGAGGGGACACCTTGCGAGGCATTCGCAAGCCGTCCCTCACCCGCGCCTGCGGCGCGACCTCTCCCGCAAGCGGGAGAGGTGCGGAGAGCGTCGCGCTCATCGGCGATCGTGTTG
>NZ_JBQCFP010000191.1:0-12084 GCF_051958935.1 Dokdonella sp. | reverse complement strand
TGCTCGCGCGCCTGGAGTGGAACGCGCCCGCGATGCGCGTGGCGAGCGAGCCCCCGATGTTTTCGACCGACGTCGCCATGGAACAGGCGGCGGCCGGCGTGCGGTTCCGCGAGGCTTACCGGCACGCCGCGGCTGCGGCGGAACATGCCGGGCAAGGGCGCACGCCCGAGGCGAGCCTCGCCGCGCGCATCTCTCCGGGTGCGAGCGCGGACCTGCGTCTCGACGAGCTGAACGCCCGCCTCACCGCACTCGCGCCGTGATGCATCGCGCGCGAGCGATGCGCTAGGCTGTTCCTCGCCGCCCCCCGGGCGGGGCCGTACCAAAGGGAAGATCGATGCCGGCAGCATTGCCGCTCACTGCACAGGACCGCCTGCTCGTCGTCGCGCCGCATCCGGACGACGAGACACTCGCTGCCGGTGAACTCATCCAGGTCGCGCTCGACGCAGGCGCGGTCGTGCGCGTGCTGTACGCGACCGACGGCGACAACAACCCGTGGCCGCAACGCTGGATCGAGAAGCGTTGGCGCATCGATGCGCCGGCGCGTGAGCGCTGGGGGCGCCGCCGCCGCGACGAAGCGGCCGCCGCCCTCGGCGAACTCGCGGAGGGACGGGCCATCGGCGTGCGCCATCTCGGCTGGCCCGACCAAGGGCTCACCGATGCGCTCATGCATGAAGATACCGTGATCGCCACGATGCACGCGGAACTCGCGGCGTTCGCGCCGACGCACGTCGTCATGCCGAACCTCACCGACCGCCATCCCGATCACAGTGCGCTGCACGTGATGCTCGAACTCGCATTGCTGCGTTACGCGAAGCCATGTCAGCGGCTCGCCTACCTCATCCATGCCGATGCCGGTGCAGGCGGGGTCGGATTGCCGCCGATGCCCGCGCGGCAGGCACGCAAGCGGGCAGCAATGGAGGCTTACGCGAGCCAGCTCTCGCTGAGCCGCAAGCGCCTGATCGCGCTCGCGACGCGCACCGAGCACTTCACTGCGCTCGATCCACCGACGCTGCGCGAGCGCGCGACCCTGTCCATCCCGCGTCCGCGTGCGTCCCGTTGGCGTGCGCATGACCTGCTGCTCGTCCTCGCGGGCGGCGAGCGGGTGTGGCGATGGCGTGCGCGCGTTCCGCGCGGCGTGCGGTCGTTCACGCTCGATGCGGATGGCCTGGCGCTGCACGCGACCATCGCCGGCGACGCGATCGACATCGCCTTGCCGCCAACGTTGCGGGCGACCGCCGCCTGGGCGAAGCTGCATCGCAGCGGCGCGCGGCTCGTCGTGTTCGATCGCGCGACCTGGCACGCGGCGGATGCGGACGTCGTCGTGGTGCCGGAGCGAGTCGCTACCCGCATCGCCGCCGGGCTCGGCTGAATGGCGGGCGCGGCGGCGGACGGCGGCGTGCGCGAATCGATCGTGTCCGTGGTCGCCGGCGACGGCGCGCGCGCGGACCTCGCGCTGGTCGAACCGCTGCAGCCCGCCCGCCGGGTGTTGTTCTGGCTGCCTGCGCTCGGCGTGCCGGCGCGCAACTACCTGCCGTTCGCACGCGCGCTGGCGGCGCGTGGCGTTGCGGTCGCGTTGCACGAATGGCGTGGGGCGGGCTCGAGCGATCGCCGTGCGGCACGCAGGATCGATTGGGGCTATCGCGAGCTACTGCTCGAGGACATCCCGGCCAGCCGCGGCGTCGTGCGCGAGCGCCATGTGGATGCCGCATTGCACATCGGTGGGCATAGCCTCGGCGGGCAACTCGCCACGCTCACCGCCGCGCTCGATCCGGCCGACGTCGCCGGCCTCGTGCTCGTCGCGAGCGGCTCGCCGTATTGGCGCTGCTTCGCCCACCCATGGCTGATCCGCGCGTTCTACGCGAGCGTGCCGGCGATCGCCGCGGCCTGCGGATACTTCCCGGGTCGCCAGCTCGGCTTCGGCGGCCGCGAGGCGCGCGGCGTCATGGCGGACTGGTCGCGCAGCGGTCGCAGCGGCCGCTACGGCGCGGACGGCGTCCCCGCCGATCTGGAGGCTTGCCTCGCCGGCGTCACGTCGCCCGTGCTGGCGCTGCGCTTCGCCGATGACTGGTTCGGCCCGGAAGCCTCGGTCGACTGGCTCCTGCGCAAGCTTCCTGCTGCGCCGCACGAGGTCATGCGGCTCGACCGGCGCGAACTCGGAGATATTCCGGCGGACCATTTTTCGTGGATGAAATCACCTGATCCCGTAGTCCTGCGGATCTCCGATAAATTATTTTAGATGAATGAGTTATGACGATTTCATGAGACTTCATTCCATTATCGGAAAATCCGGGTAACGGAAACTTATCGTGCGATGCGGCATAATGGGCGACTACCCACCGCCGATGCGCCTTTTGCAGTGCACCGCGCGCCCGCCGGGTCCGCGTTCGCGGCTCGTGCCTGTTCCGTTCCGGAGGTTTCAATCCATGACTTACGACATCGGCATCGGACGTTGCGCCGAAGTGATCGACGACACCGTCGTCGTCAAGCTCGAAAGCGTCATGGTCGAGCGCTTGCAGCCCGGCCATCCGTGGCAGCGTCCCGGTACGAGCCTGCTGCGCCTCAAGCGCAACCTGTGCAGCTCGACCCGCCCGCCACAGCCGGATCGCGAGGTGTTCCTCGATCGCGCCGCCTTGAGCAAGCGCACGATGGGCTCGCTCGACATCGCCGGCAACGGTTCCACCGTCTCGGTCGACCTGCGCGCACTGCTCAACAACCTCGACCCGCAGCCCTCGGCGGGCCCGCAGACGAAGAGCCGCCATGCCGATCGCAAGCAGCGCTGACCGTCGCTGTTGACCGCCTGCACGAAGAACCCGGCGCGAGCCGGGTTTTTTGTTTCCGCAGGTTCGAAATGCAGCCACGAAATGCAGAAGGCCGCCCTTTCGAGGCGGCCTTCTGCACGAATGAATTGGTCGGGGTGACAGGATTCGAACTTGCGACTTCTACCTCCCGAAGGTAGCGCTCTACCAGGCTGAGCTACACCCCGACCGGGACCCGCCGTAGCGGGGCCGCGAATTCTAAACGACGGTCCGCGCGGCGTGCAACAGTCTCCATGCAAGTCGCCGCTCCGTGAAGGTCCTTGATCGACCGGCCCGCGCATCCGCGGTCGCCGGTAGGCAGGGCGCGGCGACACGCCAAGGCGCATGGGCGCCCGCGCGGCACTGGATGCGGCGTGGCGCCGCGCAGGCGCGCCGTCGCCGCGATTGCTCCGGCGCCCATGGCTTCCGGCGCGGCGAAAAGCCGCCATCTGCTACGCTATTCGTTTCGCGACGCCGCGCGTCGCCGCCCCGCCGTACCGAGGATTCCATGGCTGTCACGCAAGCCCGCACCATGCCCGGCGTGCTCGAGCTGTTGCCGCTCGACCAGGTCGCCTTCCAGTCGATGCTCGACGCAGTACGCCGCAATTTCGAGCGCTTCGGCTTTTTGCCGATCGAGACGCCAGTGATGGAGTTCTCGAGCGTGCTGCTGACCAAGGAGGGCGGCGAGACCGAGCGCCAGGTCTACTTCGTGCAATCGACCGGCGCGCTGCAGGCGGCGAAGGACGGCGACGTGCCCGAGCTCGCGCTGCGCTTCGACCTCACCGTGCCGCTCGCGCGCTATGTGGCCGAGCACGAGCACGACCTCGTGTTCCCGTTCCGCCGCTACCAGATCCAGCGCGTCTACCGCGGCGAACGCGCGCAGCGCGGCCGCTTCCGCGAGTTCTACCAGTGCGACATCGACGTGATCGGCAAGGACGCGCTGTCGGTCCGTTACGACGCGGAGCTGCCCGCGGTCATCTACGCGGTGTTCCGCGACCTCGACATCGGCCCGTTCACGATCCAGATCAATAATCGCAAGCTCATGCGCGGCTGGCTCGAAGGCCTTGGCCTCGCCGATGCCGAGCGCCAGGCCGCGGTGCTGCGCGAAGTCGACAAACTCGACAAACGTGGCGTCGACGCCGTGCGCGAGACGCTCACCGGCGACGCGTTCGGCCTTTCCGCGGACGCGGTCGCCAGGCTCCTCGATTTCGTCGCGTTCCGCTCGACCACGCTCGCCGATGCACTCGCCAAGCTCGATTCGCTCGGCGCGGGCAGCGAATCGCTCGAGCAGGGCCGTGCCGAACTCGTCGAAGTGCTGAACCTCATCAAGGCGTTCGGCGTGCCGGAATCGCACTACGCGCTGAACCTCTCGATCGCGCGTGGCCTCGACTACTACACCGGCACCGTCTACGAGACGACGCTCAACGAGCATCCGCAGATCGGCTCGATCTGCTCGGGCGGCCGCTACGAGAATCTCGCGAGCCATTACACGAAGTCGAAGCTGCCGGGCGTCGGCATCTCGATCGGCGCGACGCGGTTGTACTGGCAGTTGCGTGAAGCCGGCCTGCTGAAGGGCGGCCGCAGTACCGTGCAGGCGCTCGTCGCGCAGATGGACGACGCCGAGTTGCCGCGCTACCTCGCGCTCGCGACCGAGCTGCGCGCGGGCGGTATCAACACCGAAGTCGTGGTCGAACCGGGCAAGCTCGCCCGGCAGTTCAAGTACGCCGACCGCGCGGGCATCCGCTTCGTGCTCGTACTCGGCCCGGACGAAATCGCGAAGGACACGGTCACCGTGAAGGACCTGCGCAAGCAGGACCAGTTCGAGGTCGCGCGCGCGGAGCTCGTCGATGCCCTGCGCGTGGAGATCGAGCAGGTGGCGGTCATGCCGCGCGGCAAGGGCGATTGACCCACACGTTATTCGTCGTCATGCCCGCGAAAGCAGGCATCCATGTTGATCTTCCGCGTGAACGAAATGGATTCCCGCTTCCGCGGGAATGACACCCCGCAGTGAATTCCGGATGCCGGTAACCATGAACGATTCGATCCTCCTCGACGGCAACAGCCTCACCCGCGACCACGTCGCCGCGATCGCGCGCGGCGCGAAGGTCGAGCTCGACCCTGCGCAGCTCGCGCGCGTGCAGCGCGCGGCCGACTTCCTCGCCGACAAGGTCAGCTGCGGCGAGCCGATCTACGGCGTCACCACCGGTTTCGGCAGCAACGCCGACAAGCTGCTCGGCGCGCACCGCGTGCGTGATGAACTGCCGGGCGGCAATCCGCAACCGCGTAGCGAAACGTTGCTGGAGGAGCTTCAGCACAACCTCGTGATCACGCATGCGGTCTGCGTCGGCGAGCCGTTCGGCGCGGACGTCGTACGCGCGATGCTCGGCATCCGCATCAACACGCTCATGCGCGGCCATTCGGGCATCCGCGTATCGACGCTCGAGGCGCTCGCCGCGCTGCTCAATCGCGACGTGATCCCGGTGATCCCGCAGAAGGGCTCGGTCGGCGCGAGCGGCGATCTCGCGCCGCTGTCGCACCTCGCGATCGTGCTGCTCGGCGGTGGCGAAGCATTCGTCGGCGGCGAGCGCCTGCCCGGCGCCGAAGCACTGCGCCGTGCGGGGCTCGCGCCGGTCAAGCTGTCCTTCAAGGAAGGCCTCGCCCTCAACAACGGCACCACCCAGATGCTGGCGACCGCGGCGCTCGCGCTGCAGCGTCTCGGCGGACTGCTCGACACCGCCGATCTCGCCGCGGCGATGACGCTCGATGCGTTCGCCGGCCGCAGCGGTGCGCTGCGCGAAGAGGTGCATGCGCTGCGTCCGCATCCGGGCCAGGTCGCGGCCGCTGCGCACGTGCGCGAGCTGCTCGACGGCTCCACGCTCGTCGACATCGCTTATCACCTCGTGCCGCGTTTCCGCGGCTGGTCGGCCGAGGCGTGGAGCGATCCGCAGGACCAGCAGCAGAGCTTCGACATCGCCTGGGACTGGGTGCCGCCGTCGCAGCGCCATGGCCGCGAGGCGTTCTACCAGCGCTTCCTGCCGTTCCGCGGCGGCAAGAAGCACCAGCCGCAGGACGCCTATTGCCTGCGCTGCATGCCGCAGGTGCACGGCGCGGTGCGCGATGCCTACGAGCAGGCCTGCCGCGTCGTCGACATCGAACTCAACGCGGTCACCGACAATCCGCTGATCTTCCCCGACGCGCCGGGCGCGAAGGTCATCGAGGAGCAGGTGATCTCGGCCGGTCATTTCCATGGCATGCCGCTCGCGCTCGCGATGAGCTACGTGAAGGCGGCGATCCCCGTGCTCGCTTCGATTTCCGAACGCCGCCTCAACAAGCTCGTCGACCCGGCGACCAACGACGGCCTGCCCGCATTCCTCATCGGCAACGAGGATGCGACCGACTCCGGCTTCATGATCGTGCAGTACACCGCCGCGGCGCTGGTCAACGACCTCGCCACGCGCGCGCATCCGGCGAGCGTGTACTCGGTGCCGACCAGCGCGAACGCGGAAGACCACGTCTCGATGGGCGCCAACGAAGCGCGCCATGTGCTCGAGATGACCGGAGACCTCGCCCACGTGCTCGCACTCGAGCTCTACACCGCCGCGCAGGCCCTCGATTACCGCCAGGACATGCTCAACGCCGCGCGCCGCCTCGCCCAGCGCGGCGACTGGCGAGCGCTCGCCGCGAAGGTAGCCAACGCGCCCGACACCACGCACGCGACGCGAGCGCAGTTCGAAAGCGAAGTGCAGGCGCTCGCGAAGTCGCTCGCGCAGGCGGCCGACTTCCACGCCGGCGCCGCCGTCCGCGCGGCGCATGCGAGGATCCGCGAGCGCATCGCCTTCATGGCGCGCGCTCGCGCGATGGATGGTGATGTGAGGGCGATCTGCGACATCGTCCGCGAAGGCATCCTGCCGACGCGTCGGCGCGACGACTGCTGACGGGGATTCGCCGGGGCGAGAAGCAAAGTGGATTCCCGCGTTCGCGGGAATGACGTCCAGGTGGCTCTTGGGTCCATAGGGTGACGAACGCCCAAAGCCCGCTCGACGCCATGCCCGCGAAAGCGGGCATCCATTTTGATCTTCGATGTTCCGTGGCTGGGCGGACTCAAATCCCCGTCATGCCGAGGGTGTTGTAGCCCGCATCGACGTAGGTGACTTCGCCGGTGATGCCCGATGCAAGGTCGGAGCAGAGGAACGCAGCCGCGTTGCCGACCTCGTCGATGGTGACGCTGCGGCGCAGCGGCGCGTTTTCTTCGACGTGGTCGAGCATCTTGCGGAAGTTCGCCACGCCCGACGCGGCCAGCGTCTTGATCGGGCCGGCCGAGATCGCGTTGACGCGCGTGCCCTCGGGGCCGAGGTTGTAGGCGAGGTAGCGCACGTTCGCCTCGAGGCTCGCCTTGGCGAGGCCCATCACGTTGTAGCTCGCCAGCGCGCGTTCCGCGCCGAGATAGGTGAGGGTGAGGATCGCGCCGCCGCGTCCCTTCATCAGCGGGCGCGCGGCCTTGGCCAGCGCGGCGAGGCTGTAGCTCGAGATGTCGTGCGCGATCGCGAAGTTCTCGCGCGTGAGGCCGTCGAGGAACTCGCCCTTGAGCGCTTCGCCGGGCGCGAACCCGATCGAGTGGATGAGGATGTCGAAGCCGTCCCAGTGCTTGCCGAGGTCGGCGAACAGCGCTTCGATCTCCTGGTCCTTCGACACGTCGCACTTGAGCACGATGTTGGAGCCGAACGCGGTCGCGGCTTCGTCGACGCGGCTCTTCAGCTTCTCGTCGACGTAGGTGAACGCCAGCTGCGCGCCTTCGCGGTGCATCGCATTGGCGATGCCCCAGGCGATGGAGCGCTGGCTGAGGATGCCCGTGACGAGGGCGCGCTTGCCGTGCAGGAAACCCATGTGCTCTCCAAGATCGTCGCAGCGGAAAGCGCGGATTCTACCAGTGCGCATTCCCCGGGCGGGCGCCGTGCGGCCGCGTACGGCCGGGAGCGCTCAGCCCGCGTCGAGCCGCAGCTTGTCGCCGAGGTGCAGGGTGCGGCCGGCATGCGGATTGAGCTGCTGCAGGCGGCGCAGCGGGATGCCGTAACGGTGCGCGATGCCGGTCAGCGTGTCGCCCGCCACGACCGCGTGGGTGCGGGCGCCGCGCGCCGGCGGCGCCCCATCGTCGACAGGTTCCGCCTCGTGTCCCGGCAGCAGCAGGCGCGTCGCCGGCAGCACGGTCGCGTCCTCGCCGATCGCATTGGCGGCGGCGAGCACGGCGACCGGAATGCCGAGCTGGCTCGCCCAGCTCCCGATGCCGCTCGTGCGCGCGGCGCGCTCCTCGCGCCAATCGTTCCAGAGCGGCTGCGGCATCGCCTGCGAGGTGGCCAGGAAGCGTTCGACGCGCGTCTCCGGCAGCAGCAGCCGGTGCGGCACGCCGTCGGCCATGCGGTTGCGCCGGTACCCCGCGTTCCAGCGCTTGAGATCGTCGATGGGCACGCCGGACAAGCGTGCGGCGAGGCGCAGGTCCATGCCCGCGGGGAGTTCCGTCACGCGCAGGCGCGCGTCCGGGCCGGGTTCGGGCAGGGTGACGCGGAAGCGCGTGGGATCCTCGACGATGCAGGCGAGTGCGAGCAGGCGGTCGAGGTGGTCGTGCGTGATGCGGTTGAACTTAAGCTGTGCGAGTTCGTTCGTATCGAGATCGCGTGCGTCACGCCCGGCGAGCAGTTTCTTGACGCGGAACTCGCCGCTGTTGAACGCCATGTCGGCGAGGCGCCAGTCGGCGAACTCGCGGAAGTAGTCGGCGAGGAGGTCGAGCGCGGCATGCGTCGAGGCGAGCGCGTCGAGACGGCCGTCGTAATCCTTGCGCACGACGAGGCCGGCCTCGCGCGCGGTGACCGGCACGAGCTGCCACATGCCTGCGGGCAGCTCGCCGCGCGTCGCGATCGGCTGATAGGTACTTTCGACGTACGGCAGCATCGCGAACTCGCCGGGCAGGCCGCGCTGCTCGAGTTCGTCGACGACGAGGCCGAGGAACGGCAACGCGGTCTTCAGGCTCGCCGAAAATCCACGCGGCGATTGCGTGTACGCCTTCGCCCAGCGTTGCACGCCCGGGCTGTAGTCGCAGCCCTGCATCGCGAACAGGCTGCGCAGGCGACCCCACAGCGAGCGCTCCTGCGCACTCGCGGCGGGGGCCGGCGGCGGCTGGGTCGCGACTGCGGGCGCGGGCGTTTCCACGGGCGGCACGGGCGACGGCACCTTCGGCGGGCGAGTCGGCGGCGCCGCGCAGGCGGCGAGCAGGAGCAGGCCGCCGCCGAGCAGCGCGGCGCGCGCCGTGCGCCGCATCACGGCGCGGGCATCCGGAAGTCGTCCTTGCGCCGGCGCAACGCGGCGAAGCGCGCGACGCGGTCATCGACGCCGAGTGCGTCGCGCAGCGCGGGCGTGTCGATGCGCAGGAACGGGTTGCTCGCGCGTTCGTCGGCGAGCGTCGAGGGCACGGTCGGTTCGCCGCGCGCGCTGTGCGTCCGCCTGTGCCGCGCGTGCGGCGAGCGCCGCGTTCGACGGATCGATCGCGCGCGCAAAGGCGCAGTTCGCCTGCGTGTACTCGTGGCCGCAGCACACGCGCGTGTCACCCGGCAGCGCGGCCAGGCGTTCGAGCGAGGCGAGCATCTGCGCGGGCGTGCCTTCGAACATCCGGCCGCAGCCGACGCTGAACAACGTGTCGCCGCAGAACAGCACGCCGGCGCCGTGATAGGCAATGTGGCTGCGCGTGTGCCCCGGAATCGCGAGCACGTCGAACGCGAACGCGGGATGTTCGAGGACGACGCGATCGCCGTCGCCGACGCGCACGTCCGCATCGGTGATGCGCTCGTCGTCCGGCGCATGCACGCGGCAGCCGTGGCGCGCGGCGAGTGCCCGCGCGGCGCCGATGTGGTCGTCGTGGTGATGCGTCAGCAGGATCGCGCGCAGGCGCAGCCCGTGTTGCGCGAGCGCGCGTTCCACCGGCGGCGCTTCGCCCGGATCGACGACGAGCGCATCGCTGCCCTGCGCGAGCAGCCAGATATAGTTGTCGGCGAGCGCGGGCAGGGCGAGCAGAGTCATGGGCGCCGGACTATAGGCCAGCGTCGCGGGCGGTGACGTTAAACGATCATTAGGTCGGCATCGGTCGCGTTACACTGCGCCGCGGCGGGCACCTTGCGCGAGGCATGGCGCCTGCCATCGGATCGGCGCAAGTCCTTGATCCGCGAACGAGAGCCGTCGATGCGACGGCGCCACCTGGATTTTGCACCGCGTGATCACCGGTCCCGACAACCTGTTCGTCCTGCCCGAGTTCGAGGCGCTGCTGCACGACGAACTCGCGCGCGTGCCGGCGCTCGTGCTGCGCCAGCCCGCGGGTGCGGCGTTGCTGCTGCAGGCAAGCGCGGCGAATCGCGCGCTGGCGGCGGACTTTTGCCACCTGCGCGCGACGCGCGTGCACGTGGAAGGCCAGCGCTTCGCCGGCGACGTGCGCTGCGCGGCCGATGCGCTGCCGTACGAGGGCGATGCGTTCCAGTTCGTGGTCGTGCAGCATGCGGCCGATGCGCTCACGGCGCCCGACGCGCTCGTCGACGAACTCGCGCGCGTGCTCGCGCCGGGCGGCACCTTGCTGTGGTTCGGCCTCAACCCATGGAGTCCCTGGATGCTCTGGCTGCATTGGCAGGCGCGACGCGGGGTCGCATTGCCGCACGCGCGCCATCCCGACGCATTGCGCCGTCGCCTGCTGCAGGCGCAGCTCACGCCGGGCGCGAGCACCACGCTCGGCGCGTGCTGGCCGACGTCCGGCAAGAGCGTCGACGGCGCGCGCGTGTTCGCACCGCTGCGTGGCGCGTGGATGCTGTCCGCTTCGAAGCAGCGCTCGGTGCTCACGCCGTTGCGCCAGCGACCGCTGCGAGCGGTCACGCCGCAGCCCTCGCTCGCGGTGCCGACCCGGCGCGTGCGTGCATGAGCGGCGGTCAGCAGGTGGTGCAACTGTTCACCGACGGCGCCTGCCTCGGCAACCCGGGCCCGGGCGGCTGGGGCGCGCTGCTGCGCTTGGGCGACCGCGAGAAGGAACTCAGCGGCGGCGAGGCGCAGACGACCAACAACCGCATGGAACTCATGGCCGCGATCGCGGGCCTCGAGGCGCTCACGCGGCCGTGCAAGGTCGAGCTCACGACCGACTCGCAGTACGTCAAGCGCGGCGTCGAGGAATGGATGGCGCGCTGGCGCGCGAACGGCTGGCGCACGAGCGACAAGCAGCCGGTGAAGAATCGTGACCTGTGGGAGCGGCTCTCCGCCGCACTTGCCTCGCACGAGGTGCGCTGGCACTGGGTCAAGGGACACAATGGGCATGACGAGAACGAGCGGGTGGACGAGTTGGCGCGGCAGGCGGCGCTGGCGGTGCGAGGGCTGAGGGCAGGGGGCTGAGGCATCGCGCCGGCCACCGCTCACCGCGCATTGAAGCTCCTTGCCAGGAAAACCACGGCCCTCCACGCTTAGCCCAATCCCGAATCCCGAATCCCCAATCCCAGTCCCCGATGCGCCAAGTCATCCTCGACACCGAAACCACCGGCCTCGAAGTCCAGCGCGGCCACCGCGTGATCGAGATCGGCTGCATCGAACTCGTGCAGCGCCGCCGCACCGGGCGCGAATTCCACACCTACCTCAATCCCGATCGTGAGATCGACGAGGGCGCGCGCGCGGTCACCGGCATCGCCGACGAATTCCTGCTCGACAAGCCGCGCTTCGCCGAGATCGCGCAGGAGTTCCTCGACTTTATCGACGGTGCCGAACTCATCGCGCACAATGCGAGTTTCGATGTCGGCTTCCTCGACGCCGAACTCGCCCGCGCGGGCATCGCCGAGCCGCGCATCGCCGCGCGCGCGCAGGTGCTCGACACGCTCGTGCTCGCGCGCGAGAAATATCCCGGCCAGCGCAACAGCCTCGACGCGCTGTGCAAGCGCCTCGACGTCGACAACAGCCATCGCGGCCTGCACGGGGCGCTGCTCGACGCGAACCTGCTTGCCGACGTCTACCTCGCACTCACTTCCGGCCAGGGGGCGCTCGGCTTCGGCGACGAGGCGGTCGCCGGCGAAGTGCGCATCGCCGCCGAACTGCGCATCGTCACCCGCCCACGCGTATTGCGGGCGCTCGACGCGGAGATCGTGCTGCACGAGGCCCGCATCGCCGCGATCGACAAGGCGAGCCGCGGTGCCTGCGTGTGGCGGCGCCTCGACATGGAAGCAGCCCCGATCGCCGCCACCGCGTAGGGCGGGTCGAGCCGCGGAGCGGCGAGTCCCGCCGCGCC
>NZ_JBQCFP010000190.1:0-79575 GCF_051958935.1 Dokdonella sp. | reverse complement strand
GATCGGCTGCAGCAGCTGCAGGTGCGCGCCGACCTGGTTGACCAGCGAGGTGACGAACTCGTTGAGCATGCCGAAGCGATGGAAGGTGTCGCCCGCACGCACGAGCGTCGGCAGCGCCTCGGCCGGACGGCCGTGCGCCATCTGCACCGTGCTCTCGTTGCCGTCGAGCTGGGCGAGCAGCAGCGGGTCGCCGCCGAGCGTGATCGCGACGCGTGAGCGCGAGAAGTCCGCGAGTGCGGCGTCGGCATGGCCTTCGCGCGCCTCGAGGATGCCGCGGTCATTGTAGGCACGGCCGAGCGCGATCGGCTCGCCGCGGCCGTCGAGCAGGCGGATCGCCTCGTCGCAGGCGCGGCGCGCGTCCGCGAGGTGCCCGCTGCGCAGTTCGGCGACGCAGAGGTTCTCCTGCAGGCGCGCGTGCATGACCGGATCGGACTCCACCCTCACGCGCTCGAGCAGCGACGCGATCGCCGCGCGCGCGGCGTCGAAGCGGCCCGCGCGCAGGTCGATGCGGATCGCGCGTTCGCGCACTTCGGGCAGGTCGCGCAGCGCGGGCGGCGCCTGCTCGATCAGCGCACGCGCCAGCTCGAGGTTCTCGGCGAGGCGCGCCGCGTCGGTCCGCTGCAGCAGTTCGGTGAGGCCGGTGTCGGTGTCGACCGGTGCATCGCCCGGTTGCGCACGGCCGAGCAGGGCGAGCAGTTGCCGTGCGGCGCGATCGGTCGTGGCGACCGGATTGTCGCCCTCGGCCTGCACCGCGCGGCGCGCGCCGCCGACATCGACGAGTTCCGCGCGCACGACCCAATGCCTGCCGGACTTGCGCACCGCGGGCAGTACGAGCGAACGCAGCGCCGCGGAACCGGACAGGCGTCGGCGTGCCTCGTCGTCGCCGTGGCTGCCGGCGACCACGCGCACGACGCTGTCGCTCGGCATCACGGTGAGGCCGTGCGCGCGCAGGCGCGTCGCGAGCAGGTACATGAGGCCGAGGCGCAGCCAGTCGTCGTCGCTGCCCGCGAGCACATCCGCGGGCAGCACCGCGATCGCGTCGCCGCGTAGGGAGGCGGCCGCATCGCTGCGCGGCGCGTCGACATGGGCCGGACGGCGCGCGGCGAATCCGCCGAACAGGAGCGCGAGCACGGCGACCGCGGCGGTGGCAGCGAGCCCCCGGCGCATTCGTGCGGGCGCCGCGCGCGCGCCATCGGCCGGTGGCGCCGCGTGCGCGGGGGCGGGTGCGATCGCGGTGTCCACGGTGACCTCGGTGGTCGCGGCGACCCAGCGGTAGCCGTAGCGCGGCACGGTGCGCAGGAGCGCCTGTGCTTGCGCGCTGTCGCCGGTCGCGCGGCGCGCGGCGAGGATCGCCTTGCCGAGCATCGTGTCGCTGACGGCGGTCTTGCCCCAGACGGCCGCGACGAGTTCATCGCGGCCGACCGCGCGATCGCGGTGTGCCGCGAGGTAGGCGATGCAGTCGAATACCGTCGGCGGCAAGTCGATGCGGCGATCGCCGCGCCAGAGTTCGCGCGCGGCGATGTCGATGCGACCGTCGCCGAAGCGCAGGAACGTGCGGGTCATCTCGCGAGCGTAGCGGCGCGGGCGCCGCGCGGGAAGCGCCTCGGCGAACGCAAGACAACCATCGAGCGCGGATGCACTCGTCGACGCGCGCCATCCTCGTCGCCGCGGTGGACGCCGGAACGCGCGCGTTGCATGCGTCCCGAAGCAAAGACGCCGCGTCCCGGCGTTCGCCGGGACGATGATGGAGTGTTTCAGGTACCGGCGAGTTCGCGCGTGAGCGCCGCGGCGCCGATGGCGCGGCAACCGCTCGTGTTCTGCCCGGCCCACAGCGGCGAGAAGTCGCCGCGACCCGCGCGCTCGGCATGCGCGCGCAGCGGCGCGATCGCCGCCGCGGCGAGCGGGACCGGCGGTGCGAGCGGATGGATCGGCCCGAGCTCGCGCATGAGCCGGTTGACGATGCCGCGCGCGATGCCGCCACTGAAGAGGTTCGTCAGCGCCGTGTGCGTGGCCGCGTCGCTGCGCAATGCGGCGCGATGCACCGCATGCGTGGTCGCTTCGTCGCAGAGGAGATAACTCGTGCCGATCTGCACCGCGCTCGCGCCGAGCGCGAGCGCGGCGGCGACGCCGCGCGCATCGGCGATGCCGCCTGCGGCGATCACCGGGATGCGCAATGCGCGCACGAGCTGTGGCAGCAGCGCGAACGTCCCCGCCTGGCGCGTGAGGTCGTCGGACAGGAAATGTCCGCGGTGGCCGCCCGCCTCGAGGCCCTGCGCGATCACCGCATCGACGCCGCGTGCTTCGAGCCACCGCGCTTCGGCGAGCGTCGTCGCCGAAGCGAGCACCTTGGCGCCCCAGGCCTTCACCTGCGCGAGCAGGTCGGGCGCGGGCAGGCCGAAGTGGAAACTCGCGACCCTCGGCCGGTAGGCCTCGACGACGTGCGCGGTGCGCGCGTCGAATGGCACGCGCGACACCGCCGCGGGCACCGCTTCCGGATCGAGGCCGGCCTCGCGATAGTACGGTGCGAGCGCGTCGCGCCAGGCGCGTTCGCGCGCCTGGTCGGGCGTGGGCGGCGGGTGACAGAAGAAATTGAGGTTGAATGGCCGCGTCGTGCCGGCCTGCAGCGCCTCGAGCTCGCTTCGCAGCGCGTCCGCCGGCAGCATCGCGCACGGCAGCGAGCCGAGGCCCCCCGCATTGGACACGGCGAGCGCGAGCGCGCTGCCCTGCGCGCCGGCCATCGGCGCCTGGATCAGCGGCAGGTCCATGCCGAGCGGGTGGGGCATCGAGGGTCCTCCGGCAGCCGGCCACAGGCTAGCGCATCGGCCTTAAACCTTCGCGCGCGCGCCCGCATCTGAACCAGGGATTCCCCACGGAGCCGCACGCATGCGCCGCCTCAGCCTCGTCCTGTTCGCCCTGGTTCCCGCGTTCGCCTCTGCGAGCGACTGCACGTTCACCGCCCGCCACGACTTCGACGTCGACGCCGCCGGCCTCACGACGCTCGCCGCGAAGATCGGCTCGAGCGACCTCGAAGTGGTCGGCGTGCCCGGTCTCGCCAAGGTCGAGGTGCGCGGCCGCGCCTGCGCCTCGCAGGAGGCCTGGCTCGCCGACCTCGGCGTCGACCAGCAGCGCAGCGGCGACCGCCTCACGATCACGCCGCGCCAGGACCGCTCGAGCGGCGGGAACTGGTTCGGGTCGAGCTACGCCTATGTCGATCTCGAAATCCGCGTGCCGGCGTCGCTCGCGGTCGAAGTGCGCTCGGGCTCGGGTGATACGCGCGTGCGCGAGGTCGCGTCACTGCGTTACGACGGCAGTTCCGGCGATCTCACCGCGGACAAGATCGCCGGCCTGTTCGACCTCAAGCTGAGTTCGGGCGACGTGAAAGCCGGCGACATCGGCAGCGTCGAAGTGCGCAGCGTCTCCTCCGGCGACCTCGTCGTGCGCGACGTGCGCGGCGACGTGCACGTCGACCGCGTCGGTTCCGGCGACGTCAACTTCGACAATGTCGGCGGTGGCGTCACGATCGGCAGCGTCGGCTCCGGCGACGTCACGATCGGCCACGTCGACCGCGACGTGCGCGTCGATTCGATCGGCTCCGGCGACATCGACGCGTCCGACATCGGCGGCGACTTCAGCGTGCGCAGCAAGGGTTCGGGCAGCATCCATCACCGCGGCGTGCGCGGCCGCACCGACGTGCCGCGCGACGACGACTGACACGCGGCCGGCGCGGCGTCGAAGCGCCGCGCCGGCACGCATTCAATCGAAACCGTCGGCGAAGATCGCGTCACCGACGGCGATCGTCGCGATGAAGCTGCCCTCGTTCGTCGCGAGCAGCAGGCGCGCGTCGTTGCCGGCGCGTACCGTCGCGAGCGCGGCAGGCGCGCCGGCCGCGTCGAGTCCGCCTGCGAACGGAGTGAACGTGAGGCCGGCGTCGGTCGAGCGTGCGACGCGGGCGCCGGCGCCCTGCGCGATGTAGAGCGTGTCGCCGCCGGTCGGGTCGCAGGCGACGTCGGCGACCGGGCCGCCGCTCCATCCGGTCGGTGCCCAGCTCGCACCGGCATCGTCGCTGCGCAGCAAAGTGCCGGTGACCCAGCCGGTCGCGATGCCGAGGTAGAACACCTGCGGATCGGCGCTCGATGAGCCCACGTGCGGACGCTGCACCCAGGTCGACTGCTCGAGCACGGGTGTCCAGCTCGCACCGCCGTCGGCGGAGCGCAGCACGCCGCCCTGGTCGGGCGAGAAGTAGCCGGTGTACGGCGCGAGGATGGCTTCGTCGCTGCCATCGCGCACGATCTCGATGTCGCCGATGAAGAGGCCATCGTCGCCGATGTACTGCTTGTCCCAGGTCTGTCCCGCGTCGGCCGAGCGCCATACCGTGCCGGCACTGCCCGCGACGCCGAAGTCGGAGCCGCCGAGCAGGATGAGGTCGGGATCCACTTCGCTGAACGCGAGCGCGGCGAGATCGGATTCGTAGAGCGGCCCCTGGTCCGGCCCAAGGCCGGTCCAGCTCGCATCGGATTCGCGTCGGTACAGGCCCTCGGGCGCGATCGTCGACGGGCCGCTCGAGATCGCATACAGCACGCCCGACGGAGACCACGCGACCTTGCTGTAGCGCGTCGGCGGCAGTGCTTCGGGCGTCCAGTGCGCGCCGCCGTCGGTCGAACTCATGACGCCGCCGATGTTGTTGCCCTGGAACGCGACCGCGACTTCGGCCGGATCGTGGGGATTGCCGGCGATCGAAACGAGGTTGAACTCGGAGATGCCGTCCGACGAGGCGACGAGCGGCGCATCGGCATCGGCCGAACGAAACACGCCGAGCGCGCTCGTACCGACCAGCAACGCCTCTGAATCCGGCGCGGCCCAGTGCACCGATTGCGCCGCGAGCGAACCGCTGCCGCCGATGCCGAGCTCCCAATGCGCGCCCCCGTCGCGCGTGCGATGCACGCCGCTGCCGTCGGTCGCGACGACGATCGTCTGCGCGTCGGCGGGATCGACCGCGATCGATGTCACGACCTGCAGCGGCCAACCCGCGTCGTGCAGCGGCGTCCAGGTCTGGCCGAAATCGGCCGAGGCGTACACGCCGAAATACTGCGAGCCGAAATTCATTCCGCCGCCGACGAGCAGGCGCGTGCCGTCGTAATACAGCGCGTTGACGGGCGTGCCGGGGAGGCCGCTGCTGCGGTCGTCCCAGTGATCGCCACCGTCGGCGCTAGTCCACACTTCACCGGTGCCGAAGTCGCCGCGAAAGCCCGCGGCCACGGTGCCCGGATGCGTCGGATCGAGCGCGATCGCGGTGCCGTTCAGCGGCGCCGCGTGCGGTGGGGTGCGGTCCTGCCAGCTCATGCCGCGGTCGAGCGAACGCATGAGGTTGACGCTCTGGAACCCGGTGGCGGCCGACACGCCCACCCATACCGTCGCGCCGTCGACCGCGAGCGAGAACGTCGCGTCGAGCTGCGGGTCGACGCCGAGATCGCGCTGCGTCCACGTGCTGCCTGCGTCGTCGCTGCTCCAGACGCCGTCCTGCGTTGCCGCGTAGACGCGGCCATCGCTCGACCAGGCGACGTCGTGCACGCTGTTGCCGGTGAGCGAAGGCACGGGCGTCCAGTGCGCGCCCGCGTCGGTCGAGCGGTACAGGCTGCCACCCGGGCCGCCGGCCGGTGCCGTGCCGGCGAGGACGATCGACGGAGCGAACGGCGAGGCCGCGACGACCGCGACATCGCCTCCGGGTGGGCCGAGCGGGTTCCACGCGCCACCGCCGGCGGGGCGAAGATCGTGTGTCCCGGCCATGTCCCATGGCGCTCGCGCGCCACGCACGTCGGTCCATGTCTGCGGCGGCGTCGCGACGGACGCGGCGGCCGAGCAATAAACGAGCAAGGCGAAGGGGCGGGGATCGAAGACCATGCGGAAGACGCGTGTTCGAATGGGACCTCGATCGTCGCGGGCGTACCCGACGAAAGTCGTCACGGTTTGCTTGCATTTGCCTTGCAAAGCGATCAGCGATCCATGACACCGCAGCCCGGACAGGGCTTTCGACGACCGCCGGGCGACACGCCGTCCAGCGCGCCCCGCCGCCCGGCCGCGACCCTTCGCAGCATGCGCGTTTGCGTTTATCGTCGGCGCTTTCGCGATCGAGGAGCCGTCGATGAGGTCGTCCATCCCGTTGATCCGCGCGTTCGCCGCCCTGTCCGCCCTCGCCTGCGCCACGCTGGCGGCCGCCGCGACGCCGCCGCTCTCGCCCGACATCCCGAAGAAGTTCGAGGCGCCGCGCGAGGATGCCGACTACGTCCGCCGCGAGGAGATGATCCCGATGCGCGACGGCGTGCGCCTGTACACGGTGATCATGATCCCGAAGGGCGTGCAGCACGCGCCGATCATCCTCACGCGCACCCCGTACAACGCGAGCAAGCGTGCCGAGCGCAACGTGAGCCCGCGCATGCTCGCGTCGTTGCCGCTGGGCGACGAGGTGTTCGCCAGCGATGGTTACATACGCGTGTTCCAGGACGTTCGCGGCAAGTACAAGTCCGAAGGTGAGTACGTCATGACGCGGCCGCTGCGGGGCCCGCTCAACGGCAGCAAGGTCGACCACTCGACCGACGCGTACGACACGATCGACTGGCTCGTGAAGCACGTGAAGGAGAGCAATGGCAAGGTCGGCATGATCGGCTCGTCGTACGAGGGCTTCACCGTGCTGATGGCCTTGGTCGATCCCCACCCGGCTCTCAAGGTCGGCGTGCCGATGAGCCCGATGGTCGACGGCTGGAAGGGCGACGACTGGTTCCACAACGGTGCGTTCCGCCAGACCAACTTCGACTACATCTACGGCCAGACCGCGCGCAAGGACGACAGCCTGCGCGTGCCGCGCGGCGCATTCGACGACTACGCGAATTTCCTCAAGTACGGCTCCGCGGGCGACTATGGCAGGCATTTCGGCTTCGGCCAGCTCGGCTTCTGGAACAAGCTCGTCGAGCATCCGGCCTACGATGCGTACTGGCAGGGCCAGGCACTCGACCCGGTGATGGCCGCGCAGCCGCTCGAGGTGCCGCGCATGATCGTCGCGAGCCTGTGGGACCAGGAGGACATGTACGGCGCGATCGCGACGTACGAAGCCGTCGAGCCGAAGGATACGGCCAACGACCGCAACTTCCTCGTGCTCGGGCCGTGGCGCCACAGCGGCGACAATTACGACGGCAGCGTGCTCGGTGCGCTGAAGTTCGACGGCGACACGGCGCTCAAGTTCCGCCGTGACGTCATGAAGCCGTTCCTGGATTCGTATCTCAAGGACGGCGCGCCGAAGGCGGATACGCCGCCGGTGTTCGTCTACGAGACGGGTACCAACCGCTGGCGGCGCGAGTTGCGCTGGCCGCTCGCCTGCGCGCAGGGTTGCGCCACGGCATCGAAGCCGATCTACCTGCGCGCGGGCGGCGCGCTCGATTTCGCGCGCGCCGACGGCGCCGCGTACGACGAGTACGTCTCCGACCCGGCCAAGCCGGTACCGTACCAGCCGCGTCCCGTGCACTTCGAGGACAGCGACGCGTGGCGCCGCTGGCTCGTCGTCGACCAGCGCTTCGTCGACGGCCGTCCCGACGTGCTGAGCTACACGAGTGAACCCCTCGCCGCGCCGCTCAAGATCGCGGGCGCACCGTTCGTGAACCTGGTCGCCTCGACCAGTGGCAGCGACAGCGACTGGGTGGTCAAGCTCATCGACGTCTATCCCGACGAGGTGCCGTCGCAGCCCGAACTCGGTGGCTACCAGCTCGCCGTCGCGATGGACATCTTCCGCGGCCGCTACCGCGCGAGCTTCGAACACCCGTCGGCGATTCCGTCGGGCACGGTGCAGAAGTACCGTTTCGAATTGCCGAACGCGGACCACGTGTTCCTCCCCGGCCATCGCATCATGGTGCAGGTGCAGTCGAGCTGGTTCCCGTTGTACGACCGCAACCCGCAGACGTACGTCGACAACATCTTCCTCGCCGAGCCGGGTGACTATCGCAAGGCGACGCAGCGTGTGTACGTCGCGGGCGAGCAGGCGAGTCATATCGACTTGCCGGTGGTGGCGGCGGACTGATACGTGGGGAGGAACGGAAATTCATGTGCGGCTGAGGGCCGAAGAGCAGCGCGGCTTCCGCCGCTCCCACGCATCCGCCGCAGGCCCTCATTCCCCAGTCCCCATTCCCATTCCCAATCCCATGGACGCCTTCAGCTACCTCTCGGTCCTGCTGTCGATCATTCTCGGCCTCGCCATCACGCAGGTGCTGAAGGGCTTTCGCGGGCTCATGCAGTCGCGTGCGCGGCTGCGCATGTACTGGCCGACCGTCGTGTGGTCGATCCTCGTGCTGGTGATCGCGGTGCAGTCATGGTGGGCGATGTTCGACCTGCGCCATCATGAGGACTGGACCTTCTTCGCGTTCTCGGTCGTGCTCGCGCAGACGATCGTCGTGTACCTGCTCGCCGCGCTCGTGCTGCCGGACTTCTTCGGCGAAACGGGTTTCGACCTGCGCGCGCACTACTACGACCACCAGCGCTGGTTCTTCGCACTGCTGATCGCACTGATCGGCGTTAGCATCGCCAAGAGCCGCGTCGTCTACGGCGAATGGCCGCATCCGCTCGATCTCGGTTTCCACCTCGTGTTCGCGGCGACCGGCATCGCCTGCGCGCGGGTGCGCCATCCGCGCTTTCACGAAGCGATGGCGGCCAGCGGCGTGCTCAGCATCGGCACCTACATCGCGTTGCTGTTCACCCACCTGACCTGAAGCGGCCGCGCGCGACGTCGCCGCGGCGCCGCGTACGGACGCGGCCGCTCGACCATCGCGACCAGCGCGTAACTGACGACCAGCAGCAGGAACCACGAGCCGAGTTTGCCGAAGCGCACGAGCGCCCAGCCGTGCGCCTGGTGCGGATAGGTCCAGGTGTGGGTGAGCGTGCCGAGGTTCTCGGCGATCCATATGAACGCGGCGACGAGCAGCAAGCCGAGCAGCAGCGGCATGCGCCGGTGCACGCGCCACACGCGGTAGTGCACCTCGGTGCGTGCGAACAGCAGCCACGCAGCGGCGAACAGCACGATGCGCAGGTCGACCCAGCGATGGTGGGTGTAGAAGTTCGCGTAGATGGCGAACGCGAGCAGCGCGACCGCCCAGGGTCGCGGATGGCGCGTGAAGCGGAAGTCGAACAGGCGCCAGCAGCGCGCGATGTAGCTGCCGATCGCGGCGTACATGAAGCCCGAGAACAGCGGCACGCCGCCGATTCGGAAGATCGCCGCTTCCGGATACGTCCACGAGCCGACGCCGGTCTTGAACACTTCCATCGCGGTGCCGATCACGTGGTAGACGAAGATCACCTTCGCCTCGTCCGGCGTTTCCATGTGCGTGGCGAGCAGCAGCACCTGCAGCGCGAGCGCGGCGATGAACAACGCGTCGTAACGCGCGAGCGGCGCGCTGGCGGGGTACCACAGGTGCGTGGCGACGATCAGCGCGACCATTGCGCCGCCGAACAGGCAGGCCCATGCCTGCTTGCAACCGAAGCGCACGAATTCGTAGGCGAAGGTGCGCACGCGCGTGCGCGCGAAGCGCGCGGCAAAACGCGCTTCCGCTCCGGCGAAACGCGCGACGAGCGGCCAGCTGCGATCGGCGGACGTCGGCCGTGCGGCCGCGTGCGTGCCGGGTGGTACGGGATCGACGGTGCGTACTGCATGCATGGGCGGGCCTCCCTCGCTGCGAGAGTGGCCGCCGCAGGTGTCCAGCGCCGGGCGCATTCGTGGCGTCGCCGGGGCCGCGTCGTGCCCGGCGGCGGCTGGAGACGCAGGGGATGAGGTTTACCCGTCTCTCGATCGCGGAGTAGGCTGGCGACCCGTATCGGAGAACCGGCATGGCGACGCAGTCGACGAAACTGGCAGTGCTCATCGACGCGGACAACGCGCAGCCGGCCGTCGTCGAAGGCCTGCTCGCCGAAATCGCCAAGTACGGCACCGCGACGGTCAAGCGCATCTACGGCGACTGGACCGGGCCGCAGCTCAAAGGCTGGAAGGAAGCGCTGCTGACGCATGCGATCCAGCCGATCCAGCAGTTCCGCTACACGACCGGCAAGAACGCGACCGACTCCGCGCTCCTCATCGACGCGATGGACCTGCTGTATTCGGGCCGGCTCGGCGGCTTCTGCATCGTATCCAGCGACAGCGACTTCACCCGCCTCGCCGCGCGCGTGCGCGAGGCGGGCCTGGTCGTGTACGGTTTCGGCGAGAAAAAGACGCCGGCACCGTTCGTCTCCGCCTGCGACAAGTTCATCTACACCGAGATCCTCGTCGCCAAGGACGACGAAGCCGCGGCGCCGCCGCCACCGAGCGGTGCGCAGCTCAAGCAGGACACGCGCCTCGTGAACCTGCTGCGCAACGCAGTCGAGGCCGCATCCGACGATTCGGGCTGGGCGGCGCTCGGCGCGATCGGCAGCGTCATCGCCAAGCAGGCGCCCGAGTTCGATGCGCGCAACTACGGTTACCAGAAGCTCAGCGAACTCGTCGCCGCGAGCGGCCTGTTCGAGATCGAGAAGCGCAAGACCGGCGATGGCTCGACCACGTCGATCCATGTGCGGCGCGCGGCGCGGCGCGCGCGGCGCGGAGGGTAGGGACGGGCCACCGGGCGAAAGACCATCGTCGCTTGCGCCGCTTCCGAAAGATCGGCTGCATACCTTGTGTGGGAGCGACTTTCAGTCGCGATGCGCTTCGATCCGCCGAGTGAGGCGGCCTCGCCACGACTCCGTTCGCGTCGAGCGAAGCTCGCGCAGCAAGCGCAGTCGACACCCCCGCGGCGGCCCCGACTCCGGCCCTGCAGGCCTACGCTCAGGGCGAACGGCGTTTTTGCGGCCCTCGGCCGTGCCGCTGCGCGGCATATCGGCATTTTTCGTGGGGGCGGCGCAAACCGCGATGCGCTTCGAATGCGACCGTTGCTGCCACCGCGGCCACGGGTGCCACTGCGATCACTCGTTGGCGGCGAAGCGCAGGTCGCCGAGATCGGCTTCGTTCTGGACGCGCTCGCGGCGCAGGCGTTCGATCTTGTCGCTCGTCGACGGTTGCAGCGGCAGCAGCGCGCGCAATCGGTCGAACAGACCCGACTTTCGCGTGGCATGGCCGACCGCGGTGGTGCGCGGCGCGGCGTGCGCGGCCTGCGCCGGCAGCGGCAGGATGTAGTCGTCGCCGGTGCGCAGCGCCCATTCCTCGACTTCGCGCTGGGCCGAGCCGAGCGAGTCGTGCAGCTCGAGTTCGCGCGCGGGCATCGGGCGTTCCCACCAGGTCAGCGCGTACTTGCCCGACCACGGCCCGGAGATGCCCGCGACCGCCTTGCTGCCGATGTAGGCGACCGTGACCAGGCCGTCGTAACGCGTGCGCCACTGCAGGGCCCGGCCAGCAGCGGCCGGGGCGACCGTCGCAGCAGGGGTGCGGTCGCCGCAGAGCGTCTCAAAGGAATCCATCGTGGCCAGCATGTCGAGCCGTTGGGTCGTCGTATGTCACGGGGTTTCAAGCAAACGCCATGCCATCGCCGGATGGCTCGTCGCCGGGCGCTTTACCGGCGCCGGCGCGGGCGGACTTGCCATTTCTTGGCACTTTCGGCCGATGTGCCGCCCGTCACACTTGCCAGCGCCCGTCCATTGGGCGCACATAGGGCGCACCATCGAAGAAGGACGTGCCATGACCCCGACCGCCCTCGCCCCGGCGGGCTTCGCGATGTTCGTCGTATTCATGCTGTACCGGCGCTTCCGGCGCCTGTTCGGGCGCCAGATCGTGCAGCCGGCGCGCATGAAGGTGCGCATCGCGATGCTGGTCGTGGTCGCCGTGCTGCTCATGCTGCGCGGGACGCGCGACCCGGCGATGGCGCTCGCGCTCACGCTGGGCTTCGGCGGCGGCGCCCTGCTCGCCGCCATCGGCCTGCGCCTGACGACCTTCGAGACCACGCCGGAGGGGCGCAGCTACACGCCGCACGGCGGCATCGGCGTAGTGCTGTCCGCGCTGCTGCTCGGCCGTCTCGCCTATCGCGCGTTCGTGCTCGCCCCCGTGATCGATGGCGCGCATGCGGCGGGCGCCGATCCGTTCGGCGCATTCCAGCGCAGCCCGCTCACGTTCGCGCTGTTCGGCCTGATCGTCGCGTATCACGTCGCCTATTACACCGGCATCCTGCTGGGCGGGACGCGTGCGCCGAAGACGGCGCCGATCGCTGCCGCGCCGCCGCGCGAGCCGGACGCATAGCGCTTGAGCGGCGCGCGCGGATCCCCATCTACGCGCGATGCTCGATACCGAATTCAACGACGACATCCCGACGCCCGACGGCGCTGCGGCCTCCGACGCGTT
Source organism: Dokdonella sp. (assembly GCF_051958935.1). Classification (GTDB taxonomy): domain Bacteria; phylum Pseudomonadota; class Gammaproteobacteria; order Xanthomonadales; family Rhodanobacteraceae; genus Dokdonella_A. Next base: position 67,247 of record NZ_JBQCFP010000190.1, on the reverse strand, counting down.
CGCCCTCGATGCGTATTCCCGCATCGTCAGCGGCGTCGTCGACGCGTCCGCGCCCGCAGTCGTCGCGATCGGCGTATCCGACCGCGTCGACGACTCGGGTCGCGCGCTGCCCGGCGGCGGCGGCTCCGGATTCCTGTTCACGCCCGACGGCCTCATCCTGACCAATTCGCACGTCGTGCATCGCGCGCGGCGCGTCGAAGTGACGACGACGGCCGGCCAGGCCTTCGCGGCCGATCTCATCGGCGAGGACCCGCACACCGACCTCGCGCTCCTGCGCGTGTCGGCCCCTAAGGCACTGCCGGTGCTGCCGCTCGGATCGGCGCGCGGCCTTCGCGTCGGCCAGCTCGCGATCGCGATCGGCAATCCGCTCGGCTTCGCCTGCACGGTCACCGCGGGCGTCGTCAGCGCGCTCGGCCGCAGCCTGCGTGCGACCGGCGGCCGGCTCATCGAGGACGTGATCCAGACCGATGCGGCGCTCAATCCCGGCAATTCGGGCGGGCCGCTGCTCGATGCGAATGGTCGCGTGATCGGCGTCAACACGGCGATCATCGCGGGTGCGCAGGGCATCTGCTTCGCGACGTCGATCGACACGGCCAACCAGGTCGTGACCGAGCTGATGCGCCACGGCCGCGTGCGGCGCGCCTCGCTCGGCCTCGGCGCGCAGAACCTGCGCCTGCCGCGCCGCTACGTGCGCTGGTTCGAACTTGCATCGGACGCCGCGATCCGCGTCATGGAAGTCGCGGGCGGCAGCGCCGCCGCGCGTGCGGGCGTCGAAGTCGGCGACATCGTGGTCGCATTCGACGGCGCCGCGGTCGAAGGCATCGACGCGCTGCACCGCGCGCTCGGCGCCGATGCGATCGCGCGACCCGCGACGATCCGCGTGCTGCGTCGCGACCGGCAGTTCGACCTGCGCATCACGCCGGACGAGTTCGCCGGCTGAGGGTTGGGCCGAAAGCCCTGAAGCTCGAGACACGAAGCACACCGAGCCAAAGAAGAAGCCGAGCGAGGCGCGGCTTTCCCTGTTGGCCCGGTGCTTCGTGTTCCGGGTTTTCCCGCTGCCGGAGTTCCCCTGGAATGAACGCGGTATGCGCGCAAGAAATCGTCCGTGTGGCCGGTCTGCAGGCCGACCCGTCACGGAGATCGCCATGCGTGCCCTGCTGTTTTGTCTGTCGCTGATGTTGTCGTCCCTGGCCGTTGCCGCGGATGCTGCGCGCGCATTGCCGTGGGAGGGCAAGGGCGCGGACGGGCATGCGATCCGATTCGATCCGGACCATCTCGAACGCCCGGCCGTACTGCTGTTCTGGGCGACCTGGTGCCCGTACTGCAAGGCGCTGATGCCGCACGTGCAGGCGGTGTACGACGCGGCCGGGAAGGCGAAGCTCGACGTCTACGCGATCGACATCCAGGACGACGGCGATCCCGTCGCCGAATTGCGCGAGCGTGGGCAGACCTTCACGCTCGTGCGCGACGGCGATCCGATCGCGCGGCAGTACGGCATCAAGGGCACGCCGGGCCTGCTGCTCGTCGACCGCAGCGGTGCGATCGTCTATCGCCGCGTCGGTGGCGATGCGCCGGAAACCGTCGCCGCCGCGTTGCGCGAGCACCTCGGGTTGCCGACCGCGCCGCAGGGCGGCATCACGTCGGCTCCACGCGAATCGCCGTCTTCACCGAGTTCGCGATGAAGCAGCGCTCGTGCGCTGCCTCGTGCAGCGCGTCCACGACGCCGGCCTCGGGCTGCGTGCCGGCGAACGCGATGCGCGGGCGCAGCACGACCTCGGTGATCGCCTGCCGACCGGGCGCGATGCGCGCCATCGTGCCGACGGCGTCGTCGGCGTAGCTGTCGACGACGAGGCCGCGTTCGGCGCTGAGCGAGAGGAACCAGAGCATGTGGCAGCTCGCGATCGCCGCGACGTAGGCTTCCTCGGGATCGACCGCGGCGGCGTCGGACCATGGCGCGGGCACGACGTGCGGCGACGGTGACGCAGCGATCACGCTGCCTCCGTCGAAGCGCCATTCGTGCCGGCGCGAGTAGCGTCCATCGGCGAAGCTCGCGTCGCCGCGTTGCCAGGCGATCATTGCAGTGTGCGTGCTCATGCGTGCTCCGTTCTGGCGGGGGAGCGCATGCTAGCGCCGCGCACGACAGCCGACACGGGCCACTTCACGCGTAGTGGGCAGGGCCGCGCAATGGCTCCGCGTGAACGCCGCGCAGCGGTCATCGCCGTGCAGCGTGCAGGCGCGCACAATGGGGCCCCGTTACTCCGCGAGGTGCGCCATGCTCGAGCTGCGCTCCCATTGCGAATGCTGCGGCAAGGAGCTCGCGCCCGATGCCGACGACGCGATGATCTGCTCGTTCGAATGCACGTTCTGCGCGGCGTGCGTCGCGCAGCGGCTGGATCACGCCTGCCCGAATTGCGGCGGCGGGCTCGAGCGCCGGCCGCAGCGGCCGGCAGCGATGCTCGCGAAATACCCGGCCTCGACCGCGCGGCGCGCGCTTGTCTGCCGTACGCCGCAGTGACACGCGCGGAGCGGGTGGAGAGGTAGGGCGGCTCAAGGCCGAAGGCCCGGCGTCGCCGTGCGACGACGCGGAGTCGTGAAGGCAGGCCGCCGCTGCGCGGCTTGACCCGCCCTGCGCCCCCTCCAGCCCTCACCACGCGCCGCCGCGCTCATTTGCACCCGCCACGGTTCGCCGCTGTAATGACGGGTTTCCCCGACCCGAAATCCGAGGAGTTCCCGATGTCCGTCGTGCGCATGAGCGATCTCGACCTTGCCGGCAAGCGCGTGCTGATCCGCGAGGATCTCAACGTGCCGATCGACGCCGGCCGCATCACCTCGGAGACGCGCATCCTCGCCGCGTTGCCGACCATGAAGCTCGCGCTCGACAAGGGCGCCGCGGTGATGGTCATGTCGCACCTCGGCCGCCCGAAGGAAGGGCAGTGGAGCGCGGAGGATTCGCTCGCGCCGGTGGCGCGGCGCCTCGGTGAGTTGCTCGGTCGTGAGGTCCCCCTCGTGCGCGACTGGCTCGACGGCGTCGAAGTCGCGCCTGGCCAGCTCGTGCTGCTGGAGAACTGCCGCATGAACGTCGGCGAAGGCAAGGACGACGAGGCGCTGTCGAAGAAGTACGCCGCGCTCTGCGACGTCTACGTGATGGACGCATTCGGCACCGCGCATCGCGCGCAGGCGTCGACGCACGGCGCGATCCGCTTCGCCAAGGTCGCTGCCGGTGGCCCGCTGCTGATGGCCGAGCTCGACGCGCTGGCCAAGGCACTCGAGCACCCGGCGCGGCCGCTGCTTGCGATCGTCGCGGGTTCGAAGGTGTCGACCAAGCTCACGCTGCTCGAGACGCTCGTCGGCAAGGTCGACCAGCTCATCGTCGGTGGCGGCATCGCCAACACGTTCATCGCGGCCGAGGGGCATCCGGTCGGCAAGTCTCTGGTCGAGCCCGACCTCGTCGGCACCGCGCAGAAGATCATCGCGGCGGCGAAGGCGCGCGGCGCCGAGGTGCCGGTGCCGACCGATGTCGTGGTCGCTCCCGAGTTCAAGGCCGACGCGCCGGCGACGGTGAAGAAGGTCGAGGAGGTCGCCGAAGGCGACATGATCCTCGACATCGGCCCGGCCACCGCGAAGCGCTACGCCGAGCTCATCGCGAAGGCGGGCACGGTCGTCTGGAATGGCCCGGTCGGCGTATTCGAGTTCGACGCGTTCGGCAAGGGCACCGAGACGCTTGCCCGCGCGATCGCGGCATCCGATGCGTTCTCGATCGCGGGCGGCGGCGACACGCTCGCGGCGATCGAAAAATACGGCGTGTCCGATCGCGTGTCGTACATCTCGACCGGCGGCGGCGCGTTCCTCGAGTTCCTCGAGGGCCAGGAGTTGCCCGCGGTCGCGGCACTGAAGGCGCGCGGCTGACGAGGATGTGCGCGCGGTCGCAAGCGGCCGGCGCAGGGCCTGCTAGGCTGCGCGTCCGCTTCCGCCAGAACCACGCCATGAAACGAATGCTGATCGCGGGCCTCGCGCTCGGCGGCGCGACGCCGCTTGCCGCGCACGACCTGTTGCAGGGCACGCTTGAGCTGCGCTGGGGCGATCCCGATCCGGGTTCGACCGCGGCGAGCCTGTTCCAGGCAGAGCTCGTCGAGCGCGACGGAACGCGCCATCCGCTCGATGCGGACAGCGCGCTGCGCGCGGCGGGTGACCTCCACGCACTCGCGGGGCGCGAGATCGCGCTCGCCGCGCAGCCAGGTCCGTGGCCGGGCGGCCGCGTGCTCGCCGACGCGATCGTCCCTGCGGACGCGTCGATCGCCGCACCGGCGATGCCGCGCGTGGCCGGCAGCCAGCCGTGGGTCACGCTCGCGTGCCGGTTCAGTGACGTCGCCGCACAACCGCACGACGTGCCGTACTTCTCCACGATGCTGTCGAACCAGACCGGGCGGCTCGACCACTACTGGCGGGAGGTTTCCTACGACAAGGTCGACGTCGCGGGCAGCGTCGCCTACGGCTGGTTCACCCTGCCGCACCCGCGCGCGTACTACGTGCCCGCGAACGGCTCGGCCAACCTCGGCCAGCTGTTCAACGATTGCACCGGCGTCGCGGACGCCACCGTGAACTTCGCGGGCTTCGTCGGCGTCAACACGTTCTACAACGACGAACTCGACGGCTACGCCTGGGGCGGCAGTCGCTATGCGACGCTCGATGGCGTCAGCAAGGTCTGGTACGTCACGTGGGAGCCGCCCTGGGGCTATGCGAACGAGGCGCCGCTCGCGCACGAGATGGGTCACGGCTTCGGCCTGCCGCACGCCAACAACTCCGATGGCGACGGCGACCCGTACGACAATCCGTGGGACGTCATGAGCGACGCCTGGGACAACGCCGGACACGATGCGACCTACGGCGCGCAGCCCAAGCACATCGGCATCTGGTCGCGCGACCACCTCGGCTGGATCGACGCCGCGCGCAAGCTCACCGTCTCGTCCAACGGCACCTACAACGGCATCGTGCTCGATCGCGCGAGCCTGCGCGGCTCGACCCACGTGCAGATGGTCGTCGTCACCCTGTCCGCTCCGGCGCCGGCGTCGCATTACTACGTGATCGAGGCGCGCAAGCGCAGCGGCTACTACGAGGCGAACCTCGCCGGCGACGCGGTCATCATCCACGAGGTCGACACCACGCGTAACGAGCCCGCCTGGAGCGTCGATGCGAGCGTGCCGCCCGCCAACGTCGCCAACAACGAAGGCTCGATGTTCAAGGTCGGCGAGAGCTGGACCGCGCCGGGCAACGCGTTCACCGTGAGCGTCGCGGCGGCGAGCGCCGAGGGCTTCGTGCTCAACCTGCAGCGCGGCATGGTGTCCGATCTCATCTTCAAGAACGGCTTCGACGGATGAGGCTCGCGCTGTTCGATCTGGACGGTACGCTCATCGATTCCGAAGCGGGCATCGTCCATTCGATCGAATACGCGCTCGGCCGCCTCGGCGCGACGAGCCCGCCGCGCGAGACCCTGCGCGGCTGGATCGGTCCGCCGCTGCGCGCGACCTTTCCGCTGGCGCTGGGTGACGACCCCATCGCGGTCGAACGCGCGGTCGACCATTATCGCGAGCGTTTCAGCGAGGTCGGCTGGCGCGAGCATCGCGTCTACGACGGCATCGGCGGCGCGATCGAAGCGCTCGCCGCGCGCGGCGTGGCGCTCGCGGTGGTGACGAGCAAGGTGGATCTCTATGCCGAGAAGATCGTGCGCAGCCTGCCGTTCGGCGCGCACTTCACGCGCGTGTATGCCGCCTCGCCGGGCAGCCGCGACAGCGAGAAGACGGCGATGATCGCGCGCGCGATCGCCGATTTCGACGTCGCACCGGGTGCAGCCGCGATGATCGGCGACCGCCATTTCGACATCGACGGCGCGCGTGCGAACGCGGTGCGCGCGATCGGCGTCGCCTGGGGTTTCGGCAGCGTCGACGAACTGCGCGGCGCCGGCGCCGACGCGATCGCCGACGAGCCCGCGCAACTGCCCGGCCTGCTCGCGCATCGCGCCTGAGCGATGCGTCGGCCGCGTGCCGCGATGGACGCCGCCGCGGCGACGCTGCTAGCGTAACGGGCTCGTCTTCGAAGGGAACGACGCGATGGCAGAGCAGCTCCGCCGCACCAAGATCATCGCCACGCTCGGGCCGGCGACCGACGCGCCGGGCGCGCTCAAGAAGTTGATCGCCGAAGGCGTCAACGTCGTGCGCCTCAACCTCTCGCACGGCAGTGCGACCGACCATGCGCAGCGCGCCGCCGCGGTGCGCGTGGCGGCGGCGGAACTCGGCGTCGAAGTCGGCGTGCTCGCCGACCTGCAGGGGCCGAAGATCCGCATCGAGCGGTTCGCCGCCGGCCCGGTCGAACTCGCACCAGGGCAGCTGTTCACGCTCGACTGTCGCGCCGACGCGCCGGCCGGCGACGCGACGCGCGTCGGCGTCAGCTACCACGACCTCTGGCGCGACGTGAAGCCGGCCGACGTGCTGCTGCTCGACGACGGCCTCATCTCGCTGGAAGTGCTCGATGTCGGCGACCGCACGATCCGCTGCAGCGTGCTCGCCGGTGGCCGCCTGTCCGATCGCAAGGGCATCAATCGCCTCGGCGGCGGCCTCACCGTCGCCGCGCTGTCGGACAAGGACCGCGCCGACATCCGCCTCGCCGCGGAACTCGGTGCCGACTTCCTCGCGGTCTCCTTCGTCAAGGTCGCCGACGACATCGAGCAGGCGCGGCGCCTGCTGAACGAGGCCGGCGGCAGCGCCGCGCTCGTCGCCAAGATCGAACGCGCCGAGGCGATCGAAAACCTCGCCGAGATCGTCGATGCGTCCGATGCGGTGATGGTCGCGCGCGGCGACCTCGGCGTCGAGATCGGCGACGCCGAACTGCCGGGCCTGCAGAAGAAGATCATCCGCGAGGCGCTCACGCGCTCGCGCGTCGTCATCACCGCGACGCAGATGATGCAGTCGATGGTCGAATCGCCGATCCCGACGCGCGCCGAAGTGCTCGACGTCGCCAATGCGGTCATCGACGGCACCGATGCGGTGATGCTGTCGCAGGAAACCGCGGCCGGCCGGCATCCGGACAAGGCGGTCGCGGCGATGCGCCGCGTGTGCCTCGGCGCCGAGCGCCAATTCGAACCGACCGAGGACCTCAGCCCCGGCGCGCACCGGCTCGATCGCACGGACCAGGCGATCGCGCTCGGCGCGATGTTCCTCGCCAGCCAGGTCGGCGTGCGCGCGATCATCGCGCTGACCGAGAGCGGCGCGACCGCGCAGTGGCTGTCGCGCTACCGCTCGACGGTGCCGATCTACGCGCTCTCGCGCAACGCCGCCGCGCGCCGGCGCATGCTGCTCTACCGCGACGTCAATCCGGTCGAGTTCGACGCGCATGGCGTCGGCCCGACCCAGGCATCGCGCGACGCGATCCAGCACCTGTACCGCCTCGGCCACCTGACGGTCGGCGATCGCGTACTGATCACCAACGGCGACCACACGGGGCAGGGCGGCGGCACGAATACGCTGAAGCTGCTCATGGTGGGGGCGGATGGGGTGGCGGAGGGATTGAGTGATTTGTAGGTTTGGGGGATTGAGCGCCGAGGCCGAAGAGCATCGCGGCTTCGGCCAAGGAGGCGACGGCTGCGGGAGCGCACCCGGCGCGTGACCGCCGCGCCCCGGCGCATCGCCATGCAGCGTCGCCCCAAGCGGGTCTCCTCGCGATGGCGCGTTTCATCCAGCGAGGGAGAGGGCATCGCAGCCGAAGCCGCTCCGGCATAGGGACGACATAGGCGACCGTTGCTCCCGCAGCCGCCCGCTCCTCCGCGGGAGCGCCGCTAAGCGCGATGCGTTCAGCCCAGCCCTCGCCCCGATCGGCGTAAACTGCATCATCGATCGCACAGGAGGTTGCGTCATGCTGCGTGCCGTTCCGTTCGCCGCCCTCGCGCTGTTCAGCGCCACCGTCTTCGCGCAATCGGATGCACCGCCGCGCGTGGTCGTGCCGGACAAGCTGGCGGGCTACTGGGCGCTGGTGAACGCGTCGGTCGAGGCGGACGTGCCGATCATGGCGCGCAACATCAGCTCGCCCGGCTGCGCCGCGGTGTCGTTCGTGGTCGAGAAGGACGGCCGCACGAGCACGATCAAGGTGCAGCGCGTCGTGCCCGCGGGCGATCTCGCCAAGGTCGCGACGAGCATGGCGACCAACATGCGCTTCGAGCCGACCGTGACGAATGCGGGTCGCGACCGCGTGTTCAGCTGGCTCATCTTCCCGTTCAACGCGCCGACCGACCCGGCGGCGCGCACCGCGGTCATGCAGCAGTGCCAGATCGACAAGCTCGGCTGGAACGACCGCTGACGCCCACGCGCGCGCATTGACGCGCGCCGCGCGAAGCCAGCACCATGCGCCATCGCTGAGGGGGCGGTCGAGCGATGGACTTCCGGATATGCACCGGCTGCGGCCTCGCCATGGGTGCCGGCGCCGCGCGCTGCTCGCGCTGCGGCGGCAGCCCGGCGCCCGCGGATGCGCGTGCCTTCATCGGCCAGGCATTCGGCAAGTACGCACTCGTCGAACTCATCGGTGAAGGCGGCATGGGCGTGGTGCTGAGAGGCCGCCACGTCGCACTCGGCCATCCGGTCGCGGTCAAGCTGCTGCAACCCGGCCTCGGCGACGCCGCGTTCCGCGAGCGCTTCCTGCGCGAGGCGCGACTGCTCGCGGGGCTGCGCCATCCGGGCATCGTGGAGGTGCACGATTTCGACGTGTCGCCTGGCGACGTGCCGTACTACGTCATGGAATACCTCGAAGGCGAGAGCCTCGCCGCCGAGATCGCGCGTTCGCCGCAAGGGCTGCCGATCGCGCGCGTGATGGCGATCGTGCGCGGGATCGTTGCCGCGCTCGCCCACGCGCATGCGCGCGACATCGTGCACAGGGACCTCAAGCCCGACAATGTGTTCCTCGCGCACGGCGCGGGCCACGAGCAGGTCAAGCTGCTCGACTTCGGCATCGCACGCGTGCTCGAGGACGACGCCGCCGCGACGCGCCTGACCCAGGTCGGGCACGTGATCGGCACGCCGCAGTACTTCGCGCCGGAGCAGTTCTACGGCTATCCGGTCACGCTCGCGACGGACCAGTACGCGCTCGCGCTGATCGTCGCCGAGATGCTGCGCGGCTCGCCGCTGCGCAGCGGCCGCAGTTTCAGCGAGATCAGCCTCGATGGCCTCACGCGTGCGCCTGCGACGATGACCGCGGAGCTGCCCCGCGACACGCCGCCGGCGATCTCCGCGGCGCTGGCGCTCGCGCTCGCGGTCGATCCGGCGCAGCGCCATGCCGATGTCGGCGCGTTCCTGCTCGCACTCGAACGCGATGCGCGCGTCGACGTCGCGACGCGGCCGGCGCCGGCGCGGGCGATCGCGGCGACGATCGCGCGCGCGCCGCCGCGTCCGCGGTGGCGGTTCCTGTCCGGCGTGGCCGCTGCGGCGGTGCTCGCATCGGCCCTCGCCGTGGGGCCGTGGCGATCGCCTGCGCCGGCGCCGTCCGTCGCGGCGCCGGCGGACGTGTCGCCGGCGCGCGGATGGCTGCGTGAGCGCGCGAGCTACGGCGTGCCGGTCGATGCGCGCAGCGTGCTCGCGCGCCGCGACGACGTCGCGGTGCTCGCCTCCGCCGACGGCTGGTACCTGCGCCCCCTGCACGCGGACGTCGAGGCGAGCCGCGTCGTGCTCCCGCACGGACAGCGCCTACTCGGCGCGCTCGAAGAAGGACTCCTCGCAGTCGCGACGGAGGATGCGCTGCAGGCGATCGATCCCGTGAGCGCGCAGGCGACCCTGCTCGCCCGCCTGCCGAAGGAGCTCGCGGGCGACGCGATCGTGCGCGTCTCGCCGGATGCGCGTACCGTCGTCGCGGCATCCGCCCGCGACCTCGTGCTGTGGCGGCGAGACGGCGAGCGGTTGCAGCACACGGCGCGCGTCGCCGATGCGGCCGGCGCGCCGGCGATCGCGCTGTCGCGCCGCTGGCTCGCGCTCGTGGATGCGACGGGCGCGCGCGTTCGCGTGCTGCGCACGAGCGACGGCACGGTCGTGCTCGAACACGCGCTCGATCTCGGCGCGGTACGGGACCTCGCCCTGCTCGACGCGCCGCCGCGACTCGCGGTCGCCGGGCGCGAGCCCGAGATCGACGTCTTCGCGCTCGACGGAAGCGCACCGATGCGCGCCTCGCCCGTGCAGCGCGGCGCGCAGTCATTGGCGTGGCTGGCCGACGCGCCGACCCTGGTCGTCGCCGGCGAAGCAGGCGTGCGCCTGTGGCGCGACGGTGCCTTCCTCGAAGAAATCCATGGCGCGCCGGCAAGCACACCTGCCGCGCTGCAGGCCGGCGGCGCCGGCGTGCTGTTGCTCGACGGCGCCGCGCACCGCCTGGCGCAGCTCGACTACGGCGTGCTGCCGGTCGCGCAGCGCGTCGATCTCGGCAAGACCGAGAGCTGGGCCGTGCACGTGGACGCCGTGCGGCATGCCGTATACGTCGGTTCCAGTGACGGCGTCGTGTACGCGGTCGAGGGAGGCAAGGTCGTCCCGCACGCGTTGCACGCGGACGGCGTCACCGCGCTCGCGGGTGACGCGGACCACCTCGCGAGCGCATCCGACGACCGCACGTTGGCGATCTGGAACCTGCCCGCGATGGACGTGCGCTGGCGCTCGCGCGGCCACGACTACCTCGTCAACCAGATCGCCCTGCTCGGCCCGTCGCTGTGGTCGAGTTCCTCCGACGGCACGCTCAAGCGCTGGCGCTGGCCGTCGCTCGACGAGGAAGAGACGCTGGACCTGCGCGCGCTCACGGCGACGCCGGACTTGCGCCTGCATGCGTTCTGGATCGCACGTGACAGGCGCCGCGGCCTGGTCGGCACCTGGAACCATCGCCTCGTCGAACTCGAGCGAGGCGACGGCGGCGACTGGTCCGCGCGTGCGCATGCGATCGACAGCGAGGCCGGCTATCACCTGCTCGAACTCGAAAAGGTCCGCATCGTGCTCGTCGAAGGCGCCGATCCGACGCGGCTGTACGCGTGGGATACCGACACGCGCCGCCTGCTGGCGCTGCCCGATTTCGGCCACCGCCTGTGGACGCTCACGAGTGACGGCCACGGCGGCGCATTCGCTGCAGGGCGCGGTGCGGTGCTGCGCTACGTGATTGCACGCAGCGCCGACGGTGCGCTGCACCTGCGCGTCGAAGCGGCAGTGCGCAGCGACCTCGGCGATCTCACGGCCGCGGAATTCGACGCGACCGCCGACCGGCTCTGGCTCGCCGATTCGGGCGGCCACCTCCTCGCGCTGGAAGCGTTCCGACTGCCACTCGTCGTACTCTACGAGGGGCCACTGGTCGACGATGCGGCTGCGCCTGCCGGTAGTCGCCTGCGCGCTGACTGAACGAACGGATGCCGGGAAGGATTCCATGACCGCACGACCTTTCGCCCACCCATCGCGCGTGCTCGCGCCCCTCCTCGCATGCTGCGCGGCCTTCGCCGGCATGCCCGCGAAGGCCGTGCCGGTCGAGGTGCTGTCATCCTGGCAGGCCGCACACATCGACATCGTCGTCGACGTCGACGGCAAGCCGGCCTGTACCCTGCGCGGTGACAACGGTGGCGGCGCCGAACGCAGCGTGATGTGCCGCTTCGAGCTCGCGCCCGGGCCGCACGCGCTGCGTGCGCATGGCGAGTACGTGCTGCGCGGCGACGGCAAGGGCCGCGCGCGCAAGGGCGAGCAGGCGATCGCGTTGCTCGATTTCGCGCCCGCCGCGGCCACGCTTACGAAGAACGGCCGGCCGTTCGGCGAACGCGTCGCCGCGTTCATCGAGGCGACCCAGGCATTCGCCCGCGAGCACGACGTCGCGATCCATCTCGAGGCCGGCAAGCCGGTCGGCGCGGCGGAGCTCGATCGTGCGCGCCAGCGCCTCGGCTTCGACCTTCCGGCGGATTTCCTCTCCATGCAGCGCACGGTCGGGGCGATCACGATCGGCGACCATTCGATGACGTCGGCCGACCACCTGCGCGACGCCTACAGCGCGATCCTCAAGGACTGGGGCACGCCGGCGGAAGCAATGCAGGAGGACTACTCGCCGAAGATGCAGGAGCTGCTGAAATCGAGCACGCTGCTGTTCACCGAGGTCGGCGACGGCCTCGGCGGCCTGCTGTACCGGCCGCCGCCCACCAAGGCCTGCGGGGCCGGGGGCATCTACTACTGGACTTCGCAGGAAGGCGGTGACGAGAACCTCTCGGCGAATGGCGCCTGTCCGGATTTCGCCGGCGCGTTCCGCTGGCTCGTCGAGGCGTTCGTGATCGGCGAGCTCGCCGACGAGCTTGCCGACGAGCACGGCAGCGTCCTCGTCGACACCTCGACCGGCACGCAGGCGCTCGCGCTCGAGCTCGCCGACGGCGATGCGTTCGGCGTCGCCTTCGCGCGGCAATGGCAGTCGCCGCACTGAGCGCGAGCGGCCTGAACGGTTCCGGGCGGGCAGCACCTGCGGCGGAACTGACCTATAATCCCCGCCCCTGAAAATCACTCCGCCCGGCCGGTTGATCCAGCGGCCGCGGCCTCCTTTCGTTTCGTCACGGAGCCGTTTGATGAGTATCGAAGAGCTTGAAAGCGTCGCCCAGGCGATGGTGGCACCGGGCAAGGGCATCATCGCGATCGACGAGTCCACCGCCACGATCAAGAAGCGCTTCGACTCGGTCAACGTGCCGAACACCGAAGAAAACCGTCGCGCCTACCGCGAGATGCTGCTGACCGCGCCGAAGCTCGGCGAGCACATCTCCGGCGCGATCCTTTACGACGAGACGATCCGCCAGGCGACCAAGGCCGGCGTGCCGTTCACCAAGATCATGATGGACGCGGGCATCCTGCCCGGCATCAAGGTCGACATCGGCGCCAAGCCGCTCGCCGGCTTCCCGGGCGAACTCGTCACCGAAGGCCTCGATGGCCTGCGCGAGCGCCTCGCCGAATACGCCAAGCTCGGCGCGAAGTTCGCCAAGTGGCGCGCGGTCATCACGATCGGCGAGGACACGCCGAGCGGCACCTGCATCGAGGCGAACTCGCATGCGCTCGCACGCTACGCCGCGCTGTGCCAGGAAGCGGGCATCGTGCCGATGGTCGAGCCCGAAGTGCTGATGGACGGCGACCACGACATCGACGTCTGCTACGAAGTCACCGAAGCGACGCTGCGCTCGCTGTTCGGCGCGCTGTACGAGCAGAACGTGCTGCTCGAAGGCACGATCCTCAAGGCGAGCATGGTCGTCTCCGGCAAGGACTGCGCGGACCAGGCGGACGTCGACACCGTCGCCGAGGCGACCGTGCGCTGCCTCAAGTCGGCGGTGCCGGCGACGCTGCCGGGCATCGTGTTCCTCTCCGGCGGCCAGAGCGACGAGCAGGCGACCGCGCACCTCAACGCGATGAACCAGATGGGCCCGCACCCGTGGCCGCTGTCGTTCTCCTACGGCCGTGCGATGCAGACCGCCGCGCTGCAGCTGTGGGCGAAGGACATGCAGGCCAACTTCAAGGCCGCGCAGGACATGGTCGTGCTGCGCGCGAAGCAGAACGGCCTCGCCGCGCTCGGCCAATGGAAGAAGGTGGCGTGACGCCGCGCGATCCGGTGGATCGCGTCGGGGATACGGAAACGGGCGCTGCGGCGCCCGTTTTCTTTGGTGGTGATGGGCATGCCGCGATGGACGCGGCCCCTGCGCTGGAGACGATGCGCCAATGAAGACGATGGGCCTGATCGGCGGCATGAGCTGGGAATCGACCGCCGTCTACTACCGCCTCGTCAATGAAGGCGTGAAGCAACGTCTCGGCGGGCTGCATTCGGCCAGGCTCGTGCTCCACAGCGTCGACTTCGACGCGATCGAACGGCTGCAGCATGCAGGGGACTGGGGCGCCGCGGGCGCGGCACTCGCACAGGCGGCGCAGTCGCTCGAACGCGCGGGCGCCGACTTCGTCGTGCTCTGCACGAACACGATGCACAAGGTCGCGGCCGCGATCGAGGCCGCTGTCGCGATTCCGTTGCTGCATATCGCCGATCCGACCGCGACCGCGATCAAGGCCGCCGGCGCCCGGCGTGTCGGCCTGCTCGGCACGCGCTTCACGATGGAGCAGGCGTTCTATCGCGACCGCCTGCGCGCGCACGGGCTCGACGTGCTCGTGCCCGGCGACGCCGCGGTCGAACGCGTGCATCGCGTGATCTATGACGAACTCTGCCTCGGTATCGTGCGCGACGATTCGCGCGCGGCCTACCGCGACATCATGCGCGAGCTCGTCGGAGACGGCGCCGAGGCGATCATCCTCGGTTGCACCGAGATCGCCCTGCTCGTCGGCGCGACCGATGCGACGGTGCCGTTGTTCGACACGACCGCGCTGCACGCGCAGGCCGCGGTCGACGCCGCGCTCGCCGGCGAGGCGCGCACGCAGGGATAGCGGATCCGGCGGCGTGGGGGAAAGTCCCCGTACGCGGTGGCGCGCGGCCGTGGCAGGCTCTCCGGCGATGCCGGCGGCGAGGGGGCGGGCGGCGATGGACAAGCAGGCGTGGGAACGCATGCGCGCGCTGTTCGAGCGCGCGCTCGAGCTGCACGCGGACGAGCGCGAACGCTTCCTCGACGACGCCTGCGCGGGGGACGAGGCGATGCGGTGCGAGGTCGAGGCGCTGCTGCGTGCCGACGCGGCGGCCGCGGCGACCGGGCTCGCCGCCGCGACGCCGGATCTGGTCGAGGCGTTCGGCGAACGTGAGCACGCGCGCGACGCGTGGATCGGGCGGCGCGTCGGCGTCTGGCGGCTGCTGCGCGAACTCGGCCGCGGCGGCATGGGCGCGGTCTACCTCGCCGAGCGCGACGACGGCGAGTACGTGCAGCAGGCCGCGGTCAAGCTCATGCGCGGCGGCTGGGCGGGCGAGACGCTGTCGCATCGCTTCCGCGCCGAACGGCAGATCCTCGCAACGTTGAATCATCCGAACATCGCGCGCCTGCTCGACGGCGGCGTCGACGACGAGGGGCGGCCCTTCCTCGCGCTCGAATACGTGGACGGCAGTACGCTCGCGGCGCACTGTGACGCGCACCGCCTCGGCATCGGTGAACGACTCGCGCTGTTCCTCGCCGTATGCGACGCGGTTGCCTACGCGCATCGCAACCTCGTCGTGCATCGCGACCTCAAGCCCTCGAACATCCTCGTCGACGCGCAGGGACACGTGAAGCTCCTCGACTTCGGCATCGCGCGCCTGCTCGACGCGGGCGACGCCGCGGCGACGGCGACCGCGCTGCGCATGTTCACGCCCGAGTACGCGGCGCCCGAGCAGATCCAGGGGCACCCGGTCACGACCGGTGTCGACGTGCACGCGCTCGGCCTGCTGTTGTACGAACTCCTGACCGGCCGGCGCCCGTACGACGCGACCGGCGCCTCGCCGGCCGCCTACGAACAGGCGATCCTCACCGCCGAGCCGCTGCGGCCGTCGCGCGCGGTCACCCAGCCGGATGCCCGCAGCGCCGCGCTCGCGCAGGTGCGCAGCCTGCAGCCGTCCGCGCTGCGCGCGCGCCTGCGCGGCGACCTCGACGCGATCGTGCTGAAGGCATTGCGCAAGGAGCCGGCGCAGCGCTATGCGAGCGTCGAGGCGATGGCCGCCGACGTCGCCGCCTACCTCGCGCATGCGCCGGTGAAAGCGCGGCGCGGCAACGTCTCGTATCGGCTCGCGCGCTTCGTGCGCCGGCACGCGCTCGCCGCGGGCCTCGCGACGGTCGCCGCGATCTCGCTCGTCGCCGGGCTCGGCGCGGCCCTGTGGCAGGCGCGCATCGCGCGCGAGCAGCGCGACGTGGCGCAGCTCGAGGCGCGCAACTCGGCCGCCGTCGTCGACTTCCTCACCGGCGTGTTCGCCGGGGCGGACCCGGCCAACACCGACGGTCACGACCCCGCCGCGAGCGAACTGCTCGCCAACGGTGTCGCCGGCATCGACGCGCAGACCGACATCGATCCGGCCACGCGGTCGGCCCTGCTCGGCGCGATGGCGCGCGCGCATTCGGGCCTTGGCGATGGCCGGCGCGTGCAGGACCTCATGCAGCGTTCGCTCGCCGAGGCCGAGCGCAGCGGCGATGCACGCGCGCTCGTGCGCGCGCACATGGGCCTCGCCTATGCGTACTCGAACAACAGCCGCTACGAGGACACGCTCGAACACTACGGCATCGCGCGCCGCTTGATCCTCGAGCGCGGCATCGATGATCCGCTGATGCTCGCGCACGTCGATGCCTCGACCGGCAACGCGCTCAACAACCTCGATCGCGACCGCGAGGCGTGGGACTATCTCGAGCGCGCCTACACGGTGCGGCTGGAGCGCGAAGGCGCGGTGTCGGAGGACGTCGCGCAGATGCTGCCGGTGTCAGTGGTCGTGCTGAAAGGTCTCGGCCGCGGCGAGGAAGCGGTCGCGCTCGCCGAGGCGAGCTATCGCGCGACGAAAGGCGCCGACATCCCGCTCGCGCGCCGTGCGCTGATCGCGCATGCCTACTCGCTCGCACTCGGACACATGCAGCGCTACGCCGAGGCGGAGCAGCTCTGTCGCGAAGCACTCGACCTCGCCGAGCGCGTCTACGGCAAGGGCGACCCGCGCACCGTACCGGCGCAGATCAGCTGGGGGGTGTCGTTGCGCAACCTCGAGCGCTTCGCCGAGTCCGCGGCCGTGATGGACCAGGTGCTCGCGATCGAGCGTCGCCATCTCGCACCCGACCATCGGCGCGTCGCCGACATCCTCGTCAACGTCGGTGCCAGCCACACGCTCGCGGGTGATGCACGAAACGCGGTGGCGTACCTCGAGGAGAGTCTCGCGATCTCGCAGCGGCGGAACGAAATGTCCGGTCGCACCGCCGCGCGGGCGAGCGCCGCACTGGCCAAGGCGCTCGAGGAATCGGGCGATGACGAGCGCGCGCTCGACGTCGCGTCCAAAGCGATGGCGTATACCGAAGGCGCGAAGGCGCGCCTCACGGGCGCGCCTGGTGCGGCGGTACGCACGCAACATGCGCGCCTGCTGCTGCGGCTCGGGCGCATGCCGCCGGACTGTGCCCCGGCGCAGGCGGCGCTGTCCGCCGACGGCGCCGCGCCGGCCGTGCGCGTGGAAGCGACGATCCTTGCCGCGTCGTGTGCGTCCGCGAATGGCCGCGCGGACGAGGCGGAGCGCCTGCTCGCACCCTTGCCGCCCGACGCGGCCGCGACCAAGGACCTCAGCACCTACGCACGCGACGCGTTGCAGCGGCTGCGCGCGCGGTAGAGCAAGCACGTTGCAGGAGCATCCCGGGAGCAGCTTCAGCCGCGATGCTCGGCAGCCCTCGGCCCCGCCTCTCATCCCAGCCCCGCCAGCCATTCCTCGTCCGATCCCTCATTGACGCCCTCGAACAGGAACGTCGACAGATAGCGTTCGCCGGTATCGGGCAGCATCGCGAGCAGCACCGAGCCCTGCGGCGCGGACTCCGCGACCTTGAGCGCCGCGGCGAGCGTGGCGCCCGAAGAGATGCCGACGAAGATGCCTTCTTCGGCCGCGAGGCGGCGCGCGGTGTCACGTGCGACGACGTCGTCGACCGGCTCGATCGCGTGCGCGACCTTGCGGTCGAGCACCTCGGGCACGAAGTCGGGGGTCCAGCCCTGGATCTTGTGCGGCTTCCACTCGTTGCCGGACAGCAACGCCGCGCCGGCCGGTTCACTCGCGACGATCTTCACCTCGGGTCGCGCTGCGCGCAGCACCTCGCCGACGCCGGTGAGCGTGCCGCCCGTGCCCCAGCCGGTCACGAAGTAGTCGAGGCGGCGGCCGGCGAAATCGCGCAGGACCTCCGCCGCGGTCGTCTGGCGGTGGTAGGCGGGGTTGGCCGGGTTCTGGAACTGCCGCGCGAGGAACCAGCCGTGCTTCTTCGCCAGTTCCTCGGCCTTGCGCACCATGCCGCTGCCGCGCTCCGCCGCCGGCGTGAGGATCACCTTCGCGCCGTACGCGCGCATGAGCTTGCGGCGCTCGATCGAGAACGTCTCGGTCATGATCGCGACGAACTTGTAGCCGCGCGCAGCCGCGACCATCGCGAGCGCGACGCCGGTATTGCCCGAGGTCGCCTCGATGATCGTGTCGCCGGGCTTGAGCAGGCCCTTCCGCTCGGCGTCCAGGATGATCGCAATCGCGAGGCGGTCCTTGACCGAACCGCCGGGATTGAACGCCTCGACCTTCACGTACAGATCGACGTGCTCGGGGGCGAGGCGATGCAGCTTGACGACCGGCGTGCGGCCGATGGTGTCGAGAATGCTGTCGTGGATCATGGGGAGTCCTCAGGGTTCGGTGCGGTCCGGCAATGAACGCCGAAAGGTCCGCGAGCTTGACATCAGGCCGCGTGCCGCAGCGACGGGCCGGGTGCGCCACCGAGCGGCGGCGTGCCGTACCAGTGCAGGGTCCGGGCGAGTGCGGCGACCTCGCCGAGGATCAGCAGCGCCGGCGTGCGTACTCTGTGCGCGTTCGCGAGTTCCGGCAACTGGTTGAGCGTTCCGGCGATGACGCGCTGCGTTTCGGTTGAGCCGTTCTCGACCAGCGCGAACGGCGTCGCCGCCGCACGGCCGTGCGCGAGCAGGCGCTCGCGCAGCGTCTCGAGCCCGGCCACGCCCATGTAGACGGCGAGCGTTTGCCGTTCCTGCGCGAGCGCGCGCCAGTCGAGCATGTCGAGCGAATCGCGGCAGTGCGCGGTGACGAAACGCACCGACTGCGCGTGCGCGCGATGGGTCAATGGCACGCCCGCGTAGGCGGCGCAGGCGAGCGCGGCGGTGATGCCCGGCACGACTTCGTACCCGATGCCGTGCGCGCGCAGGAATTCGAGTTCCTCGCCCCCGCGGCCGAACACGAACGGATCGCCACCCTTGAGCCGCACGACGCGGCGGCCCGCGCGTGCATGTTCGAGCAGCAGCGCATGGATGCGCTCCTGCGCGGTCGAGTGCGCGCCGCCGGTCTTGCCGACCTCGATCATCGTCGCGTCGCGACGCGCGAGCGCGAGCACGCCGGGCCCGACGAGGCGGTCGTGCAGGATCACGTCCGCTTCGTTGAGCGCGCGCAGCGCCTTCAGCGTGAGCAGGCCCGGATCGCCGGGACCGGCGCCGACGAGCGCGACCGAACCTGCGATCGGCGCGGCCGGCGCCTGCACGGCCGCTTCGAAAGCCGCTTCGGCGAGCGCGGGCTGGTGCTTGCGCAGGAGGTCCGCGACGGCCCCCCCGAACAGCGACGAGTAGAAGCGCCGGCGCGCCGCCGGCTCGGGATGGCGCGCGCGGATGCGCGCGCGAAAGCGTGCGGCGAGCGCCGCCAGCGGCCCGAGCGCGTCGTCGAGCATCGTCTCGAGCCGTTCGCGCAGCAGGCGTGCGAGCATCGGCGCGGCGCCGCCCGAGGAGATCGCGACCTGCAGCGGCGCGCGGTCGACCACCGCCGGCACGTGGAAGCTCGACAGCGTCCCGTCGTCGACGACGTTGACGAACACGCGCCGCCGCTGCGCCGCCGCGGCAATCCGGCGATTCAGCGCGCCGTCGCTCGTCGCGACGATGACGAGCCAGTAGCCGGAAGGCTCGTCGCCTCCGTTGGATTTCTCGCCGCCGGGGGATACTTCATCGAGCCACTCGTCGGCGTAGCGTGCCGCGACGTGGCGGATGCGTGCATGCGCGGCGAGTGCAGCAAGCGTGGGTTCGAGCGCGGGCGCCACGACCGTGACCGCCGCGCCAGCGCGCAGCAGCCCATCGATCTTGCGCGCCGCGACGGCACCGCCGCCGACGACGAGGACGGCGCGTTGGCGCAGGTCGGCGAATAGTGGATACAGCGACATGGCGACGTACGCAAGGACGGCGGGACAGGCTAGGGCGAGGGCCGACGCCGCGGAAATGACCCGGCCCGCGGCGCTTATGACGGCCGGTCATGTCGCAGGACCGGGCGCGGTGACCGCCCGCGAACGCCATTTTGGACGGATAGACTTCCAAACGGGGCTCGGGTAGGCTGCGCGATCCGCGCCCAGCGCGCCACGCAACCGAGTCCCAGGAGCCGACCATGAAATTCCCGAAGTCCAAGGCCATGTTCAAGGCGATGTGTTGCCCGACCACGATCATCGACTCGACCCATCGCCGACACAGGCCGCCCGTGGACTCACCGACATGACGCTGACCCAGCTGCGTTACCTCATCGCCATCGCCGATTCCGGCCTCAACATCACCCTCGCCGCCGAGCGCGTCCACGCGACCCAGCCCGGCCTCAGCAAGCAGCTCAAGCAACTCGAGGAAGAACTCGGCTTCTCCCTCTTCACGCGGCGCGGCAAGAGCCTCGAAGCGATCACCGCCGCCGGCGCGCAGGTGATCGAGCGCGCCCGCATCATCCAGTCCGAAGCCGCGAACATCCGCGCACTCGCCGCCAACCTGCGCAACGAGGCGCAGGGCGAATTGCGCATCGCGACCACCCATACGCAGGCGCGCTACGCGCTGCCGGCCGCGATCGCCGCGTTGCATCGCCGCTATCCGGAAGTCGGCGTGCACCTGCAGCCGGGCGGCGATGCCGAGATCCTGGAACTCCTCGATCACGGCCAGAGCGATCTCGCGATCGTGTCGACCGCCGGGGCGCCACCGTCCGCGGGCCTCGCCTTGCCGGTCTATCGCTGGGATCGCGTCGTGCTCGTGCCGCACGCGCATGCGCTCGCGAAACTCGGCCGGGCGCCGACCCTTGCCGACCTCGCCGCGCATCCGCTGGTCAGCTACGAGTCCTCGCTCAAGCCCGAATCGTCGCTGCGCCGCGCCTTCGGCGACGCGGGCCTGCCGCTGCGCCTCGCGTTCACCGCGCGCGATGCCGACCTCATCCGCACCTACGTCGGCGCGGGACTCGGTGTCGGCGTGCTCGCGGAGATGGCGCTCGATCCCGCCGATCGCGAGGTCGTCGGCCTTCCGATCGATGGCCTGCTGCCGACCTGTACGACCTGGATCGTGCTGCGCCGCGATCGTGTGCTGCGCGAGTACGCGCTCGAGTTCATCGCGCGCCTCGCGCCGCACCTCGATCGTCGCGACGTGCGCCGCGCGTTCGACCACGGCATCGCGGTCGACGAATGGCCGGTGCCGCCGCGCTGGCGCGACCTCGATCCCGCCCGGCTCGCCGCCTGAGCCGGCCGTCGCCGCGCGCGTGCGCGCGCGGTGACGGGCCTCGGGCCTCAGATTTCGAGGTGCAGGCCGCACTCGCGCTTGAGGCCGAAGAAGCGCGTGTCGTCCGCGCTCATGCCCGGTTCCCAGCGATGCGTCGTGTGCACGTCGCCGATCGACACGTAGCCCTCGTCCCACAGCGGGTGGTACGGCAGCCCGTACTGCGCCAGGTAGCGGCCGACGTCGCGGTCGCTCCAGTCGGCGATCGGGTGTGCCTTCCAGCGGCCGTTGCGCAACTCCAGGAAATTCGTGCCGGCGCGGCTCGCCGCCTGCGCGCGGCGCAAGCCGGCGAACCAGGTACGCGCGCCGAGTTCGTCGAGCGCGCGCTGCATCGGTTCGACCTTGCGCAGGCGGTTGTAGCGCTCGATGCCGTCGAGGCCCTGTTCCCACAGGCGGCCGTGGCGCGCTTCCATCCATGCGATGCCGATCTGCGGCCGGTACACCTTGAGGTTGAGGCCGAGGCGATCGGTCAGCGCGTCGGCGAAACGGTAGGTTTCCGGGAACAGGTAGCCGGTGTCGATGAGGATGACCGGCACCTCGCGTCGCCGGCTCGTGACGAGATGCAGGCTCGCCGCGGCCTGCGCGCCGAAGCTCGACGACAGCACGTGCGCACCGGGCAGCGTGTCGAGCATCCACTCGACCCGTGCCGCGGCATCCTGCCGCGACAGCCAGCGGTTGAGGTCGGCGAGCGCGCGCGCGTCTTCGGCGGCGCTGACGATGTCGGGCGCGATCATGCGATCACCTCGGAGGGAATGCGCGGCGCCGGCGCGAGGATGCCGGTGCGCAGGACGAAGTCGCCGAAGCCCTCGTCCTTAATGCGATCGGCGGCATAGCGCGCGAGCAGCAGGTCGAGCGCGTCGACGATCTCGGTTTCGGCGATGTTCTCGCGAAAGACACGATTGAGCCTTCGCCCGGCGAAGTCGGCACCGAGGCGCAGGTCGTAGCGCCCCGGCCCGCGCCCGACCAGCGCGATCTCGCCCAGATAAGGCCGCGAGCAGCCGTTCGGGCAGCCGGACACGCGCAGGACGATCGGCGCGTCGGCAAGCCCGTGCGCATCGAGACGGCGTTCGATCTTCGCCAGCAGGTCCGGCAGGTAGCGTTCCGCCTCGGCCATCGCGAGGCCGCAGGTCGGCAGCGCGACGCAGGCGATCGCATGGCGGCGGATCGCGCTGCCGCGGCGCCAGCCGTCGAGGCCGTGGCGCGTGACGAGTGCATCGACCGCCGCGCGCCGTGCGTCGTCGACGTTGGCCACGACGAGGTTCTGGTTGCAGGTGAGGCGGAACTCGAGCGCCGAATCCGCCTGCGCGTGCGCCGCGGCGAGCTCGCGCAACCCGCTGAGCCACGCCTGGCCGTCGCGATCCACGATGCGGCCGGCTTCGACCTGCAGCGTGAGATGCCAGCGGCCATCGCCGCCTCGGATCCAGCCATGCCGGTCGCCGTTGTGCTCGAAGCGGAACGCGCGCGCGGGTGCGAGCGCGAAGCCGAGGCGGCGTTCGAGCTCGGCGACGAACGCACCGAGGCCGCGGTGGTCGATCGTGTACTTGAGCCGCGCGTGCTTGCGCTCGGCGCGGTTGCCCCAGTCGCGCTGCACGCCGATCACGTGTTCGGCGAGCGCGAGCACCTCGCCCGGCGTGACGAACCCGATCACGTCGGCGAGGCGCGGATACGTGGTCGGGTCGCCGTGCGTCGCGCCCATGCCGCCGCCGATCGCGACGTCGAAGCCGGCGAGCACGCCGTCCTCGACGATCGCGATGAAGCCGAGGTCCTGCGCGAACACGTCGACATCGTTGGTCGGCGGCACCGCGATGCCGATCTTGAACTTGCGCGGCAGGTAGGTCGCGCCGTAGAGCGGCTCGACATCGTCGGTGCCGGCGACGCGCGTCATCGCGCGCGCGTCGCCGTCGGCGCCTGACGTCGCGTCGTTCGGCATCTCGTCGAGCCAGATCTCGTGATAGGCGCGCGTCTTCGGCAGCAGGTGTTCGGACAGGCGCTTGGCCCACGCATACGCCTCGGCGTGCGCGGCCGATTCGACCGGGTTGGCCGACGCGACGACCGTGCGGTTGACGTCGCCGCACGCGGCGATCGTGTCGGCGAGGCTCGCGTTGATCGCCGCGATCGTCGCCTTGAGGTCGCGCTTGATCACGCCGTGCCACTGGAACGTCTGGCGCGTGGTGATGCGCAGGCTGCCGTTGGCGTAGGTGCGCGCGATCGCATCGAACGCGAGCCATTGCGCGGGCGTCACCACGCCGCCCGGGAGGCGCGCGCGGATCATGAATGCATGGGCCGGCTCGAGTTTCTGCCGGCGGCGTTCGTCGCGCAGGTCGCGATCGTCCTGCTGGTAGCTGCCGTGGAACTTGAGCAGCTTGTTGTCCGATTCGCTGATCGCGCCCGTCACGGGGTCGGCGAGGCTGGCGGCGAGCGTGCCGCGCAGGTGGCGGCTGCCGGCCTTGATGCGTTCGAGTTCGGAGAGGGCGATGGGCATGGGATTGGGTGATCTCGGGTCGGAACGCGCGGCCGCTGCGGCCGCGATGGGCTTCACGGGGGCATCGGTCGACACGCACACGGCAGCGGCGTCGAGCTCGCGACGATCGCGGCCGAAGCCGCTCCCGCGGAATCGAGGCCGGACGCGAGGGACTTCGGCCCGACGCGATCGAAGCTGGGCGGGAGCGGCTTCAGCCGCGATGGTTCCGCGCGATCCTCAGTACACATCGCGCGCATAGCGTCCGTCCTCGGCAAGCTGAAGCAGGCGCTCCTCGGCGCGTTCGCGGTCCATGCCGCCCTGCTCGACGAAGACGTCGACGAGCGCCGCGTGCACGTCCTTCGCCATGCGCGTCGCGTCGCCGCACACGTAAAGGTGCGCGCCGCCGTCGAGCCAGGCGTAGAGGTCGCGGCCGTGCTCGCGCAGTCGGTCCTGCACGTACGAGCGTGCGCCGTCGCGCGACCAGGCGAGATCGAGGCGATGGAGGCTGCCCTCGCGCAGGGCCTCCTGCCATTCGACCTGGTAGAGGAACTCGCTGCGGAAATGACGGTTACCGAACACCAGCCAGTGGCGGCCGCGCGCGCCGATCTCGCGACGCTCCTGCAGGAAGCCGCGGAACGGCGCGACGCCGGTGCCGGGCCCGATCATGACGATGTCGCGCGCGGCGTCCGCCGGCAGCCTGAACCGCTCGTTCGGTTCGACGTAGACCGGCACGTGCGTATCGTCGCCGGCCTGCGCGAGGAAATGCGATGCGGCGCCGGCATGGCGTGTGCCGAACGCGTCGTAAGCGACCACGCCGACGGTGAGATGCGCTTCGTCGCCGACCGCTTTGCGGCTCGACGCGATCGAGTACAGCCGCGGCGCGAGCGGGCGCAACGCGGCGACGAGGCCGTGTGAGTCCCACGCGGCGGGATGCTCGCGCAGGAGGTCGATCGGCTGGTGGCTCGCCATCAGTGCGGCGAGCGCTTCGCGGCGGTCGGGGGCGAGCAGGCGGTTGAGTTCGCTGCTGCGCGCGCGCTCGGCGAGCTCGGCGACGAACGGGCGCGCGAGGCGCGTGATCTCGCGTTCGCGCGCAAGCCAGTCGCGCAGCGCGAGCGTGCGGCCGTCGTGGCCGACCGCCGCGTCGCCGTCGAGGCCGGTCGCTTCGAGCACGGCGCGGACGAGAACCGGCGGATTGGTCGGCCATATGCCGAGCGCGTCGCCGGGCTCGTAGGCGAGGCCGGCGCCGGCGAGCGACAGCTCGATGGGGCGGACGTCGCGCGCGCTCGCGCGCGCGACGATGCGTTGGTTCGCCAGCAGCGCGGCCGCGAACGGCCGCGCCCGCGTCCATTCGCTGGCGGGGGCAAGGGGCGCGGCCGCACGCAGCGGCGTGACGGTGGCGCTGCGCGTGGCCGGCTTGAGGGCTTCGCGTGCAAGCTCGAGCGCGCGCGCGAGCCACGGCGTCGCGACCGTCTCGATGTCGACGTCGGCTTCGCCGCTCTCGAGCAGGCGCACCGCGCCGAGCTCGGCCAGGCGCGCATCGACGCGGCGGCCGATCGCGCAGAATTGCGGATAGCTCGAATCGCCGAGCGCGAGCACGGCATAGCGCAGTTCGGCGAGTCCGGGCGCGCGCTTGCCGGACAGGAATTCGACGAAACCGCGTGCGTCGTCGGGCGGATCGCCGTCGCCCTGGGTGCTGATGACGATGACGAGCAGGCGTTCGACCCCGAGTTCGCGCAGTGGGTATGCACCCGCACGGACGAGGCGAACAGCGAGACCGGCCGCTTCGGCGTCGCGCGCGAGCTGATCGGCGAGGCGGCGGGCGTTGCCGGTCTGGCTGCCGTAGACGACCGTCAGGCGTGCCTGTGCGAGTGCGTCGCGTGCGGCCGTCGCGGCCGGCTGCGGCAGCGCGCAGTGGCTGCGCGCGAGCGCGGCGGCGTAGCCCGACAGCCACCACAACGCGGGCGCGTCGAGGCCCTCGAGCAGGCGCAGTGCCGCGGCGGACTTCTCCTCGGGCAGCGGCACGATCGGCAGGGGCGGCACGGCGGACACGGCTTCCATCCATCTGGACGTCCAAACGTCCACGAGCCGGCGATGCTAGGCTCCGCCGCGACGGCGCGGAAAGAACGTATTGTCATGGGCATATTCGCGGCCACGCGACCCCGGCTGCACCATTGCCCGGCCCGCGCCCGCGTTCAGGCACCTGGCAGCGCGGCGCGCGCGAGCTCGCGCCGGTACGCGCCCGCGATCGCCGCGCCGAACGCGCAGAACACGATCTTGCAGGCGGCCCGCTCGTGCCGCGCGAGCCACGCGCGCGCTTCGCGTACGGCGATCGCGGTCGCGGCGTCGACCGGGTATCCATATACGCCGCAGCTGATCGCGGGGAAGGCGATCGTGGCGACGCCGTGCTCGCGCGCGACCGCAAGCGTGGAGCGGTAGCACGCGGCGAGGAGATCCGCTTCGCCGCGCTCGCCGCCGCGCCAGACCGGGCCCACCGTATGGATGACGTGGCGCGCGGGCAAGGCGAAGGCGGCGGTCATGCGCGCCTCGCCGGTGGGGCAGCGCACGCCGGGGCGCACCTCGGGCAGGGCACGGCAGGCGGCGAGCAGTGCCGGCCCGGCGGCGCGATGGATCGCGCCGTCGACACCGCCTCCGCCGAGCAGCGACTCGTTCGCCGCGTTGACGATCGCATCGACCGCAAGCGTCGTGATGTCGGCTTCGACGACGGAGAGGAAGGCATTCATGGCAGGTGCGACGTCGAGTCGGTGGCGTCCGCGATCATCGCCCGCGAGGACCGCGGTGTCAGCCGGCTTGCGCGTGCCCGGCCCCGCCCGACGCCCGGGGCTGCCGTCAGGACCGGTCATGGGCGGCGGCAACGAGCGCGCCGCCACAGCCCACGTCGACGTCATGCCCGCAAAAGTGGGCATCCATTTGCTCGGGTCTTCCAACAAGCCACTGTTCTGCAAGGGAGAATGCCGCTTTGCTGCACTGCAAATAATTTGTACCGTCAGGTATTGAAATTATATTGCCTAGGACATAATATTCGCAGCCATCATGATCAAGACCACCGACAACACCTTCGCCTACCTGCTGCACGACGTCACGCGGCTCATGCGCAAGCATTTCGATCGCCGCGCGACCCGGCTTGAACTGACGCGTGCGCAGTGGCGCGCGCTCAAGGTGATCGGGCGCCATGAGGGCCTCAGCCAGGCGGAACTCGCCGAATACCTCGACATGGAGCCAATCCCGGTCGGTCGCGTCGTCGACCGCCTCGAGAAGACCGGTTTCGTCCAACGCCGTGCCGACCCGGCCGACCGCCGACGCTGGCGCCTGCACCTCACGGCGAAGGCACACGCGATCGTCGACGAGATGGAAGTGATCGGTGCCGCCCTGCGCGAGGAAGCGTTGCGCGGCGTCGCGCCCGCCGACTTCGAAGCATTGCTGCGCGTGCTCGCGCGGCTCAAGGACAACCTGGTCGCGCTCGACGACGAGCCGGCCCACGAACAACGGGAAGCGTCATGACCGACAAGCAGCCGCAGATCGACACCTCCGCCCCCGCGCCGCGCAAGCGCAGCTGGTTGCGCACGACGCTCTGGATCGCCGGGCCCGCGCTCGTGCTCGGTGCAGGCGCGTTCCTCTATCTCACCTCGGGTCGCTACGCCTCGACCGACAATGCCTACGTGCAGGCCGATCGCGTGACGATCGCGCCGCAGGTCGGCGGGCGCGTGGTCGAGGTCGCCGTGCGCGAGAACCAGGTCGTGCACAAGGGTGACGTGCTGTTCCGCATCGATCCGGAACCCCTCCAGATCGCCGCGGCGCGCATGCAGGCGCAGGTCGAATCGGTGCAGAGCCTGCTCGATGCCGCGCGCAGCGGCTACAACGCGGCGCAGGCCGACGTGCGCTCCTCGGCGGCCGACCTCGACTACAAGAAGCAGCAGTTCGCGCGCATGAAGGAATTGCGCGAGCGCGGCCTCGTCGCGCAGGCGGCGCTCGACGACGCCGCGAACAACCTCGCGGCCGCGCGGGCGAAGCAGGACTCGAACAATGCCGCACTGAGCAAGGCGCAGAACATGCTCGGCGGCCTGCCGAGCACGCCCGACGAGCAGCTCGCAGGCTACAAGCTCGCGCTCGCGCAGCTCGCGCAGGCCAAGCTCGATCTCGAACATGCGACCGTACGCGCGCCGATGGACGGCACGATCGGCAAGACCACGCTGCAGCCGGGCGATTTCCTCGCGGTCGGCCAGGCGGCGATGCCGCTCGTCGCGAACACGTTGTGGGTCGACGCGAACTTCAAGGAAACCGATCTCACCCACGTCGTCGTCGGCCAGCCCGCGACGATCGAGGTCGACACGTTCCCCGGCCACAAGTGGCAGGCGCGCGTCGCTTCGATCAGCCCGGCGTCGGGCTCGGAGTTCTCGCTGCTACCCGCGCAGAACGCCACCGGCAACTGGGTGAAGATCGTGCAGCGCATCCCGGTGCGCCTCGCCCTCGCGGCCGCGCCGCAGGACGGGATGATCCTGCGCGCGGGCATGAGCGCGGTGGTCGAGATCGACACCGGCAAGCAGAACTCGGTGATCGGCCGCTGGCAGGGCCCTGATCCGGAGCCACGCACGAGCGTCGCACAGGCGCCGTGAACCGAACGAAAGGCCGCGCCAAGACGGCCCCGCATACCCACCCCGAACCGAACGGACATCCACCATGTTTCGTGAACAGAGCTACGAACCCCTGAGCGACACCATCGCGTGGCCGCACGCCGCGCCGCTGCCTGCCGCTGCCGCGCTCGACGTCGAATTCGCCTTCACCGATCGCACCGGCGAGCTGACGCCGGTCTATCGCGAAATCGCGCGCCGCATCGCCCGCGACGCGTTCACGCGCCACGCGAGCACGCTCGGCGACGCGCTGCGCTGATCGTCGTGAGCGCCGTCGACCAGACCCATCGCGAAGTCGCCAACCGCGGCCTCCTGGTCGTGTCGGTGATGCTCGCGACGCTGATGCAGGCGCTCGACACGACGATCGCGAACGTCGCCTTGCCGAACATGCAGGGCACGTTGTCGGCGACGCAGGACCAGATCTCCTGGGTGCTGACCTCCTACATCGTCGCCGCCGCGATCGCGACGCCGGCGACCGGCTGGCTCGCCTCGGTGATTTGGAGCCTCCGCCTGATGCTTATCGCGATCGCGGGTTTCACGTTCGCCTCGGTGCTCTGCGGCATGGCGACGAGCATCGGCGCGATGGTCGCGTTCCGCCTGCTGCAGGGCCTGTTCGGCGCGGCGCTCGTGCCGTTGTCGCAGTCGACCCTGCTCGATGTCTATCCGCGCGAGAAGCACGGCGCGGCCATGGCGCTGTGGGGCATGGGCGTGATGGTCGGGCCGATCCTCGGGCCGCCGCTCGGGGGCTGGCTCACCGACAGCTACAGCTGGCACTGGGTGTTCCTCATCAACGTGCCGATCGGCGCGCTCGCGCTGTTCGGCGTCGCCGCGAGCCTGCCGACCGACGAGACGCGCGTGTCGCGCTTCGACTGGCGCGGTTTCGCGTTCCTCGCGATCGGTATCGGCGCGCTGCAGCTGTTCCTCGACCGCGGTGAGCAGCAGGACTGGTTCGGCTCGGTCGAGATCCAGATCGAAGCCGCCCTCGCGTTCCTCGGCTTCTACCTCTATGCCGTGCACTGGAAATTCAGTGCCAAGCCCTTCCTCGACCTCGGCTTGTTCGCCGATCGCAATTTCCTCGCGAGCAACCTCTTCATCTTCGTGCTCGGCGTCGTGCTGTTCGCGACGATGGCGCTGTTGCCGCCGTTCCTGCAGGGCCTCATGAACTATCCGGTCGTGACGACCGGCCTGCTGCTCGCGCCGCGCGGCGTCGGCACGCTGATCGCGATGATGCTGGTCGGGCGCCTGCTCGCTCGCGGTGCGGACGCGCGCGTGCTCGCCGGCATCGGCATGCTGCTCACCGCGTATTCGCTGTGGATGATGACGCGTTTCAACCTCGACGTGCCGCAGTCGACGATCGTCGGCACGGGGGTCGTGCAGGGACTCGGCCTCGGCCTCGTGTTCGTGCCGATCTCGACGATCGCCTATTCGACCCTGCCGATGGCCGCGCGCACCGAGGCCGCGGGCATCTTCAGCCTCATGCGCAACATCGGCTCGAGCGTGGGCATCTCGATCGTGATGACCCTGCTCTCGCGCAACACCCAGCTCAACCATGCCGAAATCGCCGCGCGCCTCACGCCATACGGCGACAACGCCGCGCAGCTCGCCGCGGCACTCGGCCACGGTGCCGCCAACCTCGCCGCGCTCAACGGCGAAGTCACGCGGCAGGCGAGCGCGATCGCGTTCCTCGACGACTTCTGGCTGATGATGGTGATGACGGTGGTGGCGATGCCGTTGCTGCTGTTGCTGAAGCCCGTGCGGCGCGGCGCGGCGCCGGCGGTGGTGGCGGATCATTGAGGGCGAGGGCGAGGGCGAGGGCGAGGGCGAGGGCTGGGGCCCTGGGCTGAAGAGCGCGCCGTGAACGGCGCCGCTCGGCGTGCGCCAGGCCGGTTCCCCATCGTGTCGCGCAGTGCGATGCTTTTTCAGTCCTCAGTCCTCAGCTCGGCCCTCAGCCATCAGCCATCAGTCCGCCCATGCCCACCGCGCTCGCCGACCTCCCACTGCCTCACCTCGACTGCGGCCCTGCGCTCCTGCGGCCGTGGCGGACGGATGATCTCGACAGCCTCGTCGCGAATGCGAGCCACGCCGACGTGTCGCGCGGGCTGCGCGACCGCTTTCCGTACCCGTACACGGGTGACGACGGGCGCGCGTGGCTCGCGCGTGCGGTCGACGAATCCGATCGCGCCTGGGCAATCGAACTCGATGGCGCCGCGGTCGGGGGCGTGAGCCTGCATCCGGGCACCGATGTGCATCGCCATTCGGCGGAACTCGGCTATTGGCTCGGGCGGCATTACTGGGGGCGCGGGCTGATGAGCGCGATCGTCGCCGCGTTCGCGCCGCGCGCGATGGAGGCTTTCCGCCTGCATCGCCTTTACGCGACGGTCTATGCGAACAATCCGGCTTCGATGCGCGTGCTCGAGAAAGCCGGGTTCGAGCGCGAGGGTGTGCACAAGTCGGCGGTGGTCAAGCGCGGCGAGCTGCTCGACATCGTCATGTACGCGCGCGTGCGCAGCGAACTCGGTGCCGCGGCGGCGCCCGGCGAACCTGCGACAATGACCGCGCGCGGCGAACGGGACTGAGCAGACGAAGATGGCCAAGGACACGCGGACCGATTCTCCCTGGGCGGGCGCCAAGCCACGCACCGACCGGCCGTCGAAGCGTGAGCGCGAAGCGCTGGCGGGGCGCACGCCGGGCGCGCGTCCACGCGCGGAGCGCGATGTCGAACGCCGCGACGCGCGGCGCGATCCGCCGCCGCCCGCGCGTGACCCACGTCGTTCCCCAACCCTGCATGCGGGCGAACCCGCGCCCGCGCGCGAGCCAGCGTCGCGCGAACAGCGCCTGTACGGACTCAACGCCTGCCTCGCCGCGTTCGCGCGGCGGCCCGAGGCGCTGCGCAAGGTGTATCTCACCGAAGCGCGCATCGGCGCGCTCAAGGCCGTGCTCGCCTGGTGCGTGCAGCACCGCATCGGCTATCGCGTGGTCGAAACGGCGGACCTCGATCGCCTGACCGCTTCGCGCCATCACGAGGGGGTGTGCTTCGACCTGCTGCGTCCGGATCCGCCCGCACTGGCCGCGCTGCTCGACGCGCAGCCGCACGCGCCCGAGGCATCGTTGCTGCTCTGGCTCGACGGCGTCGGCAATCCGCACAATCTCGGTGCGCTGCTGCGCAGCGCGGCGCATTTCGGCGTCGGCGGCGTGATCGTGCCGGCGCAGGCCGGCCTCGACGTGTCCGGCGCCGCGGCGCGCGTCGCCGAAGGCGCGGCGGAGGCCGTGCCGCTGGTGCAGGCGGGCGATGCGCAGCATGCGCTCCGCGAACTGCACGCGCGTGGCTACGTGCTCGCCGCGACCGTGCCGCGCGACGGCTCGCCGCTGTACTCGACGGCATTGCCGCGGCGGCTCGTATTCGTGCTCGGCGCGGAAGGCGAGGGCATGAGCGAGGCGATGATCGGCAGCGCCGACCTGCGCCTCACGATTCCCGGCAGCGGCGCGATCGAGAGTCTCAATGTCGCGGCCAGCGTAGCGGTGCTGCTCGGCGAATACTGGCGCCAGTCGCGGGCCTGAGGCCGCGGAGCGTTCCGGAACCCTCGCGCTGCGCGTGCGGAAATCGCGCAGCGCGTCTGCTTTCAATGCGTGGGATGCGCCGGCGCCGGGCGCCGGCGCCATCCGTCATTCGTGCTCGTCGGCCCACGCGCCCGGCTTCGAGCCGAAGTCGCCTTCGGCCTGCGCTGCAAGGTAGGCGGTGACCGCGTACGCCGCGACGTTCTGGCGCAGCTGCTGCGGATCGATCTTGTCGAGCGTGTCGTTGGCGGTGTGGTGCCAGTCGAAGTAGCGCGTCGCGTCCTGGTGGAGCGACACCGCGGCCATGCCGACCGCGTGGACGGCCGAGAGGTCCGAGCCGCCGTTGCCGGGTTCGTTCGCGTCGTACTCGATGCCGAGCGGCTGCAGCACCGCGGCGATCTGCGCGACCGCGTCGCGTGCCTGCGGCTTCACGCTCGCGGTGATCTTCCAGATGCGGTCGGCGCCGGCGTCCGACTCGCTACCGAGCACGGCCTTGCCGATCTCGGCCTTGTGCGCCTGCGCGTACGCCTTGCCGCCGAACAGGCCCGATTCCTCGTTCGCGAACGCGACCACGCGGATGCTGCGCGCGGGGCGCTTGGGCAATCCCGCGATGACCTTCGCGGCGCCGGCGGCGATCGCGATGCCGGCGGCGTCGTCGATCGCGCCCGTGCCGGGGTCCCACGAATCGAGATGGCCGCCCATCACGAAATACTCGTCGGGCTTCCTGGAACCGCGCAGTTCCGCGATCACGTTCGCGCCCGTGTACTCGCCTTCGATGCCGCAGTCGAGCGCGAGGCGGATCGTGACCGGCTTGCCGGCCGCCAGCATGCGCTCGAGCAGGTCGGCGTCCGGTGCCGACAACGCTGCCGCGGGAATCGGCGTCGCCCCGGTGAAGTTGGTCACGCCGGTGTGCGGCAGGCGGTTGTTGTCGGTGCCCGCCGAGCGCAGCAGGAAGGCGGCCGCACCCTTGTGCGAGGCGATCGCCGGTCCCCCCGTGCGCACCGCCGAACCGATGCCGTAGTCGTGGCCGTCGCGATGCGCCTGCATGCGGGCGCCGACGAACACGATCTTGCCGCGCAGGCTCGCCGGGTCGGCGGCCTTGAGCGCGTCGAGTGTCGGGAAGCCGACGACCTCGGCTTCGAGCCCGCCGGCCGGCGTCGCGGCCGAGTAGCCTAGCGCGGCGAGCACGAGCGGCTGCGCGTGCGGCGCGAGGATTTCGCCATGCTCGCTGCGGCGCACCCACTTTGGGTACGTCACCGGTTCGGTCCAGACCTTGTCGAAGCCGAGCGCGTGGAATTTCGCGATCGTCCAGTCGCGGCCCTTCTCGTCGTTCGGGCCGGCGGCGAGGCGAGCGCCGACTTCGGTGGTGATGCCGGCGACGAAATCGTAGGCGGTGTCGTCCTGCAGCGCCTGGTCACGCAGCTGCGCGGCCCGCTCGAGGTCGGCCGCGGCGATCGAGGTCGGCTTGTCCGCCGCGAGCGCAGGCGCCGAGGACAGGAGGAGGGCGATGGCGAGCGGGCGCAGGCGACTCATGGGCGGTACTCCGGTCGAGGGTAAACCGGGAGTATGCGCCGCGTGCGGGGAACCGCAGCGGGCCAAACGTCACGAAAACGATGGAACCGCTTGGTGGCCGCCGCCGTGACGACGACCGGTGCCGCTCAGCCCTTCTTGAGCAGGTCGCGGATCTCGGTCAGCAACACGACTTCCGCCGACGGCGGCGCGGGCGCGGCTTCTTCCTTGCGGATCATGCGGTTCATGATCTTGACGACGAGGAAGATCGCGAGCGCGACGATGAGGAACTGGATGACCGTGTTGATGAACGCGCCGTACTGCAGGGCGACCTCGCCCTTGCCGTCGGGCCCCGCGGGTTGCAGCACGAACTTGTAGGCGGAGAAGTCGACGCCGCCGATGAGCATGCCGATCGGCGGCATGATGACCTGGTCGACCAGCGACGTGACGATCTTGCCGAAGGCGGCACCGATGACGACGCCGACGGCGAGATCCATCACGTTGCCGCGCATTGCGAAGGCCTTGAATTCGGAAAGCATGCCCATTGCGGTTTCCTCCAGGGGTCGGGAACGTGGCGCCGGCACGTCGGCGAGCGCACTTTACGCCGTTCGCGCGCCGCGCTGCGCCGCGCTGCAACAGGTGGTCGGCGCGATCAGACGATGCGGCCGGCCAGCTCGGCGATGCCTTCGAGGCGCGCATGCACGCGATCGCCGCGGTGCAGCGCGGCGACGCCGGCCGGCGTGCCGGTATAGACGAGATCGCCGGGCGCGAGCGTCCACAGCCGCGACAGCTCGTGGATGATCGCGGCGACGTCGAAGACCATGTCGGCGATGTCGGCCTGCTGGCGCAGTTCGCCGTTGACCTCGAGCGAAATGCGCGCATGGCGCGGATGGCCGACGTCGGCGACGCGGCGCAGCGCCGATGCGGGCGCGGACGCATCGAAGGCTTTGGCTGCATCCCACGGATGACCCTTCGCCTTCGCCGCGGCCTGCAGGTCGCGGCGCGTGAGGTCGAGGCCGACGCCGTAGCCGAACACGCAGTCGAGCGCATGCTCGCTCGGGATGTCGTGGCCGCCGCGCGCGAGCGCGACGATCATCTCGACCTCGTGGTGCAGGTCGGCCGTGGCGGGCGGGTAGGCGATGTCGCCGTCGTCGGCGACGATCGCATCGGCCGGTTTCATGAAGAACATCGGCTGCGAGCGTTCGACCGCCGCGCCCATTTCCTTCGCATGATCGGCGTAGTTGCGCCCGATGCAGTAGATGCGGCGAATCGGGAAGCGCATGTCGTCGTCGGCGACCGGCAGGCTCGGCACGAACGGTGCGGGAATGGCGAAGGTCATGGCGATGGGCCGCGGCGGCGATCGCGGCAGGATAGCAGGGCCGTCAGCGCGCGCCGCGCCGCTCGCGCCGCCGCACGAGCTTGAGCCCGGACCAGGTCGCATCGACCGCGCATACCTTGACGTCGACGAGGCCGAGCGGCAGCGCGACCTCGCGCACGGTGTCCTCGACCACATCGGTGGTGACGCCGGAACTCTTCTTCGGCCACGATACCCAGATCGTCCCGGCGTCGGGCAGGCGCGCGTCGAGCGCCGCGAGTTCGCGGGCGAGGTGCGCGCGCGTCGTCACGAACACGTGCGCCAGATCGAACGCCGCACGTGGGCCGACGAGCCGCAGCAATCCTGGTTCGGTGCCGACGAGCACGGCGTAGTCGGACGGCGCATGCCGCACCAGCACGCGCTGCTCCGCCGCGAGGCCGAGTTTTTGCCAGACCGGTTTGCCGGAATAGCCCGTTGCTGCGCCTGACATCTGTCATCTCCGTCGCGTGATCGGCCCGCCTTGTCCAGCAGCGGCGGCAACGCCAGTCTATGGCAGACTTGAGGGCTGTGCGTCCACGCGGGAGCGGTGCGGCATGGAGAAATCGGATCTGTTGCAACAGCTGCGCATCGATCGCAGCGCGCCGGCGGAGCATGCGGGTCGCGGCGCGGGCGCCTGGATCGGCGCGCTCGTCGGCGTGCTCGCGCTCGGCATCGCCGCCGTCGGCGGCTGGTGGTTCCTGCGCGACGCGAAGGCGATCGAAGTGGACGCGGTGACCGCGAGCGCGCCGAGCGCGGCCGGCGCCGGCCCGCTCGCAGTGCTGCAGGCGACCGGTTACGTGACCGCGCGGCGCCAGGCGACCGTGTCGGCGCAGATCACCGGCACGCTCGTCGACGTGCTCATCGAGGAAGGCGAGCGGGTCGAGGCGGGGCAGGTGCTCGCGCATCTCGAGGACACCGCGCAGCGGGCGCAGCTCGCACAGGCCGAAGCCGGATACCGCGCGGCGCAGGCGCAGCTCGCGCAGGTGGCCGCGCAACTCGCGCAGAGCCGGCGCGACGTCGCGCGCGCGGAGGAGCTGGTCGGGCGCAAGCTCGTGTCGAAGCAGGCGGTCGAACTCGCGCGCACGCAGGTCGACGCGCAGGCGGCGCAGCTCGAATCGCAGCGGCGCCAGGTCGACGTGGCCAAGGCGGCCGTCGTCGGCGCGCGCGTGCAACTCGACTACTGCACGGTGCGTGCTCCGTTCGCCGGCGTGGTGATCGCGAAAGCCGCGCAGCCGGGCGAGATCGTCTCGCCGCTGTCGGCCGGTGGCGGCTTCACGCGCACCGGCGTCGGCACCATCGGCGACATGGATTCGCTCGAGGTCGAGGTCGACGTCAACGAGT
The DNA here is from genome assembly GCF_051958935.1 of Dokdonella sp. GTDB lineage: Bacteria > Pseudomonadota > Gammaproteobacteria > Xanthomonadales > Rhodanobacteraceae > Dokdonella_A. The sequence continues at coordinate 31,214 of NZ_JBQCFP010000190.1, read as the reverse complement.
CCTACATCAATCGCGTCACGGCGAAGCAGCCGGTCGAGGCGGTCCTCGACGCGTATCCGGACTGGAAGATCGCGGGCCATGTCATCGCGATCATCCCGACCGCCGATCGTGGCAAGGCGACCGTGAAGGTGCGCGTCGCGATGGCGCAGAAGGACCCGCGCATCGTGCCCGACATGGGCGTGCGCGTGTCGTTCCTCGAGGATTCGGGCAAAGCGCAGGCCGCCGCGGCCGAACCGCCGAAGGGCGTGCTCGTGCCGTCGTCGAGCATCGTGCAGCGCGACGGCAGGAGCGTCGTGTTCGCGCTCGACGGCGACCGCGCGCGCCTGCGTGCGGTGACGCCGGGACAGACCTACGCCGACCAGCGCCTCGTCGAAGGGATCGGCCTCGGCACGCGCATCGTGCGCCAGCCGACGGCGGAACTCGTCGACGGCGCGCGTGTCGCGATCAGGAAGTAACGAACGCGCAAGAGACGCGGCCGGGGCGGCGCGCAAAAGGGCAGGGGCGGGCGAGGCCCGCCGGTACCGCGGGCCGCGACCCGCGTTCGTGCGCCGTGCGACGGCGCGACCGATGAACGACTGCACATCCGAGGACTACCGTCATGGCAAACCTGGTCGAGATCCGCAACGTCAGCAAGGTGTACGAGCGCGGCAAGCAGAAGGTCGAGGTGCTGCACCACATCGAACTCGACATCGCGAAGGGCGACTTCCTCGCGTTGATGGGTCCGTCCGGTTCCGGCAAGACGACGCTGCTGAACCTCATCGGCGGCCTCGATTCGCCCACCGACGGCAGCATCAGCGTCGGTGGTGATCGCATCGACCGCCTCGGCGAGGGTGCGCTCGCGAAGTGGCGCTCCGAGCACGTCGGCTTCATCTTCCAGTTCTACAACCTGCTGCCGATGCTGTCGGCGCAGAAGAACGTGGAACTGCCGCTGCTCCTGACCAACCTGTCGGCCGCGCAGCGCAGGAAGAATGCGAGCATCGCACTGCAGCTCGTCGGCCTCGCCGAACGCGCGAGCCACAAGCCGACCGAACTCTCGGGCGGCCAGCAGCAGCGCGTCGCGATTGCGCGCGCGATCGTTTCCGATCCCGACCTGCTCGTCTGCGACGAGCCGACCGGCGACCTCGACCGCCAGTCGGCCGAAGACGTGCTCGGCCTGCTGCAGACGCTCAATCGCGAGCACGGCAAGACGATCATCATGGTCACGCACGATCCGAAGGCGGCCGAGTACGCGAGCCATACGTTGCATCTGGACAAGGGAACGCTGGTGGAACAGCAAGGGCTGAGCGCCTAGGGCCGAGGGACAAAAACCCGCCAGCCCCTACGCAGTTCATCAGTCCTCAGCCCTCAGCCCTCAAGAGGCTAAGCCATGAAATACCTCCACCTGATCTGGGCCGCGCTGTTCCGGCGCAAGACCCGCACGACCCTCACCCTGTTGTCGATCATCATGGCGTTCCTGCTGTTCGGCCTGCTCGACGCGGTGCGCGTATCGTTCGCCGAAGCCGGCCAGTCCGCGAACGGCGCCGAGCGCCTGCAGACCGGCGCGAAGCTCTCGTTCATCCAGCCGTTGCCCAAGAGCCTGCAGCAGCAAATCGCGAAGGTTGCGGGCGTCAAGGATGTCGCCCACGCGAACTGGTTCGGCGGCGCCTACCAGGACCCACACAACCAGGTCTTCACGTTCGCGGTCAGCGACAACTACCTCGACGTCTACCCCGAAGTCCAGGTCGATCCGGCCGAGCGCAAGGCATTCGACGCGACCGCCGACGGCGTGCTCGTCGGCGACATCCTCATGAAGAAGTACAACTGGAAGATCGGCGACCGGCTGCCGCTGCAGTCGCAGATCTTCCCGAACAAGGAAGGCAGCAAGAACTGGAACTTCCAGATCGTCGGTACGATGAAGTCGAAGGACAACAAGGCGTTCCAGAGCCAGATGATCGTGCTGCACTGGAAGACCTTCGACGAGACGACGCCGTACAACCGCGGCTCGGTCGGCTGGTACGTGACCCGCGTCGAGGACGTCAACGAGTCCGACCGCATCGCCAAGGCGATCGATGCGATCTCGGCGAACTCCGACCACGAGACCAAGACGCAGACCGAGCAGGCCGCGACGAGGAACTGGATCAAGCAGATGGCCGACATCGGCCTCATCGTCACCTCGATCATGGGCGCGGTGTTCTTCACCCTCGTGCTGCTGACCGGCAACACGATGATGCAGGCGGTGCGCGAACGCACGAACGAACTCGCGGTGCTGAAGACGATCGGGTTTTCGAGCCGCAAGGTGCTCGGCATGGTGCTTGCCGAATCGGTGCTGCTGCTCCTGCTAGGCGGCCTCGTCGGCCTCGCGCTGGTGAGCCTCATCGGCGCGGCGCTGCCCGCGATGAGCGGCGGCATGATCAATGGTGCGCACGTCGGCGCGAAGAGCTGGGGACTCGGCGTCGTGCTCGCCGTCGTGATCGGCGTGGTCGTCGGCGCGGTGCCGGCGATCCGCGCGATGCGCCTCAACATCGTCGATGCGCTGGCCGGACGCTGAAGGAGAACGGCATGAAATTCCTGATTGGACTCGCCACGTTCATCGTCGTCATCGTCGGCGTGGTCGTGTTTCTCGTCCTGCCCTGGCCGGGCCTGGTGCTGCTCGCGCTCGTGCTCGGCCTGTGGATGGCGCTGACGCGACGCGGTCGCCAGGCGGCTTCGGTCACGGCGATCGGCGTCAGTACCCTTCGCGAGCGGCTCGGCTCGTCCGCGGTCATCGTCGTCGGCATCGCCGGCGTGGTCGCCGTGCTCGTCGCGATGCTCGCGATGGCCAATGGCTATCGCGAGACGCTGCGCCGGACCGGTGGCGAGGACACCGCGATCGTGCTGCGCGGCGCGTCGGCGTCGGAGGTCTCCTCGGTGCTCGGCCACGACGCCGCGGTCGTCATCGCGCAGGCACCGGGCATCGCCAGGGACGAGCAGGGTCGGCCGATCGCGTCGCCCGAACTCGTCGTCGCAGCGAATCTGCCGATGAAGGGCGGCAACCCCGAAGAGGACTTCGGCAGCGTGCAGTTGCGTGGCATCGGCGAGATGGCGTGGAAGCTGCGCACGAATGCGAAAATCGTCGAAGGTCGCAGGTTCACGCCCGGCCTGCGCGAACTCGTCGCGGGCAGGGGCGCGCAGCGGCAGTTCGACGGTCTCGAGGTCGACCATGAGATCAAGCTCGGCAACCAGATGTGGAAGATCGTCGGCATCTTCGAGTCGAAGGATGCGATGGAATCGGAACTGTGGGGTGATGCCGACGTGGTCGGGCCGACCTATCGGCCGAATGGCGCGAACAGCTCGACCTCGGTGTTCGCGCGCCTGACCGGGCCCGAGGCCTTCGAACCGTTCAAGGCCGCGCTCGTATCCGATCCGCGCCTGCAGGTCGACGTCGACACCACCGTCAACTATTTCAGCAAGCAGTCGGAAGGCACGTCGAAAGTGATCACCGCGATCGGCATCGTGGTCGGCGCGATCATGGCAATCGGCGCGGTGTTCGGTGCACTCAACACGATGTTCGCGGCGGTGGCGACGCGGGCGCGCGAGATCGCGACCTTGCGCGCGATCGGTTTCCGCGGCGTGCCGGTCGTCGTCGCGATCATGCTCGAGACGATGCTGCTCGCCCTCGTCGGCGGCGTGCTCGGCGGGCTCGTCGCGTGGCTCGTGTTCAATGGTTACACCGCCTCGACGCTCGCCGCCGGCACGACCGGGCAGCTCACATTCCAGTTCAACGTCGCGCCTGCGGTGCTGTGGACCGGCCTCAAGTGGGCGCTCGCGATCGGCTTCATCGGCGGTCTCTACCCGGCGCTGCGCGCGGCGCGCCTGCCGGTGACGACCGCGTTGCGCGAACTGTGAGTCCGCGCATTCCCTTGGCTGCGACCACCCTCCGGCGTCGTCATTCCGCAGGGTGGGTCGCAGCGGCACGAGCGCGCCGGTAAAGCGCGGCGCCTGGCGGCGAGTCTCACGGCGCGCGTTGGCGTTTCGCAATGGCGCCTGCGTGCGGATGCCCGGGTTGGTCGTGCAAGCCGGTGGGCCACGGCCCACTTTGGTGGTGGACTTTTTTCGCCGCGCGGGTCCGCCACGGCGCGCATGCGGGTACACTCCCGTCCCGCATGCTCAAGATCGACACCCACGCGCACATCCTACCGCCCGACTGGCCCAATCTCGCCGAAAAGTACGGCGATGACCGCTTCCCGGTCATGGTCCGAACCGAGGGGCGCCATCGCATCTACAAGGACGGCAAGTTCTTCCGTGAAGTCTGGGCGAATGCGTTCGATCCGGAAGTGCGCATCGCCGACTACGCCAGGTTCGGCGTCGATGTACAGGTCGTCTCCACCGTGCCCGTGCTGTTCTCCTACTGGGCCAAGCCCAACCAGGCGCTCGAACTGCACCGCCACTTGAACGACCACACGGCCGAGCTCTGCCGCCGCTATCCGCGCCACTACGCGGGCATCGGCACGGTTCCGCTGCAGTCGCCGACGCTGGCGATCCAGGAGATGGAGCGCTGCATCGAACAACTCGGCTTGTCCGGCGTGCAGATCGGTTCGCATTGCGAGAACTGGAACCTGGACGCGCCGGAGCTGTTCCCGTTCTTCGAGGCCGCCGCCGAGATCGGCGCCGCGATCCTCGTGCACCCGTGGGACATGATGGGTGCCGCGTCGATGCCCAAGTACTGGCTGCCCTGGCTCGTCGGCATGCCGGCGGAACAGTCGCGCGCGGTCTGCTGCCTCATCTTCGGCGGCGTGCTCGAACGCCTGCCGCGACTCAAGGTCTGTTTCGCGCACGGCGGCGGCTCGTTCCCGTACACGATCGGTCGCATCGAACACGGCTTCCGCATGCGCCCCGACCTCGTCGCGACCGACAACGCGCGCGGACCGCGCGAGTACCTTGGCCGCATCTACTTCGATTCGTGCGTGCACGACCGCGCCGCGCTGCGCTACCTGCTCGATGTCGCCGGTGCCGACAATGTCATGCTCGGCACCGACTATCCTTTCCCGCTCGGCGAGCAGGAGCCGGGCAGCGGCATCGCCGCGCTCGGCCTGCCCCCCGCCGAACAGGCCCGGCTGTTCCACGGTACTGCCCTGGACTGGCTCGGCCTTCCCCTTTCGCGTTTCGCCGACGATACGGAGTGACCCGTGAAGCCGACCCCCCTGTTCATCCTGCTCGCCTCGCTCACCGCCTCCGCCGCCCTTGCGCAAGGCAAGACCGACTATTCGCTCAACGGCGACCAAGTCCGTTTCCATGTTCCCGCGAGCTGGACCGCGATCATGGAAAAAGCCGAAGGCAATCCGCAGGCGGTCGCATTCCAGGTTCCGGATCCCTCCGCGCAAGGCAGCGAAGACTCGGCCAACGTGACCGTGAAGACGCGCCAGCTGAAGGATCCGTCCGAATTCGCCGCGACCGTGCAGGACGAGTTCGAGCGCTCCAAGGCGCAGGGCGGCTACGAGACCGATTCGTCCAACAAGGACAGCTCCGCGCACCAGTACTTCGTCGTGCGCGGCAAGACCCGCTACCTCGTGCGCGACAGCTTCCAGCTGACCGGCACGATCGCCGTCGAAGTGCGCTGCCAGCGGCCGCTGCTCGCGACGACGCCGGCCACGTGGAACAGCGAGTTCGACGCGGCCTGCGCTTCGGTCGTCGCATCGCTGAAGCACTGACGATGGCGGACCACGCGACGGCCGTGCTCGAAACGCAGGCGCTGGAACTCGACGCGCGCGACCCGCTCGCGGCGTTCCGCGACGAATTCCTCATGCCGCGCAACGACGACGGCTCCGAGCAGACCTACCTGTGCGGCAATTCCCTCGGCCTGCAGCCGCGCGCGACGCGCGCGGCCCTGCTGGACGAACTCGACGACTGGCACCGCCTCGCCGTCGAAGCGCACTTCCGCGGCCGCCATCCGTGGATGCCGTACCACGGCTTCGTGCGCGACGACCTCGCCGCACTCGTCGGTGCGCTGCCGCACGAAGTCGTCGCGATGAATTCGCTGACCGTGAACCTGCACCTGATGATGGTCAGCTTCTACCGGCCGGACGCCACGCGCAACGCGATCCTGATCGAGCGCAACGCGTTCCCGTCCGACCACCACGCGGTCGAATCGCAGATCCGCTTCCACGGCCACGACCCGGCCACCGCATTGATCGAACTCGACCCCGACGAGCCGGGCGGCACGCTGTCGGACGCGGCGATCGTGCGCGCGATCGAGCAGCACGGCTCGCGCATCGCGCTGGTCATGCTCTCCGGCGTGCAGTACCTCACCGGACAGGCCTTCGATGTCGCCGCGATCGTGCGCGCCGCGCACGCCAAAGGCTGCATCGTCGGTTTCGACCTCGCCCATGCGGCCGGCAACCTCGCGCTGCAACTGCATGACAGCGGCTGCGATTTCGCGGTCTGGTGCAGCTACAAGTACCTCAATTCGGGCCCGGGCGCGGTCGCCGGCTGTTTCGTGCACGAGCGCCACGCGCGCGCGGCGCTGCCGCGGTTCGCCGGCTGGTGGGGCCACGACCCGGCGACGCGCTTCCGCATGGCACCCGAGTTCGACGCGACGCCGGGCGCCGACGGCTGGCAGTTGTCGAACCCGCCCATCCTCGCGCTCGCGCCGTTGCGCGTGTCGCTGGCGATCTTCCGCCGCGCGGGCATGGCGGCGCTGCGCGCGAAGTCCGAAGCGCTGACCGCCTACTTCGACGCGCTGATCCGCGAGCACGCCGGCGACGTGCTCGACATCACCACGCCGCGCGAACCCGCGCGGCGCGGCTGCCAGCTGTCGCTGCGCGTGAAGGGTCCGCGCGAGGCAGGCCGCTCGCTGTTCGACCACCTGCATGCCCGCGGCATCGTCGTCGACTGGCGCGAACCCGACGTGATCCGTGCCGCGCCGACGCCGCTGTACAACCGCCGCATGGACTGCCTGCGCTTCGTGCTCGCGGTGCGTGAATGGGCGGCAACGCGCCGAGCCTGACCTGCGCCGGCTTGGCACACATTCAGCTGCCGATCGCTAGCGTGGAAACCGGTTGGAACGCCCTGTCGGGTGCTACCTGGAGGTCAAACCATGCACGTCCACAAGCAACTGCTGCTGGCCGCCGCTCTCGCGATCGGCGGTACCTGCGCAATGACGGCGACGCCGGCTCAGGCGCGCGTCCACGTCGACGTCTATGCGAACGTCGCGCCGCCGCCGCTGCGTGCCGAGGTCGTGCCGGCCCCGCGTCGCGGCTACGTGTGGGTGCCGGGCTACTGGGGCTGGAGCCACCATCGCCACCGTTGGCATCGTGGTCATTGGGAACGCGAGCGCCACGGCTACCACTACGTGCCGTCGCGCTGGGACCGCGATGGTGACCGCTGGCGGTACCACAACGGACGGTGGGAACGCTGACCGGCTCGCGTGATCGCCTGACTGACCAGGCGAAGTGATCTGCAGGGCGGCCCCTCGCGGGCCGCCCTTTTCCTTTCATGGCGGTGCGGACGATGCGACCGCGTCCTCGTCGGGCGCGACGACCGTATAGCCGCGACGACGGAGCTCCTCGAGGTAGCCGTCCGTGTCGACCACGAGATGCATCGGCAGCAACGCGAAACTCGTGGCGTCGCGCGCGAGCGCATTCGTGGCCGCATCGAGCCAGGCCCCGCGCAGCCTCGCCTCAATGTCGTCGAGTCCGCGCTCGCGCATGAGCGCGAGCTTCGTAATGGCGGCGCGGCACGGACCCATCTCGTCGACGTGCGGCAACGCGCGCAACGCGGCGAGGTCGCCGGTCGACCACGCGTTGGCGCGCTCGGCCATGCGTGCGAGGTCCGTATCCACGCGTTCGAGCGTGAGGCGGAAGCACTCCTGGTCATCGAGTTCGGCCTTCTTGAAATCCTTCAGCGCCGCCTTCGGTGCGTCGATGCCGACTTCGAGCAGCACCGGCGTGAGGGGTATGCCCGCCTCGCTCGCAGCCGCGCGCACCGCATCGGTGATGAGCGGTTTCTCGACGAGCCCCGCATGGCGGATCGCCGATTCGTACAGTTCGCGCGCGGCGAAAATCGGCCGCCACTGCTCGACCTTGTTGCTGCGGCCGATGTAGCGTTGCTTGAGCACGCGCCAGCGTTCGTACAAGGGGGTGGGCAGCACCTCGACGAGCTTCGCGTCGCCCGGATTGTCACGGATGCCGACCAGCGAAGGCAGCAATGCAAGCCGCCCGAAGAAGCCGACGTTCGCCTCCATTTTCACGCGCGGCCCGAGCAGCACTTCCTGCGATTCGCCGATGCGCCGTTCGATCTCGGCGGTGCGCCATTCCATCCGTTTCGGCAGCGGCGAAAGCGTGCCGAGTACCCACATGACGTGGCCGCCCTTGGAGACTTTCCAGAGGCCCGGGCCCGGCTGTTCGCCCGTGACGACGATCGTTTCGAGCGACGCGTCGGACGTCGTCGACGGTTCCACTGCATGGGCCGATCCTGCCAGCAGCAAGCCTGTGAAAACGCGGAGCGCAAAACGACGCATCGATCGATTTCCATTCGAGGGACGCGGAGTGTTCCGCAAATGCCGTCGCGTTGCGTCAAGTTCCGGTTAGGCCCACAGGCGCGCGGCGGCCGGCGCCATGGTGCAACGGCCCGCCATTCCGCCGCACGACGGAATCCAGCTCCTCGTGTCGACGGCGGGACACCGGTCCCGGCATTCGCCGGGACGACGAACGTTTATCCGGTCGGAGGGGATTTCGGCGAGAACGCCGCCAGGCAGGCGTCGCTCATGCCCCGCGTTCGCGTGCCAGCGCGATCAAGGCCACGCCGCCGAGGATCACCGCCATCGCGACGACATCGAAGCCGTGCACGGCTTCGCCACCGAACACCGCGCCCACGAGTACCGCGACCGGCGGATTGACGTACGCATAGCTCGTCGCGAGTGCGGGACGCACGGTGTTGAGCAGGTAGAGGTAGGCGCTGAAGCCGACCAGCGAACCGGCGATCGCGAGGTAGACGAGTGCGAGGTTGGCCGACAGCGGCGGCGAGACCGGCAGGCGCTCGCCGATCAGCAGCGCGAACACGAGCAACACGGCGCCGCCCGTGAGCATCTGCGCGGCGGTGTTCATCGCGGCGGGTGGCATGTCGCGGCGTTTGCTCCAGACCGAACCGAATGCCCACGAGCCCGCCGCCACGACGAGCGCAATCGCGCCGATCGGCGAACCCGCCATGCTGCCGCCGAGGTTGAGCAGGATCACGCCGGCGAAGCCGACACCGAGGCCGAGCCATTCGAGCCGGCGTGGCCAGTGGCCATAAATGCCCCCGAACACCGCCGCGAACAGCGGCATGCTCGCGACGGCGACCGCGGCGAGGCCGGAGGCGACGCTCTGCTCCGCATAGCAGACGAGGCCATTGCCGAATCCGAGCAGCATCACGCCGGTCGCTGCCGAATTGAGCCACTGACGCCGTGTCGGCGCGGCCATGCCGCGCCAGCGCAGGAACGCGTAGAGCGCGCCGCCCGCGCAGAGGAAGCGCACCGCCGCCATCAGGAAGGGCGGCCAGCTCGCCACCGCGACGCGGATCGCGAGGTAAGTGGACCCCCAGACGAAGTACAGCGAGAGCAGGGCGACCGGAACGAGCACGCGCGGGCCAAGCCATCGGGCGGAAGCGGAAGCGTCGAGGCGACCGCTGCGGGACAGATCGTTCATGGCGGGCAATCTCGGGAAAGGGGTGCGGCGGGACCCGCCTCGCTCATCCGCGGCGACCGCTCGGCCCGGCGCGCGATGCGCGGGCGTTAGATATACAACGGGCAAGGGGTTGCAGCGAGGCCCGCCGCGTGGCTAATTCATGGAGCCATCGGCGCCGTCAGACTCCGCTCGGTGCGCGCTTGTGCGTCGGGCCGCCGTCGACGACGGTGAACTCGCCTTCGATGATCCCCGCGGGAGCCGGCGCGCGTGCCGTCGTCGCGGCCGACTGCGAGGGCGCACGCAGCACGCGCACGAGCGCGAACAGTGCGCCGCCGACGACGAGCACGGCGAACACGAAGACGCCGATCGCGACGAGCGCCGCCACGAGCACGATCGCGATCAACGCGGTGGCGAGGCGCGCAAGCGGATGGCGGGATTTCACGAGGCGCAGGCCGGCATGGAACATGAATGCAACTCCGTAGGACTCGATGTCCGGCGCCTTCCGGGACCGCGTCGGATGCAGCGTGCGGCGGGTGTCCGGAACAGCTGAACGACAGTGTACGGAAACGCGCCGGCGGCGACCGCGCCGCGCCCCGTATGCCAGAATGCGCGCCCCGCCGGGCACGCCACCTTCCGAACATATGGGGTAGCGGCCCGTCACGACAAGTGCTGGATGCCATGGAACCTTCCGCGCCGCTGTGCCGGCTCGACGACATCGATGACGGCGGCGCGATCGCGGTGCACGTGGACAGCTCGACCGGGGGCTTCGAGCTGATCGTGCTGCGCCGGGGCGAGCGCGCGTACGCCTACCACAACGAATGCCCGCACGCGGGCCGGCGCCTCGACTACGCGCCCGGGCGCTTCCTCGTCAGCGACGGCCGCCTCGTCTGCGCCGCCCACGGCGCGACGTTCCGCGTCGTGGACGGCGCCTGCCTCGGCGGCCCGTGCAGCAACGGCCTCGCCGCGCTTGCGGTCGAGGTCGTCGATGGCGCGGTCCGCCTGCGCTGAGGGTCGTCAGTCGACCTGCACGCGCACGTCCTGGCGCGCGAGCTGGCCCGAGCCGCAGGCGAATGTCGGCGTCGTGCCGAGAATCGAGCGGGTCGGGATGCGCGAACCGGTGACGGTGGTCGGGACGCTGAGCACGTCGATGCGATATCGGCCGATGTCGGCCGGTGCGAGCGCGTCGAAACTGAAATCCGCTTTCGCGTCGGCGGCGCTGAACGCCGCCTGGCGCGTCTCGAGATCGACGAGGCGGAGCACCGCCGAACGCAGCGGGCGGCCATCGGCGTCGTAGACGGTGCCGGTGACGCGGCAACCATCGGCCAGAGCCGTCCCGCTCAACGCAGGCGCGGCAAGGAGCACAACCAGGGCAATTCGATTCATGATGGCAGCACCTCCAGCGAGGGGCGCATCCCTGCGGGCGTGATCTCCGAGCCGATCTTACGCCGACCGCGGGTTGCCGTTCTTGCGCAACATCGACGCGGTCAGTCGGCTCCGTCGTAACCATCCGCGAAGATTGCGTCGTCCGATACGCTGAGCGCGACGATGCCCACGTGCAGCTGGCCATTCACATGTTCGAACCCTCCGCCGACGAAGACGGCGTCGCCGGCGAGCGTGAGCGAGGCGGCGCCCGAATCGAGGTCGACCGACCACGGCGTGAGCGTGGAGGTCGCCAGGTCGAACGCCGCAACACTGCGCCACGGAAGCTCCGGCGCCGTCCGGAAGTAGCCGCCCGCGTACAGGTGCGTGCCGCTCGTCGAGAGCGCGACCGCGCTGCCTCCGACGATCGGATTCCAAGCCTGGAGGCTCCCGTCGACGGCGTCCATTGCCGCAAAGCCGGCCCGGGGCAGGGCATTCATTTGCGAAAAATAGCCGCCGGCATACACGGTATCGCCGGCGACCGCGAGCGCCAGCACCGGTGAGTCCGCTGCGGGATTCCATGCATCGAGCGCACCGTTGGTGGCGTCGATCGCCGCGAGGCGCGATCGTGGCTGGCCCGCAACCGTACCGAACTGGCCGCCGAAATAAACCCGCGTCGGCGTGGCGGCGATTGCCCGCACGAGTGCGTCGGCGTCGATCGCCCACGGGAGCACGTTGCCCGACGCGAGATCGAACGCCGCGAAGTTGCGGTGGTTTGCCGCTTGCATCTTGGTGAAGGTGCCCCCGACGTACAGCTGTCCGCCCGATGCCAGCAACGCATACACGGCGCTCGCGGTGCCGGCCGGATTCCACGCCAACGCCGCCCCCGTGCCGCCGTCGATCGCTGCCAGGCCCCAACGGCCCTGTCCTGCGATGGTGAGGAATGAACCGCCCGCGAAGACGGTGCCATCGTGCAAGGCAAGCGCGTGCACCGCGCGGTCCGCACCCGGGTTCCAGCTGGCGTCGACGCTCCCGTCCGCCTCCAGTCGCGCGATGTTGCTTCGTTCGACACCACCGACCTCGGTGAAGCGCCCGCCGATGACGACGCGTCCGTCGGGTTGCACCGCCATGGCCTCCACCGACGCGAGGGCGGCCACCTGCGGCGACCCGTCGAGCGCCGCCGAGCCCGCGTCGAGGCGCGCATATCCACCCGTCGATGAGCCGTTCGCACGGGTGAACTGCCCGCCGAGGTGGACGTGGCCGGCATCGAAGGCGATGGCGTTCACGTCGTCGCCCTCGAGCGACGGATGCCAGCCGATGATGGCGGCATCGGACGCCGCGAGTTCCACGACGCCGGCATCGGTGGGGCCGCCGCCGCTTTCCGCCAAGCGACCTCCCGCATAGACATGCGCGCCGGAGACCGCCAGGCTCGAGACGGTGCCGGTTAGCTCCGGGCTCCACGCCGTTACCTGGTGCGAGCCGAGGTCGATCGCGGCCAACCCCGGGTGCGACTCCCCGTCGATCTCGAAGAAGTCGCCGCTGATGTAGAGGGTCTGGCCATCCGTGGCGAGCGCCTGGACACCGAACGCGAGCGCGTCGAACGCCGGCGCCCACGCATCGACGACGCCGCTCGATGCGTCGATCGAGGCGAGCAGCGGGTGGGGCTCGCCGCCGACGTGGTCGAACAGCCCGCCGACGATGACCTTGCCCCCGGCGAGGACGAGTCCTTGGACGGTCGAGGTGATGAATCCCTGCACCGAAGGATTCCACTCACGAACGGCGCCGGTGTTCGCGTCGATCGCGGCGAGGTTCGCGCGTGCCTCGCCACCCATGGCCTGGAATGCGCCTCCGGCGTAGACGGTCGTGCCGTCGTTGGCGAGCGCGAGCACGAAGCTCGCCAGCGTGCCGGGCGTGCCGGGGTTCCAATCGAGGACTGCACCGGATGCCGAATCGACAGCGGCGATGCTCGTGCGCGCTTGCCCGCCGACATGGTCGAAGAAGCCTCCCACATAAATCGTCGTGGCCGTCGCGGTGAGCGACAGCACGGTACCGTCCGTGCCCGGATTCCAGCCGATGTCGACGCTGCCGTCCGCATTGAGACGCGCGAGGTTGCTGCGCGGGACACCGTCGATCGCGGAGAAGGAGCCGCCGAGCACGACGCGCCCGTCTTCCTGTACGACGATCGCGCGCACGGCGCCGGCCACGTTGCGCACGCCGGAAGGCAGTGGCAACACGGTCTGCGCCTGGCCCACGAGTGGCGCGACCAGCATGACGACGAGGATGCATGCGCGCAACACCCGGCGCAGCCACCGATTCGCGCACGTCGGATCCATGGAACAATTCCACTATGCAGGAAGGCCCAGTCTAGCGGAGATCGCGACCGCGCGTAGCGCTCCGGTCAGGCGCGGCCGAACCAGAAATTCACGCTGACCAGCAGGATCACGAGCATGAGCAGCGTCAACGGGATGCCGACGCGCAGGAAGTCGCGCGCGCGATAGCCGCCGGGGCCGCTGACGATCGTGATGACCGGGTTCGCGCTCGGCAGGATGAACGCGTTCGAGGTCGACACCGCGACGACGAGCGCGTACAGCGCCGGGTTGCCGCCCGAGGCGAGCGCGACGTTGATCGCCATCGGCACCATCATCACGGTCGCGCCGACGTTCGACACCACTTGGGCGATCAGCAGCGTGAGCACGGCGACGACCGCCTGCAGTCCCCATTGCGGCCACTCGCCGAGGTACTTCAGCACCTCCTGCGCGATCCATGCGGCGGCACCGGTCGAATCCATCGCGGCGCCGAGCGGGATCAGGCAGGCCAGCGTGAAGATCGTCTTCCAGTTGATCGCGCCGTAGGCCTCGTCCATGTTGAGCACGCCGCTGAGCAGCATGCCGACGGCACCGACGAGCATCGCGACCGACAGCCTGAGGTCGGTGAAGAGGCCGAGCCCCATTGCGACCGCGAAGAACGTCGCCGCGTGCCAGATCTTGCTCGGCCGGTGTTCTTCCTTCGGGTAATCGGTCACGACGACGAAATCGCGCGACTCGGCCGTTTGCGCGAGGTCGCGCCAGAAGCTGTGCAGCACGAGCGTGTCGCCGGGCCGCAGCGCGACCTGCCGCACGTCCTCGCGGAAAACCTGCTCGCCGCGGTTCACCGCGAGCACCGAGATCGCATAGGTCTTGCGCAGGCGCAGCTCGCCGACGGTCTTCTTGATCCAGGTGGAGTTCGGCGGGATCACGACCTCGGAAATGCCCGCGCGCGCGGGGTTGAACAGGTCGGCGAAATTGCGCAGGCGCGACTGCACCTGGCACAGCTGCACGTTCGCGAAGTCGTTCACCGCCTCGCGCTTGCCGAGCACGCCGAGCACGCTGCCGACCCAGATCATCTGGTCCGCCGGCGGCGCGAGGCGCGCCTCGCTGCCGGTCTTCAACGCGAGGATCAGCGGCGCGCCACGCAGCTGCTCGACTTCCGCCACGCTCATGCCGACCAGCGGGCTGTCGGTGGTGACGGTGAGTTCCAGCACCTCGCCGTCGATGCCGTAGGTTTCGGCGAAGTAGGTCTCGGTGCGTCCCGGCGTGACCTTCTGCCGGTCCTCATCGCCGGGCAGCAGGCGGCGCGTGAACAGCGCGAAGTAGGCGAGCCCGCCGAGCAGCAGCGGCACGCCGACCGGGGCGATCGCGAACAGGGTGAATGTCTGGATCGTCTGCGCGCCCGGCGGCAGGTTGCGGTTCGCGCTCGCGATGAGGTCGTTGAGCAGGATCAGCGGCGAGTTGGAAATCATCGTCGTGTTCGTGCCGCACAGGATCATGCACGCCATCGGCAGCAGCAGCCGCTTCAGCGGCAGGCCGGTGCGCGCGCTGACGCGGCTGACCACGGGCAGGAACAGCGCCGACAGCGCCTGGCTCTGGATGACCGAGGACAGGCTGCCGACCATCGCGTTGACGAGCAGCGACACGCGGCCCTCGACACCGCCGGCGAGGCGCAGGATGAACGAGGCCGCCTTGTTCAGGACGCCGGTGCGATCGAGGCCGGCGCCCATGATCATCACCGCGATCAACGAGATCACCGCGTTGCCGGCGAAGCCGTCGAACAGCTGGTCCACCGGCAGCAGGCGGGTGATGCCGATCAACACGATCACGAGCAGGGCGACGAGGTCGGCGCGGATCCACTCGAGCACCAGCATGAGTACCGTGAACGCGAGCAGGGCGAACACGAGCGCCATGTTGGTGGTGAGGGTCAGGCCGGCGTCCATTCGGGGCTTGCAATCACTCGAGGTGCGTCGAACCGCGCTTCCCGGCGCGGCGTGGCGGCGAAACGTCGCGGGCATGGCGCCGCGCGCCTGCTGCCGCGGCATTCGCTGCGGTCGTTCCGTCCGCGTCAGTCACGCTCAGGTTCGTACATGGACGAAATCCCATACGCCATGGCCGAGTCGCAGGCCGCGGCGTTCGAAATGCGTTTCGATGCGCCACGGCGGGCGGACGGCCGGATCGGCATGCCCGGCATCGACGCGCCAGTCTGGCGCGGCGGCGAGCACGTCCCGCATATGCTCGGCATAGTCGGCCCAGTCGGTCGCCAAATGCAAGCGTCCCCCCGGTACGACGCGGCTCGCGAGCAGCGCGAGGAAGGCCGGCTGCACGAGCCGGCGCTTGTTGTGGCGCTTCTTGTGCCACGGGTCGGGGAAGTAGATGCGCACTTCGGCGAGCGAGGCCGGCGCGATCCCGCGCTCGAGCACTTCGACGGCGTCGTGGTTGTACAGGCGCACGTTGTCGACCCCGGCATCGGCGAGCGCATTCATGAGCCGGCCGACGCCGGGCCGATGCACCTCGACGCCGATGAAATCGCGCGCGGGTTCGGCCTGCGCCGAATGCAGCAGCTGCTCGCCGTTGCCGAAGCCGATCTCGAGCACGCGCCCGGCATGGCGGCCGAACAGCGCGTCGAGGTCGCGCGGCGCGCTCGCGCCCGCGTCGAAATCGATGCCGTAGCGCGCCCAGTGTTCGTCGAAGGCGCGCTGCTGCGCGGTCGTGAAGCGACCCTGGCGCAGCACGAAGCTGCGGATGCGCCGATCGTGGCGGGCCGACTCATCCATGCGGAACGATGTGCGCGACGCAGATGGGACGAGAGGCCGGAAGAGGGCGCCCGCGGCGCTTCGCGATCACGGTCGAGCGCACTAGATGAGTCCCTCGACCGGACTCGATGCGGACGCGAAGCGCTTGCGCGGAATGCGCCCCGCGCGGAACGCCGCACGGCCCGCCTCGACGGCGAGTTTCATCGCATGTGCCATCAGCACGGGATCCTTCGCGCCCGCGATCGCGGTGTTCATGAGCACGCCGTCGCAGCCGAGCTCCATCGCGATCGCGGCATCCGACGCGGTGCCGACGCCGGCGTCGACGATGATCGGCACCTTCGCGTTGTCGACGATCTCGAGCAGGTTCCAGCGATTCTGCACGCCGAGGCCGGAGCCGATCGGCGCGGCGAGCGGCATCACCGCGACGCAGCCGATCTCCTCGAGGCGGCGGGCGAGGATCGGGTCGTCGCTCGTGTAGACCATCACGTGGAATCCCTCGCGCACGAGCGTCTCCGCCGCGGCGAGCGTCTGCACGACATCCGGGAACAGCGTCTTCTGGTCGCCGAGGACTTCGAGCTTGACCAGGGTGTGGCCATCGAGCAGTTCGCGCGCGAGGCGGCAGGTGCGCACGGCGTCGTCGGCGGTGTAGCAGCCCGCCGTGTTCGGCAGGATCGTGTAGCGATCCGGTGGCAGCACGTCGAGCAGGTTCGGCGCGTCGCGATCCTGGCCGATGTTCGTGCGCCGCACCGCGACGGTGACGATCTGCGCGCCCGCGGCCTCGGTCGCGCGCTGCGTCTCGTCGAGGTCCTTGAACTTGCCCGTGCCCGTCAGCAGGCGCGAACGATATGGCTTGCCCGCGATGACGAGCGTGTCGGTGGCGAGCGGCGATTGGGCAAGCGTGTTCATGGCGGCGGCATCGGCTGGGTCGAACGCAGCATTTTCGCCGATTTCGGGCCGCGCATGCGCGGCCCCGCGCGCCTGCGTCGGGCGCATCATCGCGCGAGGCTCAACCGCCGCCGATCGCGTGCACGATCTCGACGCGATCGCCGTCGGCGAGGCGAACCTCGGCATGGCGGCTGCGCGGAACGATCTCGCGGTTGACCTCGACCGCGATGCGCCTGGCGGCGTAGCCGGACTCGTCGAGGAGTTGCGCGAGCGTGCAGGTGTCGGCGACTTCGCGCGAGTCGCCGTTGAGGAGGATGTTCATGCGGGGGATTGTAACGGCGCGTCGCGGCGATGCCGCGGGTCGTGGGGGCTTTGGCCGCCTTCCCACTGCTCTGGACAGTGTCGACGGGGGTGAGACGCCCGCCGCATCAGGGTACTTTCGAAGGCCGGTGCCGTGGCCACGTTCCACCCGCATCGGCAGCGAGCGCGCTCGCGCCGCAGAGGAGCCGGATTCCGGCTTCCAATGACGGCGTTGCTTACCTCGGCATCGAAGGCCGCATCCCGACTGAGTCAAAAAAGACGCCGCGCACGAGGCGCGGCGTCCGGTCTCATCGCCATCGGCTCAGCGGCGGCGGTTGTCGTCGTCCTTCTTGTCGTCCTGGCGGCGCTCCTGCGGTTGCGAACGCTGCTGCGGTTCCTGGCGCTGCGGCGCCGGGCGCGCCTCGCGCTGCGGCGGCGCTTGGCGCATCTGCGGCGCCTCGCGCACTTCGCGCTGCGGTGGTGCCTGGCGCATCTGCGGGGCCTCGCGCACTTCGCGTTGCGGCGGAGCCTGGCGCATCTGCGGGGCCTCGCGCACTTCGCGCTGCGGCGGAGCCTGGCGCATCTGCGGAGCCTCGCGCAACTCGCGCTGCGGCGGAGCCTGGCGCATCTGCGGCGCTTCACGCGTTTCACGCTGCGGCGGAGCCTGGCGCATCTGCGGCGCTTCACGCGTTTCGCGCTGCGGCGTCGCCTGGCGCATCTGCGGCGCTTCACGCGTTTCGCGCTGCGGCGTCTGGCGCATCGGCGGCGCCTCGCGGGTTTCGCGCTGCGGTGCCTGGCGCGGCTGCGGCGTCTCGCGCGTTTCGCGCTGCGGCAGCGCCTGGCGCTGCGGCGCGGCGTTGCCACGGTCCTGCGCCGGCGTCGAGCGGTCGCCGTGCGGGGCGAAGCGCGACGACGGGAGGCCGCGTTCCTGCTGCGGTGTACGCACGGTGTCGCCGCGCTGCACGGCGTTGCCTGCGTTCCCCGGTGCGTTCACCGGCCCGCGCGTATTCCCCGGCACGGCGCGCTCCGCCGCCGGCGTGCGTGCAGCGGCAGCGCCACGCGTCGGCAGCGGCTGCGGCGGCGTCGCGCCCCGGCCCTGGCCGACCACCTGCACGCGCTGGGCGACGGCGCTCTCGGCGGCCGGGCGGCGCGCGGCGAGCTGGCGCTGCTCGTCACGTGCGAGCGGCTGCGCGTTGTTGCGCTGGATCGCCTGCACGCGCGCGGCGGTGGCGACCGGCTGCGGCGGCGGCGCGGTGCGCGCGATCACGCGGCGATCGACCGCCGCGGCCTGCGGCGTCGCCCGTGCACGCTGCGCATTGGCGGCGACGAAGCTCGCCTGCGTCGGCGCGATCGCGAGGCGGCTCGCCACCTGCGCATTGCGCAACTGCGCCGGGTTGACCTGCACGCGCGCTTCGCCGACCGGACGGGCACCGACGAACACGTCACGCGACACTGCGGTGACGGCCTGCACATTGTTGCGATAGGCGTACTCGGCGTTGACGATCGGGCGACCGGCCGAGTAGTTGTTGTACACGTTCGTGATGTAGGTGTTGTTGATCACGGTCGTGTTGCGCACGTTGACGTTGTGGAAGTAACCGCGCGAGGCGCGGTACCACGGCACGTAGACGTCACGCGGGCCGAGCGGGAACCACCCGACCGGGCCGCCGCCGCCGATGGAGATGTTGGCGCCCCAGCCGCTGCCGCCGACGAAGGCCACCAGGGCCGGTGCGTACACCGCCCGCACGTGGCGCGGACCCGGGCACCAGCCCCAGCGGTTGCGCGCGTAGACCCAGCGACCGTAATGGAACGGCGCGAAGCCCCACGACGCGTTGTCGATCCAGGTCCATCCCCATGGGTCGACCCACGACCAGTGGCCGTACCGGTAGGGCGCCCAGCCGACCGATACCGAGGTCGGATACCAGACGCTGCCGTATTCGCGATCGTCTTCCCACGAGCCGGCATCGTCGAGGTCGGCATATCCGATCATGTCCTCGGCGACGTAGCGGCTCGACACCGAGCGTTGGTAGCGCTGGTTGCGCGAGGCGACCCAGTTGTCGAAATCGTCGGCGCGCGGCAGGTCGAGCACTTCGTAGTCGCGCAGCGCGGAATCGTTGAAGCGGTACGAATTGCCCGCGCGAACGCTGTAGCTCGCGTTGTTCTCGCCGTAGACGTCGCCGCCGCCGTCGAACACGGTGACCATCGTCGAGTCGCCCTGCGGGGCGATGTCGATGCGGTACTCACCCGGCTCGTTGACGACGAACGCGAGGGTGGGGGTATCCACCTCGTAGCTCTCGCCGCGTTCGAGCCGGCGCACGCGCAGGTTCAACACGCCTTCGGTGAGCTCGATCTGCGCGATCTCATCGTCGAGGTTGAGCAGGTTGAAGGTGGTGCGCTCGTCGATGCGCATGACCGCCGCGCCGACTTCGAACTCGGCGCGTGAATCGCGATCGGTATAGACCTTGTCGCCGGTGCCGAGCGGGCGGTTCAACGACGCCTCGACCCAGCGCTCGTCGCCGGCCGGCTGGAAGCTCACTTCACCGCGCAGGAACCCGACGCGCGCGACACGCTCGGGTGGGTCCGCCAACGCAGCGCTCGCAAACGCGCCGAGCACGGTTGCCAGTGCGGCGGCGCACCACGCACGTGGAAAGAAACGCTTCGTGTACATCGATGGTCTCCATGGAGCCTACGCCGACCCCGGCCGCGGTGGGACCGTTATTCCCCCAGTGCATCGGCCGCCCGAGGTCGACAGGCCGGGAACAGTATCCGCCGAACGAGGCTGAATGCCGACTTTCCGCGCGGCCCGTGCTTACGCTTCCTCAAAACGGCGCTGAACCTGCGTTCAGCCTGCCGGCGCGCCCCGTGGCGTGGGCCGCTTGTCGGCGTGCGGCGCCACGGCTACGCTTCGCCGACGCCGGGTGCGCGGCACGCGTATCGCCGGTCCTGCGCGGGTGTAGCTCAATGGTAGAGCTGTAGCTTCCCAAGCTACTGACGAGGGTTCGATTCCCTTCACCCGCTCCATCCGATTGCGATCGGCGCCACGCCGACACGCCGTTTCCCATGCACGCGAGCCGGTTCGCCCGGTATCGATGCGCGCCGTCCGAGGTTCCGCACGTGCCCCGCCAAGACGCCATGCCCATCGCCGCGTCGCCCGCCGCCGACCGCATCAGCCTGGGCTGGCGCGAACGGGCCGGCCTGCCGGGCCTCGGCATCGCTTCGATCAAGGCCAAGCTCGACAGCGGTGCGCGATCGTCGTCGCTGCACGTCGAGGCGATCGAGACGTTCCATGCGGACGGCGTGCTGCAGGTCCGCTTTCGCGTGCGCCTGCGGCGCCGGCTCGATCGTTACGTCGCGTGCACGGCGCCCGTGCTCGACCGTCGCCACGTCACCGATTCGGGCGGGCATCGCAACGAGCGCTGGTTCATCGCGACCGAGGTCGAGATCGCCGGCCATCGCTACACAACCGAAATGAACCTGACCGATCGCGGTGCGATGCTGTTCCCGCTGCTGCTCGGGCGCTCGGCCCTCGCCGGGCGGTTCCGCATCGATCCCGACCTTTCCTACACCTGCCCGCGCCCGGCGCGGGCGCCGACCGGGCCATCGCCGCTCCGCGCATGAAGATCGCCATCCTGTCGCGCAACGCGCGCCTGTATTCCACCCTCCGCCTGGTCGAGGCCGCGCGTGCGCGCGGCCACAGCGTGCGCGTGCTCGACCCACTGCGCTGCTACATGCGCATCGCCGCCGGTGCCTTCGAGATCCACTGCAAGGGACGCGCGCTGCGCGGCTTCGACGCGGTGATCCCGCGCATCGGCGCCTCGATCACGTTCTACGGCACGGCCGTCGTGCGCCAGTTCGAGATGATGGGCGTGTACACGCCCAATTCCTCCGACGCGATCCTGCGTGCGCGCGACAAGCTGCGTTCGCTGCAACTGCTCGCGCGCGAAGGCATCGAGCTGCCCGTGACGGTGTTCGGCGACAACCCCGATGACACGCGCGACCTGCTGACGATGCTCGGCGAGCCGCCGCACGTGATCAAGCTCAATGAAGGCGCGCAGGGGCAGGGCGTGATGCTCGCGGAGAAACGCGGCGCCGCGCTTGGCATGATCGAAGCGTTCCGCAGCCTCTATGCGAACTTCCTCGTGCAGGAGTTCATCCGCGAGGCGGACGGTGCGGACCTGCGCTGCTTCGTGGTCGGCGACGAAGTCGTCGCGGCGATGCGCCGGCAGGCGCCGGAAGGCGACTTCCGCGCGAACATCCACCGCGGCGGCAGCGCGACCGCGGTGACCCTGTCGGCCACCGAGCGGGAGACCGCCTTGCGTGCGGCGCGCGTGATGGGGCTCGGCGTGGCCGGCGTCGACCTGCTGCGCTCGGCGCGGGGCCCGCTCGTGCTCGAGGTCAACTCCTCGCCCGGGCTGGAAGGAATCGAGGCGGCGAGCGGGGTCGACGTCGCCGGTGCGATCGTCGAGTACCTGCAGCGCGGGCGCGGTGCCGCGGCGCGCCCGCGCCGCCGTCCAGCACGAAAAAAATAGTACGACAGGAATCGTTGACATGCGTGCGAGGGCTTCCTAGGATAGGCGCGTGCTCCTCCGCCGCCCGGCGCCGCGAGCGATCCGCGCGCGAACGCCGCGCCACGAAACAAGGGGCAATCGCATGAAACCGATCATCACGATGCTGTGCGCAGGCGCGCTGGCCTGCCTTGCGGGCACGATCCAGGCGAAGGAATCCAGTTACCGTCAGGCCACCAACGCCGACAGCGCCGATACGTTCCAGCAGGTCGTCACCTGGGTCCACGACGAGATGAAGGCGGGCGGCCGCTACGCTTCGCTCGATCCGGCCGATCGCGTGGCGCTGGATGCGAAGTTCGCTCGCATGCAGGACCTTTTCGAAAAGAACGGCTCGATCGACCGCATGCGTGCGGAAGACAAGGTCGCGTTGTACAACACGCAGGAAGAGGTCAATGCGCTGCTCGCCACGCACGACAGCGTGCTGGCCGAGCAGGCCGGTCCGGCGACGTCCCGCATGACGCGAGCCGCCGCAAAGGCGGGCCGCGAGGACGACCGCGTGATCTGCGAGCGCCGCACCAAGGTCGGTTCGCACATCATGGAAACGTACTGCCATACGTACGCCCAGGCGAAGGAAGGGCGTCGGGAGACCGAACGCCAGATGGATACCTGGGCCCATTCCCAGTGTACCGGCAGCACGCCCGGTCGCGGCGGCGAAGGCGGATGCGGCCTGCCGCGCATGCGCAACGCGACGGAACGCCTCCAAGCTGCCAGCGCAGGGCGCTGAGTCGTCCCCCGACACCCGCCGCGCGGGTAACTGCATTCGGCGCTCCCGCGTCCGCCCCGCGGACGGGTCGCCTCCATCCCTCGTAACGTTTCCGGAGATCCTGTTGTGATGAAGCCCGTTCTTTCGTTCGCCTTCGCCGTCGCTTTCCTCGTGTCGCTGCCGCTCGCGGCCAAGGAAAAGGTCGATCCCGCCGTCAACGCCAGCAGCAAGTACGCGTTCGAGACGGTGTCCACCTGGGTACGCAAGCAGATGGACGCCGGCGGGCGCTATTCGTACGTGACCCCGGACGAGCGCAGCAAGGTCAATGCGCGCCTCGACGAGATGGAGCGCCTGTTCGGCGACAAGACCGAGGTGGCGCAGATGAGCGACGCCGACAAGACGGCGATGTTCAACAAGCAGGAAGAGGTCAACGCGATCCTCGCCAAGCGCGACAACGAGCGCCTGATCTGCAAGAACGAGAAGCCGATCGGCTCGAACATCCCGGTGAAGACCTGCAAGACCGCGGGTGAACTCGAAGCGCGCCGCCGCAACGACTCGCAATACCTGCAGCGCACGCAGAACACGCCTCAGCTGAAGTCCTCCGCCGGCGGCTGATCCAACCCGCCGCCCGCCCCGGATCCCGGCCGGGGCGGGCGATCTGGCAATCGGGCCGGGATCGTGTAGTCTTCTCGTACGAAAGCACTGCGAGGTCAGGTGAACGCCGTGTCCAAGACCGAAAATCTGCCCAAGCCCACCGAGGCCGAACTCGGCATCCTCAACGTGCTGTGGGAACGCGGGCCGAGCACGGTGCGCGATGTGCACGAAGCGCTCTACCGCGACGAGGGAGCCGGCTACACCACGGCGCTGAAGCTCCTGCAGATCATGCACGGCAAGGGCCTGGTGCTGCGCGACGACTCCGAGCGCGCGCACGTGTTCCGCCCGGCAGTCAGCAAGGAGCGCACGCAGAAGCGCTTCGTCGTCGACATGGTGCAGCGCGTGTTCGACGGCTCCCCCTCGCAGCTCGTGCTGCAGGCGCTCGGCGGCCGGCCGAAGGCGACGCGCGAGGAGCTCGACGAGATCCGCGCGCTGCTCGACAAGCTCGAAGGCACGCAGTCATGAGCGCCGCACTGCCGTGGATCCATGCGCTGGGTTGGACCCTGGTGCATTTTCTCTGGCAGGGACTGGTCATCGGTGCAGGCTACGCCGCCGCGCGCGCGCTGCTGCCGAAATCACATTGCAATGCCCGCTACGCCGTCGGCCTGGCCGCGCTCGCGCTGCTCGCGCTCTGGCCGCTCGCGACGCTGGTGGCGTTGCGACCGCAGGGCCCCGTCGAAGTGGCGTTCGCGCCCGTTGCCGCCGCTGGCGGCGCGGCGGTACTGGCCCAGGCCGAGGCCGCCTTCGATGTCGCAGCGAGCATCGATCGCGTGCTGCCCTGGCTGGTCCTGCTCTGGCTCGCCGGCGTGATCGGCGTCGCCGGCCGCGCGCTGCAGCAGTGGCGGCGCTTCGCGCGCATCGCGCGCCAGTGGGCCGAATCGAGCCCCGAACTGGATGCGATGCTGGTCGCGCTGACGCGTCGCTTCGGCTTCGTGCGCCGCGTGCGCGTGCTCGTCTCCGAACGCATCGATACGCCGATGCTGCTCGGCTGGCTGCGCCCGGTCGTGCTGCTGCCCACGGCGGTCGCGCTCGGTTTTCCGCGCCAGCAAGTGGAACTGATTCTCGCTCACGAACTGGGCCATCTGCGTCGTTACGACCACCTGGTCAATCTCGCCCAGGCCGTGCTCGAGACGCTGCTCTTCTACCATCCGGTCGTGCACTGGATCTCGCGCGAAGTGCGCAATGAACGCGAACTGTGCTGTGACGCGCTCGTGCTGCGCCTCGTCCGCGGCGAGCCGCGTGAATACGCGCGTACGCTCGCGGCACTCGAGGAACTGCGGCAGACGGCCGCGCCGGTCGTGCTCGCCGCGAGCGGCGGCCAGTTGATCGAGCGCGTGCGGCGCATCGTCGGCCTGCCTGCACCGCGCGCGACCGCGCAGGCGCGCCATCCCGGGCGCTGGCTGTTGATCGGCGCGGCGTTCATCGGTGCGCTGTTCGTCGCGCAACGGATCGAGCGTGCGAACCGCGTGTTCAATCCTCAGGCATTGTCGATCGACTGGATCCGCTCGACCGACATGCGCACGCTCCCGTTCGCTGCGCTGTCGCTGCCGTACGAGCGCCCGCGCCTGCGCCTTGCCAGCGTGATGCCGCCCGAGCCCGCGCCGTCGGCCGAAACGCCCGCGCCGACGACGGCAGGCCTCGCGACGGCCGCCGCGGCCGCCGTGGCCGAGCCACTGCGCGAAGTCGTTCCGGCGCCCGCCGGCGACGTCGTCGCGCCGCCGGCATCTGCGCCGGTCGCACGCGCGCCGGCCGCCGCCGTGCCGGCGACCGACGCGATCCAACAGGCCACGATGACCTCCGCGCCGGCCGCCTCCACGCCGGCGATCGCCAAGCCCGCGACCGACATCGCGTCGGCGCCGGTGGAACCCGTCGCCGCACCCGCGCCGGTGAAGGCGCCGGTCGCGACCTACGTGGTTGCGCCGAGTTTCCCGAACTACTACTCCTCGCAGAGCGGCCGCGTCGAGGCAACGTTCTCGATCGCTTCTGACGGATCGGTCAAGGACATCGAATTCCACGGCGGCCAGGACGGCGCCTTCGAGCGTGCGGCGGAACGCGCATTGCGCCAGTGGCGATTCGACCCCGCCTCGCTGCCCGACCATCCGATGCGCTACACGCAGGCATTCGTGTTCGCACCGAAGGGGCGTGGCGCGACGCATGACGAATGCGTGCAATCGCCCGGCTCCCTGATCTGCCGCGACCCGGCCGAAGGGCGGCCGGCGCAGGTTTCGAACGTGAATGCATGGCCGCCGAAGAACGGTGGTTAACGCAAGCCTCAGAGGGGCTTAACGATCGTTTAATCAATCCGTACCTATAGTCCGTCCCACTGTAGTTCTGCTCGACACTCCTAAGTCAGGTCTGGTGACTGGCAGAGTACGGTAATCGGGGCAGTAGCTTTTTGGCCCAAGCGAGGTGTGTTCCCCCAATGACACCTCCTTGGGCCATTTTCTTTTGCTTTTGCGATCATCCGTGATCGCTGCCTCGGACAGGGATCGACCCGGCATGTGGATTTTCTGCTTGCGGTCAGTCCAGAGCGGCCATCCATGGCCGCACTTCCATGAAGAGCACACGCACCGGGCGCTTGGCATTGGCCGGCGTGGCCTCATGGTGAGGAACTTCCTACGCGCCGGTGTGCTCCGCATCGGCGGATCCACGCGTTAAAGTAGATACCCATGCGCATTCTGGTCATCGAAGACAACAGCGACATCGCGGCGAACATCGGCGACTTCCTCGCCGACAAGGGCCATGTGGTCGACTTCGCGGGCGATGGCGTCACCGGGCTGCACCTCGCGGTCGTCAACGACTTCGACGTGATCGTGCTCGACCTCGGCCTGCCCGGCATGGACGGACTCGAGGTCTGCCGCAAGCTGCGCCAGGAAGCGAAGCGCCAGACGCCGGTGCTCATGCTCACCGCGCGCGATTCGCTCGACAACAAGCTCACTGGTTTCGAATCGGGCGCGGACGACTACATGGTCAAGCCGTTCGCGCTGCAGGAACTGGCCGCGCGCCTCGAAGTGCTCGGCCGTCGCGGCAAGGGCGGCAAGAGCCGCGTGCTGCAGCTGGCCGACCTCACCTACAACCTCGACACGCTGACGATCAGCCGCGCCGGCAAGCAGATCACGCTCAACCCGATCGGCCTCAAGCTGCTGCAGTCGCTGATGGAGGCGGCGCCGTCGGTGGTGACCCGCCAGGAACTCGAAACACGCGTCTGGGGCGAGGAACTGCCCGACAGCGATTCGCTGCGCGTGCACATCCACGGGCTGCGCGCCCAGATCGACAAGCCGTTCGACAAGGCGCTGATCCAGACCCGCCACGGCATCGGCTACCGCATGGTCGATCCGGATGCGCTACCGGCGTAGGCTCCGCTCACGCATCATCATCTCCTTCGCGCTGTTCGGGCTCGGCCTGACCGCGCTGTTCGCCGCCGCGACGGTGTACATGCGCACGCGCCTCGAGGACCAGCTCGTCAACACCACGCTCGAGCGCGAGCTGCGCCATTTCGTCGATTTCAAGCGCGAGAACCTCTCGCCCGACGCGCAGTTCCCGATGTCGTTGATCCAGTTGCAGATCGTGCGTGCCGGACGCACCGCGACGGTGCCGCTCGCCTGGCAGAACTTCGAGGCCGGTGTCTACGACATCGAGGACATCGGCCGCGAGGGCAAGACGCGGCCGTACAAGCTCGCCGTGTACAAGGACGGCGATTTCTGGGCGTACCTGCGTTTCGACGTGAGCACGCAGAAGCTGGGCGAACGCCAGCTGCTGACCGTGCTCGCGGCCTCGGTGCTCGCGTTCGCGGTGCTCTCGCTGGTGATCGGCTTCTGGCTGTCGGCGCGCGTGATGAGCCCGGTGATCGAGCTCGCCAACCGCGTGCGCGCGATGAGCCGCTCGGGCCGGCCGGAACTGCTCAAGGGACATTTCGCCGACGACGAAGTCGGCCAACTCGCCGCCGCGCTCGACGATTATTCGACGCGCCTGACCGAGATGGTCCAGCGCGACCGCGAGTTCAACGCGGACGTCAGCCACGAGCTGCGCACGCCGCTCGCGGTTATCGCGAGCACGACCGAACTGCTGCAGGGTTCCCCCGACCTCACCGACAAGTTGCGCGAGCGTCTCCGGCGTATCGAGCGAGCGGTACGCCAGTCGAGCGAACTCATCGACGCGCTGCTGCTGCTGTCGCGACGCGAACGGCAGGCTCCGACCGACGGCGAGACGACCGACGTTGCCCGCGTCGTCGAGCAGGTCGTCGACGCGCAGCGGCCGCACGTCGCGAACAAGCCGGTCGACGTGCGCGTCGAGATCGAGCAGCCGCTCGCGACCGTCGCTCCGTCGTCGGTCGTCGCGGTCGCACTGAGCAACCTGATCGGCAACGCGTTCAAGTACACGCAGGCCGGCGAGGTCATCGTCACGGTCGGCCACGGCCGCGTCACCGTCGAGGACACCGGTCCCGGCATCAAGCCCGAGGACGCCGACAAGCTGTTCGAGCGCGGTGTGCGCGGCACCACCGTCGGCAAGGGCGGCGGGCTCGGCCTCGCGATCGTGCGGCGCCTGTGCGAGCTCTACGGCTGGACCGTGTCGCTCGCGCCGCGGCCGCAGGGCGGTGCGACGGCGACGCTTGAATTCAATTCCCCGCGTTAGGTTTCGCGGCACTCTTTCGCGTAGCAGGCAGGACTGCGCGGCGTCGGGCCGCGAGGTATTCCGCCGACCACGACGCCGGGAGAGCGCCATGTTCGATTCGATTTCGCGCGTGCACGCATCCGCACGCCGCACGCCGCTGGGTATCGGCCTCGCCGCCGCGCTGTGCCTGGGCACGGCCATGCCGGCGGCAGCCGCCACCACCTGGACCGTCGACACCTGCGACGAGGCCGCGACCGGCAGCGGCACGACCGGTAGCCTGCGCTACGCGGCCGCGAACGCGGCCGCCGGCGACACCATCGACATGACCGCCCTCGCCTGCAGCACGATCTCGCTGACCACCGGTGCGGTCCTGCTTGCACAAGACGACATCACGCTGAAAGGCCCGGGCAGGGAGGCGCTCACCGTCTCCGGCGACAACGATTGTGTGTTCCGGCACACCGGGCACGGCGCGTTCAATCTCGAGGACCTGACGGCTGCCAACGGCTACGTCCACCCTTCCGTGGGGGCGGAAGCCAACGGCGGCTGCATCGCCTCGAACGGCAAGGCCTACTTGACGCGCGTCGGCGTGCGCGCGTGCCGTGTGTCCGCGGTCGGCGCGTCGGCGCACGGCGGAGGCGTCTACGCCCGCGAGCTCGTCTTCGCGAAGTACAGCGACATCTCCGGCAACGTCGCGACCAGCTCGGGGTCCGGCACCGTCGGCGATGGTGGCGGCATCTTCAGCTACCACGACATCTTCCTCGGCAACAGCACGGTCAGCGGCAACTCGGCGGCCGCCGGCGACGGCGGCGGCGCGCGCGCCCTGCTCGGCGATGCGACGATCGTCGCATCCACGATCTCGGGCAACATTGCGCGCCGCGGCGGCGGCATCGTCCAGCTCTACTATGCGAGCAACGCCCAGTCGTTCGCCCTGCTCGACAGCACGGTATCCGGCAACTCCGCGACCGATCGCGTCGGCGGCGTGCTGACGAATGCGGGAACGATCGACGTCAAGAACTCGACCGTGGCGTTCAACACGGCAGGTACCGCGACGGGCTCTTCGACGCACTACGCGCCGGGCTTCGCGGTTTCCGACGCCGGCGCCTACTACACCGACATCAATCACTACGGCTTCAAGGTGGTGACGCTGCAGAGCTCGGTGTTTTCGAACAATGCCTACGGCACGCCGCCGACCAGTGCGGACGACCTCGGCGTGGCGCATTTCTCCAGCATCAACCTGGTGCCGATCAGCGGGCAGGCCAACCTCGTTTTCGCGACCGAGCTGCTCGGCCTGCAGAACACGATGACGACCGGCGTATGTCCGCAGCTCGGGCCGTTGCGCGACAACGGAGGCCCGACGCAGACGCATGCGTTGTGGTGGAGCAGTCCCGCCATCGACCAGGGCAACAATACCGTCCCGTTCGCCGTGGACCAGCGCGGAGCGCCCTTCGCGCGCGTGTCCGGTGCAGCGGCCGACATCGGCGCTTACGAAGTGCAGCAGGGCGATGTCGTCTTCGTGGACGGGTTCGACGATCCACCGACGTGTTCCGGCGGATAGCGGAGCGGGTGGCCGCCGGGCGACGCCCTCGGCTTCACGGGTGAACGAGAGCGAAGAACACGCGGTTCGTCCGACTCCCGCGCTGAAGGTCACACCGGCTCGAGCCAGCCCCAGCGGTCTTCGGTCTTGCCGCTGAACAGGCCGAAGAACAATTCCTGGATGCGATGCGTCAGCGGTCCCGGCTTGCCTGCGCCGACCGGCTTGCCGTCGACCGACCGGATCGGCGTGATCTCGGCGGCGGTGCCGCACATGAAGAGCTCGTCGCAGAGATAGAGGTACTCGCGCGGAATGTCGCGCTCGACCACCTCGATGCCGTTCGCGCGCGCGAGCGTGATGAGCGTGTTGCGCGTGATGCCATTGAGCAGTGCCGCACTCACCGGCGTCGTGTGCAGCGCGCCGTCGAAGACGAGGAACAGGTTCTCGCCGGCGCCTTCGCTGAGCAGGCCGGTCGAGGCGAGCGCGATGCCTTCGCCGAAACCGAGCCGGCGCGCCTCGCGCGCGACGAGCTGGCCGGAAAGATAGTTACCGCCGGCCTTCGCGCCCGCCGGGATCGTGTTCGGCGCGAAACGCTGCCAGCTCGACACGCAGGCGTCGATGCCCTGTTCGAGCACGCCCGCGCCGAGGTAGGCGCCCATTTGCCACGCGGCGACCGCGACGTCGGTCGGCGTGTCGGCGGAAAGACCAAAGCCGCCGAGGCCGCGATAGGCGACCGGGCGCAGGTAGCCCTTGGACAAGCCATTGGCCTTGATCACCGCGCGGCACGCCGCGTTGATGTCCTCGAGCGTGTACGGGATCTGGATGTCGTAGATCTTCGCCGAGTTGAACAGGCGCTTGTTGTGCTCGGTAAGGCGAAAGATCACCGGGCCGTGCGGCGTCTCGTAGCTGCGGATGCCTTCGAACACCGACGAGCCATAGTGCAGCGCGTGCGCCATCACATGCACGGTCGCTTCGGCCCATGGCTTGATGCGCCCGTTGTGCCAGATGTGATCGGGGTAGGTCTGCGCCATGGCGTCCGGTTCCGCTGGAAAACACCGATGATACCAGTGCCGCCCACCCGCCTCATTTCACCAGCTCAGCCACCAGCAGCCGGCTTCGACTTCGATGCCGAATGCATGCTCGCGCACGCCGCCGGTGGTGTTGCTGCCCGTGCGCACGAGCAGTCCCTCGCCTTGTTCGAGCGAGAGCAACGGCTCGCGCACGAGCTCGCGCAATTCGCGCATCCGTTGCTTCGCGGCGCCACCACCGACACCCCGCCAGTGCAGCATGCCGGCGATCGCATTGGCGTCGTGGCGGGCGATCGCGGCGGCGAGGCGTTCGCGCAGGTCCTCGAATGACGCGGGACACGCGTCGGCCGGCGGTGGAGCGAGCGGATCGGCGAGCGCGCCGGCGCTGATGCCGGCCTGCTCGTTCGCATTGCACTTGAAGCCGGAAAACACGACTTCACCATGCAGGCCGATGCAGCGGTGCACGCGCTGGCCGTCGCCATCCACGTCCTGGGCGAGGGCACGCGCCGTGGCGAGGGCGATCGGGAACAGCAGTAGCCGGCACGTGATCCGCATGGCCCGAGGCTATCACCCGGCCGTGGACCGGCGCACACCGGCCCCTCTTGCGGACGCGGCGCGGCCGTGCTGTAGTGCGGCCATGACCATTCGCACCGCCCGCCTGCAGCACGTCGAGCCCGCGCCCCGCGCGTGCGCGAACCTGCGCGCGGTTGCTTCGAACAATAACGCCAGCTCGCACCGGAGGGCCGGCGTGTAGGTCGTTTGCAACATCACCGACACGAGACGAAAGCCCGCCCAGTGCGGGGCGTCGTCGTTTTGGGGGGGCCGAAGCGAGGGGGATCGCCCCCCCCACCCCCAGCCGGGCCCGCAGGCGGCGTGAAACCCACCCAGCGGGCCGGGAAGGC
>NZ_JBQCFP010000189.1:0-9434 GCF_051958935.1 Dokdonella sp. | reverse complement strand
GACCCGCACGAACGCGAGGTCGCCGCACGCTTGCGTGCGGCGGAGCAGGCGCTCGCCAGCGCTGCCGAGGCGCGCGGCCGTGCCTGGACCGTGCTGCGGCCGACGCTGATCTACGGCGCCGGCGTCGATCGCAGCCTGACGCCGCTCGCGCGCCGCGCCAAGCAATGGCGCGTGTTCCCGCGCGTCACCGGCGCGCGCGGCCTGCGCCAGCCCGTGCATGCGGACGACCTCGCCGCGGCCTGCGTCGCGGCCGCCGCGCAGGCGCGCTGCGCCGGGCGTGCGTATGGTCTCGGTGGCGGCGAGCGCCTGCCGTTCGCGACGATGCTCGAACGCGTGCGCGCCTCGCTGCCATTCCGCACCGTGCCCATGCCGGTGCCGCTACCGCTCCTGCGCACGCTGCTCGCCAGCGCGCGTGCCGCCGGCCGCAGCGGGCTTTCGCCCGCGCTGGTCGACCGTCTCCAGGCAGACCTCGTCGCCGATACGAGCGATGCGCACGCGGACTTCGGTTTCTCGCCCCGTGCGTTCCGTCCCGACGCCGCGTGCTGGGAGGCCGCAGCCATTCAGCGGTGATTGATGGCGTGTCCGTTATCGCTGCGCCCGGAGGTTCCCGATGAAGCGTTCCATGCCGATCCTGCTCGCCCTGCTGCTCACGTGCGGATCCGGCGCGCGCGCGACCGACTTCGAGGACACGTGCGCGGCGAGCAGCAGCTACGATCTCGTCGTCGGCGCCGATGCGCTCGTGTTCGAGCGTGGCGCGCCGGCGCCGCGCCGGGTCGAATGGCGCGACGGCCGCCTGCGCGTCGATGGCGTGGTGGTGCGCCTCAATACCGAAGATGCCGACCGGCTCGGCCTGTTCGCGCGCGAACTGCGCGCGCTGGTGCCGAAGGTGAAGGCGATCGCGCTGCGCGGGCTCGATCTCGCCACCGGCGTCGTGCGCACGGAGACGCGTCGCCTCGCCACGTCCGCCGACACGCGTGCGGAGGTCGATCGCCGCATCGCCGCGCATGCGGCCGAGCTGCGCGCGCGCATCGCGGCGAGCACGAGCACGCGCGAGTGGCAGGCCGAGGCGTTCGAGCGCGACGTCGCCGGGTGGTCCGCCGATCTCGCTCCGCTGCTCGTCGCCGACGTCGGCCGCGGCGCGATCACCGCCGCGCTCGACGGCGACCTCGATGAAGCGGTCGCGCTGCAGGCGCGCGCGAGCGAACTGGGCAATGGCCTGCAGCCGAAGATCGAGCGGCGCCTGCGCGATCTGCGCCCGCAGGTCGAGGCGCTGTGCCCGTCGATCCGTCGCCTGCATGAACTGCAGGACGGCGTGCGCGACGGCGACGGCCGGCCGCTCGACCTGCTCGATATCGGCGCGGCGAGGCACTGACGGTCGGACGCGCTTCGTCGCTACGCAACGGTATGCACGAGCGCGACGCGGGCCGCCGTGCAGGCGCCTGTTGCAATGCAACGCCCGGGATGTGCGGGTTTTTCGCCGCAGTGCAGCGTTGCCAACGCTCGTTTGAACGACCTAAGATGCGATGCGCTTCACGCACGACTCAAGCAATCCAGGACGCCAGCCAGAAGGGGCATGCCCATGCAGGTTCGATCGATCACGACCGCGGCCGTCGCCGCGGCGTTGTTTGGCAGTTTGGCGGCGCACGACGCGCGGGCCTACGACTACACCGCGCCGGTGGTATTCCACGGCACCGCAGACTTCGACCCTGCCCACAGCGTCATTCCGTTTCCGAACAACCTGCTGTTGCTCGGCACGACCGACCTGACGCTGAACATCCCGGTCGCCGATCCGACGAACTTCGGTGATCCGAAGGTCGCGATGAACGCATTGGACGGCTTCGGGACGACCACGCCGTGGTCGACCACGTTCAGCGCGCCGATCGATCCTTCCTCGCTCGCCGGCAACGTGCACCTGTTCGAGGTCTCGCTGAGCGGCCCCGGTGGCGCGGTCACGAGCGTCGTGCGCGAGCTTTCCTCGCCGACCGAATTCGTCGCCGTGCTTTCGCCGTCCGACACGAGCCACAAGACGCTCGCGATCGTGCCGACCGCGCCGCTCAAGCAGCGCACCTCGTACATGGCCGTGCTCACCAACGGCATCAAGGATGCCGGCGGCAACGAGATCCGCGGCACGCTGACCTACCTGCTGTCGACCGCGCAGCACCCGCTGTGCGCGGGCGGACACTCGACCAACCCGGCGCTGTCGGACGCGCAGGCGTGCCAGCTCGAGCCGTTGCGCCAGCTCAACAGCTCGCAGGCCGCGGCGGCCGTTTCGGCCGGCGTGCCCGCAGGCAAGATCGCATTGTCGTGGGTCGCGACCACGCAGAGCATCACGCCGACGATGCAGGCGCTGTCGGCGATCACCCAGGCATCGCCGCCGGCGCCGACGCACGTCGCCCCGACCGGCAAGACGCTCGCGAGCCTCGGCCTCGGCCTGCCGCCGATCGCCGACATCTACATCGGCACGATCAGCCTGCCCTACTACCTGTCGGCTCCGAGCGCGTCGAACCCGACCGCGCCGCTCACCGGCTTCTGGCATGCGACCGCGGGCGCGTACATCGAACAGTGCGCCGGCTTCGGTCTCGACCCGACCTCGACCAACCTCACCGCGTGCAACCCGGTTCCGAAGGCGACGACGACCGAAACCGTGCCGCTGCTGCTCACGCTGCCCAATGCGGCCTCGGGCAAGACCAAGCCGGCGGCCGGCTGGCCGCTCGTGATCTTCCAGCATGGCGTCACGCGCAACCGCACCGACATGTTCGCCGTCGCCGGCACGCTCGCCGCGCAGGGCTTCGCAGTCGTGGCGATCGACCTGCCGCTGCACGGCCTCACCAGCACGAGCAATCCGTTCTACGTCGGCAATACGCCGTTCGGCGCGATCGCGCATGAGCGCACGTTCGACCTCGACCTGTCGAACAACACGACCGGCGCTCCGGGTCCGGACGGCCAGATCGATCCGTCGGGCAGCTACACGACCAACCTGACCAGCCTCCTCACTTCGCGCGACAATCTGCGCCAGGGCGCGGCCGACGTCATGCAGCTCGCGCACGCCGCGTCGACGCTGCCGGATGTCGACCCGAGCCAGACGCGCTTCGTCGGCCAGTCGCTCGGTGCGATCACCGGCACGATGGTCATGGCGGTCGACCCGACCATCAAGTCGGCCGTGCTCAACGTGCCCGGCGGCGGCATCGCGCGCATGCTCGACGCATCGCCGGCATTCGGTCCGCGCATCCATGCCGGCCTCGCCGCGGCGGGCCTGCAGCAGGGCACGCCCGACTACGACGCGTACTTCGTCGCGACGCAGACGATCATCGACTCGGGCGACCCGATCAACTACGCCGGCAACGGCACGCTGATCGACCCCGCCGTCAGCGACGACCCGATCAAGAACCTGCTGCTGCAGGAGGTCATCGGCAGCGGCGACAACCTGCCCGACCAGGTCATCCCGAACGCGGTCGCGGGTGCGCCGTTGTCCGGCACGGAACCGCTGATCCGCGCCCTCGGCCTCGCCCCGATCGACGACACCGTGCTGCTGACGACCGGCGGCCTGCAGGCGGTCACGCGCTTCCTGCAGGGCGAGCATGGCTCGCTGCTCGACCCGACCGACTACCCGGCGGCGACGGTCGAAATGCAGGGCGAGATGGCGAGCTTCGCGGCGTTCGGCGGCTTCGGGGTGATCGTGAACAACCCGTCGGTCCTCAAGCCCGTTCCGTAAGCGCGCCCGTCACCACGAGCATATCGACGCGCGCCTCGCCGAGGCGCGCGTCTTTTTTTTGCGCCGCCCGTTTTAGCAACGAGGCGCAGGCCGTAGTTTCAGCGTGCGACGAAGCCACGGAGTCCGACATGCGCAGCGTCAACGACTGGTTCGGCAGTTACAGCGCGGACCACCAGAACCCGACCAACCGGCTCATCCACTGGATCTGCGTGCCGGCGATCCTGTGGGCGGTGATCGCGTTCCTGTGGCTTCTGCCCGTGCCCGCGTCGATCGGCCGCGCCGGGCTCTGGTGCGCGCTGATCATGGTCGGCGCGCTCGCGTTCTACTGGCGCCTGTCGCGGCCGCTCGGCGCGGCGATGTTCGTCGTGTTCGCGCTGCTCGCCGTGCTGACCGAATGGCTTTATCGCACGCTCGGCGGCCAGCCACTGCTGTGGCTCGCGATCGGCGTGTTCGTCGCCGCCTGGATCGGCCAGTTCATCGGTCATCTCATCGAAGGGCGGCGGCCCTCGTTCTTCACCGATCTCGCCTACCTGCTGATCGGTCCCGCATGGCTGACCGGCAAGGTCATGCGTCGCGTAGGCCTCGCGTACTGACCGCTTGCGGCATGCGATCGCATGCCGCAAGCGCTAATCGAGCGTGATCCCCGCGAGCCGCTGCAGCGCTTCGGCGTACTTCGCCGCGGTGCCTGCGATGACGTCGGCCGGCACGCGTGGGCCGGGCGCGGTCTTGTTCCAGTCGAGCGTCTCGAGGTAGTCGCGCACGAACTGCTTGTCGTAGCTCGGCGGACTGATGCCGACCTGGTACTGGTCGGCTGGCCAGAAGCGCGACGAATCGGGCGTGAGCATCTCGTCCATCACGTACAGTGCGCCGTCGGCGTCGGTACCGAACTCGAACTTGGTGTCGGCGATGATGATGCCGCGCTCGGCTGCGTACTCCGCCGCCCAGCGATAGATCGCCAGCGTCGCGTCGCGCACGCGTTCGGCCATCTCGCGGCCGACGAGGTCGACGACGTGCGCGAAGCTCACGTTCTCGTCGTGGTCGCCGACCGCGGCCTTCGTCGACGGCGTGAAGATCGGCTCCGGCAGGCGCTCGGCCTGGCGCAGGCCCGGCGGCAGCGCGATGCCACAGAGTGACCCGGTCGCCTGGTAATCCTTCCAGCCCGATCCGATCAGGTAGCCGCGCGCGATCGCCTCGACCGGCACCGGCTTGAGCCGCTTCGTGATCACGCTGCGCCTGGCGTAGAGCGCGGCGTCGGTGCCCGCGGGCAGTACGTTCGCGACGTCCTTGCCGGTGAGGTGGTTCGGCACGAGATGCGCCGTCTTGTCGAACCAGAAGTTGGAGATCTGGCAGAGCATCTCGCCCTTGCCGGGGATGGGGTCGGGCAACACGACGTCGAAGGCGGACAGCCGGTCGGTGGCGACGATCAGCAGTTCGGTCGGCGACAGCGCATAGACGTCGCGCACCTTGCCGCGATGGATGAGGTCGAGGCCGGGCAGGTTCGATTGCGAGAGGACGGTCGGCACGCGCGCGTTCCACGGTCGAAAGGCGCCATTGTAGCGGCGCACGGCGGCTGAGGCCCCGGGCCCTTCGCCGCGCGCGCCGCGGCGACCTGCCGTGCGGCGGGGTGGGTACTGGTAGAATCCGCGCGGTTCCTTCCGCGCCGCCTCCCGACGTGCCGATACCCGTTCCGATCCTTCCGAGCACGCCCGCCACGCAGCGAGTCGCGCAATGAGCTTCATCGGCAAACTGCTCGGCGCGCTGATCGGCTGGGGCCTGTTCCACAACCCTCTCGGCATCCTCGTCGGCCTGCTGCTCGGCCACTTCTACGACAGCGCGGTCGCGCGTGCGCGGCCGGGCACGATCGGGCGCGGCTTCATCGAGCCGTTGTTCGCGTTCGCCGGCGCGCTCGCCAAATCCGATGGCCGCGTCTCGCAGGCGGAAATCGACGCCGCGGAGGCGCTGATCACCCGCCTCGGCCTCGATCCCGAACACCGGCGCGCAGCGATCGAACGGTTCACTGCCGGCAAGCAGCCCGAGTTCAACGTGAACTCCGCGATCGGCGAACTCAGCGCATGGTGCGCGAACCGTCGCGATTCCGCCTTCATCGTGCTCGACCTGCTGCTCGATCTCGTCTACGCCGAGGGCCCGCTCGCGGGCACCAAGCTCCAGCTCGTGCGCCGCCTGTGCGCCGCCCTCGGCGTGCGCGAACACGAACTCGCCGCGCTCTCGGCGATGAAGGGCTACGGCGGCTGGCAGGGCGCGCGCGGTAGCGGCGACGCCGGGCGCGCGCCGCCGCAGCGACCCTCGCAGGTCGATCCGTACGCGGTGCTCGGCATCACGCGCGACGTGAGCGACCGCGACGTCAAGCAGGCGTATCGCCGGCTCATGAGCAAGCATCATCCGGACAAGCTCGGCGACGTGCCTGACGAGGTGAAGCGCCGCTCGGAGCAGCGTGCGCGCGAGATCAACGCGGCCTACGAACACATCAAGGCCGAGCGCGGCTTCAGCTGACCGCCGCTGCCACCACGCACGGGAAATCCACCATGGCCATGCAACCCCCCATCATCGCCCCGTCGATCCTCTCGGCGAACTTCGCGCGCCTCGGCGAGGAAGTCGACGCGGTGCTCGCCGCAGGAGCGGGCTGGGTCCATTTCGACGTGATGGACAACCACTACGTGCCGAACCTCACGATCGGGCCGCTCGTCTGCGAAGCACTGCGCAAGCACGGCGTGACCGCGCCGATCGACGTGCACCTCATGGTGAAACCGGTCGACCGCATCGTGCCCGACTTCGCCAAGGCCGGCGCGACCGTTATCAGCTTCCATCCCGAGGCGAGCGAGCACATCGACCGCACGATCCAGCTGATCACGTCGAGCGGCTGCCAGGCCGGACTCGTGTTCAACCCGGCGACGCCGCTGTCCTATCTCGACTACGTGCTGGACAAGCTCGACCTCGTGTTGATCATGTCGGTCAACCCCGGATTCGGTGGGCAGAGCTTCATCCCGTCCGCACTCGACAAGCTGCGTCGCGTGCGCGAGATGATCGATGCGAGCGGCCGGCCGATCCGCCTCGAGATCGATGGCGGCGTCAAACCGTCGAACATCGGCGAGATTGCCCGCGCCGGGGCCGACACCTTCGTCGCGGGTTCGGCGGTATTCAACGAGCCCGACTACGCCGCGGTGATCGCGGCGATGCAGCGCGCGATTGCGGGCTGACACGTTTTTCTTCGAGCTTCGTGGATGGCAGGCGCGCAACGAGCGCGCGCAAGCTCCCCCCTTTCGCCGGGACGACGGCGACGAAGGCTGTTCGTGTTCCACCGGGTTCCCTCGGCGCTGGCGGGCGGGGACGATCCACGGCGCGAGAGAAGCCTTGCGCGGCGGCGCACACTGAAGCGAAGGGAAAAAACCGCGCCGGGCCCGGGGGAGGGAAGGGGGACGAAGCACCCGGCGCGGGGACAACCCGAACTACACTCATTCCAGGGAAACCTTGATCGCAGCGACGTCGAATCGCCGCCTCCGCGGCATCGACGGCGGGCGCCGCCGATGCCGCAGGAGACCCTTCCATGGGTCACGCGATGACCGTCGGCCTCGGCCGATGAATCAGATCGTCACCCATGACGGCTCGGCGTCGCGTTCCGTCGCAGCGCTCGTGCAGGGGAGTGCGGCCAGAGCGGCCGGGGCGACCATCGCCTCGCCACCGAGCCAGAGGAACTCGGCGATCGCGGCGGGGATCGGGTCGGCGTGAAGTGCATCGCGGTGGCGGTCCATCGGTGTCTCCTTCGGCAAGGGTCGGCGTGAGCCAGTCCAGAGCGTCGCGGGCGCCGCCGAGCGGGCGGCGATCCATGCGCGGATCGCCTGTCGCGCGACTAGATGTGCACGGCGGCGAGCAGGCCGAGCAACAGCGAGCCGAGCGCGAAGACGATGCGCAGGCGTTCGCGTGCATGCAGTTCGGCGTTTGGATCGGGGCGGCGCGGGTCCATCGTTCGGTCTCCGGTGCGGGTGTGCAGCTTCATTGCACCGCCCGCGCGAGGACGCGCGCCGCCCGGGTCGTGCCGTGATCGCGACGAGTTCTGGCAATCCGCGGGCAGGCGCGATGCGGCCGTTGCGCGCGCGCGCCGGCGCTGCGTAAGCTCAGCGCGCGTCGAGCGGCATCGCGCCGCCGGCACCGCAAGGAGGGGAGCATCCATGCCGCGCAGCATCGCCATCGTCGAGGACGAGCCACTGATCCGCGCCAATTACGTCGAGGCGCTCACGCGGCTCGGCTACGAAGTGCGTGGCTATGCCTCGCGAGCGGACGCGCAGGCCGCATTCACGCAGCGGCTGCCGGAGCTCGTGATCATTGACGTCGGCCTCGGCGACGAACCGGAAGGCGGCTTCGAACTCTGCCGCCATCTGCGCGCGCAGTCGGCGACCTTGCCGATCCTGTTCCTCACCGCGCGCGACTCCGACTTCGACGTGATCTCCGGCCTTCGGCTCGGTGCCGATGATTACCTCGCCAAGGACATTTCCCTGCACCAGCTCGCCGCGCGCATCAATGCCTTGCTGCGCCGGATGGAGGCGCTGCGCAAGCCCGTCGCGGCCGACAGCGTGATCGAGCAGGGCCTGCTCAAGCTCGAGACCGAGCGCATGCGCGTGACCTGGAACGGTGCCGAAGTGCCGCTGACCGTGACCGAGTTCTGGATGGTGCACACGCTCGTGCGCTTTCCCGGCCATGTGAAGAGCCGCGACCAGCTCATGCGCGACGCGCAGGTCGTGGTCGACGACGCGACGATCACTTCGCACATCAAGCGCATCCGCAAGAAGTTCATCGCGATCGATCCCGCGTTCGACGCGATCGACACCGTGCACGGCGCCGGCTATCGCTGGAAGCCGTGACTTCAGGGCTGAGGGCTGAGAGCTGAGGGCTGACGCCGGCCGCCGCGCACCTGCACGATGGCCCAGGTAGGGGTCTTCCGGTGCACGAACATTCCGCCGCCTCAAGTCCGCAAGCCCACTCTCGCTTCTCAGCCCTCAGCCCTCAGCCCTCGCTCTCTCGCCATGTCCCTCCGTTTCAAGCTGCTGCTCGTCGCGCTCTCGACGCTCGCGCTGCCGTGGGCGGGCTGGCAGTTCGTGCGCCAGGTCGAGCTGCTGCTGCGCCAGGGCCAGGAACAGGCATTGCTCGCCTCGGCAGGCATGCTCGCCAAGACGGTCGAGGCGCGCGGCATCGCCTGGCCGCCCTCGGGGCCGGTGCTCTACCTGCAGCGCACGAGCGAACGCCTCGTCGTCGACGGCTACGCCGACGACTGGGGCGACCTGCGTCCGTACGCGCAGGCGCTCGGCCCGAGCCAGGACGCGCAGAAGCTGCGCGTGACGCTCGCGCGCGACAAGGACACGCTGTACCTGCTTGCCGAAGTGCGCGATGCGACGCGCGCGCGCTTCGACCCCGCCGACGCGCGCAGCGCGCTCGGCGACCATGTCGAGATGCTGCTCGTCGACGGCAGCGAGTCGCGCCGCTACCGGCTCACGAGCGCCGCGCCGGGCGCGTTCGAGGCGCCGGCCGAGGGCGACGGCGAGCGCCTGCCGCCGCACCTCTCCGGCATGCTGCAGGAGGACGGTTCCGGCTACCGCATCGAGCTGCGCCTGCCGCGCGGCGTGATGCCCGAGCGCATCGGTTTCGCCGTGCACGATTCGGCGCAGGCCGACGCGACGCCGCCCGAACCGCGCCGCGTGATCGCCTACGACGA
>NZ_JBQCFP010000188.1:0-22374 GCF_051958935.1 Dokdonella sp. | reverse complement strand
CGGCCGAATTGGCCCGACGGGGGCGCGCGTGGGATCGCGCGCCGTGCGCCGTCCGCGCAGGGATGGGCTGTCGGCGCACCCGGCCGACGACCGCGAACCCGCGCGGCGCAGCCTCGCGGGCGGCGACGCGGGGTGCCCTTTCTCTTGGTGACTTCTCTTTGGGCAAGCAAAGAGAAGTCACCCGCTCGCCGCTGAGGCGAGCGGAACCTTGCGACACCGCTTCGCCTCGCGAAAGAAGCCTTGCGCGACTACCCGGAATGGTTTCTGAGCACGACGTGACGTTCCGTGCGGTAGGCCAAGGCGCCAACGCCCGACACCATACGGTTCCTTTCGTGCCGACGATCGCCGACGAGTGGCATGATCTCCCTCCCGCACCCGGAGACGACCGCGTGAGCGACACGACGCCCTTGCTGATCGAACCCCGATTGCACGACCTCGGCGACGGCTTCAGCGTGCGGCGCGTGCTGCCGTACCGCCTGCGTCGTCACGTTGGGCCGTTCGTGTTCTTCGACCACATCGGCCCCGCCGAGCTGCCGCCTCGCCGCGGCCTCGACGTGCGCCCGCATCCGCACATCGGGCTCGCCACTGTCACCTATCTCTTCGAGGGCGCACTCGGTCATCGCGACAGCCTCGGTTCGGTGCAGGTGATCCGTCCTGGCGACGTCAACTGGATGACGGCAGGCCGGGGCATCGTGCATTCCGAGCGTACGCCGCCGGAAGAACGCGCCGCCGGCCACCGCATGCACGGCGTCCAGACCTGGGTCGCGCTGCCGCGCGAGCACGAGGAGACTGCCCCGGAATTCCTCCACTACGCGGCGTCGAGCCTGCCTGAGCACGAGCAGGACGGCGTCCGCCTGCGCGTGATCGCGGGGCGATCGTTCGGGATGGAGTCGCCGGTGCGGGTATTCGCCCCGACGCTGTACGCCGAGGCGCGCCTGGAGCGAGGCGCGACCTTGCGCGTGCCGGCCGAGCACGAGGAACGTGCCTTGTACGTGCTCGCCGGCGATGTCCGCGTCGGCGGCGAACCGCTGGCGCCCGAGCGCATGCTCGTCTTCGCCGCGGGCGTGGACATCGAGGTCTTTGCAGGCTCGGCGGCACACGTGATGCTGTGTGGCGGCGCTCCGCTCGATGGCGAGCGCACGATCTGGTGGAACTTCGTCTCCTCGGACCGCGCACGCATCGAGCGTGCCAAGGCCGACTGGCTCGCCCAGCGTTTCGGCAGCGTGCCGGGCGAAAGCGAATTCATCCCGTTGCCCGAGCATTGAGCGCAAGCTGGTATCCTGCGCGATCGAGGCGCAGACATGTCCCGATACAGCAACTTCCGCGAGTTCTACCCGTTCTACCTGGCCGAACATGCGAACAGGAATTGCCGTCGCATGCATTTCATCGGCACCAGCCTGGTCCTGGTCGTGGTCGCGGCGGCCGCGGCTCTGCGCGACGCGCGCTGGCTCCTGCTTGCGCCGCTGTTCGGCTACGGCTTCGCCTGGATCGGTCATTTCGCATTCGAGAAGAACCGCCCGGCGACGTTTCGCCATCCGCTCTACAGTTTCGCCGGCGACTGGGTGATGTACGCCGACGTCCTGCGCGGGCGCGTGCGACTGTGACGTTTCGC
Source organism: Dokdonella sp. (assembly GCF_051958935.1). GTDB lineage: Bacteria > Pseudomonadota > Gammaproteobacteria > Xanthomonadales > Rhodanobacteraceae > Dokdonella_A. The sequence goes on along the minus strand of NZ_JBQCFP010000188.1, from coordinate 20,762 downwards.
GCATGAGCGGCGAAGTGCCGTCGCCGCGAGCCGCAGGCGACGACGCGCGCCTGCGCCACATCGACGCACTGCGCGCGATCGCCGCATTGCTCGTGGTCTGGCGGCACGTCGGGGACGCGTTCGTCGCGCTCGGCGTCGGCGAGGGTGGACGCTGGCTGCAAAGCGTCGGCGCATCGATCGACGTCGGCCGCATCGGCGTGGTCGCATTCTTCCTCATCAGCGGCTACGTGATCCCGTTCAGCATCCATCCCGAACGGCCGGCCGCGGTCGGCACATTCCTCATCAAGCGCTTCTTCCGCATCTATCCCGCCTATTGGCTGTCGATTCCGCTCGGCGCCTTCGCGACCTGCTGGTTGTGGGGGCGGCCGTTCGGCGCCTTCGAATTCCTGGTCAACCTGACCCTGCTGCAGGACTTCTTCGGCGTGACCGCGGCGGAAGGCCTGTACTGGACATTGCTGGTCGAATGGGCGTTCTACCTCCTCTGCGTCGTGCTGCTGCTGTGCGGCAGCCTCGGCCGGCCGCGGCACCTGCTCGGCGTGTCCATCGCGTTCACGCTCGTGTATTCGGTCGAGATGTTCGTGCGTTGGTGGACCGGCAGGACCCTGATCGGCTCGCCGGCGGCATTCGCACTGCTCAACCTGTCGTTGATGCTGGCCGGCACGCTCTATCGCACGCTCATCGACGAGGCGCGCAGTAACGATCGCGTCGTGCGCATGGGTTTGCACGGCCTCCTGCTGTGGCACCTGTTCGTGTTGCCGGTCGGTTCGGTGCAGGTGATCGGCTTCGAGAACAACGCGACGATCCCGTACGCGCTCGGCCTGCTGCTGTTCATCGCCGGAACGAGCGTGGTGCGCATCCGCTCCGCGCTGACCGACTGGCTCGGTCGCGTGAGCTATTCGATCTACCTGTTCCACCCGGTCGTGTTCATGGTGATGCTCTGGTGCCTCCTGCGCCTGCCGATCGATTCGGTCCTGCGCAGGCAGCATCTGGGCGTCTACATCCTCGCCAACGTCGCGATCACGGTCTTGCTCGCGACCCTGGTGTACCGCTGGATCGAACGACCCGGCATGCAGATCGGCCGGCGCGTCGCCAATGCGTGGTCGCGCTACCGCGAACGTGTCGGCGTGTCGGCCGGCGCGCCAGCCGCCGGGTTGGGTGGCGAGGTCCTCGGTCCGGAGCATGACTTTCGGCCCCGTCACGGGGCTGACCCTCTCCGCTAGGCTTGCACCGGTTTCCCATCTGCGCCTGCGCCAGGGGCATGCAGGCGCGCCCAGCCAGGAGAGCCGCATGATCGTCCGATGGAAGTACGGTCTCGCCGCATTCGCGCTCGCGAGCGCGAGTGTGCAGGCGATGACCGCCGATGAACTCGTTGCGAAAAACCTCGACGCCCGTGGCGGCGCCGCCAAGCTGCAGGCGATCAAGAGCCTGAAGTCCGAAGGCAAGCTGCTCGTCGGCGGGCAGTTCGAACTCGCCGTCGTGCAGTACCAGAAGGCACCCGATTCGACGCGCTCGGAGGCGAGCATCCAGGGCCTCACCGCGGTGCAGGCCTGGGACGGAAAGGAGGGCTGGCAGATCTCGCCGTTCCAGGGTCGCAAGGATCCTGAAAAGATGAGCGCGGACGACGCCAAGGCGCTCGCGGACGACGCGCCGATCAGCGGCCAGCTCCTCGGCTGGCAGGAACGCGGCAGCAAGCTCGAATATCTCGGCACCGAGGACGTCGACGGCACCGCGGCGCACAAGCTCAAGGTGACGCTGAAGAACGGCGACGTCGAATACGTCTACCTCGATCCCGACCACTTCCTCGAGATCCGCGTCGTGACCCAGCGCAGCGTGCGCGGCACGCTGGTCGAGAGCGTCAGCGACTACGGTGACTACGAGCAGGTCGACGGCGTCTATTTCCCGTTCTCGGTCGCGACCGAAAGCAGGCCTGACGGCAACGGCCAGCAGCTCACGATCGAACATGCCGAAGCGAATGTCCCGATCGACGACGCGCTGTTCGCGTTTCCGACCACCCAGGGAGCCGGCCGATGAACCGCCTGTTCGTGCAACTCACCCTCGGCGCACTCGCCAGCGCGTGCGCCGCCACCGCCGGTGCCGCCGCGCCGGAGGCGAAGGCGCCGCGCTTCGACGCCGGCGTCGTGTCAGGCCTCGGCGCGCGCAACATCGGCTCGGCCGCGATGAGCGGCCGCGTCGCCGCGCTCGACGCGGTCCCTGGCAAGGACGGCAAGACAACGCTGTTCGTCGGCGCCGCTTCCGGTGGCGTGTGGAAGTCGACCGACGGCGGCACGACGTTCAAACCCGTGTTCGACAAGCAGCCGGTGCAGTCGATCGGCGCGATCGCGATCGACCCCACCCACCACGACACGATTTGGGTCGGCACCGGCGAGCCGTGGACGCGCAACTCCGTGTCGATCGGCAATGGCATCTACAAGTCGACCGATGGTGGCGAGACCTGGACGCACATGGGCCTCGACGCATCCGAACGCGTCGCCAAGGTGATCGTCGATCCGCGCAATGGCGATGTCGTCTATGCCTGCGTGCCGGGCAAGCTCTGGAGCGATTCCGCCGAGCGCGGCCTCTATCGCACCGGTGACGGCGGCAAGAGCTGGCAGCTCGTGCTGAAGGGACGCAACCTTTCGACGGGTTGCTCGTCGATCAGCCTCGATCCGAAGAATCCCGACGTCGTGTTCGCGGGCATGTGGGATTTCCGCCGCAAGGGCTGGACGTTCCGCTCGGGCGGCGAATCGGCGAGTGCGGAGTCCGGCAGCGGCCTGTTCCGTTCCGCCGACGGCGGTCGTTCGTGGACCGAAATCACCGAGGCCGCGAACAAGGGCTTCCCGACCAAGCCGTACGGACGCATCGCGGTCGCGGTCGCGCCGTCGGACGCGAACATCGTCTACGCACTGGTCGAGTCGACCGACTCGGCACTGTTCCGTTCCGATGACGGCGGCAAGACCTGGGACAAGCGCGACAAGAGCCAGCTCATGGTCTGGCGCCCGTTTTACTTCGCCAACCTCGTGATCGACCCGAAGAACCCGGATCGCCTGTTCAAGCCGGACTTCGCGCTGATCCAGAGCCTCGATGGAGGCAAGAGCTTCGCCAACACCGGTGGCGGCACGCACGGCGACCACCACGTGATCTGGATCGACCCGACGGACACCGCGCACGTGATCACCGGCGACGACGGCGGCCTTTGGCAGTCCTTCGACGGCGGCAACAAGTGGTGGAAGCAGAACAACCTGCCGATCTCGCAGTTCTACCACGTGAGTCTCGACGACGCCGATCCGTTCCGCGTCTACGGCGGCCTGCAGGACAACAGTTCGTGGGTCGGCGACAGCGCGTATCCGGGCGGCATCACCAACCAGCGCTGGGAGAACATGTACGGCGGTGACGGCTTCTGGATGTTCGAGGATCCGGCCGACCCGGACTACATCTACGCCGAGTACCAGGGCGGTGCGATCGCGCGGGTGAACCGCAAGACCCACGAATTGCGCACGATCCAGCCGCTCGCCGGCTACGACGAGAAGCTGCGCTGGAACTGGAACGCGCCGATCGCGCTGAGCCCGAACGAGAAGGGCACGATCTACATCGGCTCGCAGTTCCTGTTCCGCTCGCGCGACCACGGCCAGAGCTGGGACCGCATCTCGCCGGACCTCACGACCAACGATCCGGCCAAGCAGAAGCAGGAGGAATCGGGCGGCATCACGGTCGACAACTCGGCCGCCGAGATGCATACGACGATCTACTCGATCAGCGAGTCGCCGAAGGCGGCCGGTACGATCTGGGTCGGCACCGATGACGGCAACGTGCAGCTCACGCGCGACGGCGGCAAGAGCTGGACGAACGTCCTCGGCAACATCAAGGGCGTGCCCGCGCGCGCGTGGGTGTCGTGGGTGCAGGCGGGGAATTTCGACGCCGGCAGCGCGCTCGTCGCGTTCGATCGCCACACGTTCGGCGACATGGCGCCGTACATCTACGAGACCCGCGACTACGGCCGCAGCTGGACCGCGCTCGTTTCGCCGAAGGACGACAAGGGCGTGCGCGGTTACGTGCACGTGATCAAGGAGGATCCGCAGCGTGCCGGCCTGCTCTACGCGGGCACCGAATTCGGCCTGTGGATCTCGCCCGATGGCGGCAAGGCATGGGCACCGTTCAAGGGCAGCGACTTCCCGGCAGTCGCGGTGCGCGATCTCGCGTTCCAGCAGCGCGATGCGTCGCTCGTGCTGGCGACGCACGGCCGAGGCATCTGGGTCATCGACGACCTCACGCCCCTGCGTGCGCTCGATGCGAAGACGCTCGACAGCGAAGCCGCGTTCCTCGCCACGCGCCCGGTGCAGCAGCGCGTCAACGCGTTCGGCGGGTGGTCGGAAGGCGACGCCGCGTTCAGTGGCCAGAACCCGCCCGCGGGCGCGGTGATCGCCTACTACCAGAAGAGCCGCCATCTGTTCGGCAAGCTCAAGATCGAGGTGCTCGACGACAAGGGCACGGTCATCGACACGATCCCGGCCAGCGTGCGCCGCGGCATCAATCGCGTGACCTGGCAAATGCGCGCCAAGCCGCCGCGCGTGCCGCCGGCCGCGCAGGTCGCCTTCAACGCGACCCAGGGCCCTCGCGTGCCGCCGGGCACCTACACGGTGCGCATGACCAAGGGCAAGGACGTCTACGACACGAAGGTCGACGTTGGCCTCGACCGCCGCTCGAGCTTCGGCGTGGCCGACCGCCGCGCGCAGTACGACGCGGCGATGCGCGTGCGTTCGCTGTTCGGCGAGATGACCGATCTCGTGTTCAAGATCAACGCGGTGCGCATGCAGGCCGATGCGGCGGCGGCGAAGCTCCCCGAGGGCGACGCCAAGCGCAAGCAGCTCGCGAGCCTGTCGGGCAAGGCCGACGTCATCCGCAAGAAGATCGTGGCGACCAAGGAAGGCGGTGCGATCACCGGCGAGGAACGCCTGCGCGAGCACATGGACACGCTGTACGGCGCGATCATGTCCTACGACGGCAAACCGTCCGACTACCAGATGGCGCGCATCGAGGTGCTGCAGCGCGAACTCGGTGACGTCGCCGGCGCGTTCGAGAAAGTGAAGTCGGGCGAACTCGTCCAGGTCAACACCGCGCTGCGCGGTGCCAACCTGCCGGAGATCTCGGTGCCGCAAGGCGCGCCGCAGGAAGAAACGGGCGGCGGATCGCACGGCGGGCAGGACGTGCATGCGCCGTGGGAGCGCGACTGACGCGGACCCCGCACCGCTGCTTCGCGCGTCCGCGCGAAGCAGCGGACGCCGAGATGGGTGGATGCGCCGCGCGGCACGGGTCGCGCGGCGTTTTTCGTTTCAGTGGCCGCCGCCCGCGGCGACGTTGCCGAACGGCGGCTTGGCGAACCAGACCACCGGGATCATCGCGAGGAACAAGGCGGTGCAGACGAGGAATACGTCGTTCACCGCGAGCGTGAATGCCTGCCGCGTGACGATCGAATCGATGATGCTCCAGGCGCGTTCGGCCGGGCCGCCGAGCGCCGACAGCCCTTGCACCGCGCTCGTCGCCGCGGCGCTGGCACTGTCGAGGTGTTCGGCGAGTACCGCATGGTGGTACTCGCCGCGATGCTGCCAGAGGGTGACCGTTATCGCGGTCGAGATGCTCGCGGCGATCGTGCGGCAGAAATTGGCCAGGCCCGATGCGGAGCCGATCTGATGCGGCTCCAGTCCCGACAGGAAGACCTGGTTCAGCGGGATGAAGAAGCACGGGATGCCGATGCCCATGATGAAGCGCGGCCAGATCAGCTGCTCGAACGACGCGTTGTCGGGGAACGTCGCGAACCAGTACGACGTCACCGCGAACACGATGAACGCGAACGTCACGACCGAGCGCAGCTCGAGCTTCTGGATGTTGCGGCCGATGATCGGCGAGACGAGGAACGCGAGGATGCCGACCGGTGCGGTCGCGAGGCCGGCCCATGAGGCCGTGTAGCCGAGCACGGTCTGCAACCAGAGCGGGTAGACCACGTTGATGCCGAAGAAACCGAACATGCCGAACGACATCGCCGCGACGCCGACGAGGAAGTTGCGCTTGCGGAACAGCGACAGGTCGACGACCGGATGCTTCTCCATGAGCTCCCACGCGATGAAGAACGTGAGGCAGACCACCGCGACGATCGCGAGCACGACGATCAACGATGAGGAGAACCAGTCCTTGTCGTTGCCGTTGTCGAGCATGAACTGCAGGCAGCCGACGCCAACCACGAGCAGGACGAGGCCGACCGTGTCGACCGGCGTCTTGACGATCACCGACTCGCGCTTGTGCAGCAGGGTCCAGGTGATCACGATCGCGAGCAGGCCGACCGGCACGTTGATGTAGAAGATCCACGGCCACGAGTAATTGTCGGTGAGATAGCCGCCGAGGATCGGCCCGAAGATCGGCGCGACTACCACGGTCATCGCCCACAGCGCGAGAGCGAGTCCCTTCTTGTCGATCGGATAGTTGTTGAGCAGCAGGCTGAGCGAGAGGGCGACCATCGGGCCCGAGCCTGCGCCCTGCAGCAAGCGCCCGACGACGAGCATCGGCATGCTCGTCGCCATACCGCACAGGGTCGAGCAGATCACGAACAGCAGCGCCGATACGCAGAACGCACGCACCTCGCCGAACTGGCGGCCGATCCAGCCGCTGATCGGCTGCATGATCGCGCTCGCGAGCGAGTAGGAACTGATCGCCCAGGTGCCTTCCTGCGGGCTGACGCCGAGGCTGCCCGCGATGTGCGGCACCGAGACGTTGACGATCGTGATGTCGAGCACTTCCATGAACGTCGCGAATGCGATCGCGACGGTCAGCAGCGCCAGCGGCGCGCCGTGCAACGGCGGCAACGGCGGGCGTTGCTCGGGCGAGGCGGCCATCGGGATGACTCCTCAGCGCGAGCCGGGCAGGTTGGCGGCGATGATCGCGTCGGCTTCGGCGTCCGCCTTGGCAATGTCGCGCGCGTAGACGTCGGTCTGCGCGACCGCGGTCGTCGCGCTGGCGCCGGCGAGCATCCGGCCGGAACGATCGTGCGTGTCGACCGTGACCGCGGTCGACAGTCCGACGCGCAACGGATACTTCTCGAGCTGACTGCCGTCGAGCGCGATGCGTACCGCCACGCGTTGCACGACCTTGATCCAGTTGCCGGATGCATTCTGCGGCGGAAGCAGGGCGAACGACGAACCGGTGCCGGCGCCGAGGCCGACCACCTTGCCCGTGAACTCGACGTTGCCGCCGTACAGGTCGACCTCGACCTTCGCCGGCTGGCCGATGCGGATGTGGCCGAGTTGGCTCTCCTTGAAGTTCGCGTCGACCCACAGGTCGTGCAGCGGGATGATCGTCAGCAGCGCCTGGCCCGGCTGCACGCGGCTGCCGACCTGGACGCTGCGCTGCGCGACGTAGCCGCCGATCGGCGCGACGATCGCGTTGCGCTCGGCATTGATCCACGCCTCGCGGAACGCCGCCTTCGCCTGCAGCACCGACGCATTGCTGGCGACGTCGGTGCCGTCGACGAGCGCGTGCGAAGCGGCGGCCTGGCGCGTCGCGAGATCGAGCGCGGCCTTGGCGGTATCGACCGCCTCGCGCGCGTGGGCGACTTCCTCCGGCGCGATCGCCTTGTCGGCGAGCAGCGGCTGGCGGCGCGCGAGATCCGCCTGCGCGCGCGACAGGTCGAGCCTGCGTGCGGAGATCGCGGCATCGTATTGCGACGCCATCTCGGTCTGCTGGCGCACCTGGCGCACCGCGTTGGCGAGCGCGCTCTTCGCCTTGGCGAGCGCGACATCGGCGTCGGTCGGGTCGAGCCTGACCAGCACCTGGCCCGCCTCGACGCGCTGCGTGTCGTCGGCGAGCACCGCGATCACGGTGCCGGGCACTTGCGCCGACAGCATGACCTGGTTGCCGGCGACGTAGGCGTCGTCGGTGACTTCACGCTGCGACCAGACGAACAGCCACAACAGGTACCAGGCGATGCCGATCGCCACGAAGGCGAGCGCGATGATCACGAGGACGGTGCGGCGCTTGCCATTGCTGCCGTTCTTCGGGGCGCCGCCGGCCGTGCCGGCGGCGGAGGTCTGCGAATCGCTCATCATCGAGGCTCGTGGTTATTTGATGGGGGAATCGTCGCTGCCGGCGTTCACGGCAAGCGGATCGCCGTCGAGGCGATAGCCGCCGCCGAGTGCCTTGGTCAACGCGATCTGCGCGGACACCGCCTGCGCATCGAGCGCGAGCAACGCATCGCGCTGCTCGAGCACCTGCGCCTGCGCGGTCAGCAGGCTGCGATCGTCGGCAATGCCCCGTCGCACGCGTGCGTTGGCGCTGCGTTCGAGCGCGCGGGTCGCCGCCAGCTGGCCGCCGCGTTCGGTGCGGCGCGCATCGACCTGGGCGAGCGTGAGTGCGTGCGTGGCGACGTCGCGCGCGGCGTCGACGACGGTGGCGTCGTACTGCGCGGCGGCCGCGTCGAGCTGCGCCTGCGACACGCGATAGCCCGCCTTGAGCTGGCCGCGGCCGAAGATCGGCAGGTGCAGGGCAGGGCCGATCGCAGCCATGCGGCTGCCCGCGTTCAACAGCTTGTCGAGGTCGAGCGATTGCAGGCCGACCATCGCGCCGAGGCTGATGTCGGGATAGAACTCGGCGCGCGCTTGGTCGACGCGGCGCATCGCGGCCTCGACCCGCCAGCGGCTCGCGGCGATGTCCGGGCGGCGCGCGATGAGGTCGAGGCCGACGCTGCCCGGCAATGCCGCGTCGACGCTCGGCAGCTCGCGTGCCTGGAGCTTGGGCAGGTCCGCCGGCGCGACGCCGAGGAGGCCCGTGAGTGCGGCGAGGCGGATCTTCGCGCTGCCGCCGTAGGCGGCCTGCATTTCACGCACCGAGGCGAGCTGCACGTCGGCCTGGTGGACGAGATCGGGCGTGTCGATGCCGCGCGCGACGCGTTTCTCGGCGAGCGCGCGCAGGCGCTGCAACACGTCCAGCGAGTCGCTCGCGAGCGCGAGGTGCGCCTGGTCCGCCTGCCACGCGAAATACGTGTCGGCGACCGCGCGGGTGAGCACGAGGCTCGCCGCGCTGCGTTCGGCCTGCGCGGCGCGCGCTTCGTCGACGGCGGCGGCGACCGCAGCGCGCGTCTTGCCCCAGAAATCGAAGTCGTACTGGAACTGCAGGCTGAGGTCGCCCTGGTTGTACCAGGTGAAGCCTAGGAACTGCGGCGGGATCAGCCCGTTTTCGCTGAGGCGCAGGCGCTGCACCTGCGCGTTCGCCTGCGAGGAAAGCCCGCCTTGCGCACGCGCGACTTCGACCGCGGCGAGCGCGCTGCCGAGGCGCTTGTGCGCTTCGTCGAGCGTCGGCGCGCCGGCGAGTGCCTGCTCGACGAGGCGGTCGAGCTGCGGGTCGGCGTAGCGCTTCCACCACTCGGGGTCGGGCCATTCGGTCGTCGCCGAGCCGATCGCGACGGCGACGCCGGCGAGCGGCGCCTCCTCGCGCAGCGTGGGGCGATCGGGTTTGGGCGGGATCGAGCAGGCGGCGAGCGCGAGTGCGCCGATGGCCATCAACGATCGCAGGAGGGGGCGGCTGGCGGATGCGGACATCGGATCCACGACGATGGAAAACGGCTTGGGGGATCGTGCTGGAATCGTGCTGGACAAGCGGCTCCACTCGCGGCACCGCAGGCGGCTTCGTCCTGCGGATCGCCGCTCCGTGGCGCCAGAGCGACCGCTGGCGCGGTCGGCTGTAAAACCATACTATCCAGTTCGGTATTTGACCGCAACCGCCCCGGGTCGCCTTCGTTCAGCGGTAGTCGCGGTGGCAGGCCTCGCAGGCATTGGCGATCGCCGTCAGCGCCTGCGCCTGTCGCGCGCAGGCGGCGTTCGCGTCCCAGGTGGCGACCGACTTGCGGAAATCGCCGATGTACTGACTGAGCACGCGATCCTTCGTGCCCGGGGCGAGCAAGGCCGCGTCGAGGTCGCCAGCGACCAGGCGCAGGTGCTCGGCCGACACGCCTTGCGCGGGCGCGGCGCAGGTATCGCTCCTCGCCGCCGAACGCGCTGCGCCGAGTTCGTGCTGCATCACGTTCATCAGCGCGCGCGGCCAGGCGTTGCGGCGCTGCATCGCGCCCGAGAACATGCCGGACACGATCGCGCCGGCGAGCAGCCCGACAAGGAGGCAGATGAAGTAGCGCATGCGTCAGCGATCTCCTTTGGTGCGCTGCTTGAGATTGGCGAGCAACAAGGTGCCGAGGCCGAGCAGGATCTCGTCGACGAACGGGATGAAGTCGGGGATCAGCACGTCGGCGATGAACAGCGCAGCGGTGAAGAGCGCCAGGCGCGGGAAGCGCAGTCCCTCGGCCCAGCGCAACAGGGGTCGCGTGATCGGGTTCGGCATGGATGTGTTCCTCCAGGGTTTCGACGCGACCTCGTGCCGCGATGTCGCGCCGCCGGCGATCGCCAGCCGTTCGCGCGGCGATAATACGCTGCGCGCCCCATGGAACAGTCCGACCTCGTGGAACGCTTTCGCGGCATCGACCGCCTGTACGGTGCCGGCAGCGTCGCGCGCCTCGCGCTCGCGCACGTCTGCGTCATCGGCATCGGGGGCGTCGGCTCGTGGGCGGTCGAAGCGTTCGCACGCAGTGGCGTCGGCCGCCTCACGCTGATCGACGCCGACGAAATCTGCGTCAGCAACACCAATCGCCAGTTGCATGCGCTCGACGGCGAATTCGGCAAGGCCAAGGTCGCGGTGATGGCCGAACGCGCGCGCGCGATCCACCCGGGCATCATGATCGATGCGATCGAGCAGTTCCTGACGCCGTCGAACCTCGCCGAACTCCTCGATCGCGGCTACGACCTCGTCGTCGATGCCTGCGACGCCTTCCGGGTCAAGGTCGAGACGATCGCGTGGTGCCGGCGCCGCAAGCTCCCGCTGATCACGATCGGGTCCGCCGGCGGCCGCACCGATCCGACCCTGGTCAGCGTGCGCGATCTCTCGAAGACCGAGCACGATGCGATGCTCGCGCTCGTGCGCAAGAAGCTGCGCGAGGAATTCAACTTTCCGCGCGGGCCCAAGCGCTACTTCGGCGTGCAGGCGGTCTATTCGCGCGAGAACGTGCGCTATCCACAGGCGGACGGCAGCGTCTGCGGCACGCGTCCCGCCGGCGGCGACGCCCTCAAGCTCGATTGCGGCGGCGGGCTCGGCGCGGCGACGCACGTGACCGCGACGTTCGCGTTCGCGGCGGTGTCGCGCGCACTCGCGAAACTGTTGGCGGCGCCTGCCGGCTGATTCAGGGCGCGGCGAGCGCGAACAGCCGGCGCGCATTCGCACTGGTCGCGCGTGCGATGTCGTCGGCGTCGACGCCGCGCAGTTGCGCGATAGTGGTCGCGATTTCCTCGAGGCGCGAAGGTTCGTTGCGCTCGCCGCGGTGCGTCGCGAGCGGCTGGTCCGGCGCGTCGGTTTCGAGCAGCAGGAACTCGAGCGGCATCTTCGCGGCGAGGGTGCGCAGCTTGTTGGCGCGCTCGTAGGTGACCGGTCCGCCGAGGCCGATGAGGAACCCCGCATTCCACAGCTGGCGCGCCTGTTCGGCACTGCCCGAGAAGCTGTGCACGACGCCGCGCAATCCACCGACGCGGCGGATGCTGGCGATCACCTCGTCGACCGCGTGGCGTGCGTGGACGATCACGGGCAGGTCGAATTCGCGCGCGAGTTGCAACTGCGCTTCGAAGTAACGGCGTTGCTCGTCGGCGTCGAGCCCTTCCACGTAGAAATCGAGGCCGCATTCGCCGACCGCGACCGGCTGTTCCCGCGCGAGCCATTCGCGCAGCGCATCGAGGTGCTGCGGCCTGTGTTCATCGAGGAACATCGGATGCAGGCCGTAGGCGGCGTGCAGGTCGGCGTGCTGCGCGCACAGCTCTCGCAGCTTGGCGAAACCCGACAGCGCGATCGCCGGAACGACCTGCGCGGAGATTCCCGCGGCGCGGGCGCGCGCGATCACGCCGTCGCGGTCGACGTCGAATTCCGTCGCGTCGAGATGGCAGTGCGAATCGACGAGCACGATCAGCGCGACGCCCCGGTCACGCGCGGGCGCTGCAGCAGCAACGGCGGCCATGCGTGCTGGGAGTGGCCGTTGCCGGCCTGCACGACGTCGTTCTGGCCGATGCCGTCGGCACTCGTCGCGCCACTGTTGGCCGGGTCGAGCCAGTCGCGCAGGCGCGACGACGGGGAGCTGCCGTTCCACGCGACCGAAAGTTTGCCGTAGCAGTCGTAACCGTCATCGGGTTGACCGGGCGACGTATCGCTGCAGGCCGCCGTGCCGCCCGAGAGCGTGCCGATCAGGTGGCGCGCAATGCCCCCGCCGGATGCGGCGGGCGCGAACAAGCCCGAGCCGGACGAGCCGCCCTCGGTCGTACCCTGGGTGTAAGGGCCGGTATTCCAGTGCGTGCCGTGGACGCTCGGCGCTACCTCGACGATACAGCTGTCCGCCGTGCGCGGCGCTGGCCCGGCGGTGATCTTCTTGACGTCGCCGCTCGGATGATGGATGCCGATCGTGCCGTCGGGCACCGAGCCCGATGCGTCCCAGCCGGCGTAGTAGAGGTTCCAGTCCGCTTCCGGCGTGCCGGCGAGCTCAACCAGCGTGAAGTCGACATCCGCGCGGGTCGCGCGAAGCGTCGCACCATGCTGGTCGTCGGCGAAGAACCCGCCCGCCGGTGCGGCGAGGCCGCCGCATCGGGTCGACTGGTAGTTCCAGTAGACGACCATGGACTGCGCCTCGGACGCGACCGACATGCAATGTGCGGCGGTCAGGAACAGGTTGCGTCGCGCATGCGGCACGTCGGTGACGAGCGTGCCGCTGCAGATGTAGTACTCGCCGTCGTCGGCGGCGATGTATTCGTAGTAGCCGACTGCGCGGATCTCCTGCTCGTACGCCACACCGAGCGGGCAGGCGACGTCGACGTTGCAGGGGCCCGAAGCGCCGGGCGAGCCGTCCTTCGTGCCGTTGCGCTCGTACAGGTCGCGGAAACCCGCGCCGACGGTGCCGAGCTCGAGCGCGCCGGGGGCGAGTGTCGCGCCGGCCGGCACGCGCAGCTCGATCGTCGCCGTATCGCCCGGCACGACCGGCGCATGGAACGTGCCGTCGAGCGCGTCGGCGCTCGTGTACGGCCCCTGGTAATCGTCGACGGCGCCGATCACGTGGAGCGTCGCATCGCGCGGGAGCACGAAATGCGCGAACGCGAAGCGAAGATCCGTCGCGCCGACCGCGCGCACGCGCACGCGCCACAGGCGTGAACCATCATCGAGCGTGTCCCAGCGGCCCGCGTGCTCCGGCGTGATCGAAACCGGTCGCGCCTCGGCGCTGCGCAGGCGCTTGCGGCCGTCTGCGCGCATCGCGTGATCGCCGTCGGTCCGCTGCCGCGCCGCATCGATGCCGGGCACGTCGACGATCGCCACGTCGACACCGGCCTTGGCCGGGTGTGCGAGGCTGTAGGGCAGCTCGCCCTTGCGCGCTTCGCTCGCGCAGGCACCGAGCAGCAGGACGATGCCGAACACGCAGCGTGCGAGGCGGATGGTGCGGCGAAGACGAAGCATGGAAGTCCCTCGGGCGCTGGCGATGACCAAGGATAATCACGCGCCGGCACGGCGGCGACTGTGCGGGCGAACGCGTCATTCCGCGTTCAGTCCCGCAACCGCAGGGCGCGCCTCAGTCGCGGTGCGCCGCATTGCGGTCGCGCCCGGCACCGAGGCGGCGGTCGATGGCGCCGAACAGCTTCTTGAACAGCCGCGCGAACTTTCCGCGCTGCGTCTTGCGCAGTTTCTCCTCCTCGCTGGTGAGCCATGCGACCTGGACCACGCGGCGCTCGCCCTCGTGCGGCAGATGGCCGTGGAACGAATTGTCGGCACGGCGGAACGCGACGAGGCGGCCGTACAGCGGGCGCACTTCGGGTACCACGAGGTCGTCGATGTCGTCGATGCGGTTGAGGAAGCGCAGGCAGCCTTCGCTGATGTCGGGCCAGCTTTCGTTCAGGTAGATGAGCGCGGTGACGATCTTCGAGCGGCTGTCGGTGTGGATCGTGCCGTGACGCTTGTTGAGCGACCGGCAGATCGTCACTAGGGTCGGCTTGTCGCCGAGATCGGGGATGCCCAAGCGCGCGCCGATCGCATTGGCGAACGCACGCGACGTGAGATCGGTGACGAGGCGATTGACGCTCGGGCCGCAGTCGCGCTCTTCATAGGGGAAAAAGCCGGCATTGGGGTAGAGCGGGAAGTCGCGCGCGAGGTCCGCGGCCGCGGTGGTGGGCAGCTGCTCGCGGGCGATCAGGAACGCGAACGGCCGGTCGTGCACGACGGTATCGGCGCGTTCGAGGCGGCTCGGGTCGAGCAGTGCTTCGGACGCGGTTTCGTTCAGGGTTTGGGCGGCAGCATTCATGCGGTCGGTGCGTCGGAACGGCAGCACCGATTGTAGTGCCGCGACCGTCGCGCCGGTGGACAGGGGGCCCTTCGACCCCTAGAATTTGTGCTCGCCTTGATTCCTCACCACGCCCCCACGGACCGGCACATGCCAGCCCGCGGGTGCTGTCGCACCCGGTGTCGACGCGGTGACGGCTTCTTTCCCATAGATCCTAGGGCGAACGCATGACGATTCCAGCTCTCCTCGCACTCGCCGACGGCAGCATCTTCCGCGGCATTTCGATCGGCGCGGAGGGGCGGACCAGCGGCGAAGTCGTGTTCAACACGGCGATGACCGGCTACCAGGAGATCCTCACCGATCCCTCCTACGCGCAGCAGATCGTCACGCTGACGTACCCGCACATCGGCAATACCGGCTGCAACGCCGCGGACGCGGAGTCGCCGCGCGTGCACGCGGCCGGTCTCGTCATCCGCGACCTGCCGCTCGCCGCGAGCAACTGGCGCTCGCAGGAAACGCTCGATGCGTACCTTAGGCGCAACGGCATCGTCGCGCTCGCGGAGATCGACACGCGCCGCCTCACGCGCATCCTGCGCGACAGCGGTGCACAGAACGGGTGCATCCTCGCCGGCGCCGACGCGTCCGAGGCCGAAGCACTCGCCGCCGCACGCGCATTCCCGGGCCTCAAGGGCGCCGATCTGGCCAAGGTCGTGTCCGTGCGCGAACGTCATGCGTGGCGCGAAGGCAGCTACGACCTCGACAAGGCAGCGTTCACCCAGCCGCCCGCGCGCTTCCGCGTCGTCGCATACGACTACGGGGTCAAGCAGAACATCCTGCGCATGCTCGCCGACCGCGGCTGCGAGATCACGGTCGTACCGGCGCAGACGCCGGCGAGCGAAGTGTTCGCGCTGCGTCCGGACGGCGTGTTCCTGTCCAACGGCCCGGGCGATCCGGAGCCGTGCGATTACGCGATCGCGGCGATCCGCGAGTTCATCCGCGCGAAGGTGCCCACCTTCGGCATTTGCCTGGGCCATCAACTGCTCGGCCTCGCCGTCGGTGCGCGCACGCTCAAGATGAAGTTCGGCCATCACGGCGCCAACCATCCGGTGGTCGACCTCGACAGCGGCCGCGTGATGATCTCGAGCCAGAACCACGGTTTCGCGGTCGACGAGTCGACCCTGCCGGCGAATGCACGGGCGACGCATCGCTCGCTGTTCGACGGCTCGCTGCAGGGGATCGCGCTGGCGGATGCGCCGGCGTTCGGCTTCCAGGGCCATCCGGAAGCGAGTCCCGGCCCGCATGACGTGGCCGGTTTGTTCGATCGGTTCATCCATCTCATGGAGGCGCGCGCGGCTGCCGCGGCGTAGACGACATGCAAACGCAACGTTCCCTGACCCTTGCTCTCCTTGCTGCGGTGACCCTCTGCGGTGCCGGCCTTGCGCTCGCGCGCAAGCCGCTCCACGCCACGGCCGGATCGAAGGACGCGAGCGCACCAGCCAAGCCCTCGCAGCCGGTCGGCAAGCTGGTCGAATACCCCGAACTCGAACAGCGCATCGGCAGTGAAATCGTGGTCGAGACGACGCTGCACACGGTGCGTCGAGGCACGCTGGTCAAGTGGTCGAATCCGGCACTCACGATCCAGCTCGGGGCGGAACACGGCGGCATCGAACTCACCGTGCCGCGCGAGACGATCCGCAACGTGAGCATCGTGCTCGCGCCGGCGGCCGAGCAGGTCCAGCCGGCCGCGACCGAGCACAACCCGGGAACGGCCAGTGCCCAGAAGAACTGACCTCCGTTCGATCCTCATCATCGGCGCGGGCCCGATCGTCATCGGTCAGGCCTGCGAGTTCGACTATTCCGGTGCGCAGGCGTGCAAGGCGCTCAAGGAAGAGGGCTATCGCGTCGTCCTGGTCAATTCCAACCCGGCGACGATCATGACCGACCCGGGCACCGCGGACGCGGTCTACATCGAACCGATCAACTGGAAGACGGTCGAGAAGATCATCGCCAAGGAACGCCCGGACGCGCTGCTGCCGACGATGGGCGGGCAGACCGCGCTCAACTGCGCGCTCGACCTCGCCGACCACGGCGTGCTCGAGAAGTACGGCGTCAAGCTCATCGGCGCCTCGCGCGAGGCGATCCGCATGGCGGAAGATCGCGAGCTGTTTCGTGTCGCGATGGCCGAGATCGGCCTCGAGTGCCCCAAGGCCGAGGTCGCCCGCACGTTCGAACAGGCGGTCGAGATCCAGGCGAAGGTCGGCTATCCGACGATCATCCGCCCGAGCTTCACGCTCGGCGGCAGCGGCGGTGGCATCGCGTACAACAAGGAGGAGTTCAAGGAGATCGTCAAGCGCGGTCTCGACCTCTCGCCCGTGCACGAAGTGCTCGTCGAGGAGTCGGTGCTCGGCTGGAAGGAGTTCGAGATGGAAGTGGTCCGCGACACCGCGGACAACTGCATCATCGTCTGCTCGATCGAGAACTTCGATCCGATGGGCGTGCACACGGGCGACTCGATCACGGTCGCACCCGCGCAGACGCTCACCGACAAGGAATACCAGCGCCTGCGCGACGCCTCGATCGCGGTGCTGCGCAAGATCGGCGTCGACACCGGCGGCTCGAACGTGCAGTTCGGCATCAACGCGCAGGACGGCCGCGTCGTCGTCATCGAGATGAACCCGCGCGTGTCGCGCTCGAGCGCGCTCGCCTCGAAGGCGACCGGTTTCCCGATCGCCAAAGTCGCGGCGAAGCTCGCGGTCGGCTACACGCTCGACGAGCTCAGGAACGACATCACCGGCGGCAGGACGCCGGCGTCGTTCGAGCCCGCGATCGACTACGTGGTGACGAAGATCCCGCGTTTCGCATTCGAGAAGTTCCCGGCGGCCGATGCGCGCCTGACCACGCAGATGAAGTCGGTCGGCGAAGTCATGGCGATCGGCCGCACGTTCCAGGAGTCGTTGCAGAAGGCGCTGCGCGGCCTCGAGACCGGCAAGAACGGCCTCAACCCGAGCAAGCTCGATCTCGCGACGTCCGACGGGCTGTCCGCGCTCAAGCGCGAGCTCAAGGAGCCGGGTCCGGACCGCGTGTTCTACGTCGCCGACGCGTTCCGCGCTGGCCTGTCGCAGGCCGATGTGTTCGCGCTGACCCACATCGACCCATGGTTCCTCGTGCAGATCGAGGACATCGTGAAGCTCGAAGGCGAAGTCAAGGCGGGTGGCCTCGCAGCGCTCGACGCCGCGCGCATGCGCCGGCTCAAGCGCAAGGGCTTCTCCGATGCGCGCCTCGCCGAACTGGTCGGCACCGACGAGAACGCGGTGCGCGCGCTGCGCCGCGCGTTCAACGTGCGCCCGGTGTACAAGCGCGTCGACTCCTGCGCGGCCGAGTTCGCGACGTCGACCGCGTACATGTATTCGACCTACGAGGAAGAATGCGAAGCCGAACCGAGCACGCGCGACAAGATCGTCGTGCTCGGTGGCGGCCCCAACCGCATCGGCCAGGGCATCGAGTTCGACTACTGCTGCGTGCACGCCGCGCTCGCACTGCGCGAGGACGGCTACGAAACGATCATGGTAAACTGCAACCCGGAAACGGTGTCGACCGACTACGACACGTCCGACCGGCTGTACTTCGAGCCGCTCACGCTCGAGGACGTGCTCGAGATCATCGACAAGGAAAAGCCGAAGGGCGTGATCGTGCAGTACGGCGGGCAGACCCCGCTCAAGCTCGCGCGCGCGCTCGAGGCGGCCGGCGCACCGATCATCGGAACGAGTCCCGACAGCATCGACCTCGCCGAGGATCGCGAGCGATTCCAGAAGCTGATTGAGAAGCTCGGCCTGCGCCAGCCGCCGAACCGCACCGCGCGCAGCGCCGACGAGGCGCTCGTGCTCGCGCGCGAGATCGGCTACCCGCTGGTCGTGCGCCCGAGCTACGTGCTCGGCGGCCGCGCGATGGAGATCGTGCACGACGACGCGGACCTCGCGCGCTACATCCGCGAAGCGGTGCGAGTGTCGGATACCTCGCCCGTGCTGCTCGATCGCTTCCTCGACCACGCGGGCGAAGTCGATGTCGACATCGTCGCCGATGCGGGCGGCGGGGTGCTGATCGGCGGCGTGATGGAACACATCGAGGAAGCCGGCGTGCATTCGGGCGATTCCTCGTGCTCGCTGCCGCCGTATTCGCTGTCCGCGGCGACGCAGGACGAACTGCGACGCCAGGTCGGCCTGCTCGCGCGCGAACTCAACGTCGTCGGCCTCATGAACACGCAGTTCGCGATCCAGTCGGACGGCAACGGCGGCGACACGATCTACATCCTCGAAGTGAATCCGCGTGCATCGCGCACGGTGCCGTTCGTCGCCAAGGCGACCGGCGTCGCGCTCGCCAAGATCGCCGCGCGCTGCATGGTCGGCCGGACGCTCGCGGCACAAGGCGCAACACGCGAGGTCGTGCCCGACTATTACTCGGTCAAGGAGGCGATCTTCCCGTTCCTCAAGTTCCAGAACGTCGACCCTATCCTCGGCCCGGAGATGCGCTCGACCGGCGAGGTCATGGGCGTGGGCCGCAGCTTCGGCGCGGCGTTCGCGCGCGCGCACGAGGCGGCGGGGATCGCCGCGCCCGCGGCGGGCAAGGCGTTCCTGTCGGTGCGTGACGCCGACAAGCAGCGCCTGCTCGAAGTCGCGCGCGACCTGATCCGGCGCGGCTTCGGCCTCGTCGCGACCGGCGGCACGCATGCGTACCTCAGCGAGCACGGCATCGCCTGCGAGCGCATCAACAAGGTGCTCGAGGGCCGCCCGCACATCGTCGACCTGATCAAGAACGGCGAGATCGCCTTCATCGTCAACACCACCGAGGGCAAGCAGGCGATCGCGGACTCGTTCTCGATCCGCCGCGAAGCGCTGCAGCAGCGCGTGACCTATTCGACCACCGTGAGCGGCGCGAGGGCACTGCTGCATTCGCTCGATTTCCGCGACAGCACCGACGTGAACAGCTTGCAGGAATTGCACAAGGAACTGGCATGAAGCGACCGCCGATGACGAAGAAGGGCGCCGACCGGCTGCGCACCGAACTGGACCGCCTGAAGTCGGAGGAGCGCCCGCGCATCATCGCGGCGATCGCCGAGGCGCGCGCGCACGGCGACCTCAAGGAAAACGCCGAGTACCATGCCGCGCGCGAGATGCAGGGCTTCATCGAAGGGCGCATCCAGGAGCTCGAAGGAGCGCTGTCGCACGCCGAGGTGATCGACGTGACGCGCCTCAATGCGGGCACGCGCATCGTGTTCGGCGCGACCGTCGACCTCGCCGACGAGGACTCGGGCGAGGAGATCAGCTACCAGATCGTCGGCGACCTCGAAGCCGACATCAAGCAGCGCCTGATCTCGGTCTCCTCGCCGTTCGCGCGCGCGCTGATCGGCAAGAGCGCCGGCGAGAGCTTCGAATTCCAGGCGCCGAACGGCACGCGCAACTACGAGATCACCGGCGTCCGCTACGAGGATTGATCGTGCGCTCCGATCCGGCGATGGGATCGGCGCCGGCCGCGGTGCCTTGGGGCGACCGTGGCCCCGGAAGCGCCCGGATGCCTGCGATTCCGGCGAACCGCTGCACCGGTAGCGACGCATGAAACCCGCCGTCATCCGGCGGCGCCCGGCGTCGGTGCGCAGCGACTGGCCGGTCGAACTGCATCCGATCGTCGCGCGCGTGTATGCCGCGCGCGGTATCGCCGCATGCGAAGCCGGGCCGCAGCGGCTCGCCGACCTGCGCGCGCCCGCCGTGCTCGGCGGCGTCGAGGAGGCGTGCAGCCTGCTCGCCGACGCGATCGCCCATGATCGGCGCATCTGCATCGTCGGCGACTTCGACGCGGACGGCGCGACCGGCACCGCGGTCGCGGTGCGGGGCCTGCGCCTGCTCGGCGCGCGCGACGTCTGCTACCGCGTACCCAACCGCATCACCGATGGCTACGGCCTCGGCGTCGGCCTCGTCGATGCGCTCGCGGGCATCCGGCCGGACCTCGTCGTCACGGTCGACAACGGCATCGCGAGCCATGCCGGTGTCGCCGCCGCGCGCGCACGCGGCATGCGCGTGATCGTGACCGATCATCACTTGCCCGGGACGACGCTGCCGCCGGCCGACGCGATCGTCAATCCGAATGCGATCGCGCTCGCCGCCTGCACACATGCGAGCCCGCCGTGCGCGGGGTGCGCCGAGGCGGGCGCGCGCGCATCGGCGCTCGCCGGCGTCGGCGTCATGTTCTCCCTGCTGCTCGCGCTGCGCGCACGGCTGTATCCGGGAGACTCGCGCGCGCGGCCGGACCTCGCCTCGCTGCTCGACCTCGTCGCGCTCGGCACGGTCGCCGACCTCGTGCCGCTCGATGCGAACAATCGCATCCTGGTCGC
>NZ_JBQCFP010000187.1:0-6940 GCF_051958935.1 Dokdonella sp. | reverse complement strand
CGCGCGGCGTTCAACGCGCGCGGACGAGGATCACCGTGACGTTGTCGGAGCCCCCGCCGTCGAGGGCGGCGAGCACGAGGTGGTCGACGCACTCCTGCGCCGACAGCTCCGTGCGGCCGACGATCGCGGCGATCGCGCTGTCCTTCACCTCTTCGGTGAGGCCGTCGCTGCAGATCAAGAGCTGCATGCCGGGCGTGAGTTCGCCGCGCATGCTCGCCACGCGAAGCGACTGCGGGTCGGTGACGCCGAGCGCCTGGGTGACGACGTTGCGGTGCGGGTGGCTGCGCGCCTGTTCGCTGGTGATGGCGCCCTGGTCGATCAGCTCCTGCACGTAGGAATGGTCCTGCGAGAGCTGCCGGAGGCCGTCGTTCCACACGTAGATGCGGCTGTCGCCGACCCAGGCGACCTCGAACGCGCCGTCCTTGGCGAGGCGCAACGCGGCGATCGTCGTACCCATCGGCAGCGCTTCGGAACGGCGCGTCGAGTGGCGGATGATCTCCTCGTCGGCGATCTGGATCGCCCGCACTAGTTCGGTGCCGCGGCTCACCTCGCGCACGAGCGTGTCACGCGCGAGCGCGCTCGCGACCTCGCCATGCTCGTGTCCGCCCATGCCGTCGGCGACGAGCCACAGACCTAGGTCGGCGTCGGCGTAGTAGGTGTCTTCGTTGTGCTCGCGGCGCAGGCCGACGTGGGTGCTGTGTCCGAATTCGATCATGCGCGGTGAAGTAACTCCTGTTGGACCCGCGCAGCGGGCGGCAGCGGCCCCTCCCGGCGCCTCCGGCCATAGGATGCCGCCGAGATCGCGCCGGGCGCAAGCAACACGCGCGCTGCGGTGCGATACCGCAGGCGGCGCCGGAACCGCTATCGTTGCCAATTCCAGCCGAAGCGGGGACTTCGATGCGCATTTTTCACCTGTTCCATTCGATCCCGCTCGCGCTCGCCACGGCGCTCGGCGCCGCGAGTGCGGTCGCGGGCGAGCTGCTGGTCGATCACGTCGACGGCTACACCCTCGACGGTGCCGGCAAGTTGCGGCGCTTCGAGGCGATGCTCGTCGCCGACGGCAAGGTCGTCGCAACCGGCTCCCGCGCCTACCTCGTCCGCAAGGCGGGGCAGGCCGAGGTCGTCGATGGCGGTGGCCGTGCGCTGCTGCCCGGCCTCATCGACGCGCACGGCCATGTGATGGGCCTGGGCGACATGAAGATCCATGCGGACCTCGCCGCGTCGACCTCGCTCGACGACGCGCTCGCGCGCGTGCGCACGTTCGCCGCCGGGCACCCCGACGACGCCTGGGTCATCGGTCGCGGCTGGAACCAGGTCGTGTGGAAGCTCGGCCGTTTCCCGACCGCGCAGGAACTCGATCGCGCCGTCGCCGACCGCCCGACTTGGATGCACCGCGTCGACGGCCACGCGGCGTGGGCGAACACCGCGGCGATGCGCGTCGCCGGCATCACCCGCGACACGCCCGATCCTGCCGGCGGGCGCATCGAGCGCGACGCGCAGGGCAACCCGAACGGTGTGTTCGTCGACGCGGCGATGGCGCTGGTCGAACGCCACGTGCCCGCGCCGACCGAAGCCGAGGCCGCACGCATGCTCGATGCCGCGCTCGCCGAGATGGCGAGCGTCGGCCTCACCGGCGTGCACGATCCGGGCATCGATGCGGGCACCTATGCGCTCTACCGGCGCTACGCGGACGAGCACAAGCTCACCACGCGCATCTACGCGATGATCGGTGGCGTCGGTGCCGACTTCGACGCCATCGCCAAGGACGGCCCGCTCACGGGCTACGGCGACGGCTTCCTCGACGTGCGCGCGGTCAAGCTCTACGCCGACGGTGCGCTCGGCAGCCGCGGCGCGGCGCTGCTCGCGCCGTACTCCGACGACCACGCGAACACGGGCCTCCTGTTCCACGCGCCCGCCGACATCACCGCGATGATCGACAAGGCGGTAGGCAAGGGCTACCAGGTCGGCGTGCATGCGATCGGTGATCGCGCCAACCGCGAAGTGCTCGACGCGTTCGCGAGCGTGTACGCGAAACGACCCGACGCGCGCGCCTTGCGCAACCGCATCGAGCACGCACAGGTCGTCGCGCCGGCGGACATCCCGCGCTTCAAGTCGCTCGGCCTCATCGCATCGATGCAGCCGACGCACGCGACTTCGGACATGACATGGCCGAGGACCGCGTCGGGCGCGAGCGCCTGCGCGGTGCGTACGCGTGGCGCACGTTCCTCGAACAAGGCACGCGCATCGCCGGCGGGTCGGACTTCCCGGTCGAATCGGCCAATCCGTTCTTCGGCCTCTTTTCGGCGATCACGCGCCAGGACCACGACGGCCATCCGCCACGCGGCTGGCATGCGGAGCAGGCGATGACGCGCGTCGAGGCGCTGCGCGCATTCACGCTCGACGCGGCCTGGGCCGGCCACGCGGAAGACGCCGTCGGCACGCTCGAGCCGGGCAAGCGCGCCGACTTCATCATCGTCGACCGCGACTACTTCAAGGTCGCGCCGTCGCAGATCTGGAAGACGCGGGTTCTGCAGACGTGGGTCGGTGGACGGCGCGTGTACGCCGCCGAGGCCTCCGCGGCGGTAGCACCGTCGACGCAGGGGTCAGCGGCCACGCAATGACCGAGGCGCTACGGCCGTCGCGCTCCGGTGGCAGGGCGTCGGCCGCGATGCCTTCATCTCGATGGTCGGCCGGCGCATTTCGACTCGCATCCGCATGCCGCCCGTGCTTCGCGCGTCCGGCTACGCTCGGCTTGCGACCCTCAAGCCGGCGCGCGAAGCCGCCGGCCAATGCGCATGACCGCCAGATCGATGCGATCCATCATGCGCGCGACGAACACGGATTCTTCGGCGAGCAGCACCGCGCCCGCGAGCATGACGATCAACCCGGGCCCGGGCAGCACGAGCATGACGATGCCGAGCACGATGAGCACCAGCGCCGCGGCGATCGCGACGATGCGCATCGTGCGCGACGTGCCCGCCTTGTGCGAGCGCCGATGGTGAGCCTGGAATCGTTCGCCGCGCGGCACCGCGACAAACGCGCGCCAGCGCGCCTTCAATGTACGGAACATGAGATCCAATCCCGGTCGTCCGGCGCATCATGAACGGCCCGTGCTGAACGGCCGTCGAGTGGGCTAGCGGCAGGGCGCTTTCGGCGCGCTGATCGAAGCTGGCATAGTGGCGACGAACGGAAGCTCCGGCTTCCGGTTGCCCGGTGCTCCGGCTGCATGCCCGATTCTTCTCTTTTCCCGCTCGACATCCCCACCCTCGCACTCAGCCGCGGCCTGATGCAGGTCATGCTCGCGGGCCTGCTCGTGTACGTCGGCGGCCGGCACGAACACGGCAACGGCGCACGCCTGTGGGCGGCGGGTTTCCTGCTCAACGGCGCGTCGCTGTTCCTGTTCTCGATCACGGCCAAAGGCATCTGGGATACGGTAAGCATCGTCGGCAACCATCTCGCGCTCGGTGCCGGCAGCGCCTGCCTCCTGCTCGGCTTCTGGGCGTTCGGTCGGCAACGCGCGCAGCCGTGGCTCGCGGCGGCGATGATCGCGATCCCGGCTGCCGCACTGCTCGCGTTCGAAATCGCGTGGCCGAACGCGCGCCTGCGCGTGCTGACCACCGCGTTCGGCCAGCTCGTGTTCCTGCTCGCACTGCAGGCGAGCCTGCGGCGGCCGCCGCGACACGAGATCGAACACATCTACCGCCGCCTGCGCGTGCTCACGCTCGTCTACGCGGCCGTGCTCGTCTGGTCGTACGCGGTCGTCGCGAACGTGCTGCCGACGTCGTCACGTCTGGACATCGGCTACCACCTCGCGATCTTCAGCGTGGCGTCGCTGTTGTTCATGCTCTCGCTTGCAGTCACCTGCCTCGCGCTGCAGTTCGCGCTGCTCGCTGCGCGCAACGAGGACCTCGCGATGGTCGACTGGCTCACCGGCCTGCTCAATCGCCGCGGTTTCTTCCGAGCGACCGCGCACACCGACACCGGCCGCGGCGACGCGGAGCGCATCGGCAGCGTCGTCGTGCTCGACATCGACCACTTCAAGCGCATCAACGACCAGCACGGCCATGCCGCGGGCGACCGCGTGCTGCAGGCCGTCGCCGACCGCTTGCGCGAGCTGGCCGCACCATCGGACCTCGTCGCGCGCATGGGCGGCGAGGAGTTCTGCATCGCGATGCCCGGCAGCCGCCGCGAACAGGCGCTCGCGCGCGCCGAAGCGATCCTCACCCATTGCCGCAACACGACCGTGCCCGCCGACGACGGCCGCGCGATCCGCTTCACGCTGAGCGCCGGCGTGTGCGAAGCCTCCCCTGCGCAATCGCTCGACGACGTGCTCGCGCGCGCGGACGCGGCGATGTATGCAGCCAAGCGCGAGGGGCGTGACCGTGCGATGACGTCGGGAGGAGAAGTGAAATGCGAATGACGACCAACCTGTCCGGTACGTCGATTCTGGCGGCACCGCCGCGCTGTCGCGTCCCGCCGTTGTGTTCGATCGTCGAGCCCTTCTGCTTCACCCCCGAATGCGCCGCACTCGCGCGCGAGCCGCGGCGACGGGCGTGCCAATGCGCCTGCATGCCGTGCCATTCGCGTTCGCTGGCGGGCGAATGGCCGCAACCGAGGTTCCAACCGCGCGCGCTGGACTGCGAGTGACTCCCGCTCGCACCCGATGCGCCCGGGCCCGCGCGCTACCCTCCGGCACGCGCGTGCGAACGGTGATTCGCGGGCGATGCCCGTTCGCTCACGCTTCATGCTGGACGAGTCGCGCGGCGCTCGACGGGTTGGAGTTCCTGCCGGGAAGATCCATGCGGGCGCGCTGGCGGTCCGGTCGAGCCAGGCGGGGATCGAATGCGGCGACGCCATGCGTCACCTTCGTCCTGGAATCCGGCAACAAAAAGGCCGCATCGCTGCGGCTTCGTCGTCCTCGCGAGAGGGAGAGCGGCTGGGCGGTCAGGCTGCCTTCGCCTCCGACGCCTTCGCACGGCTCGCGAACCGCGTCCCGAGCGTCTCGCGCAGGCCTCCAGGCCCTGGTTGCCCCGGTCACCTTGGGCAGCGCGTAGCCCTGCAGCGACGCCTGCATGATCGTCGAGCCGACCACGGTGTCCGTGTTTGGACAGGCGCTCGCCGAGGCGGATCAGCCGCTGCGGCTTGCCGGACGTCCGCAGCAGCCGAACCGCTTCGCGCTTGAACTCCGCGGTGAATCGCTGTCGCTTCTCCATCGAACACCTCCGTGCGAGGATTGTCCTCGCATTCTGGTGTCCGAGAAATCGGTGGTGGTTTAGAGTAGTTTCGGTTTGCGCTCGTTGCGGGAATCTGTCGCGCCAGTCCAGAGGGTAAATGAGCAAGCGATCCGTTCGATCCATTGCCGCCATCGTTAGCCTGCTCTTTGCAGCAAGCCAGGCATCAGCCGCGATTTGCGTGCCGTGTCCGGGGTGCTCGCCGGCACAGATGCTTCAAGCTGCCATCGACAAGAGGCAAGGCGTCCGTCTTGTCTGGAATCCGACCGACGGTAGCATCCGCGAGTATCGAGTGACGTGCGGCATCGAGCCGAACGAAGCGACGACGCGGTGTGCAGGCATCGAAGGCGAGGCGCCGCAGATGATGCACGACATCGCGGCGACGCTGCTGCGCCTCTCGAACGCGACCGGCGGAACGTACAAGGCCACCGCGGAGATCCGCGCGAACCGCTGGTCGATCCGCACGCAACCGAATCCTTCGGCGCGTGACTATGTCGCGGACGCCAACTATCGTGCGCAGCTGCTCGATCGCATCGAGCAGGACGGGCTTGCATCCGTCCCGGGAGTTGCCGGTGAGGTGATGCCGTAGCTGATGGAAAATGATGTAGTGACGCGTGCGTTCACCGATCAGGTCGAAGCGGTGGTCACGGTTGCTTTCGACGATGGATCGAAGATCGATGTGCGGCTCGCGGCGGGGAGGCGGCCCATGTACGCGAATGGGAGTGCCCGCGACGCGGCGGGCGGTCGGCTCGATGATGGCGTGCTGGCGAACGGAAGCCCGGGCGCGATGAGGGCGCGAGAAGATCAAAATGGATTCCCGCTTTCGCGGGAATGACGGCGGAGGGCACCGGCGCCGGTCGCTACCCCTGATTGCTTGGCCTAGCGAGCCCCGAAAACGAAAAACCCCCGAAGGATCGCCTTCGAGGGTTCGTCGACACTGGATAAGTGGTGGAGCGGAGGAGGATCGAACTCCCGACCTTCGCATTGCGAACGCGACGCTCTCCCAGCTGAGCTACCGCCCCACGTGAAATCCGCGGCTGGGGACCGCGAAAGGGCGCGCATGATAACCCGCGTTTCGCTGATCGCCAAGCCCCGCGCCCCAGCGACGGCGGATCACGCCGAACCGACGGCTTCGGGCCCCGCCAGGACCGCGCAGAGCTTGGCATAGGCGGCGCGGATCGGTTGCGCATGGGCCGGCCGCGCGAGCACCGCGGCGAGCGCGGGCGGGACATCGACCGGGTGTCCGAGCAGGGGTTCGACGATCGTGTCGAACTTGGCCGGGTGTGCGGTCGCGACGACGATCGCGTCGGCATGGTCGCCGGCGGCGCGGCGGCGGTCGAGCACGTGCAGCGCGGTCGCGGTGTGCGGGCAGACGACGAGGCCGCGCTCGGCGTAGGCGCGCAGGGTCGCGCGGATCGTCGCGTCATCGACGGCTTCGGCGGTGACCGCGCGGCGCAGGTCGGCGTCGTCCGGGTACAGCCAGCGCAGGCGTTCGAAGTTGCTAGGCGCGCCGACGTCCATCGCGTTGGCGAGCGTCGCGACGCTCGCGCGCGGCGTGTAGTCGGTGCCGGCGAAGAAGTCGGGCAGGGTGCGGTTCGCGTTGGTCGCGAGCAGGATATCGCCGATCGGCAGGCCGCACGCGCGCGCGAGGATCGCCGCGAACGCATTGCCGAGGTTGCCGGTGGGCACGATGAACGCGGGCCGCGCGC
>NZ_JBQCFP010000186.1:0-4859 GCF_051958935.1 Dokdonella sp. | reverse complement strand
CCAACCGGGGTAGTCGCTGTTCGTCTTGCCGTCGCCCGGCGCGCACACGGACCACGCCGCATCGGTGCCCATCGCATCGATCGCGAATTGCCCGCTGCGATTGCGATGACCGCCGTTCGCGGCGCCCGCCTGCAGCACGACGCCCTTGCCCTTGAATGGAAATACGAGTGACGTCGCCTGCGTGTAGATTTCGATCGGCACGACGATGCGCGCCGCGACCGTGCGACCGTGCTCGTCCCTGAGCGTCGCCGCGACCGTCATCCGGTTGGTGCCGAACGCTGCGGGTTCGGTATGGCGAAGGCGCAGGAACAGCGGCCAGTGCAGCGGTGTCGGCGGCTCGCGGCCGTCCGGCAGTTTCGGCGCGAAGCTCGATCGATACGTCATCGCGGCGAACGCTTGCTTGCCGTAGTGCGCACTGCGCAGTACGAGATCGTCCTTCGCGAGTTCGACGTCGAGCGCGATCGGCTCCAGCGTCGCAGGGCCCGGCGTCTGCACCGCGATCGAGACGATCCAGCTTTCGGTGTTTTCGTGGCTGCGGTCCTTGACCTTGAACACGCGGGTCGGGCGCAGGACCAGGATGGCGCCGCCGGTTCCGGCATCAGCCGCTGCCCTCGCGGGCGCGGTCGTGGAAGCGATCGCAGGCGTCGCCGCCGCCAGGGCGGTGACACCGAGGAATCGCCGGCGCGTGAAGGCGGTAACGGGCATGTCGGATCCGCAGCGGGCGCGAAGGCGCGCGGCGATCATGATGGCGCATGCGCGCGTGCGCGCGTGCAGAACGTCACGGGCATGCGCCTCGGCTGGGCGCGGCGGGCGTTCGGCTCGCCGCGACCAGGCGGTATCGCGCTCCCTACACGCGCGCGAGCTTCCATCCCCCGCGCGAGAACAGCCAGAGCGTGAACAGGCCGACCGAGGTTTCCGAGACGAACACGGCCCAGAACACGCCCCTCTCCTGCCAACCGAGGTGCAGCGCGAGCCACCACGCGAGCGGAATCTGGATCAGCCAGAAGAACACCACGTTGATCCAGGTCGGCGTCATGGTGTCGCCGGCGCCGTTGAACGCCTGCACGCTGACCATCCACCAGCCGTACACGAACAGCGCATAGGAGAGGATCCGCAACCCCTCGGCACCGACGAGCACCACCGTCGGGTCGTCGGTGAACACGCCGACGATCTGCCGCGGCAGGAAGAAGTACGCGAGCGAGACGAGCAGCAGGTACGCCATGTTGTAGCGGCCGATCTGCCACACCGACGCCTCCGCGCGATCCGGCTGCTGCGCGCCGAGGTTCTGCCCGACCAGGGTCGCCGCCGCGTTGGACATGCCCCACGCGGGCATCATCGTGAACATCATGAAGCGGATCGCGATCGTCGCGCCAGCGACCGCCTCGCTGCCGACGCTGGCGAGGATGCGCATGAGGAAGATCCACGACGTCATCGCGACGATCATCTGGCCGACGCCGCCGAGCGACGTGCGCACGATGTTCCACAGCACCGCGCCCTGCCAGCGCAGGTGCGAGGCGAGCACGCGGATGTGCTGGCCGCCGCGCAGCAGCACCCACAGCTGCACCAGCACGCCGGTGCCGCGACCGATGTTGGTCGCGATCGCCGCGCCCTCGATGCCCCACTCGGGGAAGGGCCCGACGCCGAAGATCAGCAGCGGGCACAGCACGATGTTGAGGCCGTTAGACAGCCACAGCACGCGCATCGCGATCGCCGCATCGCCCGCGCCGCGGAAGATCGCGTTGATGACGAACAGCAGCATGATCACCGCGTTGCCGCCGAGCATCCAGCGCGCGTAGCGATACCCGTGCTGGATCGCCCATTCATCGCCACCCATGAGCCGCAGCAGGTCCGGCGCATACAGGATGCCGACGATCGCCGGCAGCAGCGACGCGAGCACCGCGACGATGATCGCCTGCACCGCGGTCACCGCAGCCTCTTCCGGCTTGCCCTCGCCGATGCGGCGCGCGACCACGGCGGTGACCGCCATCGCGAGCCCCATCGCGACCGCGTACAGCAGGAAGAGATAACTCTCGGTCAAGCCGACCGTCGCGACCGCCGAGGGCCCGAGCCGTGCGACGAAGAAGATGTCGACGACCGCGAAGGTCGATTCCAGCACGAGCTCGAGCACCATCGGCACCGCGAGCAGGAACACCGCGCGGCGCAGCGGAATCTTCGTGTAGTCCGCCTGCGTGCCGCGGATCGCCTCGCGCAGTTGGCCGAACAGCGTGCGCGGCAGGACGGGTTCGGGCGACGCGGGGGTGGTGACGGGTTGCATGCAGGACCTCGCGAGCGACAAGGAGGGGGATGGTAAACGCAGGCCGCCCGCGGCGCATCGCGCAGGTGCGCCGCGTGGATGTGCCGTTGCCGCCTTCTTGATCACGACGACGTACGAGCAGGCCGCGAATCGACATCGTGCATTGACCCGAGTGAGCGTCACGCTCGCGTCATGCGAAGCGCGATTCCCTCGTCGATCCGCCTTAAACCCAACGGGCAATTCCTCGGTCGCCTTTGTCCACGGGCGGCCGATGGATCAGGCGGCAACCCGCTATGCTGTGGCGAGGACGGCTTGCCGGCAGGCCTCGCCCGCGCCGCTCCTCGCTCGCCCACAGGAGATGCAGATGAACGCAGCAAGGATTCGGCTCCCGTTCCGTGGACCGTCATCGCAAGCGTCGCGCGCGCTCGCCAGGGTGGTGGCCACGATGCTCTCGGCCTCCGCCTTCGCCAATACCTATACCGTGTCGAACACCGCGGACTCCGGCACCGGCAGCCTGCGCCAGGCGATGCTCGATGCCAACGCGCAGCAGTCCACCGGTGGCACGCAGTGCGCCGGGCACACCATCACGTTCGCGATTCCCGGCAGTGGACCGCACACGATCAGGCCGCTGTCGCCGTTGCCGAAGATCAACATCCCGATCGCGTTCGAGGGCTACTCGCAACCGGGTTCCAGCGAGAACACTGCGCTGACCGGCAGCAACGCGGTGATCGCGATCGAACTCGACGGCAGCCTCGCCGGGCCCACCGACGCCTTCGTCGTCGGCGCGGGCATTCCCGGCTCGGGGCTGTGCTCGGGCAACACGAGCACATTCCGCGGGCTCGTCATCAACCGCTTTGCCGGCGCCGCGATCTCGATGGGCGAAGAAACCTGCCCGGTCGGCGAAGCTTGCCTTAGTGGCGGCGTGCTGATCCAGGGCAACTACATCGGCACCGACGTGACCGGCACGCAACCGCTCGGCAACGGCATCGCGCTATCGCGACCCGCGCTGGTGTTCGGTACCAGCAGCCGCGTGAACATCGTCGGCGACCAGGTCGTCGCGAACGGCGGCCCGGTCGATCCGCGCCCGCAGTCGCGCAACGTGATCGCCGGCAATGGCGCCGATGCCATCCGCATCTTCTCGACCTCGGCCGACGTGAACACCGGCCTTTCGCAAGGCCACGTGATCCGCAACAACTATATCGGCCTCGACGCGACCGGCGCGGCGGCACTGCCCAACGCGGGGCGCGGCATCACGATGGACGCGAACAGCAGCGACGTGCAGATCGTCGACAACCTGATCAGCGCCAATGCGAGCGACGGCGTCGCCGTGCTCGACAGCCCGTTCCCTGGAACGTCGGTGATCGGCAATGGCATCGGCATCGGCATCGCCGGCCAGGCGTTCGGCAACGGCGGCCATGGCGTGCTCGTCGCGAACCTCGCCACCGGCGTGAGCGTCGGCGCCCGGTTCCTGTACGCGCCGACGGCGGCGGCGCTCGCCAACAACGCCGGTGCGGGCGTGTTCGTCGACGGTTTCGCGATCGTGGACGCCGGCAACCTGTCCAGCGCGCACAACGGCGGCCTCGCGCTCGACCTCGCGCCTGCGGGCGTGAACGCGAACGACGACGGCGACCCCGACACCGGACCCAACGAACTGCTGAACCGGCCGACGATCATCTCCGCCGCACCGGACGTCGGCAGCACCACCGGCCACATCGACGGCTTGCTGGAAGCCGTGCCGAACAGCACCTACGAGATCCGCTTCTTCCTCAACGACACCTGCGACGCCGGCGGATCCGGCGGCGGCCAGACCCCGATGCCGACGACCTTCGTCAACGTCACCACCGACGCGCTCGGCCATGGCAGCTTCGTGAAGATCACGCCGTTCCTGCCCGCGGGCCGCTACGTCACCGCCGTCGCGCGCGGCTTCTCGACCACCGCCCCGGTGCCTGCGCTGATCACGTCGGAGTTCTCCAACTGCCGGCTGATCGGCGACGACATGATCTTTGCGGATGGTTTCGATTAGGCGCGCGGATTCAAGCGGAAAATTCTTCCGTCCCCTTTGTTTCGCCGTAAATCGACTGGTAACCAGGGACGAATACGACGACGCCCGCTATTGCCTGCGCGGCACTCAAAAGAGTAGTGTTTTTACATGACAACGGCCGAACACAGATCATGACGATAGCCGACATACAGAATGCCCTAGATGACTTCTTTTCAACCAAGGGACGTCATGTGATGTTCACTGGAGCAGGAGTTTCGGCGCATGCAGATCTTCCGGTCTGGAGCACCCTGCTCGCCGGACTCGCTGAAACCCTTAGGAAAAAAGATCCACTCACGCAGCAGCAGATTCTTAAAGAATTGGCAGGGCGAGCTCAACCGGTCGATGCAACAGCGGCGCTCAGCCTCTCGGCCGGCGTTCTGAAGCCCAAGGTTTCTCTGGGCCGTTGATTCAAGCGTAGTGCATTCTTGTTCAATGCTGCTTGCGAGTGAGCGGAAAGATCCGTTCCATTGGGAAAGTACTGCCTGAGCAAACCGTTAGTGTTTTCGTTGGTGCCACGTTGCCAAGGGCTTTGCGGATCGCAAAAGTAAACCTGCACGTCGGTGG
>NZ_JBQCFP010000185.1:0-12779 GCF_051958935.1 Dokdonella sp. | reverse complement strand
CCGGTCACGCCGAAGTCGATCGCGACGTCGCCGGGCAGGTCGGCGACGATGTCGTCGTACGGGTTGCCGTACTGCGCGAGCCAGCGCTTGGCATCGTCGGCCGGGTCCTTGTAGTTGAAGCCGACGAGGCGGATGCCGAGGCGCTTGCCTTCGCGCATGAGGATCGGATGCTCGTCACGGCAGGCGACGCACCAGCTCGCGAACACGTTGAGGAGGTACGGCTTGCCGGCGAGTTCCTTGCTGCCGAGCGACTTCGACGGATCCTCGAGCAGGGGAAGCGAGAACGCCGGCGCCGGCTTGCCGATCAGCGGCGAGGGCACCTCGCGCAGGTCGTGCGTGCCGCTCCACCAGATGCCGAAGCCGAGGAGCGCGAGCACGAGCAGGAAGCCGGCGAACGGCAACAGGCGCGCGTTCATGCGGTCGCTCCGACGACGCTCGTCACGGCCTTCGTCGCGTTCGCGTCGGCGGGCACCGGTGCCGGCTCGGGCAGGCGGCGGAAGCGGCGGTCGGCCGCGGCGATCAGGCCTCCCAACATCATGAACAGCGCGCCGAGCCAGATCCAGCGCACGAACGGTTTGACGTAGACGCGCACTGCCCACGCACCGTCGTCGCCGACCGGTTCGCCGAGCGCGACATAGAGGTCGCGGAACACGCCGGGGTCGATCGCCGACTCGGTCTGCGGCTGCTGGTTGCGGGCGTAGATGCGTTTCTGCGGATGCAGGGTCGCGACGACCTTGCCGCCTTTGAGCACGCTGATCGTGCCCTGTTGCGCGCGGAAGTTCGGTCCCTGCGCATCCTTCACGCCGTCGAAGCGGAACGCGAGAGCGCCGACCGTCACGCTCTGGTCCGGTGCGAGGCGCACGTCCTTCTCGACGCTGGTCGCTTCCACCACGAGCACGCCGGCGAGGAACAGCGCGACGCCGAAATGCGCACAGATCATGCCGAGCATCTCGGGCGTGTAGCGACGCCCGCGCGGCGCCGAGCGCCAGCGGTGCAGCGCGTACAGCACGATGCCGAGGCCCACCCAGACCGATGCGGCGACGCCCCAGTAGGCGCGACCCCACGCGGAGAAGTCGCCGCCACGGAGCCACGCCGCGAGGACGAGGGCGGCGGGCAGCACGTACAGCGCCGGGCGCAGGTGCGCGAACGCGGTCTTGAAGTCGCCGCTGCGCCACTTCACGAACGGACCGAACGGCAACAGCAGCACGACCGGCAGCATCAGCAGCACGAACATGAAGCCGAAGTAGGGCGGACCGACCGAGATGCGGCCGAGATCGAACGCATCGCCGATCATCGGGAACAACGTGCCGAGCAGCACCATCGCCGCGGCGACGGTGAACATGAGGTTGTTGACGAGCAGGAGGGTTTCGCGCGACGCCGCTGCGAACGGTTCGCCACCGGCGACCTTCGGCGCGCGCAGCGCGTACAGCAGCAGCGAACCGCCGATCACGATCGCGAGGAAGCTCAGGATGAACAGGCCACGCTTCGGATCCGCGGCGAACGAATGCACGCTCGTGAGCACGCCCGAGCGCACGAGGAAGGTGCCGAGCAGCGACAGCGAGAACGCGAAGATCGCGAGCAGCAGCGTCCAGGCGCGGAACGAGCCGCGCTTCTCGGTCACCGCCTGCGAATGGATCAGCGCGGTGCCGACCAGCCACGGCATGAACGAGGAGTTCTCGACCGGGTCCCAGAACCACCAGCCGCCCCAACCGAGTTCGTAGTACGCCCACCAGCTGCCGAGCGCGATGCCGAGCGTGAGGAAGGACCACGCGACGTTCGTCCACGGCCGCGCCCAGCGCACCCAGGCGACGTCGAGGTTGCCGCCGAGCAGCGCCGCGATCGCGAACGCGAACGCGACCGAAAAGCCGACGAAGCCCATGTAGAGCATCGGCGGATGCACGATCATGCCCGGGTCCTGCAGCACCGGGTTGAGGTCATTGCCGTCCGCCGGCATCGGCAGCTCGCGCAGGAACGGGTTCGACGTCAGCACCATGAACAACAGGAAGCCGGCGCTGACGAAGCCGAGCACGCCGAGCACGCGCGCGATGAAGTCGTCGGGCAGGCGCCGGCTGAACGTGGCGACTGCGACGGTCCAGAGGTTGAGTACGAGCACCCACAGCAGCATCGAGCCCTCGTGCGCGCCCCACACCGCGGTGAAGCGGTAGTACCAGGGCAGCAGCGAGTTCGAATTCTGCGCGACGTAGGCGACCGAGAAATCCTGCGTGACGAACGCGTACGTGAGGATCGCGAACGCGAGCATGACGAACACCGCCTGGCCGGCGACCGCGGGCCGCGCTACCGCGATCAGCGCGCGGTTGCCGAGCTGCGCGCCGAGGACCGGCAGTGCGCACTGCGCCACCGACAGCAGCAGGGCGAGGATCAGGGCGAATTGGCCGAGTTCGGGGATCATTGCGCGGCGGACGGACGGTGAAACCGCAAGCTTACGCGACTTGGCCGGGGGACAGTACCGCGCCCGGTGCGGCATGACCGCGCAACGCCGGATCGATCATGCGCCCGGGCGTGGCCCCCGGTGTCGTCTCGGCAAGAGCGCGTCAGCCGCGACGCACTTCGCCGCTCCGCACCGGAGCCGTCTCCACCGATGACGGCTCGTGCGCAGGCGCCATGCGCGCACATGGCGGGTCCACGGGCTGGAACCCGCGCGTGAACCGATGTGCCTGGAAGCCGCCCCAGACCACGAACGCAATGGCCGGCGCCAGCGTGAACAGGTGGATGCAGCCGATGCGGCGAGCCGCCGCACCGCGGCGGATGCGCGTGCGGCGCAGGACTTTCTCACCGATCGGCGGAAACTGCCGGTCGTGCAGGATGCGCAGGCCGCGGCGGCCATGCGTCAGCCCGAGCAGCGCGAACACGAGCAGCGGCAGGCCGGCGAAGAGGCCGTACCAGAGCACCGTCGTGCCGTTTGCGCCGAACACGGCGCGGCACGGGGCGGTCGCCACGAAAGCCTCGAACTCGGGCAACAGCCACCGCTTCCACGCAAGGATCGCCAGCCCGCCGAGGACGATGCCGCGCGCGGCCAGCCGGACGCGCGCGCGCACGGTGTATTCCTCGGCGAACTCGGCGGTGTCGTCCTTCATCCGGCTCGTCATGCCCCGAAAGCCCGGAGAAGATTGTAGCCCGCCGCTTGCGCGCAGCCCCGTCCTGCGGCGGGCTCCCGCGCTGTGGACGCGCTTTCGATGCGGTGCTTCGCCGCTGCGCGCATCGGCGGCGAGCCTTTCGATCGTTGCGAAGCGCGCCTGCCGGCGCGGCTGCGCGAGCCCGGCCTGCGTGAAATCGCCGCGTCAATCGCGCAGGTCCGCGACCACGCAGGGCGCGGCAAGACGCTCGATCACCGACGCCGTCATATGCGCCACGTGGCCTAGCGGAAAGGTGAGAGGTACGCGCCCGGCGGTCGCCGTCCGGCTCAGTCGGCGGGCGTGTCCGCGTGCGCCTGCTTCGCCTTCTCGATCGCGTCCTTCACTTCCTTGGGCATGTAGCTCTCGTCGTGCTTGGCGAGCACTTCGGTCGCGACGAAACGGCCGTCGCGCAGCGTTCCGGTGGCGACGATGCTCTGCCCCTCGCGGAAGAGGTCGGGCAGGATGCCGGTGTACTCGACCGGCATCTCCTTGAAGCGGTCGGTGACGATGAAGTGCACCTCGAGTGAATCCTTCGCGCGCCGGATCGACTGCTCGAGTACGACGCCGCCGAGGCGGAAGCGCGCACCGGACGGCGCATGGCCGGCGGCGATCTCGCTCGGCGAATACAGGTACGTCATGTTCTGCTGCAACGCGAGCACGGTGAGGCCGGCCGCGACGCCGACGGCGGCGAGGATCAGCGAGACGACGATGAGACGGCGCTTGCGGGTCGGGGTCATGCGGAAGGCTCGTTGCGTTGCCCGCGGCGCCTGAGGCGTCCGCGAAGTTCGGAGAGTACGCGGCGGCGCGTCGCGCGCGGCGCAAGCGCCTCGAGCGCGAGCACGATGAAGAACACCGCGTACGAGCCCCAGACGTAGCCGCCGTAACCGCCCATCGCGAGGAAATCGTTCATGCGCGTGCCTCCGGCTCGCCGAGCGCGATCGCGCGCACCCAGTCCTTGCCGCCGTCGAGCTCGAGCAGGCCGATGCGCGTGCGCGCGAGCACGCTGCCGAAGAACCATACGTGCGTGGCGAGCGCCATCAGCAGCAGCGGCCAGATCATCGAGGCATCGATCTTCGACGGCCCCATCAGGCGCACGGTCGAACCCTGGTGCAGCGTATTCCACCAGTTGACCGAGAAATGCACGATCGGGATGTTGACGATGCCGATCAGCGCGAGGAAGCCGGCCGCGCGTGCGGCCTGGCGCCGGTCCTCGATCGCCGCGTGCAGGCCGATCACGCCGAGGTAGAGGAACAGCAGCACGAGTTCGGAGGTGAGGCGCGCGTCCCAGGTCCACCACGTGCCCCACATCGGCTTGCCCCAGAGCGAGCCGGTGACGAGCGTGATGAAGGTGAACGCGGCGCCGACGGGCGCCGCGGCCATCGCCAGTACTTCGCTGAGCTTGATGCGCCAGACCAGTGCGACGAACGCAGTGGCGGCCCTGAAGAAGTAGGCGACCAGGGCCATCCACGCGCACGGCACGTGGATGAAGATGATGCGGTAGGCATCGCCCTGCTGGTAGTCGCGCGGCGCGAGCACGAGGCCGCCGTAGAGCGCGACGAGGCCGAGCACGAGGCCGACGCCGTAGCACCACGGCATGATCCGCCCGGCGAGCCGGTACGCGGTCGGCGGCGAACCGGTCTTGTGGAACCAGAGGGTCAGCGCGTTCATGTCGGCGCGTTCATGAAAGGGAAATCCTGAGGGCGGCTGCGCACGCGAGCGGCGCGAGCACGAGCGCGAGCACGAGCGCGGCGCCGAGCCAGAGCAGCGGCGCGGCGAACGGCAGGCCCGCCTGCGCCGCGTTGCAGGCGCCCGCGCCGAAGATCAGCACCGGCACGTACAGCGGCAGCACGAGCAGCGCGAGCAGCATACCAGAGCGGTGCATGCCGACCGTGAGCGCGACGCAGACCGCGCCGAGCAGGCTCAGCAGCGGCGTGGCGAGCAGCAGCGCGAGCGGCAGCAGGCCACGCAGCGGCTCGGCAAGGTGAAGCAGCTCGCCGAGCAGCGGCGATACCACGATCAGCGGCAGCGCGGTGGTCAGCCAGTGCACCGCGATCTTGCACGCGAGCAGCAACGACAGCGGATGCGGCGACAGCACGAGCTGCTCGAGCGAGCCGTCCTCGTAGTCGCTGCGGAACAGCGTGTCGAGCGCGAGCAGGCCGGCGAGCAGGATCGCGACGAACACGACGCCTGCGGCGATGCGGCGCAGTTGCTCGGGTTCGGGCCCGAGCGCGAGCGGAAACAGCGCGACGACGATCAGCGCGAACAGGATCGGGTTGGCGGCGTCGCCACGCCGGCGCCAGACGAGCGTGAGATCGCGGCGCACGAGTGCGGTGCAGGCGGCGAGGGTCGAGCCGGGTTTCATGCGCGTCCCTCGCTGTCCGAACCGTCCGTGCGAGCGGCTGGAGCCGCTCTGCCGTTGCGCATTTCCGGAGCAGGAGCATCGCGGCTGAAGCTGCTGCTCCCACCGGCACTTCCGATCGCACCGGTATTCCCGCGCAGGGCGATCCGCCGCGGCGTGCCCGAGGTATACGCGTACGCGCCGTGCGAGGTGATCAGCGCCGCGCCGCCGCGATTGGCATGGTTCTCGAGCAGCCGGTTGACGAGCTCGATGCCGTCGCGGTCGAGGTTCGCGTACGGCTCGTCGAGGAGCCAGAGGCCGACCGGCGCGAGCAGCACGCGCGCGAGCGCGACGCGCTTCTTCTGGCCCGCCGAAAGGCGACGTGTCGGCACGTCCTCGTAGCCGGCGAGGCCGACGCCGGCGAGCGCCGTCGTCGGCGACAGGCCGCTGCGCAGGCCGAGCAACCCGGCGGCGAAGCGCAGGTTCTCGATCGCGGTGAGTTCGGGCTTGAGGCCATTCGCATGCGAGAGCAGTGCGACCTGCGGCGACAGGCGCGCGAGCGTCAGCGGTTCGCCGGCGAGGCGGATCTCGCCCGCGCTCGGCGCGAGCAGGCCCGACAGCACGCGCAGCAGGGTGGTCTTGCCGGCGCCGTTGTCGCCCTCGACGAGCACGACCTCGCCCGGGTGCAGGGCGAAGTCGAGCGGCCCGAAGACCGGCTCGTCATTGCGCGACAGCGCCAGGCCGCGTGCTTCGAGCAGGGCGGGGCGGTCGCGATGGTCCTCGGGCTGGCGCGAAGCGTGCGGCATGCCGCGCGCATGCTAGCGGCAGGCGCGCCGCAACGCCATGTGGCGCGATGCCCCAAGCGGGCGGCGCGGCGGCAAGGCAGCGCGCCGCGATGACGCGACGAACGGCTTCACTCGAACGCGTCCGCCAAGATCGGGTCCGATCGAAGCCGCGTGACGAGGTCCGCTTCGGCGGCGTCGAGCGCGCCGCGCAGGAGGTCGAAGGCGCGCCGCCGCCGATCGAAGCCGGCGTCGGCGCGGCAGGTCACGCCGCGTCCAGTGTCGACAGGCGCTCGCGCACGAGCTGGTCGGCGCGCTCGAGGTCGACGTCGTCGATGCGATCGATGCCGGCGGTGAGTTCGTGCAGCAGCGCGTCCTGGACCGCGCCGCGCGCGAACGCCTGCGCGTACGGCATGCGCGTGAACGTGACCATCGAGTAGCGCGGCACGAAGCGGGCCGGGTGGCGACCCGCGATCACGCGGCCGAGTTCGCGTCGCAGCAGGAAGCCCGAGTCGGCGACCGAATCGCGCATCTCGACGTAGTTCTCGAGTGCCATCTTCGCGATCGCTTCCGCGTTCGGGCGCCGGCGGCGTTCGAATTCGGCGAACGTCCAGGCGAGGTCGTCGCGGTGTTCGTCGAGCAGGGCGGCGAGTTCCACCGCGTCCTCGAAGCCGCAGTTCATGCCCTGGCCGTGGAACGGCACGATCGCGTGCGCGGCATCGCCGAGCAGCAGCGCGCGGCCGTCGAGATGCCAGCGGTCGAGATAGAGCGTGGACAGCACGCCGACCGGATTCGCGCCGAAGTCCTGTTCGAGCTCGGGAATCAGCGGCAGCAGGTCGGCGAAGTCGCGTGCGAACAGCGCGCGTGCCGCGGCGGGCGTCGCGACCGTCGCAAAGCTCGGGTCGCCGGCATTGGGCAGGAACAGCGTGACGGTGAAGCTCCCTTCCGCATTCGGCAGCGCGATGCACATGTAGGCGCCGCGCGGCCAGATGTGGAGGGCATGGGGTTCCAGGGCGAAGAGCGCGGGGTCGGTGATAAGAGGCGAGCGCTGCGAAGCAGGTGCGGCATGCGGAGCCTGGTTCTCAGTCCTCGGCCCTCGGCCATCGGCCCGCGCTTCGACCGCGGGAATCTCCAACTCCTTGTATCCATGCCCGAGTTCCTCGACCCGCTCGCCGAGTGCACGCCGCGCGTTCATCGCCGCGCGCAGCGCCGAACCGGCACCGTCGGCGCCGAGCACGTAGTCGCAGGCATGGTCGTGCGTGATGCCGGCGATGTCGTCGTGGAAGGACAGCGCGACGCCGTCGGCGAATTCCGCGCCGACGAGGCGGCGATCGAAATGGAAGCGCGCGCCGGAGCGTTCGGCGGCGTCGATGAGCGCGATGTTGAGGCGGCCGCGGCTGATCGACCAGATCACCTCGCTGTCGTCGCGCCCGTAGCGCAGCAACTCGGTGTGACCGTCGCGGTGGTGCACCATGCGCCCGCGCATCATCACCGCGAGGCGCATGATTTCCTCGGTGAGGCCGGCGAGGCGCAGCCCGTGCAGGCCACGCTCGGCGAGCGCGAGGTTGATCGAGCGGCCACCCGCATAGCCGGCCTTGCGCGGGTCCGGGCGCCGCTCGAACACGTCGACCGAAAAGCCGCGTTGGGCGAGCAGCGTCGCGAGCAGGGCGCCGACGAGCCCGCCGCCGACGATCGTGGTACCGCGTGCGTTCATGCTGCCTCGCAGGGTCGTGCCGGAACGCGCAACTTGCTCGATCGACGGGTGGGAATGCAATCCCCCGCCGGTCAGTCGACCGCCGCGGCGACATCGGTAGCCATCGGCGCGATGCCGGCGGCCCGGCGCAGGCGATCGAGGAAGCGGTCGTGGTAGCCGGACGCGTCGAGCTGCTGCAGCAACGTCGTCGCGTCGGCGGCGCGATCGGCGCACAACAGCAGCTTGGCCTGGCGCACGCGGTTGTAGATCAACGGCCGCTGCAGCAGCGCCTGCGCGCGCGTGAGCGCTTCGTCGCAGGTGCGCTGCGCGGCGTCCGCGCGACCGGCGAGCTGCTCGGCATCGGCGGCGGTCAGCGCGGCCTCGACGTAGTTCGCTGCGGCGTCCTCATCGCCGGGCGCAGCCTCCGCCATCGTGGCGAGCGCCTCGACCGAAGCGCGCGCATCGGCGAGGCCGCGCTCCACGTCGCCGCTGCCGACCTCGGCGAGGCCGATCATGCCCTGCATGCGCGGCACGTTGGCGGCGGCGAGGTTCGGCAGGCGCGCGTACTGCGCCGCCGCTTCGCGCAGCAGCGGCAGTGCCTCGGCATGGCGGCCGAGGTTGCCCAGCGTGCCGCCGAGCGCCTTGAGGTTGAGCGCGTACGAGGGATACGGCTGGTCGCCGAACGCCTTGCGGTAGATTGCGAGGCTCGCCGCGAAGTCGCGCCGCGCGCCTTCGAACTCGCCGAGCAGCGACTGCGCATTGGCGATGCTGAAGAGGTCACTCGCGTACGAGGTGTGTTCGCCCAGATCGAGGTCGAGGTAGATCTTCTCCGCCGCGCGCAGGCGCGTGAGCGCCGCGCGGAAGTTGCCGCGGTTGCGCTCGACACCGGCCATCGTCTCGTACACGGC
This sequence comes from Dokdonella sp., assembly GCF_051958935.1. GTDB lineage: Bacteria > Pseudomonadota > Gammaproteobacteria > Xanthomonadales > Rhodanobacteraceae > Dokdonella_A. The sequence goes on along the minus strand of NZ_JBQCFP010000185.1, from coordinate 3,924 downwards.
CGCGATCGAGGTCTGGTTGCCTTGCGGGTGCTCGCGCAGCATGCCGAGCGACTGCTCCAGCACGCGCATCGCGTCGTCCTCGCGCCCGAGGTAGATGTAGCTGACCGCGAGCTTCCACAGCGCCTCGGCATGGTCGTCGCCGCGCGGGGCGATCTCGGCGAGCGTGGCGACCGCTTCTTCGAGATGGTGCGCCGCGGGTTCGGCGTCGTGCTCGCCGTTGTAGGAGTTGCCGATTGCGATGCGCGCGCGTGCCGCGGCGAGGCTGTCGTCGCCGTGCAGCGCCTGCGCTTCGCGCAGTGCTTCCTGGCCGAGTTCGAGCGCGCGCGGGTAGTGGCCGAGTGCGTCCTCGGTGTCCTGCAATGCAAGGCGCAGTTCGGCGCGTTCGTCGGAACCGCGCGGCAGTACGGTGTCGTCCGCACCGAGCGCCTGTTGCAGGAGCGGCTGTGCCTGGTCGAACAGGCCGAGCGCGAGGTAGACCTGGCCGATCGCCGAAAGCAGCGGCACCTGCACCTCGGGCTGCATCGCGAATTTGTCCTGCACGTTTGCGGCGCCGCGGTCGATCGCCTCGCGCACGGTCAATTGCTCGCCGCGCGTGTGTTCGGGGTCGGCCTGCCTGAACAGGTCGACGAGGAAACCGGTCACCGCGCGCGCGGTGGCGGCCTCGCGGTTCGCGCGTTGCGCCTCGAGGCTGACGCGGCGCATGCCCCATGCGAGGCCGATCACGAGCACCGACAGCAGCGCGAGCGCAGGCGCGAGCCAGCGCCGCCGCCGCCGTCGCTTGAGTTCACGCGCCTGCCGGCGTTCCGCTTCCGCGCGCTGCGCGCGTCGCTGCGGCAGCGCGCGCAGGCGCGCGGCGAGTTGTTCGAGGCTGCCGATGCGCGCCGACGGATCGCGTGCGATGAGGCCGGCGATGTCCTCGCGCAGCAGCGGGTCGTCGACGTCGCGTTCCCAACCCGGCGCGAGCGACTTGCCGAAGTCCGTGCATACCACCTGGTAGAGCAGCACGCCGACCGCGTATGCGTCGGCATAGGTGGTGGCCTCGCGGCCTTCGATCTGTTCGGGCGCCATGTACATGCGCGTGCCGAGCGAGCGGCTGCTCTCGCCGAGCGCGAGCGCGGCGGTCATGCCGGTCGGCACGATGCCGCGGCCGTGGCGGTAGCGGCTGCCGGCGCTCAGCTTGGCGATGCCGAAGTCGGCGAGACGCGCATGCGGCTTGCCATCCGCGCCGCGCGCGACCAGCACGTTGCCGGGCTTGACGTCCTTGTGCAGCACGCCCACCGCATGCGCCGCGGCGAGTGCATCGGCGACCTCGGCGACGAGGCCGATGCGCGTGTCGAGCGCGATCGCGTCCAGGCCGCCGCTCGCCGCGGCCCAGCTCGCGAAGTCGCCCGCGGGGTAGTACTCCGACTCGATGCAGTACGGTGCCTCGTCGACGCGCCAGTCGATGATGCGCGCAATGTCGTCGCGTTCGCCGAGCGCGCCGCGCAGCAGGCGGAACAAGGTCACCTCGCGTTGCAGCGAACGCAGGCGGCCGAGCTGGAAGCAGAACTTGAACACGCGTTCTTCGCCGCTCGCCGCATGGCGCGCCAGCCAGGCGTCACCGAAGCCGCCTTCGCCGAGCTTGCGCTCGAGCACCCATCCCGCGCGCCCGGGAATTTCCTGGCCCGCGCCCGCGCGCCAGCCGGTGAGCAGGTTGTCGTCGCGCAGGTGGCGCGCCTTGTCGATGTCCTGCGGTGGCGTCAGTGGCGCGCGGCCTTCGTGGCCGACCTCGTGGATGAGCAGTGCGTCGTCGACGCCCTTGAGCGTGTACAGGCCATGGCTGAGCCAGCGCAGACGCGCGGGGTCGTCGAACGCGTCGCGCCGAGCGTACTGCGCTTCCTCGAACGCGTCGTGGGTGAGCAGGGTCTGGCCGGCGCCGGCGAGGTTGCACACGCGCGCGCAGATCGCCTTCGCGAGGCCTTCGACCTCGAGCGGCTTGGCGCCGAGCGCAATCGCGTCGGGCGTGTTCTCGCGCGTGATCGCCTCGCCGCAGTGGATGCCCGCGCGCGCGCCGAGGCGGATGCCATGGTCGCGCGCGAGCCCGGCGATGCGCGCATGCAGGTCCAGCGCCGTCGCGAGCGCGGCGACGGGCCCGGTGAACAGGACGAGGAAGCCGTCGGTGTGGTCGATCTCGCGCCCGCCGCGCGCAAGGAACCGTTCGCGCGCCGCATCGGCGAAGCGCGCGAGCACGACACCGGCGCGGCCATCGCCGAGTGCCTGGATCAACGCCGTGCTGTCGACGAGATCGATGCAAAGCAGGGTCACGCGGCCGTCGGGCGCGGCATCGGTGGGATGCTTGGCTGGAGCGTTAAGCGGCATGACCGCCCTTGAACCCTCCGCGGGTGGCGCCATGGTAACGCTGCTGTCCGCGAGATGGCGCGCGGGTGTGTCGCGACACCGGCACAGCGGCGCGAGCCACCTTCGGGTGTGCAGCTCATCGACGCACGCGGTACAGTCCGCTTTCCGGGGAGCGGCGACGACGACCGGCGGTCATGGCCGCGCTGCGGGGAAGCACATGCGGATCAGCCTCGAACTCGAACCTGCCGACATCGAGCGTTTCCACGCCGCACTCGCGCGTGCGCGCCGCGCCGCCGCGTGCGCGGACGAATTCGAGGTGATCGAGGCGGCCAAGTACGCGCTGGACCATCTCAACACCGCCGACGTGCCGGCGTTCGTGCGCAAGCGCGTGGTCGAAGTGCAGAAACTCATCGTCATGCTCGAGGACGAGGCGTGGGCGCTGTCCGGGCCCGAGCGCGCCGACATCGTCGGGACGCTCGTCTACTTCAGCGATCCGGACGACCTCATCCCGGACGAGATCGAGGTCATCGGCCTGCTCGACGACGCGATCCTGCTCGAACTGCTGCTGCAACGCATGCGCCACGTGCGCAAGGCCTACGCGGACTTCTGCAGCTTCCGCAGCGCGCTCGAAGCCGACATCCGCGACGCCGAGGCGCGCCGCGCGCACGCGCGCGACCTCGCCGCGCTGCGCACCCGGCTGCAGGAGCGCATGCGCCGCGCGCGCCCGCGCGACGCGCGACGAGAGGCCGATTCGAAAGCCTGATGCGGGGCATCGCGTCGAGCAAAGTTGGAACACGATGCGGATAGGGCATACGAGCAATAGCGTTTTCCCTTACCTCTGGCCGCGTTCCCGTTTTGCGCGACTTCCGGTCCATGAGCCTTTCTCGTTTTCGGTTCTTCGTGTGCTCCGTGTGCTTCGTGTTGCAAGCTTTTGCTTGCGCCGCGGGACCGGCGTGGGCGACGGCACGCGCATTGCGCGTACCGCCCTGCACGATATCGAAGCGTTCGGTCGAGCGCGTAGGGCGGGTCGAGCGCGCAGCGCGAGTCCCGCCGCGGCGATGCGGTGACGTGGAAAACCGAAGCCTGGAAACATGCATCTTTCGCTTTGGCCAAGCGCTTCGGCGGCACGCGCTGCGCGCGTACCGCCCTACACGATATCGAAGCGTTCGGTCGAGCGCGTAGGGCGGGTCGAGCGCGCAGCGCGAGTCCCGCCGCGGCGATGCGGTGACGTGGAAAACCGAAGCCTGAAAACATGCATCTTTCGCTTTGGCTAAGCGCTTCGGCGGCACGCGCTGCGCGCGTACCGCCGCGGCGATGCGGTGACGTGGAAAACCGAAGCCTGGAAACGGCGAGCTCAACCGGTCGATGCAACAGCGGCGCTCAGCCTCTCGGCCGGCGTTCTGAAGCCCAAGGTTTCTCTGGGCCGTTGATTCAAGCGTAGTGCAATCTTGTTCAATGCTGCTTGCGAGTGAGCGGAAAGATCCGTTCCATTGGGAAAGTACTGCCTGAGCAAACCGTTAGTGTTTTCGTTGGTGCCACGTTGCCAAGGGCTTTGCGGATCGCAAAAGTAAACCTGCACGTCGGTGG
>NZ_JBQCFP010000184.1:0-37578 GCF_051958935.1 Dokdonella sp. | reverse complement strand
GTCGCCGCGCTGCGCGCGGTACGCCAGCGACCACTCGAAGGCCGTTTCGTCTGCCTGAGTGGCGCCGATCCGCTCAATCTCACGGGCGGCCTGCTCGCCGGCGACAAGGTGCCGCACGTCGCGGCCTCCCGCGTGCTGTATCGCGACGGCGTGCCGGTCGCGCAGCGCATCGCGGGCGCCGTCACGTTCGCGGGTGCGCCGACACCGGCCGATGAACAGGCGATGCGTGTGCACCTGCTGCGCGATCGACCGCTGCGCGACGCCGTCGGGGCCGCGGACGGACAGGAAGAAGAGTGAACGCGCGCGAGCGCATCGCGTAGGCGCATCGGCCGATGGCCGCGAGTCGTTCGCCGCGAAGATGAATCCCTCCCGACCGCGGCCGCGCGTGCATACGCGGCGTTAAGGCGGGTCTTTCAATAGTCGGGTCGCTTCTTCTTCCCACGAGGAGACGACCATGCGCAACATCCTTTTCGCCGCGGCTCTCGCGGTCCTTTCGTTCGGCGCGAGCGCGCAGATGCGCGAGGCGATCGAAGTACCGCCCGGCGCCCTCGACCCCGCCGACGTCGAGTTCCTGCGTACGGCGGACACCGCCAACATCGACCAGCTCACGTTCGCGATGCGCGTCACCGGGCGTGACCGTACCAGCGTGCGTTCGCTCGCCGAGAACGTGCTCAGCAGCCATCGCAAGGCCGATGATGCGCTGCGCATGCTCGCGGCCGCGAAGAACGTCGACCTCGATCACCGCATGTCGGCGCGTGCGCAGTCGGAGGCCGACGACCTCCTGCGCCGCGACGTCAACGTCGATCGCATGTACGTCGAGGATCTCGCGCGCGACAGTGCCGACATGATCGCGCTGTACGAGGCCGCGCGCGACACGAGCCGCGATCCGGACATCCGCCAGTATGCCGAGACGATGCTGCCGGCGCTGCGCAGCAACCAGCGCCAGGCGGAGGATCGCCTCGCGCGCGCTGGACTCGCCCGCGAATGACGGCGGCGCCGATCACGGCACACGCGCCGCGGCCACGCACCGCGGCGCCCAGCCGCGGTCGGATGCGTCGACCTATGTCCCGGCCCCGTCGCGCACGCCACGCGCGACGAGGCTGTTCGCCGTGAGGTCACCGGTCACGTTGCCGACCGTCGCGAACACGTCCGGCACGGTGTCCACCGCGAGCAGCAGGCCGAGCGGCTCGATCGGCAGGCCCATCGTCGAGGTGACCGGCATCGTCGCCGCCATGAAGCTGACCTGGCCGGGGAGGCCGACGGCGCCGAGGCTCAGCACGACCGCGAGTGCGGTGGCCAGCGCGAGCTGCGCGAGCGGCACGTCGACGCCATGGATCCAGGCGACGAACGATGCCGCGCCGATGTATTGCATCGGGCTCGTCAGGCGGAACAGCGACACCGCCATCGGCAACACGAGTGCGGAGACCGATCGCGGGTGACCGAGCCGATCGCGCGCGCTCTCGAGCATCGCGGACAGCGACGCGAGCGAGGACTGCGTGCTAGCCGCGACGACCTGCGCCGGCAACAGGCCGGCGATCCAGCGGCGTGGTGCTTCGCGGCCAACGACGATCGCGAGCGGATAGAGCAGCAGCGCCATTGCCGCGTATGTGGCGCATTGCATCGCGATGTATCCGCCGAGCGCACTCAGCACGCCCGCGCCGGCATGGGCGCAGACCGCGAAGATCAGCGCGAACACGCCGAGCGGTGCCGCCCACAGCACCCAGCGCACGATCACGATCATCGTGTCGGCGATCGCCTGGAAGAATTCGATCATGCGCTCGCGCCGGCCCGCCTCGATGCGCGTGAGTGCGAAGCCGAAGAACAATGCGAACACAACCAGCGGCAGCATCGCGCTCTGCGCCGCGGCCGCGATCGCATTGGCCGGGATTACGCCCGCGAACCAGTCGCCGAAACCGACCGCGGGCGGCGCGCTCGCGCCGGACGGGATCGCTGAGCGCAGTCTTTCTATCGCGATCGGGTCGCGCGGAAGCAGCGACAGCAGCAATGGATCGACGATCGCCGCGAACACGGCGCCTGCGGTCAGCAGCAGCGCGAACACGATGATCGCGCGCCGCGCGATGCGCCCGGATGCGGCCGCGTCATTGGCGGCACCGACACCGATCACGACCAGGGCGAACACGAGCGGCACGACGGTCATTTGCAAGGCGTTCAGCCACAGGTGCCCGATCGGCTGCGCCAGCGCGGTGGCTTGCGCGGCGACGGCGGGTGCGAGCCAGGCTAGCAGCAGGCCGACGGTTGCGCCCGCGGCCAGACCGAGCAGGATGCGAAGCGTGTTCGACATGCGGGGCACCGGTGGTGGAAGGGGGGAGGGCTACGGCTGCGCGACCGCCGGCAAGCGCCAACCGGCCTGCAGGCGACGGTACTCCGGCCACGGCAGCAGCACGAATACGGGATCGGCGTCGGCGCGCAGCACCGCGAGCAGGCGCTCCATCGCAGCGGCTTCCATCGCCGTACAACCCGCGGTCGTGCCGGCGTCGCGCCAGACGTGCGCGAAGATGCAGCTGCCCGCGCCATGTTCGCCGCGCGGGTTGTGCCAGATCACGAAACCGAGCGCATAGCGCATGTCGCCGTGCGCGTGCAGGTCGCGCCGCATCGGCTCGGTCGAACCCGCTACCGCGGCCGCGCCGACGTCGCGCGCATCGACGATGCGGTTGTAGAGCGGCGATGCGTCGTCGTCGATGCACCAGTGGCCTTCGTCCATCGGCGCGTAGGCGAGGCCCGTAGTCACGCTCGAGGCATAGCCGAACGCGGTGCCGATCGCGAAAACGCCGGCAGGGCTGCGGCCGTCACCTTCGCGCTTGCGTGGTCCCGATTGATCCGGATGCAGGCCGACGCCCCAGGCCGAGCCGTTGCGGCCGATCGTGACGGGAAAGGAGTCCTGCCCCTGCCAGTCGCTCGCTGGCGCACGCTCGTACACGCGCAACGTGCCCCGTGACGCATTCCAGTCCTCCGTCGTCACGAGCACGAGCTGGCGCGCGCCGGCCCATGCCGATCCGGCCGAGCGCGGCACGTGCGAACAGGCGCCGAGTACGCCGGCGATGGCGCAGGCGAGTACGCGAAGTGCGGATCGGGCGATGTGCATTGTCCGCCTCAGTGCTCGAGCATGTTGCGGATGCGCTCGAGGTTGCCGTCGAGCCGCGCCAGGCGTTCGCCGCTCTCGCACAGCAGCACGAAGATCATGTCGAGCAGGTGGCGCAGTGCCGATTGATACAGCAGCGGTTCGATGTGCGCGCGCTCGTCGTGCGCCGAGACCAGCAACGGGAAGTCGGCGATCGTGCACAGCGCATTGGCGGTATGCCGCGTCACCGAAACGAGCTTGCCCTGGCGCTCGCGGAACTGCCGCCCGATCTGGCAGAGCGCGGGCTGGTTGCCGTGTTCGGAGAACGCGAACAGCACGTCGCCCGCGCTCGCGCCGGCGATGCCCGCGGCCATGAGCACCGGGTCGAAGTGATGCACGGTGAGGATGTCGAGCAACGATAGGCGGATCGCGAATGCGCGCGCGGGGATGCCGTCTTCGCCGAGGCCGATGACGAATACCTTGCCGGCAGAAGCGATCGCCGCGGCGATCGCATCGATGCGACCGGCCGGATTGATCAGGCGCGTTTCCTGCTCCGCCTGCGACTTGCGATGCCAGAGGCTTTCGGCGAGCGCGGCATGCGGATCGTCGCGTGCGGGTTCGGCGCCGCCGTTCGCCTCGCCGTCACCGCGCGCGATCGATTCGCCGACCGAGTACTTGAGGTCCGGGTAGCCCTTGAAGCCGAGTTTCTGGCTGAACTTGACCACGCTCGACTGGCTGATCTTCAGCGCATTGGCGAGCTGCTGCGAGGAGTAGTCGCGCAGGAGGTGCGCGTTGTCGAGGATGTAGTCGGCGATGCGGCGCTCGATCGCGGACATCTGGTCGCGCTCGGCGCGGATCTTCAGGAGGGGCGACATGGCCGTGCCGTGCTCAGGCGAGCATCTCGAGGCCGCGGATTTCGCGGATGCCGAGGCCGGGCGCGTCGGTCACGCTGATCTCCGACTCGTTGAAGATGACGCCGCCGTCGACCGGGTTGAACGCGCACAGCGACGGGCCGTCGAGGTCGACCTTGGTGATCGCGTGCGCCTTCGCCACCGCGACATGCACGGCCGCGGCGACGCTGATGCTGGTTTCGAGCATGCAGCCGATCATGCATTCGACCTCGTACATCGCCGCGATGTCGGCGATGCGGATCGCGTTGGAAATGCCGCCGGTCTTCATGAGCTTGATGTTGATGATGTCGGCGGCACGCATGCGGATCAACTCGATCACTTCGGTCGGGCCGAACACGCTCTCGTCGGCCATGATCGGCGTGTGCACGCGCTCGGTCACGTACTTCATGCCGTCGAGGTCCTGTGCCTTGACCGGCTGCTCGACCAGCTCGAGCCGCACGCCGGCGTCCTCGAGCGTCTGCAGCGCGTACACCGCCTGCTTGGCGGTCCAGCCCTGGTTGGCGTCCAGGCGCAGCAGCGCGCGGCCCTCGACCGCGGCATAGATCGCCTTGACCCGCTCGATGTCGACGCCGATGTCCTTGCCGACCTTGATCTTCAGTGACTCGAAGCCGCGATCCACCGCCGCGATCGAATCGGCGACCATCTTGTCGATGTAGTCGACGCTGATCGTGATGTCGGTCGTGATGACAGGATCGCCGCCCCCGAGCAGGCGGTACAGCGGCGCGCCGTAGAGCTGCCCGAACAGGTCGTATACCGCGATCTCGACCGCCGCCTTCGCGCTCGAATTCTTCTCCATCGCGCCCTGGATCAGGCGCGTGATGCGGTTGAGGTCCGCGACGTCGGCGCCGATCAGGCGCGGCGTGATGTAGTGGCGGATCGCCTCGACGATCGAGCCGTGCGTGTCGCCGGTGATCACCGCGGTCGCGGGCGCCTCGCCGTAGCCGACATGGCCGGTGTCGGTATTCACCATGACGACGATGTCCTCGACCATGTCGACCGTGCGCAGCGCGGTCTTGAACGGCGTCTTGAGGGGCACGCGCAGCATGCCGAAACGGATGTCGGTGATCTTCATGGCCGGGTCGTCGCATCCTTGGTGGCGTCGGGGCGGATCCGCACGATGCTCGTCATGCGGTCGACGTAGTAATCCTCGTCGTTGAACTGCAGCGGCAGCAGCGGCGAGACCGAGACCGCGTTGAGGTGCACGCGCGCCATCGTCCCGTCCTGCCGGCGGTAGCTGAAGCCGGTGGTGTCGTGGATCACGTAGGGCTCGCCGTCGACGTTGCCGATCGCCATCATCACGTGGCCCGGGATGTAGACGAGATCGCCGACTTCGAGCGCGCGTGCCGCGGCGACGCGGGCGGCATGGTCGTCGGCGTCGCCGAACGCGGTGTGGCGCAGGCCCGCGCTGAGGCTCTGGTCGCGCGTGTTGCGCGGCATCTGCACGCCCATGCTGCGGTAGACGTCCGAGACGAAGCCGCTGCAGTCGCGCGCATCGTAGGAGTGGCCCCAGCCGTAGCGTTCGCCGAGGAACTTGAACGCCTGGCGCAGCAGGTTCGCGCGCGTGAGCGGCAGGTAATCGCCGTTGGTGTCCATGCGCTTCTGCAGCAGCGCGGGCGTGAACGCGAGCGTGCCGTCGTCGCGGCGCAGCGGCAGCTGGATCACGTGCGAGCTGTACGGGTGCTCGCCATTGACCGGTCGATCGGCCGGCCAGTCGGCGAGCACGGGCACGCGCGTGCTCATGTCCAACTGCAGGCGCGACACGGCCGGTTGCTCGGGCGTCGCGACCGTCGTGACGGTCGCGCCGGTGACGATGCGGTAAGGGGTGCGATCTACGTAGGCGAACACCTCGCGCGCGGCGCCTTCGGCGACGAGGCGGCGTTCGATCCACGCGGCGTACAGCGGACTCACCACGAACCACCAGCGGCCGTCGCGGCTCGCATGCGCGATCACGACCGGCGTGCCGGGGAACAGCGCGCTCTCCTGGAATCGGTCGATGTCGGTGTCGCCGGGTTCGCTGAAGACGCGCGTCGTGGTCGGGAAGCGGCGCAGGTCCGCGCGCGCGACGACGAGGCCGTAGCGCGCATCGGCGGATTCGGCGATCGCGTCGACGGCGCGATTGGCGAGCCATTCGGCGCGCGCCGTCGCAGCAACCGGTTGGCCGTCGGTGTCGTGCAGCGGCTCGTCGACGTCGCCCGACAGCGCCTCGATCCAGCCCGCGACGAGCGCGCGGTCGAGCCGCGCAGGCAACGCACGCAGGTCGTGCATCGAGGGATCGAGCGTGCGCAAGCGCGCGTTGTCGGCGGCGATCGCGGCGGCGTCGAGCACGACGCGGTCCGGCTCGGCGAGGCGTGCGATCCAGTAGCCGGGCGTGAGCTTGGCGTCGTCGACGCCGATCACGCCGTGCTCCGGTACCGGCCATGGCGCCGCATCATCGGCGCGCGCCTGAGCGCATGTCGCCGTGGCGAGCAGCGCGGCGATGAAGAGGGAAGGGAAGGGCGCATTCATGGAGGAACCGGATCAGGCGAGGGCCAGTCGTGACAGGATGGCGGCGACCAGCAGGCCGAAACCGGTGCCGAGGATGTAGCCGAGCAGCGCGAGCAGTACGCCGACCGGCACCAGCGCGCGCGAGTAGCTCGCGGCGAGGATCGGCGTCGCGGCGACGCCGCCGATGTGCGCGAGCGAGCAGATGCCGCACAGGTACAGGTCGAAACGGAACGCGCGCGCCGCAAGCACGAGCAGCAGCGCATGCAGCCCGATGATCGTGACGCCGCAAGCGAGGTACAGCGGCGCGCTCGCGATGCCGTCGAAATTGCTCTGCGAGGCGAGCACCGCGACGACGAGGATCAGCAGCGCGCCAGAAATCGAAGAGGCGCCCGGGAAGCGCGCGAGCGGCGTGTGCGCGACAACGAGCCCGGCGAGCGTCGCGAGCAGGACGGTCCAGGTCGTCGCCGACACCATGCCCATCGCCGGCAGGCGCGACGCGATCCCTGCCGCGGCGACCGCGACGAACAACGCCGAGCCGCACCAGAGCAGCACCGCATCCGGCGTCGTCGCACCCGTCGGCGCCGTGGCCTCGACCGTGAGTTCGGCACTTGAGCGTGCCCGCGTCCACGCGTTGAACGCCGGCGCGAGCCGTGCGACGGAAAACAGCACCACCACCCACATCGAATAACAGAGCGCATCGGTGAGCAGCGACATCGCGAGCAGCGAATCGGGCATGCCGATCGACTGCTTCACCGCGATCATGTTCGCGGTACCGCCGACCCAGCTGCCGCCGAGCGCCGCGAGCGGCTGCCAGCCGTCAACCGGCAATGCATGGCGGAACAGCAGCCACGTCGTGATGAACGCGACGAACAGACTCACCGTGGTGCACGCGAACACCGCGAGCACGCGTGGTCCGAGCGCGACGATCGCGCGCAGGTCGCAGGTGATCATGAGCAGGAACAGCAGCGCGGGCACGAGTCGCGAGATCAGTGCCGACTGCACGTCGCGGATCTCGGGCGTGATCTTCCACACCCCGACCGCGGCGAGCGCGGTGACGAGCAGGTACGTGAGCACGATCGGCGGCAGCACCGCGAAGCCACGCCAGCCGTAGCGCCGTTCGAGCGCCGGAAACACGCCGGCCGCGAGCAGCATCAGGGCCAGGTAGGGCCATGCCGTATGGATCATTTCCTGTCCTCGGACACAGCATCGACGACGATCACAGAATAGATAATTCCGTTAGCTCGTAAGCGAAGCATAAATTATTGACGGTCCTTTGCAAGCATGTTACACAGGCGGCCGGGGTTGTACTGGGGACACTCTCGGTGGCCAACGCATCCGCAACGGTCGCGCCCATGCCGCGTCGGCGACGCCTTCGCCTCCTGCTGCTCGCCCTGCTCATGTGCGGCGGCGTTGCGCAGGCGCAGGACCTGGCCGCGCCCGCGGCGATCATTGCGATGGTCGACGCGGGGCAGTTCAAGGCCGCCGAATCGGCGATCGCCGCTGCGCTTGCACACGCCGGCACCGATGCGACGACGCGGTCCGTACTCGAATTCCAGCGCGAACGCATGCGCCGCATCCGCCTCGACTTCAGCCTCGACGCGGACGCGACGAAGGCGCGCGTGAGGCAGCAGATCCCCGACCTCGACGATGCCGAGTTTGCCGCGTGGGACGCGGCCGGCCTGCTCGAACACCAGTTCATCGATGGCGAGCTGCGCTATTTCAAGCGCGCGCCGTCGAACCTCTTCCTGCTCGGCGAAGCCGCGCGCGCGCGTCGCGTGAAGGCCGCGCCGCCGCAGGTCGGCCCGATGGAAGTCGCCAATGCGCACCACCGCGAAGTGCGCGACGCGGCGCTCGCGAGCGGGCGCAGCAGTGTCGCACCGCGCCACGTGCGCGTGACCCAATCGATCAGCGTTCACGCCGACGCAGTGCCCGCGGGCGAGATCGTGCGCGCGTGGCTGCCGTATCCGCGCGAGATCGCCGGGCAGCAGGAGCATCTCCGCTTCGAAGCGAGCGTGCCGCGCAGGCACGTGCTCGCACCGGCGTCGGCATTGCAGCGCACGGTCTACCTCGAGGCGCGCGCGAAGGCGGGCGAGGCGACGACGTTCTCGGTCACCTACGAACTCGACGTCCATGCGCAGTACCACGCGGTCGATGCGGACAAGGTCGTGCCGGCGGCCGCCACGCCCGAACTCGCGCCGTACCTCGCCGAGCGCCCGCCGCACGTCGTGTTCAGCGAATCGCTGCAGCTCTTCTCGCGGCAGATCGTCGGCGAGGAGAAGAACCCCTGGCGCATCGCGCAGAAACTCTACGCAGCGGTCGACCGCATCCCGTGGGCGGGTGCGCGCGAGTATTCGACGATCAGCAACATCAGCGAGTACGCGTTGCACGCCGGCCATGCCGACTGCGGGCAGCAAACCTTGCTGCTGATGACCCTGCTGCGCATGAATGGCATCCCGTCGCGCTGGCAGTCCGGCTGGATCTATTCCGACGCCGGCTACGACAACATGCACGACTGGGGCTGGCTCTACATCGCGCCGTACGGCTGGGTGCCGATGGACGTGACGTTCGGCCAGCTCGACAGCGACGACCCCGCGATCGCGGGTTTCTACCTCGGCGGCCTCGACGCCTACCGCATCGCCTTCAACGACGACTACGGCCGTGAGCTCGTGCCGCCGAAGACGCATTTCCGCTCCGAAACGGTCGACCTGCAACGCGGCGAGGTCGAGTGGAGCGGCGGCAACCTGTATTTCGACCAGTGGGATTACGACTTCACGTGGCAGGTGCTGCCGAGGCGGCAGGGCGCGCACGGGCCGAACGATCACGCCGACTCTGGGGAGGGGACATGAGAACGATCCTGCTTCACCGCACCGCGCTGTGCATCTGCATCGCGAGCGGCATCGCGTCGCTCGCGGGCATTCCCGCCTTCGCCGCCAGCGGCGACGGCGCCCTGGCCGGCCATGTGACGGGCGGGTCGCTCGAGGGCACGCAGGTGACCGTGCGCAATCCGGAAACCGGCTTCACGCGTTCGGTCAAGGTCGAGCGCGACGGCAGCTACCGCTTCCCGTTCCTGCCGGTCGGCAAGTACACGGTCGAGGCGGGGCAGCCCGGTTCGCCGATGACGACGCTCGACGACGTCACGGTCGGGCTCGGCAACACGACTACCGCCGACATCGTGCTCGGCGCCGGCGCGGCGACGCTCGAGGCGGTCAAGGTGACCGCGAGCGGGGTGGTCACGGCGGTCGACGTGTCGTCGGTCGAATCGGCGACGAACCTCACGCGCGAGGAACTCAACCGCCTCCCGGTGGAGCGCAACGCGCAATCGGTCGCGCTGCTCGCACCCGGCGTCGTCAAGGGCGATTTCAGCGGCATCTCGTTCGGCGGTTCGTCGGTCGCGGAGAACACCACCTACATCAACGGCCTCAACGTCACCGACTTCTACAACCGCATCGGCTTCTCGGAAGTGCCGTACGCGTTCTACAAGGAGTTCCAGGTCAAGACCGGCGGCTACTCGGTCGAATTCGGCCGCAGCACCGGCGGCGTCATCAATGCGGTCACGCGCTCGGGTACGAACGAATTCAAGTTCGGTGTCGAAGGCGTATGGGAGCCGAGCTTCCTGCAGGCCGAGGGCAAGGATCACTACGACGCGGCAGGCCACCCTTACTACGTGTCCAGCCACGACGAATACGACCGCAGCAGCCTGAACCTGTACGCATCGGGCCCGCTGATCAAGGACAAGCTGTTCTTCTTCGTGATGGTCGAGCCGCGCAGCTACGAGCCGACCAATACGAGCAGCTCCGGCAATCTCATCAACGACGGCAAGTCCGACGACGGTTTTTGGGGCGCCAAGGTCGACTGGCAGATCAACGACGAGAACCTGCTGGAACTGCTCGCGTTCTCCGACAAGGACCGCACGACCACGAAGATCTATCCGTTCGATCTCGACAGCGGCTCGCGCGGCCACCAGCAGAACACGCAGTTCCTCGATCATGGCGGCAAGAACTGGTCGGCGACGTACACGTCCTATCTTTTCGACGGCCTGTCGATGAAGCTCATGTACGGACAGAACAAGCGCGACTTCAGCGTCAACAGCACCAACGACATCGAGTGCTCGCGCATCCGCGACCTGCGCGAGGTCGGCGACGGCGACGTCGGCTGCACCGCGAGCGCGAGCGTCACGTCGCGCGTCGACGAACGCAAGGCCGCGCGCGCGGACTTCGAATGGAAGCTCGGCGACCACCTGCTGCGCTTCGGCCTCGATCGCGAGGACAACACATCCAACCACCGCCAGTTCTATCCGGGGCCGGACCGCCTGCTTTACGAGATCCGCGACACGACGCCCGGCGCGACGCTCGCCAACGGCGGCGTCGTCCCGGACGGCGTCACCGGCTAAGTGCGCACGCGCACGAACGAAGTGGATGGGCGGTTCCAGACGCTCGCCGACGCGTACTACATCGAGGACAACTGGTCGGTGACGCCCGACCTCGTCCTCAACTTCGGCCTGCGCCGCGAAGGCTTCGACAACCGCAATTCCGACGGCGACAGCTACATCGAGTCCGACAACAACGTCGCGCCGCGCATGGGCTTCTCCTGGGACGTCAAGGGCGACGGCCGCAGCAAGCTGTTCGGCAACCTCGGCCGTTACTTCCTGCCGGTCGCGAACGTCATCAACATCAAGCAGGCCGGCGGCTTCCGCGACGAACGCACGTTCTACGCGTTCGGCGGTCTCGAGCCGTTCGAATACAACGGCTCGACCTACTACCGGCCGATCCTCGGCCAGCAGATCGGGCCGGTCGACGATTCGCAGGGCGACGGCACCGTCGGCGACCTGCGTGGCGAGGTCGACGCCGACATCAAGACCGTGCACCAGGACGAGGCGATCCTCGGCTTCCAGTCGATGCTCGACGACACGTGGTCGTGGGGCGTGCGCGGCACCTACCGCCGCCTCACGCATGCGATCGACGACATGGAGCTCACCTCCAACGGCATCCTCTGCGACGGCGAGCCGGGCTACATCGGCTACATCATGGGCAACCCCGGCGAGGACGCGACCGTCTACACGGACACCGATTGCGACGGCACGCCGGACGGCTACGTCACGATCGACACGTCGCGTGCGGGCTGGGCGATGTACGACGACGACGGCAACTACGTCGGCGAACACGGCTGGGTCAAGCCGCGGCGGACCTACAAGGCGCTGGACCTGCAGATCGACCGCGCGTGGGACGGCAAGTGGGCATTCAACGCGAGCTACACGCTCTCCTTCAGCCAGGGCAATGCCGAAGGACCGGTCAATTCGGACACCGGCTTCTCCGACACGGGCCGCACCGAGAATTTCGACGACCCGTGGGTCAACTGGCGGGGCTACGGTTACCTGCCGAATGATCGCAGGCACCAGCTCAAGCTGCGCGGCATCTACGGCATCACCGAGCACTGGCAGCTCGGCGGAACGCTCACCGCAATGTCCGGTCGCCCGGTCAGTGCATTCGGCGTCGGCAATCCGTTCGACGGCACCAACTACCACAGCAACTACGTCTGCATCGATCGCTGCACGTACTACGAAGATCCCGAGACCGGGGAGCACATCGACTACCTGCCGTCGCAGCGCATCTACGCGCACAGCGCGCGCGGCGCCGGTGGCCGCCTGCCATGGACCTACGACCTCGGTGCCAGCATCACCTGGCTGCGCTCGTTCGGCAGCACCAACGTGCGGGTGAAGCTCGCCGTCTACAACCTGCTCGACCAGCAGCGCGTGCTGTCGGTCGACGAAGAGCGGGAGTCCGACATCGGCTTCCTCAACCCGACCTGGCGGCAGGGCTCGGGCTACCAGTCGCCGCGTTACGCCCAACTCACCGTTTCCGCCGATTTCTGATGTGTGCTCCCCACGGCGGCCCGAGGTCGGGGCCGCCGTCTTTTTTCGGGCACGGGAGCAGCAGCATGTCGGCATGGGCCGAGGAAGGACCGGCAGGCGATCGCGCCCGCCTCGACGGCGTCGATCTCGACGCGCTCGCGCGCCGCCTCGGCACGCCTTTGCACGTGATCTCGGCGAGTGCGTTGCGCCGGCGCGCCGCGGAACTGCGCGCGGCGCTCGCCGGGCTCGATGCACTCGTCTGCTATGCGGTGAAGGCGAATCCGAACGTCGCCGTGCTCGCGCTGATGGCGGATGAAGGCTTCGGCGCCGACATCGTTTCGGCGGGCGAGTTGCGGCGCAGCCTGCGCGCGGGCATCGCGCCGGCGCGCATCGTATTCTCCGGCGTCGGCAAGACCGCCGACGAGATCGGCGAGGCGCTCGCCGCCGGGATCGGCCGTTTCAACGTCGAGTCGCGCGACGAGCTCGACCTGCTCCAGCGCGTCGCGCGCGAACGCATGCAGTGCGCGCGCGCGTCGGTGCGCGTGAATCCCGACGTGGATGCGGGCACACACGCGAAGATCGCGACCGGCAAGGCGGAGAACAAGTTCGGCGTCGAGCCCGCCGAGGCATGGCGATGGTTCGACGAGCGCGCGCGGCGGCCGAACGTCGTGCTCGACGGGCTGCACGCGCACATCGGCTCGCAGGTGCTCGACCTCGCGCCCTTCCGGCACGCCTTCGAACGGATCGCCGGGTTCGCCGGCGAGCTCGCCCGGGCCGGCCACATGGTCGCCTGCATCGACGCGGGCGGCGGCCTCGGCGTGTGCTATCGCGAAGGCCACGACATTCCGGTCGACGTCGCCGACCATGCGCGCGCATTGCGCCACGCGATGCGCGGCTTCGATGGACAGCTCATCGTCGAACCGGGGCGATGGCTCGTCGCCGAAGCCGGCGTGCTGCTCACGCGCGTGATCCGCGTCAAGCACGGCGCGCAGCGGCGCTTCCTCGTGCTCGACGCGGCGATGAACGATCTGCTGCGGCCGAGCCTGTACGATGCCTGGCATGCGATCGAACCGCTGCACGGGCGCGAACGCGAGCGCATCGTCTACGATGTTGTCGGACCTGTCTGCGAAACCGGCGATACCTTCGCCCGTGGACGCGAGTTGCCGCGCTGCGAGGAAGGAGATCTCGTCATGATCGAAACGACCGGCGCCTACGGGGCTTCCATGGCATCGACCTACAACTCGCGCCCCCTCGCGGCGGAAGCGATGCTCGAGCGCGGCCGCTACGCGGTGATCCGGCGGCGACAGGGTTTCGAGGAAATGCTCGCCGGCGAACAGCCCGCGCGCGACTGGCAGGTCGCATGATCGCGCGCGCTGCCGTCGCGGCGTTCGCCGCGTTGCTGGCATCGGCGTGCGCCACGCACCGTGCGCGCGACGGACGCCCGCTCACGCTCGACACGCACGTCGACATCCCGTTCGCCTACATGGCCGAGCCGCGCTTCGACGCCGGCGGCGACACCCCGCTCAAGGTCGACCTCGGCAAGATGGAGCGCGGCGGCCTCGATGCCGTGTTCCTCGTCGTGTTCGTCGAGCAGGGCCCGCTGGACGCGGAAGGCTACGCGCATGCGGTCGCACAGGCCGGGCGCAAGTACGCCGCGATCGGTCGCTTGCTGCAGCGTTACCCAGCGCGCATCCGCCTCGCGCGCACGCCAGAGGACATCCTCGCCAATCGCGCCCATGGCCTGCTGTCGGCCGCGATCGGAATCGAGAACGCGTACTCGCTCGGCCATGACCTCGCGCGCATCGATGCGGCGTGGGCGGGCGGCGCGCGCTACCTCGGCCTCGTCCATGTCGGCAACAACGACCTCTGCACGAGTTCTCTGCCCGATGCGGAGCGGCACGAATCGAACGAAGAGGGGATTAGCGAATTCGGCCGCGCCGCGGTCGCGCGCGCGAACGCGCTCGGCATGATGGTCGACGTCTCGCATGCGTCCGATGCGTGCGTGCGCGACGTACTCGCCATCTCGCGCGCGCCGATCATCGCCTCGCATTCGTCCGCGCGCGCGCTGGTCGACCATGCGCGCAACCTGCCGGACGAGCTGCTGCGCGCGATTGCGGCGCGCGGTGGCGTGATCCAGGCGGTCGCGTATCGCGAGTTCGTCAAGCGCGATTCCGCACGCGAGGCGGCCGAGAAGGCCCTGCAGAAGGCCGTTGCCGCGCAGGCGGGCGATGGCGAATACGACAGCGAGAAGCACGGTTTCCTGCCCGCGTACCTCGAAGGCATGCAACGGATCGATGCACGGTATCCGCTCGCGACGCTCGACATGTTCCTCGACCACGTGCAGCACGTCGTGCGCGTCGCCGGCATCGACCACGTCGGTATCGCCTCCGACTTCGATGGTGGCGGTGGCGTCGACGGCTGGATCGATGCCGCGCAGACGCGCAACGTTACCGACGGACTGCGCCGGCGCGGCTACGACGACGAAGCGATCCGCAAGATCTGGAGCGGCAACCTGCTGCGTGTGTGGCAGGCGGCGATCGATGTCGCCGCGAGGCATGAGGAGGTGGGGCGGTGAGGCATGGAATCCGGAAGCTGATGTCGCTCGTCGCCGTGATGGCCCCGGCCCTCTGCGGCGCGGCCGAGCCGCGCTCGCCGTACGACATCGCATTCGACGACGCGATGGCGCGCTACCACCTGCCGGGTCTCGCGGTCGGCGTGATCGAGCACGACCGCGTCGCGTGGGTGCGCACGGCGGGCGAGACGGTCGCAGGTTCCGGCAAGCCGGTCACGTCGCGCACGCTGTTCAAGATCGCCTCCAACAGCAAGGCGATGACGACCGCGCTGCTCGCGCGACTCGTCGCCGCCGGCAAGCTGCGCTGGGACGATCCGGTCACGCGCCACCTGCCACGGTTCCGCATGCACGACGACTGGGTCACGCGCAACATCGAGGTGCAGGACCTGCTCGTGCACAACAGCGGCCTGCGAGAGGGCGCGGGCGACCTCATGCTGTGGCCCGAGCCGAACGCGTTCACGCGTGCCGACATCCTCGCCGGCCTCGCCTGGCTCGTGCCGCAGCACAGCTTCCGCTCGCGCTATGCCTACGACAACCTGCTGTACGTGGTCGCCGGTGAAGTCGCCGCGGCCGCGGGCGGCGCGTCGTACGAGGACCTCGTGCGGCGCGAGGTGTTCCAGCCGCTCGGGTTGTCGCGTTGCCGCGTCGGCAGCTGGCGCAGCGCGGACGTGGACGACGTCGCCCAGCCGCACATGCGCAAGGACGACCGCAACGTGGTGATCAATGCGGATGCGGACGTCGTGCCGGCGATCACGTCGGCGGCCGCCGGGGGCATCCGTTGCAGCCTCGACGACATGCTCACGTGGGCACGCAACTGGCTCGCGCCGGACGAGCGGCAACTCGCCTGGCTCCCGGCCGAGCGGCGTCGGGAGTTGTGGACTGCACACACGCCGATGCCGATCTCCACGCGCCGTCGCGATTGGGATCGCACGCATGCGTACGCGTATGCGCTCGGTTGGCGCCTCGCCGACGTCGACGGCACGTGGACCGTGTCGCACACCGGCACGCTGTCGGGCATGTACTCGTTGCTGATGCTGCTGCCCGATCGCCACGCGGCATTCGTCGTGCTCATCAACGGCGACGGCGGGGCGGCGCGCACGACGCTCGGCGAAGTGCTGCTCAAGCATTTCACCGCGCCGGACGAACACGCGACGATCGCGGGCTATGCCGCGCGCGTCGCGGCCGAGCCCGTAGCGCGCGGCGAGGCGGCACCGGATGTATCGGTGCGTCAACCCGTTGCGGCGGACGAAGTGCGCACGCGCCTCGGTATCTGGCGCGATCCATGGTTCGGCGAGGCGGCGTTGTGCGAGGACGCGGGCAGGGTGCGTTTCCGCGCGGCGAAGTCGCCGCTCCTCGATGGCATCGTCATGCGCTCGCAGGGCCGCGCCTTCGTCGCCTGGGACGATGTCCGCGTCGATGCCGAAGCGTGGATCGACCTGCCTGTCGACGCCCGCGACGGCACGTTGACGCTCGAAAAGGTCGGTCCGCGCGCCGACTTCAGCTTCGATTTCGAGGACCTCGCGTTCCGCCGCGTGCGCGACTGCGACTGACGGAGTTCGCGATGCGATATCGGCTGGCAGGAGTGGCCATGGGCGCGTTGCTCGCGGGATGCACGGCACGGGCGACGCATGAGGCTCGCGTCGACGCGATGATGCAGGCGTACGCGGGCGACGTGCCCGGCGCTTCGGTGCTCGTGCTCCGCGACGGCACGCCGGTGCTGCGCAAGGCGTACGGCCGTGCCGATCTCGAGCAGGGTATCACCTCGACGCCGGCGACGAACTACCGCCTGGCATCGGTGACCAAGCAGTTCACCGCCGCGGCGATCCTGCTGCTCGCCGAAGACGGACGCCTCGGACTCGACGATCCGGTGCGCCGCTGGCTGCCTTCGCTGCCCGCGGGCGACGACGCGATCACGATCCGCCACCTCCTGACGCATACGGGCGGCCTGATCGACTACGAGGACCTCATGCCGGCCGATCTCGCTGCACCACTTCGCGACATCGACGTGTTGCACCTGCTCGAACGCGAGCCGAGCCTGCACTTCGCACCGGGCACGGCGTATCGCTACAGCAACGGCGGCTATGCGCTGCTCGCGCTCGTCGTCGAACGCGCATCCGGACTGGGCTTCCAGGACTTCCTGCGCGTGCGCATCTTCGAGCCGCTGGGCATGCGCGGTACGCTCGCCTGGGTACAGGAAGGCCCGCCCGTGCCGCACCGCGCCTACGGCTACAGCGAGGTCGACGGCCGATGGCAACGCACGGACCAGAGCCTGACCAGCGCCGTGCTCGGCGATGGCGGCATCTATTCCTCGATCGACGATCTCGCGCGCTGGGACGCGGCCGCGTACGATGATCGCCTGCTCGGCGAGGCATCGCGCCGGCTCGCGTTCACGCCATGGACGAAGACCGACGTCGCCGACGTCGAGTACGGATTCGGCTGGCGCCTCACCGGCAATACGCAATGGCATTCGGGCGAGACGATCGGTTTCCGCAACGTCATCGTGCGCTGGCCGGATCGCCACCTGACCGTGGTCGTGCTGAGCAATCGCAACGAGCCCGAGCCCTATCGCATCGCACTCTCCATCGGGCATCTCTTCTTCTGAAGCGCGCGCAACGAAATCCGCGCTGAATGGCATGGGGCCCACTGGCTCAGCCCGGATTTAACGCCGCAGGCGTAGCGTCGCCGTTACCTCAAGAGAACGAGGCATGCGTCATGAAAACGATCCTGAAAACCGCACTCGGAGTGACCCTGCTCGCCGCGCTCGGCGGTTGCGTCTATGAACGAGGTTACGTGCGTCACGACGGCTACCGCGGGAGCGTCTATTACAGCAGCCGCTACAGCTATCGACCCGACGTCTACTACTACGATGATTCGCCGGGCTACTACGGGTATTCCTATCCGACCATCGGTTTCGGCGTGCATTACGACCGCTACTACCATCATCGCAACCACGACCATCGCCGCGACCACCATCGCCGGCGCTGATGCTGTTTTTCCCGCGGGGCGCCGGGCGACGGCAACGTCGACACCCGTTAGCGATGTCTCAGTGGTGACGAGACCGGCCTCAGTCCTTCGACCACACCGCGAGTTCGTTGCCGGCCGGATCGCGGAAGTGGAACCGCCGCCCACCGGGAAACGCGAAGATCTCGCGCGTGATCTCACCACCCGCAGCGATCACGCGGCTGCGTGTGCCTTCAAGGTCCCGCGCGTGGATGACTGCGAGCGGATGCGGCGGGCGGTGAGTGGCATCCGCGTTGATGCCGCTGCCTACGCCGCTTGATGGCGTGGTAGTCGTCGCCCCAGTCCTGGTACTTCCAGCCGAATGCCGCGGCGAAGAATCGCTTGCAACGGTGCAACTGCGCGACGTCGGCTGCAGGCAATTGGATGTAGTCGATCGGATGGTCGGTCGTCGGCATGGCTGCTCAGGGAAGGGTGGTGCGCACGAGCCGGAATTCGACCGGCGCCGCGGCGCCGGGCGTGACCTGCACGCGGTGGTCGGTGATGAAGGCAAGCCGGCCTTCCTCGTCGCGCAAGGCCGCGCGCAGGCTGTAAGCGCCGCCCGCTTCGACGCGGGCAGGGTCATACGGGAGATCGAATGCGTAGGGCGGGGCACGCAGCTCGCCGTAGCTCATGCGCGCGATCGTCGCCGCACGCGAGAGGTCCGGCCCGTCGGCGATGCGATCGTCGATGAGTTGCACTTCGAGCACGGCGCCGGCCGGCATGAGTATGCGCTCGAGGTGAAACGCCCGGCCATGCACGACGTCGTGGGGTGCCGGTGGTGGCGTCGCACTCGCGTCGCGATCCGGCGCCGGCACCGACTGGCACGCGGCGAGCGCCGCAGCGACGGCGAACAACGGTACGAGGCGCATGGCGTACTCCGGATCGCGACGCGCATGTTGTACCACCGCGCGCGCCGTCCGTGCAGCCGCAGGCGCGGCACCGCGCGCCGATCGCGTAGACTGGCGTCGATGCAAGGCGAACTCCCCGGCTTCGCGCCCGCACCCGCGATACGCAACCTCTTCTTCGCCCTGGCGCCGGCACCTGCGACGCGAGCGGCAATGGCCGCAGCGGCCGCCGCGTTGCGCGCGGAGCATGATCCGCACGGGCGCTGGCTCAAGCCCGCGCGCTACCATCTCACGCTGCAGTTCCTCGGCGAGTTCGCGCAGGTGCCGCCCGACCTCGTCGCACGCGCCGTCGCCGCTGCCGGGGGCATCACGCTGCCGCAGTTCGACTTCCGACTCGACGTGGTCGGCAGCTTCGGTGCGCGCCGGATGCCGGTCTGGCTCGGGTGCCAGGAAGCGCCTGCGGCACTGCTGCAACTGCACGATGCCCTCGGCCGCGCGCTCGCGCGCCACGCCTGCCGCACGCACGGCGCAAGCCGGATGGTGCCGCACGTGACGATCCTGCGCGATGCCGAACACGCCGTGCGCCGGCCGCTCGCGCCGCCGATCGACTGGCATGTCGAGGAGTTCGTACTCATCGACAGCCAGCCTCCGGAACCATACCGCGTGATCGGACGCTGGCCGCTCGCCTGAGCTTGTGCGAACGACCGCTCGACCGCGAAAGCCGGAATCCATTTTGCCTCGGGAGTAACCGGGGCGACGGCCTACAGACGCGCTGGACCCATGCCCGCTGCTCAGCTCACCAGCGTCGCATCCATCGTGATGTTCGCATTGAGCACCTTCGAGACCGGACAGCCTTCCTTCGCCTTGGTCGCGAGCTCCTGGAACTTAGCGGCATCGAGCCCGGGCACCTTCGCGCTCACGGTCAGGTGGCTCGCGGTGATCGCGAAGCCGTCTCCGACCTTGTCGAAGGTGATCTCGGCCTTCGTCTCGATGCGCTCGGGCGGCGTGCCCGCGTTGCTCAGCTGCGCCGACAGCGCCATCGAGAAGCAGCCCGCATGGGCGGCGCCGATGAGCTCTTCGGGGTTCGTGCCGGGTCCGTCCTCGAAGCGCGACTTGAACCCGTACGGCGCATCGGCGAGCACGCGCGTCTCGGTCGAGATCGTGCCCTTGCCTTCCTTGAGGCTGCCGGTCCATACCGCGGAAGCATGCTTCTTCATCGGGGATTCTCCTTCGGATCCGAACGGGAGGGATGCGCGCCGTCGGTGCGCCGGGAGCGCCAGCCTACCCGGTTCGCGTGACGGTGCAACTGCTGGGGCGCGAGCCCGTAGAATGCGCGGATGCGACTGAACAAACACATCGCCGAGAGCGGCCACTGCTCGCGCCGCGAAGCGGACCGCCTGATCGTTGAGAAACGCGTCACCGTCAACGGTGTGCCGGCCGGCATCGGCACGCAGGTGGAGGAGGGCGACGAAGTGCTCGTCGACGGCCAGGCGCTGCTCGCGCGCAAGGCGAATGCGAAGGGCAGGCGGCACGTCTACATCGCGCTCAACAAGCCGGTCGGCATCACCTGCACGACCGAGCGCGAGGTCGGCGGCAACATCGTCGACTTCGTCGACCACCCGCAGCGCGTGTTCCCCGTCGGCCGGCTCGACAAGGAGTCGGAAGGCCTGATCCTGCTCACCAGCAACGGCGACATCGTCAACGAGATCCTCCGCTCGGAGAATCGCCACGAGAAGGAATACCTCGTCGCGGTGAACAAGCCGGTCACGCCTGAGTTCCTTGCCGGCATGGCGCGCGGCGTGCGCATCCACGGCCAGATGACCAAGCCGTGCCGCACCGCGCGCATCGCCAAGTTCGGCTTCCGCATCGTGCTGACGCAAGGCCTCAACCGCCAGATCCGCCTGATGGCCGCCGCATTCGGCTATCGCGTGACGCAGCTGCGCCGCGTGCGCATCGTCAACATCAAGCTCGGCGCGCTCAAGGTCGGCCAGTGGCGCAATCTCACCGAATCCGAATTGCGCGGCCTGTTGCCCGATCGCACGGACTGGTGACAGGCCGCGGGCGGCCTCCGGTGTTGTGGCAGGGCCGGAAGGCGCGATGCATCTGACGGTGCACGCGCGATGCACGCGCCGCCCTGCAGCGACGGAACATCGCGACTTCGTCGGGCCGACTACTTCACCGCTGGTGGCTTCGCGCGTTGCACGACGAGGTGCTTGCCGGCGCCGACCACCGCGACCGCGCGCATCTCGACCGGCGCGCCTTCGGCGAGCAGCGCGGTCGTTCCGACGATCGTCGAGGCGGGATAGCCGCTAGGGAAGTACTCCTTGTGGATCGCGAAGAAGCGCTCGAACTCGGCGTCGAAGCTCGCGGTGTCCTTCGGCTCCTTGTGGAACGAGGTGATCTCGACCACGTCTTCCATGCTCGCGCCCGCGGCTTCGAGCGTGCGCTGGAGGCGCGCGAACATGTTGCGGATGCGCGTGTCGTAGTCGTCACCGGGCCCGGCCGGGATGCCCGATACGTACACGGTGTCGCCGACGCGAACCGCAGGAGCGTAGTGCCAGGTGTCGTACGCGGCGTCGGCGCCGGCCGGGATCACGATCGTCTTGGTCGGCACCGGAGCGGTGGCGCAACCGGCGCCGAGCAGGGTGGCGGCGAGGGCGGGAAGCAGGAAGCGCATGGCAGTCGTCTGGAATGCGGCGATGCGGCCGCGGCCTACCCTAATACGCGGCGGCGCGCGAAAACCGATCGCCTCGCCGGGGCGTGCATCCCGTGCGCCGGGCGACGGCGGCGAATGTTCGCGCCGTGTAAAGCGCCTTGCCGTGCATGGGGCCGGCGATCCATGCTTGCGGCTCGTGCCGAACAGGAACCTCCGATGCAGCCGAACCGTCTCGCCTCGATGCTCGTCGCCGCGCTCGCGGCCGTCGCGTTGCCCGCCGCCGCGAAGAAGCCCGATGCGGGCGAGGCGTCGTTCCGCGCCTTGTACAAGCAGCTCGTCGAGATCAACACGACCCTGTCGGTCGGCAGCTGCACCGAGGCGGCGCAGGCGATGCAGGCGCGGCTCGTCGAGGGCGGCATCCCCGCCGCGGACACGCAGGTGCTCGTGCCATCGCAGCGGCCGAAAGACGGCAACCTCGTCGCGACGATCAAGGGCAGCGACCCGACGGCGAAGGCGATCATCCTGCTCGCCCACCTCGACGTGGTCGAGGCAAAGCGTGAGGACTGGGTACGCGATCCGTTCAAGCTCGTCGAGGAAGACGGCTGGTTCTACGCGCGCGGCGCGAGCGACGACAAGGCGATGGCGGCGGTGTTCACCGACAGCCTGATCCGCTACCACAAGGAAGGCTTCCAGCCGCGCCGCGACATCCGTTTGCTGCTCACCTGCGGTGAGGAAACGTCCGATACGTTCGACGGCGTCGAATGGCTCATCAAGGAGCATCCCGAACTCACGCAAGCGGCGTTCGCGCTCAACGAAGGCGCCGGGGGCGAACTCGATGAGCACGGCAAGCCGGTCGCGCTGCAGGTACAGGCGGGCGAAAAGGTCTACCAGGACTTCCGCCTCGAGGTCACCGACAAGGGTGGCCACAGCTCTCGGCCGACGAAGAAGAACCCGATCTACGCGCTCAGCGCGGCGCTCGGCCGCATCGCGGCGTACCAGTTCCCGATCAGCCTCAACGACGTCACGCGCGGCTACTTCAAGGCACAGCTCGAACTCGCGCCGCAGGCGGTCGCCGAGGACATCAAGGCCGTGCTCGCCGATCCGCCCGATGCGGCCGCGGCGGACCGCCTCTGGACGCTCAATCCGGGGTGGAACAGCATGCTGCGCACGACCTGCGTCGCGACGATGGTCGACGCGGGCCATGCGCCGAACGCGTTGCCGCAGCGCGCGGGTGCGAACGTCAATTGCCGCATCCTGCCGGGCGTGCCGCTCGAGGCGGTGAAGAACACGCTCGCACGGCTCGCCGACGATGCCGACATTTCGATCACCGCGATCGGCGAGCCGAGCCCGGTCGGCAACGCGCCGAACCTGTCGCCGGCGATCATGGCTCCGGTACGCAAGGTCGCCGAATCGATCTGGCCCGGCGTCGCGATCGTGCCGACGATGTCGACCGGCGCGACCGACGGCCGCTTCCTCAACGCGGCCGGCACGCCGACCTATGGCCTCTCGGGCATGTTCCACGACATCGAAGGCAGCCACGCACACGGGCTGAACGAGCGCATCCGCGTGAAGTCGCTGCTCGACGGTCGGCGCTTCCTCTACGAGGTCGTGAAGCTCTACGCGAACGCGAACGAATGATCCAGGCGCAGGCCTTTGCCGGCTCCACACCCGAGCCCGTTCGCGCTGAGCGCTAGCCGCGAAGCGGGCGGCGCCGAAGCACCCGCCACCGAGGCGACGCCCCTTCGACGCCGGCCTGCGGCCTGCGCTCAGCGCGAACGGACGAGGCCCGTCGCGCGTAGGCATCGCTTCCATGGGATATGCGCAACGCGATGCCTCCCCATGCCGGGGCGCGACGCTACGTGAGCGCGCCACGCCCGCCGACTTCGTCGATGTGGCGCAGCAGGTCGGCGGGGTCTTCGAACACGCGATACGCGCCGGCGCGTTCGAGTTCGCCTTCCGAGTAGCCACCGGAGAGCAGGCCGATGCCGAGCGCGCGCGCGCGACGCGCGGCGAGCATGTCCCATACGGCGTCGCCGACCACGGTCGACTGTTCGATCGCGATGCCGAGCCGCTCCGCCGCCGCGAGGAACAGGTCGGGATCGGGCTTGGCGTAGCGCACGAGGTCACGCGTGATGACGGGCACGCGTGCTGGGTCGACGCCAAGGGTCGCGAGCACCGGCCCAGCGGTTTCCATGCGGCCGCTCGTCGCGACCGCCCACGGAATCGATGAAGCGGACAGGTACGCGACCAGTTCACGCGCGCCCGGCAGCGGCCGGATCATGGCCGAGCGCCGGTTGTACGCCGCCGCGTGCGCGCGGCGCAGGCGTTCGGCGCGCGCCTCGTCGATCGCGATGCCGCTCTCGCGCAGCAGCACGTTCATCATGAGCCCGCCGCTCATGCCGATGCGGCGATGGATGCGCCACACCGACATCGAAATGCCCTCGCTGTCGAGCGCCTCCTGCCATGCGAGCACGTGCTCGTAGACGCTGTCGACCAGCGTGCCGTCGAGGTCGAACAGGAAGGCGGTCGGCGGCGAACTCAGCATGGCGGTGGTCCCGGCGGGGGGAACCCGCAGTCTAGCGCCGGGTTCCGCGCGCGTCGTGTCGCCGATCGCGAGCGTTCAGTCGCTGAACGCGGCGTTGTGATAAACGTCCTGAACGTCGTCGAGTTCTTCCAGCCAGTCGAGCAGCTTGCCGAGCGTTTCCTCGGCCTCGCCGCTGACCGCGACGCGGTTGTCCGGACGCATCACGATGTCGGCGCTGATCGGCGCGAGGCCCGCGGCGACGAGCGCCTTCTTCCCCACTTCGAAACTCTCCGGGGCGCACAGCACGACCGACGCATCGGCTTCGCCGACGACGTCGTCGGCACCTGCGTCGAGCGCGAGCTCGAGGATCCTGTCCTCGCCGCCCGACGCCTTCGTATCGAGCACGATCTCGCCCAGTTCCTTGAACTGGAACGCGACCGAGCCCGACGTGCCGAGGTTGCCGCCGTGCTTGGACAGCGCATGACGCACGTCGGCGACGGTACGCACCGGGTTGTCGGTCATTGCGTCGATGATGAGCGCGACGCCGGACGGACCGTAGCCTTCGTAGCGCAGCTCCTGCATGTCGTCCGCGCCGTCCGCGCCCGAACCACGCTTGATCGCGCGCTCGATCGTGTCCTTGGACATGTTCGCCGACAGCGCCTTGTCCATCGCGACGCGCAGGCGCGCATTGCCGGCGGGGTCGGCGCCAGTGCGCGCGGCGATCGTGATCTCGCGGATGAGCTTGGTGAAGATCTTGCCGCGGCGCGCGTCCTCGGCGTTCTTGCGGTTTTCGATGCTGGGGCCTCTGCCCATGGGGATTCCTGTGGGTCGCTGAAGTCGATGGCGATCCCCGCAGCCGTCATCCGGCTGCGGGGGAGCGACATTCTACTTGCCACGGCGCCATGAGCGCGCGGCGGGCGGCCGCCGCGTGCCGTCGCCGTCCCGGCCCCGGGAAGGGCGTGGCGCCGTTACAGGTGGCAGCCGGCGGGAGCGGGCGTCAGGCGCGTGAGTTCGAGCGTGCCGTGCTGGCCTGCGTTCGTGGTCGCGTCGAACGCATACGTCAGGGTCGCGGACGTGCAGCTGTGGAAAGCAAGGCTCGCGGTGCCGACCGCGGTCGTCGTCGTCGGCTTCGTCTCGCCGAACGCGCCGCCCTTGCTCTCGTAGATCGATATGGCGCCGATCTGTGAACCGCCCGGCAGGTTCGCCTGCAGCGTGTACCAGCGTTGTCCCGTGGCGCCGCTGCCCGCCGTGCCGTTCGCGGCGAACGTGTACCACGCGCCGAACAGCACGTGCTGGGTCGGGTTCGCATCGAGCACGAGTCCCTGTCCGTCGTTGCCGCCCACGTCCGCCCACACGCCCGACAGCAGGTACTGGCCTGCGGTCGCGCCGTTCGCGCCCGCGGGCGTGCACGTCACGTTCGGCAGCAGCCGCGTCAGTGGCGTGGTACCCGAGCGCGGCTGGCCGTCGATCACGTATTCCAGCGTCGCGTGCGAGCAATCCTCGAAATGCAGCGTGACCGCGCCCACCGGTCGCGTCGTCGTCGCCTGGAGCGAATCGAAGCGGCCGCCGACCGTTTCGAGCACGGGCAGGACCGCGGTCGTGCCGGACACCTGGCCCTGCATCGTGTACCAGCGCAGCCCGTCGGAGACATCAGGGCCATAGGCGAACCATCCGCCGAACAGGAAACCGCTGCCGGGGCCGTAGAAATCCGGTTGCACGGTCATGAGGATGCCCTGGCTCGTGGTGTCCGGATCGGCCCAAGAACCGCTGATGCCGTGCTGGTTCAGTTCGACGCCGCCGGTCGGGACGTCGCCCCAGTCCGCGACGAGGCGATCGACCGCGATCGAGCCGAGGCCGGTCGCAAGGTCGTAGCCGTCGGTGACGACATAGCCTTGCAGTCCCCCGCTCGCACCGTTCGGGCCGTTGGTGCTGTTGTTGCACGGGCTCGGCACGCTCGCGCTGCACGAGGTCACGCCGCTGGTCGCCACGGTCACGTCGTGGAACACGCCCTTCAGCGGCGAGGCGAGCGCGTACAGGCGCGGGTTAAGGTTGCCTTGCGCGCCGCCGAACTTCTGGGAGAGCAGGGCCGCGACGCCGGCCATCGCGGGCGTCGACGCCGAAGTGCCACTGCTGACGAGGAAGCTGAAGCTCCCGCCGGCGACGGCGCACGAACCGCGTTGCGCGGCCATGCAGGTGAAGTAGCCGTCATGCTGGGCCGCGGTGAACGACACGTCGGGCGTATTGCGTCCGCCCGTGGTCGGCACGCCCGGTCCGGTCTGCCAATCCGGGCGCGCGATGTACAGGCTCGTGCCACCGCCGGTCGCGCCGAGCGCGGGGTTGCCGTCGCCGTCGAAGGGTTCGTTCCATGCGCCCTCGGGGATGTAGCCGAACGCGGACCGATAGCCGGCGGCGTTGCTGTTCGACCAGTAGGCGAGCGGGTTGGTGGTGTCGGCGAACTGCGTGCCGCCGACGCAGGTGACGTGCCCCGATGCACACAGCACGTTGATCGCGAGCGACTGGTTCGGCGGCGGCGCGGCCGTGTGGTCGGCGCAGTCCGCGGCGCCCGAGTCGCCCGAGGCGACGAACACCGAGATGCCCTCGGCGGCGGCTTGCGCGAACAGGTCGTCGATGTACCGCGTGACGGACGCGCCGTTGTCGGGTTCGCAGCTGCCGTAGCTGATGCTCATGATCTTCGCGGGCGGCGGTGTCGCGTCGATCACGTACTCGATCGCTTCCTGCACGCCATTGTGCGCATCATCGTCGCCGTCGCCGGCGGTCACGAGCTTGATCGTCGCGCCCGGTGCGGTCGCACCCGCGAGTTCGACGTCGAGCGTCGCCTCGAACTGGTCGCCGACCGCGTCGCCGGGATCTTCGCAACTGGGCGCGCCGACGGTGCCGCACGTGGTCGCGGGGTCTCCCGGGTCGAGCGATCCGGGCGGAATGACGACTTGCACCGCACGCTGCGGCAGGTTCGCGATCGACTGGAAGTTGCGGACGTCCTCCGCGTAGACGCGCTCGCGCGCGACGATCGCGATGGATACGCCGCTGCCGTCGAGTGCGCTCGCCGGCGCCGCATCGAGGCCATAGATGCGCGCGAAATCGGCCGGGAAGACCACGTGGTCGCAACCGGTGGCGTCGCAGGTCGTGCCCGAGGGCGAGATCGCGGCCTTGCCGATCGATGCGCTGCGCGGTGCTCCGACGCGATGGCTCGAGCGGAAGGTGATCGCGTCGAGGCCGACCACGCCGCGCACGGCGGCTTCGAAGGCGGCCGGAATGCGTGGCGCGGATTTGGCGCCGATGCGCATGCCCTCGGTATCGTCGAACCTAGCGAGCTGCGTGCCGAATGCGCGGGCGAGATCCGCGCTGCGCCCGCCGATGCGCAGGCGCGTGCGGCTCGGCGCGACCGCCACGACATCGAGCCCCTCGCTGCGCAACCAGGCGGACAGTGCCGCGATGTCGGCGGGGCTGGCGCCGTAGCGCTCGCCGATCTCCTGCGCACCGAGCCACCGGTGGTAGCGCGGCGAACGCGGGTCCTGTTGGTCGCGCAGCAGCGCTTCGAACGCGGCCTGGCGTTCGGGCGTGCGATTGAGCACCAGGGTGACACGCTCGAGGCGCAGGTCGGCATCGACGTCGTTGCGCGCGCGCTCGGCGTGCGTCCATGCGGGGCGCGTGCCGGCGAGCGCGACGCGCCTGGCGGGGTCGACGGCCGACTTCACGAGATCGCCTTCGGCGGCGGGCGCGTGCATCGGCGATGCCGCGAGCAGAACGAGCCCCAGCCATGCGGCGACGCGATGCTTCCACATCGGGTTCATGTTCATCCTTGCGTGGTGAAAAGGTATAACGCGACAGTATGCATCGGACGGCACGGCCGCAACCGAAGCTTCGCCCAGGCGCTATGATGGCGCGTTCATCGCGGGAGAACCCATGAGTGCATCCACGACCGCGGCTCGCGCGCCGGGGTTCCGCTATTACGACCTGCTCGTCGGCGGCATGGTCGCGGTCCTGCTCTGTTCCAACCTGATCGGCCCGGCCAAGGTCTGCACGGTCACCCTGCCGCTGCTCGGCGCGCTCACGTTCGGCGCGGGCAACCTGTTCTTCCCGATCAGCTACATCTTCGACGACGTGCTGACCGAGGTGTACGGCTATTCGCGCGCACGGCGCGCGATCTGGGCCGGGTTCGGCGGCCTCGCGTTCGCGTGCGTCATGACGGTCGCGGTCATCGGCATGACGCCGAGCCCGGAGGAGCCGTTCAACCAGCAACTGCAGCCTGCGCTGGAAATCGTCTTCGGCGCGAGCTGGCGCATCATGCTCGCCTCGATGGTCGCCTACTGGATCGGCGACTTCGCCAACTCGTGGGTGATGGCGAAGATGAAGCTGTGGACCAACGGGCGCTGGCTGTGGACGCGCACGATCGGCTCGACCATCGTCGGCGAAGGCCTGGACAGCATCACGTTCTACCCGATCGCGTTCGCCGGCATCTGGTCCGGCCAGACGATGCTCAAGGTGATCGCGTTCAACTGGACCATGAAGGTGCTCGTCGAGATCGTGCTGACGCCCGTGACCTACGCGGTAATCGGCTTCCTCAAGCGCCGCGAAGGCGTCGACATCTACGACGAGCACACGCACTTCACGCCGTTCAGCCTGCGCGACGAAGGCGAACAGCGACCGCTGCGCCCCTGACACGGAGTCGCCCATGCACGCATCGACGTCCCACGGGAACACCCGTCAACGCAGGAACGGCTTCGGCGACGCTTTCCGCGGGAGCGGCTTCAGCCGCGATGCTCTTGCGCCGAACGCCCGCAGCCCAACGCTGCGCCTCACCCTCGGCACGCTGCTCGCCTTCGCCGTGCCCGCGTTCGCCGCGGACGACGTCGAGTACTTCCCGGTCACCCACGCGCCACCCGGCATGAACCTGCCATTCTCCGAAGCCGTGCGCGTCGACCGCATGCTCTACCTTTCGGGTGAAATCGGCACCGGCACCGACGGCAAGCTCGTCGCCGGCGGCATCGCGGCCGAGACCAAGCAGCTCATGCAGAACATCGGCGACACGCTCGCGCGCCACGGCTCGTCGTGGGATCGCGTCGTGCAGTGCACGGTCGCGCTCGCCGACATCAAGGACTGGCCCGCCTTCAACGAGGTCTATCGAGGCTACTTCAAGCGGCACTTTCCCGCGCGCATGGCCTACGCGACCGGTGGCCTGGCGCTCGGCGCGCGCGTCGAAGTGCAGTGCAACGCGCTCGTCGGAACCGACACGCCGCGTTGACGAAGCGACGGCGGGCGCAGCCGCCGTCGCCGCCAACCGCAGGTCGCTGCCGGTATCGCCGCGCGCGTGCGCCGGCCGATGTCGCGCAGCAGCAGCGTGATGATGAGGATCGCCTGCAGGGTCACCGTCGCGACCGACACGTACCAGACTTCGTGCAGCTCGAAGCCCGGCTGCGTCGACAGCCACCACGCGACGGTCGCGAACACGGCAACGCGTGTCGCGGTGCAATAGAGCGGCGGCAGCGTGTGGCCGAGCGCCTGGAACATGCCGGCGCAGGTGAAGATCAGGCCCTGTGCGACGAAATTCCACGAGATGATGCGCAGGAACTCGCTGCCTACGCGCACGACTTCGGCGTCCCGGGTGAAGAATCCGACCAGCAAGTCCGGTCTCCAGTGGCAGAACAGGGTGAGCACGGCCATGATCGCGCTGCCGATCAGCGCGGCCTTGTCGAAGGTTTCGCGCACGCGCGGCAGCAGGCGCGCCCCGGCGTTCTGCCCGGCGAGCGGCGCGACCGCGAACGCGACCGCCATCGCC
Organism: Dokdonella sp.; assembly: GCF_051958935.1. Classification (GTDB taxonomy): domain Bacteria; phylum Pseudomonadota; class Gammaproteobacteria; order Xanthomonadales; family Rhodanobacteraceae; genus Dokdonella_A. The sequence continues at coordinate 7,862 of NZ_JBQCFP010000184.1, read as the reverse complement.
GGCAGGAAGATCGCCTGCATCACGCGCGAGCCGACGCCGAAACCCGCCTGGGCGGCGGGACCGAACGGTCGGATGATGAAGTAGACGAGCGCGAGGAACAGGAACATCAGCGCGAACTCGCCGCCCGGCGGCACGCCGATCTTCAGGATGCGCTTCCACGTCGCGAAGTCGGGGCTGAGCAGGGCGGTGTCGACGCCGACGTACTTTTCGAGGCGCGCGAAGTACACGATCATCATGACGACGCCGGCCGCGACCGCGAGCGAGGTCGCGAGCCCCGCGCCCGCGATGCCGAGCGGCTGGCCCGTGCCCCATCCCGCGATGAGCACCGGCGCGAGGATCGCAGTGAGCACGACGGTAGCGACCTGCACGGCCATGCCCGGCTTGGCGAGGCCCGTACCGCGCAGTGCCGAACCCATCGCGATGAGGGCGAACTGCAGCGCGAGCCCAGGCAGGAACCAATGCAGGTAAGTCGTACCCAGCGCCGCCGTTTCGGCGTCCGCGCCGAGCGCGCGCGCATAGGCACCGGCGAACGCGTAGCCGCCGGCGAGCGTGATCGCCGCGAACACCGCGGCGATCAGCAGGCTCTGGTTGAACACGAGGTTCGCATCGGCCTGGTTCTTCGCGCCGACCGCGCGCGCGATCAGCGCCATCGCACCGACGCCGAGCACCTGGGTCAGGCCCATGATGATGAACTGCAGGTTGCCCGCGGTGGCGACGCCGGCGATCGCCGCGTCGCCGAGCTGCGCGACGAAATAGAGGTCGACCAGCACGTACAACGTCTGGAACAGCATGCCGATCGCGATCGGCAGCGCGAGCGCGACGAGATGGCGCGTGATCGAGCCTTGCGTCAGGTCCTTCATGGCGGGCGTTCCGGCGGGGAGGGCGGCGCATTCTGCGCCGATCCGTTGCGCCTGTAACGACTCGTCGATGAGGCGGCATCGCGATACAATGTCCCCACGGGATGGCCGCGAATCACGCCCGCGGCCCTCCAGTCTCGCTTCGATGGCGGACCGCGGCGATCATCGCGAGGCGCAGCTCGGCGCACCGCTCTTGCTCTGCGGGCTGGCCGGCGACATCGGTGCGACGCCCACGCGGCTCGCCGATGCGCTCGTGCAGATGGTCCGCGGCCTCGCCGATTGATGCCGGCGGGGCGCGCGTCGGTTACACTGCGGGGTTCCGCCGCACCTTCGAACCCCATGATCGCCTTCAGAAATTTCGCCCTGCGACGCGGCGAACGCCTGCTCCTGTCCGACGTCGACATCGCGCTGCATGCCGGCGCGAAGGGCGGCGTCGTCGGCCGCAACGGCTGCGGCAAGTCGAGCCTGTTCGCGGCCGTGATGGGCGAGGTCGAGCCCGACAAGGGCGACGTCGACCTGCCGAACCGCCTGCGCATCGCCAGCGTCGCGCAGGAGACGCCCTCGTTGCCGGACGCCGCGATCGACTTCGTCGTGTCCGGTGACGCCGAAGTGCACGCGGTGCTCGAAGCCGAGCGCGCTGCGACGGCCGCCGAGGACTGGGACGCGGTCGCGGCCGCCCACCAGAAGCTCGCCGAGATCAACGGCTACGACGCCGAAGCGCGCGCGGGCCGGCTGTTGCATGGCCTCGGCTTCAAGGCCGACACGCACCGCATGGCGGTCGCCGAGTTCTCCGGCGGCTGGCGCGTGCGCCTCAACCTCGCGCGTGCGCTGATGATGCCGTCGGACCTGCTGCTGCTCGACGAGCCGACCAACCACCTCGACCTCGACGCGGTGCTCTGGCTCGAGCAGTGGCTGCAGAAGTATCCGGGCATGCTGCTCATGATCTCGCACGACCGCGAGTTCCTCGACGGCCTCTGCACGCACACGCTGCACCTGCACGAGCAGCGCGCCAAGCTCTACAGCGGCGACTACACGAGCTTCGAGCACCAGCGCGCCGAGCACCTGCGTCTGCAGCAGATCGCGTTCGAGAAGGAACAGGCCGAGCGCGCGCACCTCGAGGCGTTCATCGCGCGCTTCAAGGCGAAGGCGAGCAAGGCCAAGCAGGCGCAGTCGCGCGTCAAGCGCCTGGCCAAGCTCAGCGGTACGGAAGCGGTGCGCGCCGAGCGGCAGATCCGCATCAACTTCCCGGAACCCGTCAAGCTTCCGCATTCGCTGCTGCGGCTCAATCACGTCGATGCAGGCTACACGCTCAGGGGCAGCACGCATGCGGGGCCGTCCGACCATGCCGTGATCGAGGACCATGGCCACGCGGTGATCGTGAAGGACGTGAAGTTCGGCCTCGAAGCCGGCGACCGCATCGGCCTGCTCGGCCCGAACGGCGCGGGCAAGTCGACCCTGGTGAAGACGCTGGTCGGCGAGCTGCCGCCGCTCGCGGGCGAGCGCACCGCGCATCCGGACCTCGTGCTCGGCTATTTCGCACAGCACACGGTCGAGTCATTGCACGAAGGGCAGACGCCGATCGACCACCTGCGCGAGATCGCGCCCGGCGTGTCGACGCAGGATTTCCGCGACTATCTCGGCCGCTGGAATTTCCCGGGCGATCGCGCGTTCGAAGTCATCGACGGCTTCTCAGGCGGTGAACGCGCGCGCCTCGCGCTCGCGCTGATCGCCTGGCGCAAGCCGAACGTGCTCCTGCTCGACGAGCCGACCAACCACCTCGACCTCGAAATGCGCGAGGCGCTCGCCGAGGCGCTCAGCGACTTCGACGGCGCGATCGTGCTCGTCTCCCACGACCGCCATCTGACGGGCCTCGTCTGCGACACGTTCTGGCGCGTCGCCGACGGCAAGGTCGAGGAGTTCAAGGGCGACCTCGACGAATATGCCGCATGGTTGCGTGCGCGCGGTTCGGGCGGCGGCACGCCGGAGCAGGGCAAGGGCAAGCGCGCGGCCGCGTAGGGCGGCACGCGCATCGCGCGTGCCGCCGCACTCGGTATCGGCACGATGCCGCGGGCTGGACCAAGCCGCGCTGGCGGCGGATCCGGTGCTGCGCCTCGGCCCGTCCTGCGCGCTTTCTTTCTGCGGGAGCGCCGGGAGGCGCGATGCTTTTGGGCCGAGGGCTGAAGAGCATCGCGGCTTCCGCCGCTCCCACAACGGATCTCCCGCGTCGGTTCAACCCCGTGCCCCGCGCGCCTGCGTTGCATCCTCCGTGGTCACCGGCGCGCCGCGCCGCCACCGACGTACGGAGATCCGCGATGGCCTGCTTCCCGAAGATCGACCAGCCCTGTCCGCTCGGCATCGATGCGCAGCGACGCATCGCCGGTTTCTGCAACCATTGCAGCAAGGCCGTGCACGGGCTCGATGCGATGAGCGACGCCGAACGCATCGCATTCGTGCGCAACGCGCCCGGGCCGATCTGCGTGTCCTACCGCCTGCGTCGCGGCGTCGCGCTCGGCCTCGGCGTCGCGCTCGCGATATCGGTGGCCGTGCCGGGCCAGGCCGATCCGGTCGGCACCGAGATCCAGGCGACGGTTTCCGCGGGCGCCGCGTCGACGGCGCCGACGCCGCCTGAGGAACCGCAGGTACTGCTCATGGGCGGCGTCAGCGATCCGAAGTCCGCCGCGATGGTCGACGGCGGGGACGACGACGTCCCGGAACTGCCGATCGTGCACGAGGCTGGCGCGCGCTGAGGCGCTTGCCGTAACCTGTCGGCGACACCCGCGCGAGGAAAACGCCGTGGCCTGCTTCCCGAAGATCGACCAGCCCTGTCCGCTCGGCATCGACGAGCAGCGGCGCATCGCCGGCTACTGCGGTCGTTGCAGCAAGGCGGTCCATTCGCTCGACGGCATGAGCGATGCGGAGCGCATTGCTTTCGTGCGCGGTGCGAAGGGACCCCTGTGCATTTCGTATCGCACGGTCGGACGTGGCGCTGCTCTCGGGTTCGGCGCTGCGCTGGCCCTGTCGTCGCCGATTGGCCACGCGCAGGACGCGGTGACGACCCAGGCGACGTCGCCGCCAGCGGAAGTCCCGCCGCCGCCGGGCATCCACGGCTCTCCGTCGTCGCCGTCGCAGGAATACGTCGACCTGTCCGGAAAGCTCGAGATGATTACCGTCGGGGGCATCAGCGACCCGGCTGCCGTCGAATTCGTCGATGCGAACGACGCATTGCCCGAACTGCCGCTCGTGCACGAAACCGACCCCGCGACGTCGCGCTGAGCCGTTGCGCTGACGTGATCAACCGGCGTCCCTGACGACGCCGGCCGCTTCGACGATGTGCATCCGCGCGATCGCGTGCATCTCACCCCGGAATCCGTCCGGCGTGCCGTCGCCGATGCTGATCGCGATGTGTCCCGCGTCGAACTTGCCGAGCGCGGCGTCGTAGCTCGTCCAGTGTCGCCCGTCCCAGGCTTGCACCCACATGTGCGGGCTGAACGCGTGCCGCTCGCCGAGGAAGTGGCTCGCGTACGACACGCCCGCGACGACGCGCGTCGGGATGTGCCGCGCGCGGGCCGCGGCGGCGAGCAGGATCGCGAACTCGGTGCAGTCGCCGCCGCGCGAGATCAGCGCTTCGGTCGCGGTCCGGTATTCGCGGAAATCGATCGTGCCGGTCAGCTTGCGTTGCACCGCGAGCACGAGCTGGTTCATCCGCGAATCGACCGTGCCGCCGGTCGCCGCGCGCGCGAACGCGATCACGCGCCGGTCTCGGCTCTGCACCCATGCGTTCGGTTCGAGGTAGCGGCGCAGGTCCTCCGCGCTCGGCGGCGCTTCCTCGCCGCAGTCGGCGCAGATCGTCAGTTCGGTCGTCGCGCCGTCGTTGCGCACGTGCTGTTCGTGTGTTTCCGGCCACGCCCAGGGTGCGCCGAGCGTCTGCACGCGGAAGCGGATCGTGCCCGCGCGCGCCGACTCGGAAATGCGGTACGGCGAGGCGACGAGCAGCTTGCGCAGGCTGCGTTCGACCTCCTCATTGCTCGGCTTCGGTTCGGCGGCGCCGGCGCCGCACGCGACGAGCAGGGCGCAGCAAAGGAGGGCGGTACGCGGGGTCGATCGCATGCGTGGAATCCGGAGTCGATGGGACGAGCGTGCGCGATGGCGCACGCGATGTCCAACGCGATCACGCGGCCGGCGGGGTCGCGCGGCGCCGCTCGCGCCGGAAGCGCGAGCGTGAGACCGGTGCTCGAGGAACACCCGGCCCTCAGGCCGTGGTTCTGCAGGTCGCGGGCGGAGGCGTCGACGCGCACCATCCGCGCGTCTACCTGTAATGGCGCGCTACGCCGGGTTCGAGGCGCTCGGCGCCGAGCTGGCCGCCGCCGCGAGGCGGTCGTCGCGGCGGTCGCGACCCAGGGATGCCTGCGGGGAGACGCGTTAACATGCGCCTCCGCCCCCGACGCCCCGTCCCGCCTGAGCATGCGCAAGCCCGACGACGACAAGCTCGACCGCATCGTCGCCGCGGCGCGCCGCGCGGCGGAGCAGCGCGAACTCGGCTACCGCGAACGCGCGTTGAAGATGTATCCGTGGGTTTGCGGCCGCTGCGGGCGCACGTTCACGCGCGCGAACCTGCCGGAACTCACGGTCCATCATCGCAACCACGACCACGACGACAATCCGGCCGACGGCAGCAACTGGGAGCTGCTTTGCGTGTATTGCCACGACAACGAGCACTCGCGCTACATCGATCACGTGCGGGGCGCCGGCTACGACGCGCCGGCGCCGCCTTCCGCGGCCGCGACGTCGAACCCGTTCGCCGACCTCAAGGCGCTGCTCGCGCACGGCAAGGGCGAGGCCTGATGCCGCCGGCGCGCCGCCACGCATGAGCGCGGTCGACGTCGAGGACGTGCTCGACACGCTGTTCCTGCCGCTCGCGCAGGGGCAGGTCGCGCTGCCTGCTCGCGCGGGCGCCGCTCGCGACGCCGTGTTCCTGCGCGCACGCACGGGCGCCTGGGTCGCGCGCTGGCGCGACGCGTTCGCCTGCGTGCAGACGTTCAAGCCGTTCGCCGACGCGCTCGAGCGCAGCGGTGCGCGGCTCGTCGACGTGGTGTCGCCGAGCGCGCCGCTCGTCCTCCTGATCCCACCGCGCCAGCGTGGCGAGGCGCGTGCGCTGTTCGCGCGCGCGGTTCGCATGGCCGCGGACGGCGGCATCGTCGTCGCGTGCCAGCCGAACAACGAAGGCGCGCGCTCGAGCATGGCCGATCTCGCACGCCTCGCCGGCGCATTGCAGGGCGCGTCGCGGCACAAGTGCCGCGTCTGCTGGACCGCACCGCTCGACGCGCGCGTCGACGCTGCACTCGCCGCGGAGTGGGGCGCGCTCGACGCGACGCGACCGATCGCCGAGGGCGCCTGGATGAGCCGTCCCGGCCTGTTCGCCTGGGATCGCGTCGATGCCGCGTCCGCACTGCTCGCCGAACACCTGCCGCCGACGCTGGGCCCGCGCGTTGCCGACCTCGGCGCTGGCTACGGTTATCTCGCCTGCGAAATCGTGCGGCGCTGCGAAGGCGTCGAGGTGCTCGACCTCTACGAGGCGGAAGCGCGTGCGCGCGAACCGGCCGAAGCGAACCTGCTCGCGACACTCGCGGCGAACCGGCGCGCGATCGCGACCGCGTTCCTCTGGCACGACGTCACGCGCGGCCTGCCGCGCCGCTACGATGCGATCGTGAGCAACCCGCCGTTCCACCAGGGGCGCGCCGACGAGCCCGCGCTCGGCCGTGCTTTCATCGAGGCGGCCGCGAACGCGCTCGAGCCGCACGGCGTGCTGCTGCTCGTCGCGAACCGCCACCTGCCGTACGAGGCGACGCTCGCCGCGCGCTTCCGTGCGCTGCGCACCGTGGTCGAGCGCGACGGCTACAAGGTCATCGAAGCAAAGGAACCGCGCGCGTGAAACTCGTCAAGCTCATCGCCAACCTCGGTTATGGCAGCCGCAAGGAAGTCACCCAGATGTTCCGCGCGGGCCGCATCACCGACGCCGACGGCGAGGTGCTGTACGCCGACGACAGGGTCGAACACGCGCGCATCCGCATCGACGGCGAGCCGCTCGATCCGCCGCCGGGGCTCGTGCTCATGATGCACAAGCCGGTCGGTTACACCTGTTCGACCAAGGACGCCGGGCGCATCGTCTATGACTTGCTGCCGCCGCGTTGGCGCGCGCGCAGCCCCGCGCTGTCGACCATTGGCCGGCTCGACCGCGACACCTCGGGTCTCTTGCTGTGGACCGACGACGGCGCGCTGCTGCACCGGGTCATCTCGCCACGCGCGGCGGTGGTGAAGGTGTACGAGGCGACGCTCGCGCACGACCTGCGCGGTGACGAGGCCGCGCTGTTCGCGAGCGGCACGCTCATGCTCGAATCGGAAACGACGCCACTCGCGCCGGCGAAACTCGAAGCGCTCGGGCCACGCCGCGCGCGCCTGTCGATCAGCGAAGGCCGCTACCACCAGGTACGGCGCATGTTCGCCGCGGTCGGCAACCACGTCGACGCGCTGCACCGCAGCGCCATCGGCGGCCTGGTGCTCGACCAGCTGCCTCCTGGCGAGTGGCGCGCGCTCGGCACCGACGAAGTCGCATCGATCTTCGCAAGTCCATGCATCCCCGCGTAGGGCGGTACGCGCGCAGCGCGTGCCGCCGAAGCGCCGCGGTCGACGCGCGCCGTCGCGGGATTGCGGCGGGACTCGCGCTGCGCGCTCGACCCGCCCTACGAGGCTGCACAGCAGCGCCATCGGCGGCCTCGTGCTCGACCACGTGCCTGCGGGCGAATGGCGTGCGCTCGGTACCGACGAAGTCGCATCGATCTTCGGAAGTCCTCGCATCCCCGCGTAGGGCGGTACGCGCGCAGCGCGTGCCGCCGAAGCGCCGCGGTCGACGCGGGCCGTCGCGGGATTGCGGCGGGACTCGCGCTGCGCGCTCGACCCGCCCTACGAGGTTTCGATCGTTTCCCGCGATGACCTACACCCTCGTGTAGG
>NZ_JBQCFP010000183.1:0-2801 GCF_051958935.1 Dokdonella sp. | reverse complement strand
GACGACCTCATCGTGCAGGGTTCGCAGTGCGTCGGTTTCGATTGCGTCGACAACGAAACGTTCGGATTCGACACGTTGCGCCTCAAGGAGAACAACACGCGCATCGTGTTCTTCGACACGTCGGCCGATCCGTATCCGAACCACCACTGGCAACTCACCGCCAACGACACCACGCAGGCGGGACTCAACCGTTTCTCGATCGAGGACATCACGGCCGAGACGATTCCGTTCACCGTGTTGTCGGCGCCGACCGACTCGCTGTTCATTTCGACGACAGGCCGCATCGGCCTGCGCACGAATACGCCCGTGCTCGACGTGCACCTGCTCACGACCAACACGCCCGGCATCCGTCTGGACCAGAGCAATGCCGGCGGCTTCACCGCGCAGGCCTGGGACGTCGCCGCCAACGAAGCCAACTTCTTCGTGCGCGACGTGACCGGCGGCTCGCGCCTGCCGTTCCGCATCCGCCCGGGTGCGCCGACATCGAGCCTCGACATCGCCGCGAGCGGCAACGTCGGCATCGGTACCGCCTCGCCCGCGGCCAAGCTCGACGTCGCCGGCGACATGCTCGTGCACGGAACGATCGCGCAGTTGTCGAGCCGCAGCGCGAAGGAACACTTCGTGCCGGTCGACGGCGCCGGCGTGCTCGCGCGGCTCGCCGCGTTGCCGATCAGCACGTGGAACTACATCGGCGCTGGCGCCGGTGACCGACATCTGGGCCCGGTCGCGGAAGATTTCCACGCCGCGTTCGGCCTCGGCGCGAGCGACCACTTCGTCGCGCCGACCGACGTCGCCGGCGTCGCGCTCGCCTCGGTGAAGGCGCTGCAGGACGAAGTGCGCGAGCGCGACGAGCGCATCGACCAACTGGAGGCGCGCCTGCGCGAACTCGAGGACCTCGTCCGCCGCGGCGCGCGCTGAGGAGATCGCCATGTCGATGCCTTCCTCGCTCGCACGCGTGGCATTGTGCGCGTCGGTCGCGCTCGCCGCATTGCCGGCGCCAGCGCGCGTGCTCACCCTCTCGCGCCAGGACGACGCGACCGCGATCGTGCGTGACGCCGCCAGCGGCGACGTCGCCGGCGGCACGCTCGCCCATCCGCCGGATCGCCTGCTCGTGTCGCTCGGTGCGCTCGCGGCCGACGATGCGAACGATCTCGCCTACGTCGCGATCGCGCCCGATCCGTCCGGCGCGGCGCCCGACGCGCCGGTGACGGTGATGGCGATCGCCTACGGCGCCGCGACGGTACCGGTCGGAACCTTCGTCGCACCTGACGGCTTCGCGTTCTCCGCGCTCGCTTTCGACGCGCCGCGTTCGCGCCTCGTCGGCGTGTTCGCCGATCCGGCCGGCGTACTGCCGGCGCAGGCGTTCGTCGTCGCCACGCATGGCGGCACGTCGCTCGACCCCGCGCTGACGTCGCCGATCGATGCCGGTTGCTGCCGCTTCGCCGCCGGCATCGCCGCGTGGCGCGCGGCCAGCCCGGACCTGCTCATGGTCGGTCGCCGCGACGGCGACGGCGAGGACCAGTTGCTGCGCTTCGACTTCGCCGGCGGCACGGCGCTGCCCGCGGCGTATCCGATCGCGGGCGACCGCGTCGTGACACTTGCGGTCGATGGCGGCGACGGCAGTGTCTACGCGGTGCTGCGCAGCGTGCTCGACTTCACCTACCTCGCGCGCGTGACCTGGTCGACGCCGGGCTCGCCCGTCACGCTGTCGGCGATCGGCAGCGCGCCGTCGACCTGCTGCTTCATCGGCGGCGGCCCCGGCACGATCGACGGCGCCACGGCCGAGCGCGCGATGTTCGTGCTCGGCAAGGCCGCCGATGCGCCGGCGGCGATGCAGCTCTACGCGATCGACCTTGCGAGTGGCGCGCCCGCGGTCGTCAACCCCGGTATGGACGGCTTCGGCCTGTGGACCGACGGCGAGGCTGTCGTGGACGACGTGATCTTCGCCGACGGTTTCGACTGAAGCGTGGTCACGCCGACGCCTCGTACCGCGCGTACGAGGTGTCGGCGCTGGCCATGTGTCTGCGCAGGGACGAGGCCCGCCATCGTCGCTGCATCAAAGGTCGCCGTGGATCGCCTGCAATGCGGCGAGTGCGGCCAGTCCCGCGGTTTCCGTGCGCAGGATGCGCGGGCCGAGGCGCAGGCCGCGGAAACCCGCCTGCGAAAGCGTTGCCAGATCGTGTTCGGACAGACCGCCTTCCGGGCCGACCACGAGGGTCGCGCATATGCCCGGATCGAGCGTGCGTGCATCGGCGTCGCCGCGCGGATCGAGCGCGAGGCGCAGCCCGGCTTCTTCGCCGAGTGATGCGGCCCAGTCGCCGAGCTTCATCGGCTCGGCGAGCTGGGGCAGGCGGTTGCGTCCGCATTGTTCGCAGGCGGAAGCGAGCACGGCTTCCCAGTGCGCGACGCGCCGCTCGGCGCGTTCGGCATCGAGCTTGACCTCGGTGCGATCGGTGACCAGCGGCACGATGCGCGCGACGCCGAGTTCGGTCGCCTTCTGCAGGATCCAGTCCATCTTTTCGCCGCGCGCGACGCCTTGGCCGAGCGTGATGCGCAACGGACTCTCGCGGTCCGCACTCGCCACCGGCTCGAGCACGCGCGCGCTGACCGCGCGCTTGGCGAGCGAAGCGATCTCGCCGGCGAACTCGCTGCCGTCGCCGTTGAACAGACGCAAGGGATGGCCGCGGTCGAGACGCAGCACGCGCGCGATGTGTTCGCCCGCCTGCACGGGCAGATCCACCTCGCGGCCCGGATGCAGCGGCTGCGGGACGTAGATTCGGGGAATGCGCATGGAATTTCCG
>NZ_JBQCFP010000182.1:0-9972 GCF_051958935.1 Dokdonella sp. | reverse complement strand
CTCAAAGGATCAACGAACTGCGGACGTGAACCACTTCTGTCGCGTGATCACGTTGCGGCCTAGCTCGCCGATCATGGCAAATCGGCGAGCCGATCACGCCTTTTCGGCACTACCCGCCGATCATGCCTATTCGGCGCACCTCGCCATCCTGACTCGCCGATCGTGGCAAACCGGCGTAGTGATCACCACTTGTCGGTCGGCTGATCACATTGTCGCGGCGCATGCATGCCGCCTTGTGCGGCCGCCGTTCCCGCGAAACCAGGCCGGGCGCCAGCGTGCGAAATGCCAGGACGGCGGCACGCGCTTCGCGCGTACCGCCCTACATGGCGGGTCGACCGCGTAGGGCGGGTCGAGCGCACAGCGCGAGTCCCGCCGCGGGGGTGCGGCAACGTGGACGGCAAGCGAAAGCCTGAAACACGAAGCACACCGAGCACACCGAGGAAAGCATTTCCTCCTTCTGCTTCCTTCGTGAGCCCGGTGTGCTTCGTGTTCCAATCTTCTGCTTTGCCGTGCCAGCGACCCCGAAATGGGTGGCCGTTGCGAGCCGCTTTCGCGGGACGAACGCACGTTTCGGTCGGCGTTGCGGCAGGCACATCAGAAATAGAAGTACGCCATGAAGTGGAAGAACAGCGGCGCGGTGAACAAGAGGCTGTCGATGCGGTCGAGGATGCCGCCGTGGCCGGGGATCATCGTGCCGGTGTCCTTGACTCCGATGTCGCGCTTGACCGCGGAGATCGTCACGTCACCGAGGAAGCCGCCGAAACCGATCATGAGGCCGACCGCGATCGAATCGGCGCGCGTGAGCGGCGTAAGCACCGGCGCGAGCAGGAATGCGACGAGCGTCGTCGTGAGCGCCCCGCCGACGAGGCCCTCGACAGTTTTCTTCGGACTCACCGACTCGATCACCTTGCGGCGGCCGAGCGTGCGGCCCCAGATGTACTGCAGCACGTCGTTGAGTTCGGTGAGCAGCACGACGAACAGCAGCAACGCGGCGCCGTGCGCGACGGCCGACGGCTTGCCATCGGGCAACACGAGCAGGTACGCGAGATGGCTGAGGCCGAACACCATCGTCATGAGGCCCCAGTGGATCGTGCCCGCCGCGCGCAGGAAGTCCCTCGTCTCGCCGCGCAGCACCATGCGCATCGCGATGAACAGGAACGCCCACACCGGGATGAAGATGAGGAACATGTGGTACCACTGCTGCCACACCCACCAGTACTGGATCGGTACGCAGAGATAGGCCCAGAACAGCACGCGCCGGTCGGCGCGCCGCGTCGGGATCAGCGACAGGTATTCCTTGAGCGCGAGGAATGAGAGCAGCGCGAAGAAGCCGATCGCGATGCCGCGGCGGAACAGCAACGCGACCGCGAACACGCCGACGAGCACCCACCACGAATTCACCCGCGCGGCGAGCTCGACGTGCTTGCCCGCGTCGCCGCGACGCATGAACGCGACGATGATCGTCGCGACGACGAGCAAGGCGACGATCGCGCCGAACGTCCACAGCACGCTCGGCGGGATCCACAGGTGCAGCGATTCGAGGCTCACGCGGCATCTCCTTTCGCGCGGATTTCGGCGAGCGCGCGGCGCGCACGCGCAACGACGGCACACGCACTGAGCGCGGCAGCGATCCAGAACGGCCAGGCGAGCCACGCGCGTGGCACCCCTCCGGATCCGTAGACCAGGCCGATCGCGCCGACCACGAACGCGCGATCGCTCTTACCGAAGCCGTCGTAACGGCGGCTCGCGCCGATCTGGACGCCGACCACGCCGGTCATCTCGACGACGACGCCGAGCAGCACGAACACGACGATCGCCGCGACCGGGAAGCCGGTCCGCAACGCGAGCGGCAGGTACATCGCCGCGTCGCCCGCGACATCGCCGAGTTCGTTGAGGATCGCGCCGAGCTTCGACTGCTGCGCGTGCTCGCGCGCGAGCATGCCGTCGATCGCGTTGAGCGCCATGCGCACGAACAAGGCGATCGGAAGCAGCAGCAGGATGCGCGGATCGCCGATGAGCGCGACGGCGGCACCCACCGCCCCGCACAGGACCACGGCGAACACGGTCACTTGGTTCGCGCTGACGCCGAAACCTGCGAGCGCTCGCACGAGTGGACGCAGCAATCCCTGGAACGCCGGTTTCAGCTGATAGATGCTCGGCACGCGCGCGTGTCCGTCGGACACCGGGCCGGTGTCCCTCCCCTCGGCCATCCTAACCGAGCACGGCGCGCAGGCGTCAAGGTCGGCGGGCGCTCAATGCTTCGCGGGGGCCTTCGTTCCCTTCCTCCCCACCTCGGCCAGCAGCGGCGCACACTGCTTCTCCTCCTCGCTGCCCGGGGCTACCAGGGGCACCACCGCGGCGGCGGGCGCGGCGGCGACGCCGAGCCCGATCGCCGCACCCACGCGCAGCAGCAGTTGCTTCTTCTCGACCTCGACGTCGACGTGCTCGAACGTGCCCGCGACGCGCAGCGGCGAGCGCAGGGTGAGCATGCGCAGCCCGCTCGCGCGCGGCCGCAGCACGAGGTCGACTCTTTCCCGGCCGAGATCGAGCGAGCCTTCGATGTCGATGCGCGCGTTCTCGGTGTCGAACACGAACAGGTCCGCGACCGCGCGTCCGTGCCTGACGTTGAATACCGCTGCCGCGCAATCGATGCGCACGAGCGGATCGCCGCGCAGTTTCGCGAAGAACGTATTGAGCACGTTGAGCCCGGCCTTCTCGATCGTCGACTCGCTCACCTGGCCGTCGGTCATCACGAGCCGTAGCGACCCGTCGGCGCTGCCGAGGATCGCGGCGACGGAGTCGCCGGCGCCGGCGAGTTCGATGTCACCGTTGACCAGCCCGAGGCTCTTCGACAGGCCGTCGTTCGCCTCGAACAGGCGCGCGAGCGCGAGCTTGCGCGCGGCGAGTTTCACGCTGCCCTTCGCCGGACGCGGACCGGAATCGACGCGCACGCGGCCATCGACACGGCCGCCTGCCATGCCGAAGCGCAACGGCTCGAGCGTGAGCACGCCGTTCTCCATGCGGATCCGCGTGTCGACATCGCTGATCGGTTGCTCCTCGTTGCGGATCACGCGCTTGCCCGTGAAGTGCACGTCGGCGTCGGCGGCGCGCCAGTGCTCGACCTCGAACGGTTCGGCCGGCAGCACGCGCCCGGCCGGCTGCTTCGTGCGATCACCGCGGGCGGCACGATCCTCCGCGCTGCCGGCGCCGACGACGGCGCCAAGGTCGCGCAGGCGCAGCAGGGTCGAATCGACCGCGCCGTGCAGGGTCGGACGTGGTTCGCCCGAGCGGTAGGTCAGCGTGCCGGCGAGGTCGCTGCCGCCGACGCGCGCGGCGAAATCCTCGTAGCGCAGCGCGCTGCGATTCGGACTGAAACGGCCGGCGAGCCGGCCGACCGTCACGTACGGCGGCGAGTTCGGCAGGGCGATGCCGAGGCTGTCGTAGTGCTGCGCGTGGTTCTGCCCGCTGATCCACCGGCGCATGCCGATCGCGTCGGGGCTCGCGGGATGGGTGATCGTGCCGGTCAGCGCGATCGCGGTGGAACCGACATCGATGTCGGCGCGCAAGGGGAACGGCTCGGGCCCGCGCAGCGCGAGCGCGCCGCCCAGGCGTCCCTTCGCCGTGAGATCCATGCCGGCGAGCGTGCCCTTCGCGGTGAAGCCGAAGCGATACGGCGGGGGCTTGACCGCGCGCCCGCGCTCGGCGCGCCGCTGCTCGCGCTCGGCCGCGGCGTCGCGCAGGCGCTGCGCCGCCGTCCGGCCGACGCGCTGGATCACCTCGCGCCGAGTGCTCGGGTCGTCGCCTTCGACGCGCTCGCCGAATGCGATCGGCGCGGCGAGCGGCTCGATCGTCGCATGCACGTCGAGCTTGCGCTGCGCATCGCGCAGCTCGACTTCGCCGGCGTCGAACACGACGTCACCGAGTTCGACGCTCCACGCGTGCGGGCCGCTGCCGCCGGATTCGAAACTCCAGTTGTCGCTGCCGTCGGCGCGGCGTTCGATGTCGATAGATGGCCCTGCGACCCGGACCGTCGGCAGGTCGATGCGATGCCAGAGCAGCGGCAGGGCGCGTACGTCCACCTCGAGGCGCTCGAAGGACGCGGCAGATGGCGCGCGCGCCCAGTCCGCATTGGCGACGCGCACGCCGGATGCACGCAGGCGCAAGCCCGGGGACCAGGCCGCCTCATCGCCGTCGCCACGCCGCCATTTCCAGGAAAGGTCCAAATCACCGTCGATCGCGACCGCGCGACCGAGCGCCTCGCTCGCCCGCGTGGCGAGCCACGGCTTCGCACGGTTCCAATCGAACATCGTGATGAATGCGAGCAGCGCGAGCGGCAGCAACACGGCGATCGCCGACGCGACCAGCAGCACGCGCACGATGCGGGCGCGGCGCGGCCGCACCGGCCGCTCCGGGCGAGGTTCAAACCCGTCCATGCGGCACGTACGCGCGGCGCGCGGCTACGGTCGATGCAAGCACGGTGCGGTGGCGGGTCGGCATCGGTCCTCGCTCGGTTGGCAGGGCTGTGGCGATGCTAGCGGCCGTAATCTGAGCGGCGCCCGACTTGGCGGACGCGGCCCCCGCCGCTACATTGCGCGTCCGCTCCGTATTGTTTTCCAGGCATGTCCGACGCCCGCCAGTGGTTCGCCCTGCCCTCGCCGTTCCGCATGAAGCGCGGCGGCGAGATCGCCGGCGCACGCCTCGCCTACGAAACCTGGGGCACGCTCTCGCCCGCGCGCGACAACGCGCTGCTGATCCTCACCGGCCTGTCGCCGAGCGCGCACGCGGCGTCGAATGCGCAGGACCCGTCGCCCGGCTGGTGGGAGGACATGATCGGCCCGGGCAAGCACATCGACACGGACCGCTGGTTCGTGATCTGCGTGAACACGCTCGGCAGCTGCAAGGGTTCGACCGGCCCCGCCGACCTGAACCCGGCGACCGGCGAGTTGTATCGCCTCGATTTCCCCGAGCTCACGCTCGAGGACGCCGCCAACGCGGCGTACGAACTCGTGCGAGGCCTCGGCATCGAACGCCTCGACTGCCTGATCGGCAACTCGATGGGCGGCATGACCGCGCTCGCCTACCTCGCGCAGCACCCGGGCAGCGCACGCCGGCACATCAGCATCTCGACCGCGCCGCAGGCGCAGCCGTTCGCGATCGCGATCCGCTCGCTGCAGCGCGAGGCAATCCGCCTCGACCCGAACTGGAACCAGGGTCGCTACGACGACGACCACTACCCCGAAGCGGGCATGTCGATCGCGCGCAAGCTCGGCGTGATCACCTATCGTTCGGCGATGGAATGGGTCGGGCGCTTCGCGCGCATCCGGCTCGACGCGGACCAGCGCGACGACGACCCGTTCGGCTTCGAATTCCAGGTCGAGTCCTACCTTGCCGGCCATGCACGGCGGTTCGTGCGCGGGTTCGATCCGAACAGCTATCTCTATCTCTCGCGCGCGAGCGACTGGTTCGATCTCGCCGAACACGCGGCGGCGCCCGGCCCCGGCAGCGTCGAATCCGTGCTGAAACGCCTCAATGTGGAGCGCGCGCTGGTGATCGGCGTCGAGACCGACATCCTGTTCCCGCTGTCGCAGCAGGAACAGATCGCCGACGGCCTGCGCGCCGGCGGCACCGACGTCGAATTCGTCGCGCTCGACAGCCCGCAAGGGCACGACGCGTTCCTCGTCGACATCGCGCGCTTCGGCGCGGCCATCGCGGGCTTCCTCGACCGCTGACCGCTGCCGCATTCGCGCGACTTGGGGCGACGTTCCGCACGCGCCGGTTCGCGTGGCCCTTTCGGTTGCTCATTTGCGTGGGCGTGTTCCGGTGCCGGCGAAATGCGCGGCGCCACCGACCGGCTGCCGGAACACGCCATGCGCTCACGCCGTCCACCTGCTACCCGCCTGCCATTCCGGCGCCGCCACCTCGCGAGCGCCGCCCTCCTCGGCCTGCTCGGCTGCGGTATCGCCACGGCACAGATCGTCGCGTATGCGATCGCCGGCGGCGGCGGCACCAGCCGCTCACCGGGCCGCTGCCGCGTCCTCGAAGGCAGCATCGGCGAGCCCGCGGCCGGCGTCTCCAGCGGCGCCGCCTTCTCGCTGCATGCCGGTTATTGGGCCGGCCCGGGCAGCGTGCAGCGCGATTCCCTCTTCGACAACGGCTTCGAGGCCTGCCAATGAACCGATCGATGCTCTACCCGGCGCGCCTGCGCGCGCGCGTTCGACAGGCATCCGAGGCGCTGCTCACCGCGCTCGCGCTCGCGGGCACGACCGCATTCGCCGAGCCGCAATTGCCGGACTTCGTCTACCAGGGCCGGCTGCAGCAGAACGGCGCCCCGGCCAACGGCACCTTCGACCTGAGTTTCGCGCTCTACGACGCGGAGAATGGCGGCAATCAGGTCGGCACCGCGATCGATGAAGCGGACTTCCCCGTCGACGACGGCCTCTTCAGCCTCTCGCTCGCTTTTCCGGGCGCATTCAGCGGCACACAGCTGTACCTGCAGGTATCGGTGGACGGCGTACCGATGCTGCCGCGCCAACCGATCGCGACCACGCCGGTCGCGCAGTTCACGCTGAGTGGCACCACAGGCCCTGCCGGCGGTGATCTCACCGGCACGTATCCGGACCCCTCGATCGCTGCTGGCGCCGTCGGCAGTACCGAGCTGGCGGGCGGCTCCGTGACCAACGCAAAGATCGCCGACAACGCAGTCACCGCCTTCAAGATCGCGACGGACGCGGTCGGATCGAGCGAGATCGCCAGCGGCGCGGTGGGCTCGAGCGAGATCGCCAGCGACGCCGTCGGATCGAGCGAGATCGCCAGTGGCGCGGTCGGATCGAGCGAGCTGGCGAACGGCGCGGTCGGCACGGCGCAGCTCGCGAACGACAGCGTCACGCGCGGCAAGATCGCGGGCGGCTACTCCAATGGCGCCATCGCAGTCACGGTCAGCGCGCACGACTGCAATGACTACAACGTCAGCGTGCCCGGCGTGCAAGCCGGCGACATCCCGTTCTTCGCGATACAGGCCGGCGCGACGATGCCGCAGGGCATGATCATCGTCGCGCTGAATTCACCGAGCGCGGGCATGGTGAAGATCCGTGCGTGCAACACTACCGGCGCCACCTTGGCCACCGGCGACATGCCGGTCCACATCATCACCTTGCGCTGACCGCGGGCGCCGCGTCGCGAGGCCAACGCAGCCGGGAGCCCGCCTTGGTGCGCCGCGCCGTTCCGGTCGCGCACCTGCGCGGCCTTGCTGACGCGCGCGGGCGCCGCGCGGGACCGCGCCGATCGACAGCCTGCTAGAATCCGCGCACCGTTCCGACGCCCCGTCTCCCGGGTACCCACCATGCTTTCGCTCGAGTTCCCCGGCGCCCGCCAGCTGATTGCCGCGATCGACGCCGCCGTCGTGCTGCCCGACGAGACCGCGACCACCGACGCGCTGCGCCATGCGCTGTGCAAGCTCATCCGCGACCCGAACGTGCAGCTCCCCGCGTGCGTGTTCGAGCGCGAGGACGACCACTACGCCCGACGCGAGCTCTATCGGAGCGAGGAGCACGGCTACAGCGTCGTCGCGATGACCTGGGGACCAGGCCAGGGCACGCCGATCCACGATCACGCGGGGCAGTGGTGCGTCGAGGGCGTCTGGCAGGGCTTCCTCGAGATCACGCCGTACGAACTGGTCGAATCGCGCGAGGGCCGCTACCGCTTCGAGCCGCGTGGCACGATGAACGCGGGCGCCGGCTCCGCCGGCAGCCTGATCCCTCCGCACGAATACCACACGATCCTCAACCCGAGCGACGACGCCAACGCGGTCTCACTGCACATCTACCGCCGCTCGCTCGAGAACTGCCTCAAGTTCTACCCCACCGGCTCCGGCTGGTACCGCTGCGACGAGTGCCAGCTCGCCCTCGACGCCACGCAATGACGCCTTTGGCGTATACTGCGCGGCCCCGCGCGATCCGTTCGCGCGGTCCGTGCCGAAGTGGCGGAATCGGTAGACGCAGCGGACTCAAAATCCGCCGCCCTTAAAAGCGTGTGGGTTCGAGTCCCACCTTCGGCACCAAAGTAGCATTCAGCGTCGTCCAGCAACGTCCACGACGCTTCGAAAAGCTCGGAAATTCAAGCCACGTCGTCGTCCGACAAGGTCCGATGATATCCGCTTACGTCCGCGCCTCGTTGGGGGCATCATTGGGGGCACCAACCCAGCCGCCGTGGCTGATGCCCCCTAAATGCCCCCATGCCCCTTTTTCCGTCCCCAGCGTTACCAACGCGAAGCCGGCGGCGAAAACGTATCGCTTGTTTGACTCCGGTGGTCTACATCTCGAAGTCACGCCCTCTGGCGCGAAGTACTGGCGTTGGAAATTTCGATTCGCCGGCAAGGAGAAACGGCTAGCGCTCGGCGTGTTCCCCGAGATATCGCTCGCGGCTGCCAGGAGAGCCCGCGACATCGCGCGTACAACGCTCCAAGGCGGTGCGGACCCTTCTGCTATTCGACGCACGGAGCGCGTGAAACAGCGCACGCAGGGAGCCGATACGTTCGGCGCGATCAAGTCCGAATGGATGGACCGTCAGCGCCATAAGCTCGCAGCCATCACGCTGGCCAAAGCGGAATGGGTGCTGGGCTTAGTTTCGTCGCTCGACGCACGGCCAATGACCGATATCACGCCCCCGGAGGTGCTAGCCGTTCTTCGGCGCATCGAATCGAGGGGCCACCACGAGACCGCCCATCGCGCGCGCTCACGCATTGGCCAAGTTTTCCGCTACGCCATCGTTACGGGGCGTGCAGAGCGCGATCCCACACCTGACCTTAAAGGCGCACTCGCACCAGTGGTCACGACCTCGCATGCCGCTGTTACCGATCCCAAAGAAGTGGCGGCACTTCTACGAGCAATCGATGGCTATGAAGGCCAACCCATGACGGCCGTCGCTCTCAGACTCTCCCCCATGCTGTTCGTGCGACCAGGGAATCTCCGGGCGATGGAGTGGGAGGAGTTGGATCTAGACGCAGCCGAATGGCGCATACCGCCTGACAAGATGAAGATGCGTGAGGCGCACATAGTCCCGTTGCCCAAGCAGGCAGTCGCTCTACTCCGCGACCTGCGCAAGCTCACCGGATCCTTTCGATATGTATTCCCAAGCCTTCGCTCGCCTAAGCGCCCAATGAGCGCGAACACCATCAACGCTGCTCTGCGCCGCCTTGGATTCGACGGCGACACGATGACCGCCCACGGATTCCGTGCAATGGCATCAACGCGACTGAACGAACTGGGTTGGTCGCCCGACGTCATCGAGCGCCAACTCGCGCACGTTGAGCAGAACAAAGTCCGCGCCGTGTACAACCGGGCGCAGTATCTCGCCGAACGTCGCAAGATGATGCAGGCCTGGGCCAACTACTTGGAGGCGCTAAGGAGCGACGCGCCTGTTGTTCCGCTCAGACGTCGATCGCCTGCCGCCTAGCCGCTCTACTTGGTTTCCATGGCAATAAGCACGCAAGCCGTTTTCCCCGGCTTATCCCGCTGTGCACCCTCCATCTCGACCATTCTGAGAAACATGGTCGCCGAAGATCCAGGCGGCAAGTAGCGCCCCGCTTCCCATGCGATCGTTCCTTTGCCTCCGCCTTCCATGTTGAGGACAAGGGGAGCGTCGTCTGCCCTAACTTGGCCACTCATGGAGAACTCGGATTCGATAGACGCACGAGTGGGGGTTATCGTAACTGCCGTGTACTTCGCAGTAGTCGCAAGTTGGTGCCCTTCGAGCATCGATGTGCCAGATACCTCCCAGCGCGCCCCAGCGCCAATTGGAATAGTCGGGAAAACCGCGGCTAGCTGATCGCTTTCCTGTAATGACCCAGCGGTTTCTGCTCAGGTTACGCTGCTAATTTGAACGCCTCGTCCGGCGTCTTCATTCCCAATGCCTGGTGCGGGCGACGGCTGTTGTAGAACCTGATCCAGTCGCCGATCACGCGCATGGCATGCTGCT
>NZ_JBQCFP010000181.1:0-43530 GCF_051958935.1 Dokdonella sp. | reverse complement strand
GGCACTGCGGCGGGTTTTACGGGGCACCACGATGCCGGGGGGCCGGGGGCGGGTGTGTTACGTCCGCCCTAGGGCGCGTAGCTGTTGGGGCACCCCGCGGGTGTTTTGGGCCGGCGGGCGCCGCCCGAGGCCGGCGAGGATCGATTCGCTGCGGTCGAGCAGGATGAAGCCGAGTGGTGGCAATGCGTCGCCCGCACAGTGCCGGCGCAGCGCCGAAAGGTTGGGCAGGTCGGATAATGGATCGTGCAGGCTCGCGCGCTGGTGCCGTTGCGCGGCGGCGTCGCGTTCGAAGCCGTAGAGCAACAGCGCGAGCACCAGCCAGAGTGCGATCACGCATTCGATCGCCAGGCGCATCAGCAGCGCGGTGTCGAGCAGTGTCTTCGGTCCCGCGTTGCGGGCGATCGCGCAGACGAACAGGAATTCGGCCAGCACGAGCGCGGTCATGCTGAAGCGCAGGCTGCAACGCTTCGCGGCGAGCACGAGCAGGGCCGCGACGAGCAGGCGATAGTCGGTGAAGGCGGTGAGCAGCGCGTCCGCGACCGGCGAGGCGGGAGCGATCCGCAGCGCGAGCGCCGGAGCGCCGATGCCGAGCAGCAGCAGCGTCCAGGGCAGGCCGATTGCACCGTCGGCGGTCGCGCGTGCGCGCACGTCGTGGGTCGTGAACACGATCACCGGCAAGCTGACGACGAGGACGCCGAACATCTTCGCGAACAGCACCTGCACCGCTTCGTTTGCGGCGACGACCGGGCCCGCGTACGGGCTGACGTACAGGCCGGCGAACAGGGCGACCGCGAGCGGATAGGCGAGCATGCCGGCGATCGCGAAGCCAGGCAGGTCGCGCGCGGCGAAAGCGAGCGGACGGCGCGCTGGCGGAACCAGCCATCGCGCGGCCGCGCGCAGGCCGATGTAGGTGAGTGCGTAGCTGAGCGCACCCCCGGCGTAGACGACGACGCCTCCGCCTTCGAACAGCGCGACGCGCGTCGCCCAGGAGCCGAACGCGGCGAGGATGCACAGTGCCAGGCTCGCGCGGTCGCGATACAGCATCGCCACCGCGAACAGCCATCCGGCGTGCAGGTGGGCGAGCGAACCTTGAGCGGGAATGTCGAAGAACGTCGCGCGATACGGTACCTCGACCCAGAACAGGGCCGTGCAGACCAGCGCGAGCATCCCCCTGTGTCGCCACTCGCGGCCCATGCGAGCCTGCCCCCTGCGCGGACGACCGACGCACCGTCGGCTGCGCCGCTTCAGCGCCAATGTAGTCCCATGCAGGTGAGGATGTAAAACGCTTCGTGGCGGCTGCGCAATCTCCACATTGCGCGGCCAGGGATGCGACCGCGCCGCGCCTGCGGGACTGGCCCGGCACGCATGCGCGCCGGGCGATCACGGGGCGGGTGGGCATCGCGCGGCAGGTGATCAGGCGGGACTTTCGAATCCTGCCGTAAAGATCGTGTCCGGCGCGATGATCACCTGGTCGCCGTCGCGGTCGGCGGAGTCGCTGGACGGATGGTTAGCGGCGTCCTCGTCGGCCAGGCCGTCGCAATCGTCGTCGACGTAGTTGCCGACGATTTCCGCGATGCCCGGATGGATCGACGCGCTCGTATCGTCGCAGTCGCCCGTCGCAGGGCTGAAGCTGTCGCCGTCGAGATCGCCGGTGTCGTTCGATGGGACGTCGTCGATGTCCTCGTCGGCGAGCCCGTCGCAATCGTCGTCACGGCGATTGTCGGCGATCTCGGCGTGACCTGGATGGATACTCGGATCGTTGTCGTTGCAGTCGCCGCCACCGGGGACCGCGCCGAACGGTCGGAGGAGGGCCTCCGACGTGCCCGCCGACGCGGTCGGTGCGGCCGCGAGGGCGAGGGCCACCGTCGACGAACGGACGAAGCGAAGAGCATTCATCGGACTGCTCCGCAGGGCGCCGGTGCAAGTGTCGCACGGCCGCGCAGGTTCGGCACGGCAGGGCGCCGAACGAGGATCCGGCATGGGTAGAACCTTGACGAGCAAGACCCGGGCGGCTCCATGCACGCACCCGCCCGGGCGCGGATTGGTCCGCGACGCCGCCACGTCCCCGGCGCGCTTCACAGCGGGCCCGCGTGCGGTCGCCACGGGAAGGCGAGCATGCCCGAGTGCGCGTTCGGATTCCGTTAGCGCCGCGCCCGTCGATCGAAGTGCGGCATGAAAAACGCGCAGAGCTTCAAACACGAAGCACACAGAGCACACGAAGCATGGGCTCTTCCCGTGCTCCGTGTGCTCTGTGTTTCAAGCTCTGGCCCATTCGCCCGCTGCGCACGAGGCGGATCCGCCGCTGCGCGGCTTGATTCGTCCTGCGGCGTCGTCACCCGGCCTGCTTCTGCTTGATCCAGTCCTCGATCACGCGCTGCAGCAGCGCGAGCGGCAGCGAGCCGTGGGTGAGGACCTGGTCGTGGAACTGGGCGAGCTCGAACTTCGCGCCGAGCGCCTGCTTCGCATGCTCGCGCAACTCAAGGATCTTCAGCATGCCGGCCTTGTAGGCGAGTGCCTGGCCCGGGTCGACGAAGTAGCGTTCGATCTCGGAGGTGACCGCACTCTCCGCCATGCCGGTGTTGTCCATCATGTACTGGATCGCCTGTTCGCGCGTCCAGTGCTTGTAGTGGATGCCGGAATCGACGACGAGGCGGACCGCACGCATCATCTCGTCGCGCAGGCGGCCGAGGTCGTCGAGCGGATCCTTCTCGAAGCCGAGTTCCCAGGCGAGGCGTTCGGCATAGAGCGCCCAGCCTTCGGCGTACGCGGTGAATGGCAGCACGCGGCGGAAGAACGGCACGCCTTGCAGTTCCTGCGCGATCGAGATCTGGAAATGGTGGCCGGGGATGCCCTCGTGGTAGGCCAGCGTGCGCATGCCCCATTTGGGGTTCTCGGTGGTGTCGCGCATGTTCGCGTAGAACACGCCGGGGCGCGTGCCGTCGAACGAGCCGGGCTCGTAGTACGCGCCGGGCGCGGTCTTCTCGGAGAACGCAGGCACCGGTTTGACGACGACACCGAGCTTCGGCCGCACGTGGAACGCCGAGCCGAGGCCCGCGTTCACCTGGTCGAGGATTGCCTGGTACCGCTCGAGCATCGCCCGCTTGCCTTCGGGCGTGTTCGGAAAGGTCGCATCGGCCGCATGCGCGAGCTGCTGCACGCGTGGTCCGATCGGGCCCTCGTCGAGGCCCTGCGACTTCAGGATCGCGTCCATCTCGGCGGTCACGCGCGCCACTTCGGCGAGACCGAGCGCGTGCACCTGTTCCGGCGTCATGTCGGTGGTCGTGTGCATGCGCACGCACCACGCATAGTAGGCGTCGCCGTCGGGCAAGCTCCAGGCGCCGTCGTTGCGCGTGACCTTCGGTTGCAGCGCGGCGAAGTGATCGACGAGTTTGCGGTAGGCCGGGTACACGCTGCTTTCGATCGACGCCGCGACACGCGCGAGGAGTGCGTCGCGGTCGGCGGCCGGGATCGCGTCTTCCGGCAGCTTGTCGAGCTTCTCCTTGAAGCTCGTGTAGAGCATGTGCTCCTGGGGCGGCGGCGCGATGAAGCCGCGCATCTGCGCGAGCACCTCGTCGACGGTGAACTTCGGCGGCACGACGCCCTTGGCCTCGCGCTCGTCGAGGCCCTGGATGACCTCGGCGAACTTCTGCGGGAACAGATCGAGCCGGGCGACGTACGCGTCGGCGTCGTGGCGGTTCGCGACCTGATGCGTCTGCGCCATGAAGTTCGGCAGGCTCGACTGCACGCCGAACATCTGGTTGACGGGGAAGTCGTGGCCGCGGAAGCGGTCGCCTTCGACCTGGATCGCGAGGAAATACTCGAGCACGTCGTAGGACAACTGGCCCTGGGCGTCGAGTGCGGCGCGATCGTAACGGTGCAGGAGATCGAGGTCGTCGCGCACCATCTGCGCCATTTCCGCTTCGTGGCGCGGCGAGGCGTCGTCGAGTTTGCTGCTGTAGAAGTCCACCCACGGCGGCAGGATGCGCAGGCTGCTGAGGAGTTCAGGGCTCTTCAGCGCGAACTGGGCGAACACGCGGCCGTAGAACCAGTCGATCGAATACGGCTTGAAGTACCACACGTGCACGAACAACGCGCCGCCGAGCACGAGTGCGAGCAGGAGCAGGCGCAGCAGCCATTTCAACAAGGTACGCATCACGATTCCTCCCCGGAGAAGCGCTCAGCCTAGCGCAGCCGCTGCGGAGCAGGGAACGTGACGAACGTCACCTCGGTGCGCCGCGCGTGCGCCCTGCGGCGTATCGGGTGTCCAGCCGCCCGATGTCCGCGTGCTCAGCGCGGGACCTCGTCGAGACGCCGGCACGGCGCGTGCGATGCGTCGGGCGCAGCCCACTCCGGATGGTCGAAGGGCACGTAGCTTTCCCAGTACCAGGGAAAGCAGACTGGCCCGAGCGTCGCCTCGATCAGGTGGGGGAAGATCGACTCGCCATTCGAGCTGTTGCTCATGAGCAGC
The DNA here is from genome assembly GCF_051958935.1 of Dokdonella sp. Lineage (GTDB taxonomy): Bacteria > Pseudomonadota > Gammaproteobacteria > Xanthomonadales > Rhodanobacteraceae > Dokdonella_A. The sequence goes on along the minus strand of NZ_JBQCFP010000181.1, from coordinate 39,062 downwards.
ACGCAGTCGCGCGAGCGCGCGAGGCAGAGCGCGAGGTTGTTGGTGCCGTCGTCGTGCCCGCCCTTGAACCAGGCGAGGCCGCGCGGCGATTCGTAGCGCGCGATGCCGAGCGCGTACGACAGCGCGATGCCGTCGTTGTCGTCGGTATCGGCGACGCCCATCGTCGGGAACTGGCGCTCCGATCGGATGCGTACCTGCGGGGCCTGCCAGGCCGCATGCGCCGCTGGCGCGAGGCCTTCCCCGCGCACCATCGCCGCGAGCAGCCGCGCGTAGTCGGCGACGGTCGTGTCCATCGAGCCGGCGGCGCGCACGCTGCCGCGCTGCTTGTGGCCGAGCGGCTGGCCCTTTTCGTCGTAGCCGATCGCGACGTTGCCGGCGAAGTCCTCGCGCCAGGTCAGCGACGTGCGCGTCATGCCGAAGCGTTCGATGACATGCGTACCGAGGTAGTCGCCGACATCGATGCCGGCGCCATTCTCGAGTGCGAACTGCAGCAGGTTGATTCCCTCGCCCGAATAGGCGAAGCGCGTACCGGGATCGAAATAGAAGAACAGCTTGCCGTCCGGGTCGTACGGCTTGCCCGGCTGCCAATAGCGGAAGTTGGCGAAGCCGGAGCGGTGGCTGAGCAGGATGCGCGGCGTGAGTGCGCGCCAGCGCTCGTCACCGGCGAGGTCGGCGTATTTTTCGTACTCGGGCAGCGGCTTGGCGAGCATCATGTCGATCGGGCGATCGAGGTCGATCTGTCCTTCATCGGCCATCATCATCACGCCATACGCGAACGTCGCCTTGGTCAGCGATGCCGCGTACATGACCGTGTCCGTCTCGAGGGGTAGCTGCCGCTGCGTATCGCGCTCCCCGTAGGCCTTGGCGTAGGCGACGCGCCCGTCGCGGATCACCGCGAGGGCGAGGCCTGGCACGTGCGCCCGCGCCATCAGCGATTCGACGCGGCGATCGAGCGTGGCAGGATCGAGGCGCGGCGATTCGTGCGGGCGCAGGTTCGCGCAACCCGCGCAGAGGAAGGCCAGCGCGGCGAGCGGGCGGAACAGGAACGATGCGGGCGTTCGGTACAAGGCGGTTCTCCCCTGGCAGGCACGGTACCGTGCACGCAGTGCGCGCACGCCGTCGACGGCATCGACCCCGCTTCGATGCGTGCGGGCGTGCATGGGTTTAGCCGCGCCGATCGTGCGCCGCTTCAGACCTCGAGCGAAGCGAGGTCGCCCTTCGTCTCGAGCCATTCCTTGCGGTCGCCCGCGCGCTTCTTCGAAAGCAGCATGTCCATCACCTTCGAAGTGCCGTCGTCGATTTCGATCGTCAGCTGCACGAGGCGGCGAGTGTCCGGGTGGATCGTCGATTCGCGCAGCTGCGAGGGATTCATTTCGCCCAGGCCCTTGAAGCGCGTGACGCTGACCGCGCCCTTGATCTTCTCGCGCTGGATCTTGTCGAGCATCGCGTCGCGCTCGGCCTCGTCGAGACAGTAGAACACCTGCTTGCCGACATCGACGCGGAACAGCGGCGGCATCGCCACGAACACGTGGCCGTCGCGCACGAGTCGCGGGAAATGGCGCAGGAACAGTGCCGACAGCAAGGTCGCGATGTGCAGGCCGTCGGAGTCGGCGTCGGCGAGGATGACGACCTTGCCGTAGCGCAGGCCCGAGATGTCGTCCTTGCCCGGATCGCAGCCGATCGCGACCGCGAGGTCGTGCACTTCCTGCGAGGCGAGGACCGAACCGGATTCGACTTCCCAGGTGTTGAGGATCTTGCCGCGCAGCGGCAGGATCGCCTGGAAGTCCTTGTCGCGCGCCTGGCGCGCCGAGCCGCCGGCGGAATCGCCCTCGACGAGGAACAGCTCCGTGCGCGACAGGTCGCTCGACGCGCAGTCGGCGAGCTTGCCGGGCAGGGCCGGGCCCTGCGTGATCTTCTTGCGCACGATCTGCTTCTCGGCCTTGAGCCGCAGCGTCGCGCGTTCGATCGCGAGCTGCGCGATCTTCTCGCCGATGTCGACGTGCTGGTTGAGGTAGAGCGAGAAGCCGTCGTGCACCGCGTTCTCGACGAAACCGGCAGCGTCGCGCGAAGACAGGCGCTCCTTGGTCTGGCCGGAGAACTGCGGGTCGGTCATCTTGAGCGAGAGCACGAAGCAGAGCCGGTCCCAGACGTCCTCGGGCGCGAGCTTGATGCCGCGTGGCAGCAGGTTGCGGAACTCGCAGAATTCACGCAGCGCATTGGTGAGGCCGGAACGCAAGCCGTTCACGTGCGTGCCGCCCTGTGCGGTCGGGATCAGGTTGACGTAGCTTTCCTGGGTGAGCTCGCCTTCGGGCAGCCACGCGACCGCGAACTCCACCGCGCCGTTGTCGCGCTGGTGGTGGCCGACGTAGAGATCGGCGGGCAGGTATTCGACCGCGCCGAGCATCGAGCGCAGGTAGTCGCGCAGGCCGTCCTCGTAGTACCACTCGAGCTTCTCGCCGCTCGCCTCGTCGAGGAGGCGCACGGTGAGGCCGGCGCACAGCACGGCCTTCGCGCGCAGCACGTGCTTGAGCCTGGCCAGCGCGATCTTCGGCGAGTCGAAGTACTTCGGGTCGGGCCAGAAGCGCACGGTCGTGCCGGTCTGCTTCTTCGGCACCGTGCCGGTCACGCTGAGGTTGCTCGCGCGCTCGCCGTCCTTGAAGTTCATGCGATGGACCTGGCCGTCACGGCGGATCGTGACTTCCACGCGCTGCGACAGCGCGTTGACGACCGACACGCCGACGCCGTGCAGGCCGCCCGAGTACTGGTAATTGCGGTTGGAGAACTTGCCGCCCGCGTGCAGGCGCGTGAGGATGAGTTCGACGCCGGGGATGCCTTCCTCGGGGTGGATGTCGACCGGCATGCCGCGGCCGTCGTCGGACACCTCGACCGAGCCGTCCGCATGCACGGTCACGTCGATCGTCTTCGCGTGGCCGGCGAGCGCCTCGTCGACCGAGTTGTCGATGACTTCCTGGGCGAGGTGGTTCGGCCGCGACGTATCCGTGTACATGCCGGGCCGGCGCTTGACCGGGTCCAGGCCGGAAAGGACTTCGATGTCGGCGGCGTTGTAGCGACTGCTCATGCAAAAGGCTCTGGGTACGTGCGTCGGCGCGCCCGGCAGGGCGCCGGCGCGGGTGGTCGCGCCCTCGCGGGCGCATGCAGCAAAACAGCATGGCGAGCACCGCGCCGGGGGTCAAGCGGGCGGTTCAGCGATCCAGGACTACACTGCGCCGCCGATGACGACCGAATCGACCGCCGCGCCGCCGCCCCGCGCCCTGTTGTGGCTCGTCGCGCTCGGCGTGTTCATGCAGATGCTCGATTCGACCATCGTCAACACCGCGTTGCCGGCAATGGCGGCGGGCCTCGGCGAAAGCCCGCTGCGCATGCAGTCGGTGGTGATCGCGTATTCGCTCACCATGGCGATGCTGATTCCCGCCTCGGGCTGGCTCGCCGACCGCTTCGGCACGCGTCGCGTGTTCTTCGTCGCGATCGTGCTGTTCACGCTCGGCTCGCTCCTCTGCGCGCAGTCGCGCACGCTCGTGCAATTGGCGGCCTCGCGCGTGGTGCAGGGCGTCGGAGGCGCGATGCTGCTGCCGGTCGGGCGGCTTGCCGTGCTGCGTTCGGTGCCGCGCAAGGACTTCCTCGCCGCGATGAGCTTCGTGACGATCCCCGGGCTGATCGGCCCGCTGATCGGCCCGACGCTCGGCGGCTGGCTGGTCGAGGCGATTTCCTGGCACTGGATCTTCCTGATCAACCTGCCGGTCGGCGTGTTCGCCGCGCTCGCAACCCTGCATTTCATGCCCGATGCGCGCAGCGCGGTCGGGCGCTTCGACCTCGGCGGCTACGTCATGCTGTCCTTCAGCATGGTCGCGATCTCGCTCGCGCTCGACGGCCTGACCGAACTGGGCACCCGGCATGCAGGCATGCTCGTGCTGCTGATCTTCGGCCTCGCGAGCTTCGTCGCCTACTGGCTGCACGCGACACGCAGCCCGCGGCCGCTGTTCCCGCTCGGCCTCTTCGCGGTGCACAGCTATCGCGTCGGCGTGCTCGGCAACCTGTTCGCGCGGCTCGGCAGCGGCAGCATGCCGTTCCTGATCCCGCTGTTGCTGCAGGTCGGCCTCGGCCATTCGCCGATGGAGGCGGGCATGATGATGATCCCGGTCGCGCTGGCGGGGATGGTGTCCAAGCGCCTGATCGTGCCGATCGTCAGGACATACGGCTATCGCCGCGTGCTGCTGGTCAATACCGTGCTCGTCGGTGCGGCGATGGCGAGCTTCGCCCTGATCGGGCCGGAGCAGCCCGCATGGCTGCGCATCGTCCAGCTGTCCGCGTTCGGCATGGTCAACTCGCTGCAGTTCACCGCGATGAACACGGTCACCCTGCGCGATCTCGAGGGTGATCTCGCCAGCGGCGGCAACAGCCTGCTGTCCATGGTGATGATGCTGTCGATGAGTCTCGGCGTTGCCATGGCGAGCGGCCTGCTCGCCGCATTCACCTCGGTGTTCGGCGCGGTGCCCGGTGCGGCGACCCTGCCGGCCTTCCACGCGACCTTCGTCTGCATGGGGCTCGTGACCGCGGTGTCGTCATGGATCTTCTGGCAGCTCGAGGCGAAGCGGCGCTTCCCGGTGTCGGCGCCGGTCGATCCGATGTGACGGATGCTCCCGCGACGCGAGGTCGCGGGAGCGTCGATGCCGGGTCAGCCGTTGAAGCCGCAGCAGAAGATCGAGTCGCCGAGGTACTCGTACGCGCCGATGTCGGTGGCATGGACGAGCGGTCGCCGGCAGGGATTCGCATCGATCGTGCGCGTGAAGCCCGCGCCGCGCTGGTCGGTCCCGAGCGCGCCCGGGTTCGCGCCCGCGTCGATCGCCGGGCTGTCGGCGGCGATGGGATGCACCGGCAACGGGCCGCCGGCATACGCGAGTTCGCCCAGTCGCGCATCGCCTTCCCTGTTCGCGTTGCCGCTGGTCAGCACGCCGATCGCCGGCGACGCTTCGAACAGGTTGTGGTCCGCGACGAGCGAACTCTCGGGCACGCCGGTCTGGCGCGTGAGGTCCACGCGCAGGTTCGAGTTGCCGTGCGTGTTGCGGCTGAACAGCGTGCTCTGCACGGTGACGCGCGTGGCGGTGCCATTGGCGACCCACACCGCGCCGCCCGCATTCGGTGCAGGCGCGGTGGCGGGCGAGGTCGCGTTGTTCGCGAACGTGCTGTTGCGCACGGTCAGGTTGCCGCTGGCAACGGCGATGGCACTGCCGCGACCCGCCTCGTGCTGCGTGCGGTTGGCTGAGAACGTCGAGTTTTCGATGATGTTCTCCGCCGCGCCGGCATCGGTCGAACCGCTGAAATAGAGGCCGCCACCTTCGGTCTGGTTGGTGACCCGGTTGTCGACCAGGCTCGAGCGCGAGATGCGCAGGCTCTGCATCGTTCCGGCGTGAATGCCGCCGCCGCTCAACGTCGTGCTGTTGCCCTGGATGAGGGTGTCGGTGATGACCGCGCTGATGCCCGGCGAAGCGAGCCGGATGCCACCGCCGGTGAGCTCCGCGCTGTTGTCGCTGACGCGGCAGTGCTGCATCGACAGCAACCCGCGATCAAGGTAGAGCGCACCGCCCGACGGCTGGAAGCCGCCGCGCGCCTCGTTCGCACTCAGCGTGACGCCCGCGAGCGTGAGGTTCGCACCGGACACGCTCACGGCGCCGCCCTTGCGCGAGGCCGTGTTGGCGGAGAACACGACACCGCTGATCGCCAGCGACGGCCGCGACGACGACGACGCGGGGTTCTCGTAGAACAGCCCGCCGCCACTGTCGGCGTTCGCCGCGGTCGCCGAGCCGCGCGTGACGGTCAGGCCGCTGATCGCCCAACTGCGCGTCTCGCCAGCCGGGTTGTCGAAGCGGAACACGCGGCTGCGACCGTTGGCGTCGAGCGTGATCCGGTTGGCGCCGGGGCCGATGATGCTGACGCTGGCGCCAACGACGAGTTCGCCGCCGGTGAGATCGATCGTGCCCGCAAGGCCCGGGTTGAACTGGATGACATCCGCGTCGGCGCTCGCATTGGCGCGGTTGATCGCGTCGCGCAGGCTGCCGTTGCCGCTGTCGGCGAGCGTGTCGACGGTGAACGTCGCCGCATGCGCCGTCGATGCGGCGGCGAGGGCGATCGCGAAGAAGAGGGGCCGGGTTCGAATCATTGCGTACTCCAGATAGCCGGTACCCGTCACACGACGGGTGTCCAGCCAACTACGCGGGCACGCGGCCGATCCCTTAGCCCTCGATCGCAATGCGCAATATCCGACAAGCCAACACATCGGCAGGCGCGCGTCGCCTGCCGGATGCGATGCGACTCAACGGCGCATTTCGGTGCCGGTCGCGAAAATGCGGTCCGCTTCGAACGCGCCGAGATCGAACGTGCCGAACAGGTCATCCTGGTCCGCATCGAGGCCGCGCGGCGTGCCGTCCATGTCGGGCGACTGGCTCGATACCGGCGCGCCGTCGCACCAGTCGATCGCGGCGCTGTCGGCCGGCAGGTGGTAGTCGCCGCGTGCGGCGTCCTGGAACGCGAACGCCATGACCGCACTGCGCGTGGCGGCGATTTCGTCGTTGCCGCTGTCCTTGAGCATGCAGTCGTACGACACGGTCGGAAAAGCTCCGAGGAAGTCGAAGATCTTCGCGTGGCCGGAGACGAGACTCGAATAGCCCTTGATATCGGTGACGATCGCGCCTTGCGCGCCGTCACCCCAGATCAGTGTATTAGCGCTCGCGTTGTCGGCGAACGTCGTGTGCTCGAAGCGCAGCGATCCGCCCGAGGTGTAGATCGTCGGGCAACCCGGCGCGCCCTGGATGCAGCCGTTGCCGACGACGAGGCTCGAATAGATGCGCAGTTGCGATGCGTCGCCGTAGAGCCAGAACGCCGAGCCGCCCGCGGATGCGTTGCCACGCACGATCGTCTCGTCGACGTGGGCGCTGCCGCCGTCGCGCACCGACATCGCGCCGCCGCGCTCGGCCGTGTTGCCGGACAGGCGCAGGCATTCGAGTTCGAGTGGGCAGTGGCGGAACGGACCCTCGCGCAGGCGCGCGAACTGCGCGTAGCCGCCGTTGCCGGCGAACACGCCGCCGCCTTCAGCCGCAACGTTGTCGCGCACGACGGTGTCGTCGGCGAGCAGCGAGGTGCCGCTGCCGCTCACCATCATGCCGCCGCCGTAGTTCTCGGCTGCAGTGTGCGCGATCAGCAAGCCGTCGACCGGCGTCGCCGGGTCGTCCAGGTTGCTGCCGACGCTCGCGTTCGCGCCGTTGAACAGCGCGATGCCACCGCCGTTGAGCGCGTCGTTGTCGCGCACGACGACGTTCTGCGGGCGCACGCGCAGGGTCGCGCCATCCACGAAGAGGCCGCCGCCGGCGGTCGCGTGGTTGTCGTGCACGTCGATGTTGCGCTCGAACTCGACGATCGCGCCGCCGCGAACCTCCACGCCGCCGCCGAAGCGGTTGTGGTTGTCGTGGATCGCGAGGTCGGCGAGCGACACGAAGGCATGGCCCGCGATGTTGAGTCCGCCCCAGCTGCCGATCTCGCCGCTGGCGCCGCCGCCGCTGATGTCGAGGTGCTCGAGGCGCACGCGGATACCTTCGGCGGTGCCGCCGATCGCGAGCGTCGCCCATTCGCCGGTACCGACCAGCGCAGTGGTGCCGGCCGGCGCCGTCGCGCCGCAGGCGGCGTGGCCGCCGATGAGGTTGACCGAGGTGCCGATGAATACCGCCTGGCCCGTGTAGGCCTGGTCGTCCGCGAGGCGGATCGTATCGATGTCCGGTGTCGCGGCGGCGAGGGTCAGTGCTTCGCCGATCGTGTGCGTCGTGCAGGCGGGGCCGGCGCCGACACTGATCTCGGCCGCGTGCAGGGAACCGGCCGCCGCGAAGGCGAGGCCGGGAAACAGGAAGAAGAATCGCATCGAGGTGCTCCGTCGTGACCGTCCATGGCGGCCGTCACGCGTCACAAACGAGGCCGTGTCCGGCTTCCTATCATCCCGACGGGCGCAGCCAGCCGCGGCCGTTAGCCGGGCATTCAGCTTGGTCGGCGAGGAGGCGGCAACGCCGTGAGCCAGCGGGCGGGGCGGCGATTCGTGCGTGCGCGCAAGGGTGCGCGGGACGGGCGGAGCCACTAGAATATGGGTTTCCGGCAGAAAGTTCCGCCCATGACCCCCCTCATCTTCGTGACCGGCGGCGTGGTGTCCTCGCTTGGCAAGGGCATCGCCGCCGCGTCGCTGGCTGCCATCCTCGAAGCGCGCGGCCTGCGCGTGACGATGATGAAGCTGGACCCCTACATCAACGTCGACCCGGGCACGATGAGCCCGTTCCAGCACGGCGAGGTCTACGTCACCGACGACGGTGCCGAGACCGACCTCGACCTCGGCCACTACGAGCGCTTCGTGCGCACGCGGCTGACCGGCAAGAACTCGATCACGACGGGCAAGATCTACGAGAGCGTGATCGCCAAGGAGCGCCGCGGCGATTACCTCGGCGCTACCGTGCAGGTGATCCCGCACATCACCGACGAGATCAAGCACCGAATCTACGAGGCGACCCAGGGCTACGACGTTGCCCTGGTCGAGATCGGCGGCACGGTCGGCGACATCGAGTCGCTGCCGTTCCTCGAGGCGATCCGCCAGATCCGCATCGAACACGGCGCCGAGCAGGCGATCTTCATGCATCTCACCCTGGTGCCGTTCATCAAGGCCGCCGGCGAGATCAAGACCAAGCCGACGCAGCATTCGGTCAAGGAGCTGCGCTCGATCGGCATCCAGCCGGACGTGCTGCTGTGCCGCTGCGAGCAGCCGCTCCCGCAGAGCGAGCGGCGCAAGATCGCGCTGTTCACCAACGTCCCCGAAAAGGCCGTCATCAGCGCGACCGACGTCGACGTCATCTACCAGCTGCCGATGTGGCTGCACAGCCAGGGGCTCGACGAGATCGTCATCGACAAGCTGCGCCTCGCCGCCAAGACAGCGGATCTTTCCGCGTGGGAGCGCACGGTCGAGGCAGTCGAGCACCCGCAGGGCGAGGTCACGATCGCGATCGTCGGCAAGTACGTCGAGCACAAGGACGCGTACAAGTCGCTCGGCGAGGCGCTGCGCCACGGCGGCATCAAGCAGAAGACGCGCGTGAACCTGCGCTGGGTCGAATCCGAGGAGATCGAGCGCAAGGGCGCCGACATGCTCAAGGACGCCGACGGCATCCTCGTGCCGGGCGGCTTCGGCAAGCGCGGCTTCGAAGGCAAGATCGCCGCCGCGCGCTACGCACGCGAACATCGCATCCCGTACTTCGGCATATGCTACGGCATGCATGCGGCGGTGGTCGACTTCGCGCGCAACATCGCCGGCCTCGAAGGCGCGAATTCGAGCGAGAACGACCGCAACTGCGCCGACCCCGTGATCGCGCTGATCACCGAGTGGACGACCGGCGCGGGCGAGGTCGAGAAGCGCGACGAGAGTTCGGACAAGGGCGGCACGATGCGCCTGGGCGCGCAGGAGTGCCGCCTCAAGGCCGGCACGCTGTCGCGCGAACTCTATGGCCAGGACGTCGAGCGCGAGCGCCATCGCCACCGTTACGAGGTCAACAACCGCTATCGCCAGACATTCGAGGACCTCGGCCTCATGATCTCCGGCAAGTCGATGGATGACCTGTTGGTCGAGATGGTGGAGCTGCCGAACCATCCGTGGTTCGTCGCCTGCCAGGCGCATCCGGAGTTCACCTCGACGCCGCGCGACGGCCATCCGCTGTTCATCGGCTTCGTGCGCGCGGCGCGCGAGCAGAAGGCGGTGCGTGAGGCGCCGCGCCTCGCCGCGACGGACGCGAAGGAAGCGGTGGCATGAATCTCTGCGGCTTCGAGGTCGGCCTCGACAAACCGCTGTTCCTCATCGCCGGGCCATGCGTGATCGAGTCGATGCAATTGCAGCTCGACACGGCCGGCACGCTCAAGGAGATCACCGGCAAGCTCGGCGTGCCCTTCATCTTCAAGTCGAGCTTCGACAAGGCCAATCGCACGTCGGGCACGAGCTTCCGCGGCCCCGGCCTCGAGAAGGGCCTCGAGGTGCTCGCCGAAGTGAAGCGGCAGATCGGCGTGCCGGTGCTCACCGACGTGCACGAATACACGCCGATGGCCGAAGTCGCGAGCGTCGTCGACGTGCTGCAGACGCCGGCGTTCCTCTGCCGCCAGACCGACTTCATCCAGAACGTCGCGAGCGCGGGCCGGCCGGTCAACATCAAGAAGGGCCAGTTCCTCTCGCCGTGGGAGATGAAGCACGTCGCGGCGAAGGCGAAGGCGACGGGCAACGAGCAGATCATGGTCTGCGAGCGCGGCGCGAGCTTCGGCTACAACAACCTCGTTTCCGACATGCGCAGCCTCAGCGTGATGCGCGACACCGGCTGCCCGGTCGTCTTCGACGCGACGCATTCGGTACAGCTGCCGGGCGGCGCCGACGGCAAGTCGGGCGGCCAGCGCGAGTTCGTGCCGGTGCTGTCGCGCGCCGCGGTCGCGGTCGGCATCGCCGGCATCTTCATGGAAACGCATCCGGACCCGGACAAGGCGCTCAGCGACGGCCCGAATGCGTGGCCGCTCGGCAAAATGGCCGCGCTGCTCGAAACACTGGTCGAACTCGACCGCATCGGCAAGCGCAACGGTTACCTCGAATCGATCTGACGGAGGCGAGATGCGGTACCGCGGTCGTCCATTCTCCACGGCATGCGGCGCGCAGTCGCGCGTCGCCGGCGTGTGCAATGCGCGCGCGTTCGCTGCATCGGCACTGTTCGCGTGCGCAGTCGCGGCCGCTGCGGAGCGAGCGCCCGATCAGCCTGCCGCCACCCAGCCAAGCCCCGGCCAGCCAGGCCCCAAGGTGAACACCGGGCGTGACGACTGCACGGGTGCGAGCGTCGTCGCCACCTACTCACCGAAACTGCAGTTCGGCATCGATGGCCAGCACATGTCGCCGTCCACGTTCCCCGCCGAAGTCGTGCGCCGACGCGAAGGCAAGGCGTTGCGCTGCGTCATCGTGCTCGCCTCGTGCCGCGACGCGGCGCTCTCGAAGCAGACGTTCAAGGCGCTCAAGCCGTACGGCGTCACGCGCATATCGTGGCAGCCCGATCGCACGTTGTTCCCCGATCCCACCATGAAGATGCCGGAGTGCAAGCAGTGAGCCGAATTGAACGCATCCATGCCCGCGAGATCCTCGATTCGCGCGGCAACCCGACCCTCGAAGCCGAAGTCACGCTCGCCGACGGCTCGTTCGGCCGCGCCGCGGTGCCGTCCGGCGCGTCGACCGGCTCGCGCGAAGCGGTGGAGCTGCGCGACGGCGACAAGGCGCGCTATCTCGGCAAGGGCGTGCGCCACGCGGTCGGCAACGTCAACACGACGATCGCCGCGGCATTGAAGGGCTTCGATGCGACCGACCAGCGTGGCCTCGACGAGAAGCTCATCGCGCTCGACGGCTCGCCGAACAAGGGCAAGCTCGGCGCGAACGCGCTGCTCGGCGTGTCGCTCGCGAACGCGCACGCGGCAGCGGCTTCGAAGAAGCTTCCGTTGTACCGCTACGTCAATTCGGTCCTCAGCCCTCGGCCCACGGCGCTGCGTCTCCCCGTGCCGATGATGAACATCATCAACGGCGGCGCGCACGCGGACAACAACGTCGACATGCAGGAGTTCATGATCCTGCCGGTCGGCCTGCCCAGTTTCTCCGAGGGCCTGCGTGCGGGCACCGAGATCTTCCATGCGCTGAAGTCTGTCCTGAAGGGGCGCGGCCTCAATACCGCCGTCGGCGACGAAGGCGGCTTCGCACCGAACCTCGCGTCGAACGAAGAAGCGATCGAGACCATCCTCGAAGCGATCGCCAAGGCTGGCTACAAGGTCGGCTCCGAGATCTTCCTGGGCCTCGACGTCGCGAGTTCGGAGTTCTACAAGGACGGCGCCTACCACCTCGAAGGCGAGGGCAAGGTGCTGAGCGCGGACCAGCTGATCGAGTTCTACGCCGGCTGGTGCGCGAAATACCCGATCGTCACGATCGAGGACGGCATGGCCGAAGGCGACTGGGACGGCTGGAAGCGGCTCACCGAGCGCCTCGGCAAGCGCGTGCAGCTGGTCGGCGACGACCTGTTCGTGACCAACACCGCGATCTTCAAGGAAGGCATCGACAAGCACATCGCCAACGCGATCCTCATCAAGGTCAACCAGATCGGCACGCTGACCGAAACGCTCGACGCGATCGCGATGGCCGACGCGGCGAAGTACGCCTCGGTCATCTCGCATCGCTCCGGTGAAACCGAGGACACGACGATCGCCGACCTTTCGGTGTCGACTGCGGCGACGCAGATCAAGACCGGATCGCTGTGCCGCTCCGACCGCGTCGCCAAGTACAACCAGCTGCTGCGCATCGAGGAGGCGCTCGGGTCCGCCGCCCGCTACGCCGGCAAGGATGCATTCCCGAACCTCCCCGACTTCGGCCGCTGAGGTTCCACTCGCGTGCTGCGCTGGGTCGCCCTCGTCCTCGTGATCGTGCTGATCGCGCTGCAGGTTCGCCTGTGGACGGGGCAGGGCGGCCTGCGCGACGTATGGCGGTTGCAACAGCGGGTGGCCGAGCAGAAGGCGGAGAACGAGCGCCTGAAGAAGCGCAACGAGACGCTGTCGGCCGAGGTCGAGGATCTCAAGCACGGCGAGGAGGCGATCGAGGAACGCGCGCGCTCCGAACTCGGCCTGCTCAAGCCCGGCGAAACCTTCTACCAGGTCGTCGAACCGGACGGACCGGCGAAGGGCGACGACGCGAACGCGCATGACCACTGACCGCTTGTGGTGCGTGGTGCCGGCTGCCGGCCGCGGCGCGCGCTTCGGCGCGGAGCGCCCGAAGCAGTACGTCGCGCTTGCCGGCCGCCCGTTGATCGAATGGACGCTCGAACGTCTCGCCGCGACGCCGTGCATCGCCGGCATCCTCGTCGTGCTCGCTGCCGGCAACCGTGAATGGCGGACGCGTGAACGCATCGGCGACACGCCGCTGCTGACCGCGAACGGGGCGGCCGAGCGCAGTGGGTCGGTACTTGCGGGCTTGCGCGCATTGCCGCGGGAAGTCGGCGACGACGCCTTCGTGCTCGTGCACGATGCCGCACGGCCCTGCGTGCGCAGTGAGGACATCGCGTGTCTGGTCGAGCGCGGCGCCGCCGCCGGCGGCGGCCTGCTCGCCGCGCCCGTGCGCGACACGCTCAAGCGTGCCGATGCCGACGCGCGCGTCGCCGCGACCGAACCGCGCGAGGCGCGCTGGCGCGCGCTCACGCCGCAACTGTTCCGCCGAGGCGAACTCGTCGCCGCGCTCGAACGGGCCGAGGCCGCAGGCGTCGCGATCACCGACGAATCGATGGCGATGGAACGCGCCGGCCACCGCCCGCTGCTGGTCGAGGGCGCGGAGAGCAACATCAAGGTGACGACGCCGGGGGATCTGGCGTTGGCGGAGTATCTGTTGGGCAGGGAATGGGGAATAGGGAACAGGGAATAGGAGGAGCGGGCTTGGTCCGTCCGCTTGCACGGTTGAAGCCAGGCTGTAACCTCCATCCCATTCTCCATTCTCCATTCTCCATTCCCCATTCCCCATTCCCCATTCCCATTCCCCATTCCCATTCCCCATTCCCATTCCCCATTCCCATTCCCCCATGCGCATTGGCCAAGGCATCGACGTCCACGCATTCGGTCCGGGTGACCACGTCACGCTTGCGGGCGTGCGCGTGCCGCATACGCACGGCGTCGTCGCGCATTCGGACGGCGATGTGGTCATCCATGCGCTCTGCGATGCGCTGCTCGGCGCGCTCGCGCTCGGTGACATCGGCCATCATTTCCCGCCCAGCGATCCGCGCTGGAAGGATGTCGACAGCCGGCATTTCCTGTTGCGTTGCATGGCGCTCGCGATCGAACGCGGCTATGCGCTGTCGAATGCGGACATCACGGTCGTGTGCGAGCGGCCGAAGGTCGCGCCGCACGTGGAGGCGATGCGGCGCAACCTCGCGGCGGATCTCGGCTGCGCGGTCGGCGACGTCAGCGTGAAGGCGACGACCAGCGAGACGCTCGGTTTCACCGGTCGCGGCGAGGGCATCGCCGCGTTCGCGGTCGTGCTGCTGCACCGGCATCGCGCGTCCGCCACCGTCGCGCCGCCCGACGCGCCCGCGCTCGCAACCTTCGTGCGCCGCCTCGAACCGGACGAACTCGAGTGAGTGGCGCGTTGCCGTACGCGCACGGCAGTCCGCCGGCGAGCGGCGTGCTGCGCGCCGAGCCAGCCGATTTCCGGGTCGACGAACAGCTCGGCTTCGAGCCGAGCGGCAGCGGCGAGCACGCATTCGTCGTGGTCGAGAAGAGCGGTGCGAACACCGAATGGGTCGCGCGCGAACTCGCGCGTGCGGCCGGCGTCGCGCCGCTCGCGGTCGGTTTCGCCGGGCTCAAGGACCGGCACGCGGTCACCCGGCAGGCCTTCACGGTGCAGCTCGCGGGGCGCGCCGATCCGGACTGGTCCTCGCTCGCGATCGACGGCGTGCGCGTGCTGTCGGCCACGCGCCACAATCGCAAGCTCAAGCGCGGTGCGCATCGCGGCAATCGCTTCCGCATCGTGCTGCGAGGCGTGCGCGGCGAGCGCGAGGCGATGGAGCAGCGCCTCGCGACGATCGCCGCGCGCGGCGTGCCCAACTATTTCGGCGAACAGCGTTTCGGCCGGGACGGCGGCAATCTCGCCCTCGCGGCGCGCCTGTTCGCGGGCGAGCGCATGCCGCGCGAGCGCCGCGGCATCGCGCTGTCGGCGGCGCGCTCGGAGCTGTTCAATGCCGTGCTCGCCGCGCGCGTCGAGCGGGGCGACTGGGACCGGGCGCTCGACGGCGAGGTGTGGATGCTCGACGGGACGCACGCGATCTTCGGACCCGAGCCGTTCACCGACGAGCTCGCGCGGCGCCTCGCCGCGTTCGACATCCATCCGACCGGGCCGCTGTGGGGCCGCGGCGAGCTGCGCACCCGTGGCGATGTCGCCGTGCTCGAGCGCAACGCGACGGCCTCGCACGGTGGGTTGGCGGATGGCCTCGAGCGCGCCGGGCTCGAGCAGGAACGGCGCTCGCTGCGCCTGCGGGCCGCCGGCCTCGCGTACGCGTGGGAGGCGCCGGACCGGCTCGTCGTCGAATTCGGCCTCGGCGCCGGCAGCTTCGCCACCACCGTGTTGCGGGAACTGTGCGACTGGCATGCCGCGATGGCGTGATGCGGCGAAGCGTGGGTTCTGCACGGCAGGACACGTGTCCGGCGCGCCGATCGGGCGTATCGTGGTCGTGCGATCACGGCGATCGGCGCCGTGGTCGCGGCATCCCGACGCGGAGGTGGTCATGCGATCGCTGGCGATTGGAGTGGCAGTACTGCTTTGCACGGGCCTGTCGGCGTGCGCCGGCAGCGGCGGCCGCAACGGCGTCGCGCGCGGCTCGTACGACGGCGATATCGATTACGGCAAGGTCATCGCGGTGAACCAGTGGGCATTGCGTCGCCACGCGACCGTGATGTGGGTGAACTACCCGACACGCCCGGAGCGCCTCGCACGCAACGACGGCTAGTGTGGACGTCCGTGGGACGGCCTGCCGCGTACCGCGCTTTGGTGCGGCACACCGCGTAGCCGCGGCGGCACGCGCGTTGCGCGTCCCGCCCACGATCATGCATGCGCGCATGGCCACCGCGAAGGGCGGGTCGAGCCCCGCCGCGGCGAGTCCCGCCGTCACGCCCCGGTGTCGTCGCGTACTTGCGGCGGCACGCGCGCGGCGCGTCCCGCCCACGATCATGCATGCGCGCATGGCCACCGCGTAGGGTGGGTCGAGCCGCGCAGCGGCGAGTCCCGCCGCCACGTCGCGTTATCTTCGCGTATTGCGGCGGCACGCGCGTTGCGCGTCCCGCCCACGATCATGCATGCGCGCATGGCCACCGCGGAGGGCGGGGTCGAGCCGCGCAGCGGCGAGTCCCGCCGCCGCTCCGCGGTGTCGTCGCGTGTTTGCGGCGGCACGCGCGTTGCGCGGACCGCCTTACAGGCGTTGCAGGAGGACGACGACGGCGCCGGTGCCGCCCTGCGCGGGGCGCGCGGAGGCGAATGCGAGCACGTCCGCGCGCCGGCGCAGCAGGGTGTCGGTGAGCTGCTTGAGCACGGGGCCTTGCGCCTTCGATCGCAGCCCCTTGCCGTGCACGATGCGCACGCACAGTTCGTCGTGGCGACGGCAGTCGTCGAGGAACTCGCGGATCGCCTCGCGGGCGACGGCGGCGCTCATTTCGTGCAGGTCGATCTCGGCGCGCACGCTGAACTGGCCGCGCCGCAACTTCTGCAGCAGGTTCAGCGGCTGCCCGGGTTTCAGGTAGCTGATCGCTTCGCCGAGTTCGACCGCGCCCGGATCGATCGCATGCGTGAGCAACTCGCCGCGCACGCTCGCCTCGTCGCGTTCGGATTGCAGCGGCTCCGGCGCCGGTCGCGGCCGCGTCGGCTCCGCGGCGGCCGGTTCCTCGAGGCGTCGCACGTCACCGATCGCTTCGCGGAACAGGCGCGCGTCGTCGTCGTCGACCGCGTCAGCGCCGGACGAGGGCGCGGCATCGGCACGGCGCCGCAGCGCATCGCGCACGCGCGCCGACCACGGCCTGTTGCCGGATCGGTTCAACGGTATGGCCCGGTGGCGCCTGCGTGCGGTACCGGCTGCGCGGCCGGCCAGGAGCCCGCCGCGGCGGCCACCAGCCGGGCGCGGCCATCGATGTTCGCGAGCGCATTCATGCAGGATTTCCAGCGTCGGCGATCGATCCGAGAGTACCGATGCGGCCCGGTACGGACAACCCGCGGGCGGCGGCAGCGGTGCTGCGCGTCTGCGTCCGCGGATTCGATCCGCTATCATTAACGCTTCCCCGAGAACCCTTCCCGCTGGTGTGCGCCGTGCGCGCTGGCGCAGCGCAGGAAGCCGCATGCGAGTCCTTGTTTCAAACGATGATGGCGTCGACGCACCGGGCATCCACGTGCTTGCGCAGCGCCTCGGCGCCGTCGGCGAGGTCACCGTCGTCGCACCCGATCGCGATCGTTCGGGCGCGAGCAATTCGCTGACCCTCGACGCACCGATCCGCGCACTGCGCCTCGACGAGCGCCGCTGGCGCGTCGCCGGCACACCGACCGACTGCGTGCATCTCGCGCTCTCCGGCCTGCTCGAGCGCGAGCCGGACATCGTCGTCTCCGGCATCAACAACGCGGCCAACCTCGGCGACGACGTGATCTATTCGGGCACCGTGTCGGCGGCGATGGAAGGGCGCTTCCTCGGCCTGCCGGCGATCGCGGTATCGCTGGTGACGAAGGACCACAAGGGCACGCACTTCGACAGCGCCGCCGAGGCGGTGCTGCTGCTCATGCGTCGCCTGCTCGTCGATCCGCTGCCGGCCGACATGATCCTCAACGTCAACGTCCCGGATCTGCCGTGGCACGAGATCCGCGGCCTCGCGGTCACGCGGCTCGGCCGGCGCCACCGCTCGGCGCCGTGCATCGCGCAGGCCGATCCGCGCGGCCGGCCCATCTACTGGATCGGCCCGCCCGGCGAGGCGGCCGACGACGGCCCGGGCACCGACTTCAATGCGGTGCGCGACGGCTACGTCTCGATCACGCCCATCCACGTCGACCTCACGCGTTTCCAGGCGCTCGAGAAGGTGAGCGGCTGGGTCGCCGCGTTGCAGCCCGCCATGGCCGGAGCGGCCTGAGCGATGAGCCCGCTGTTCTCGCGCCAGGACCCTTCGTCGCGCGGCCTCGGCATGACCTCGCAGCGCGCGCGCGACCGGCTGGTCGAGCGGCTCGTCGCCGAGGGCATCCGCGATCGGCGCGTACTCGACGTCATGCGCCAGCTGCCGCGCCACCTGTTCATCGACGAGGCGCTCGCCTCGCGTGCCTACGAGGACACCGCACTGCCGATCGGCCAGGGCCAGACGATCTCGCAGCCGTGGGTCGTCGCGCGCATGACCGAGGCGCTCATCGAAACGAAACTGCCGCGCCGCGTGCTCGAGATCGGCACCGGCTCCGGCTACCAGTGCGCGGTGCTCGCCGCGCTGGTCGAACAGGTCTACACGGTCGAGCGCATCGACGAGCTGCTGCGCAATGCGCGCCGCCGTTTCCGCAAGCTCGGTCTTTCCAACATCCGATCCAGGCACGACGACGGCCGGCTCGGTTGGCCGGACGAAGCGCCGTTCGACGCGATCATCGTGACCGCCGCCGGTGCCGCGCTCGAACCCGCGTTGCTCGCCCAGCTCGCGCCGGACGGCTGCCTCGTCGCGCCGGTCGGGCCTTCCGGGCGACAGGGCCTTTTGCGCGTGCACCCGGGCGAGGACGGCTTCGTTTCGGAAAACCTCGGCGCCGTGAGTTTCGTGCCGCTGCTCGGAGGCGTCGGATGACGATCGTTCCGACGGCGCAACGCCCCGCGGCACGAAAGGCGCGCGCATGAAGCTGTTCCGACCGCTGTACGAACGCGCGCTGGTCTGGGCTTCGCATCCGCATGCCGAACGCTATCTCGGCGTGCTGAGTTTCGTCGAAGCGATCATCTTCCCGATCGCGCCGGAGATCATGCTCGCACCGATGGTGCTCGCCAAGCCGCTGCGCTGGGCGCGCTACGCGGGCGTAAGCCTCGCCTGTTCGATGGTGGGCGCGCTCGTCGCCTACGTGCTCGGCCACTACGCATTCGACGCGATGCGCCCGCTGTTCGCGTGGCTCGGCTGGCTGCCGAAGATCGATGCGCTCGTCACCGAGCTCCGCGCCGAGGTCGGCGCGCATCCGTGGCAGGCATTCTGGATGCTCGTCGCCGCCGGCTTCATCCCGGTGCCGCTGAAGATCTTCACCTGGGCATCCGGTATCGTCGGCATGCCGTTGCTGCCGTTCGTCGGCGGCATGGTGGTCGGACGCGGCAAGCGCGTATTCCTGCTCGCCGGCGCGATCCGGCTCGGCGGCAAGCGTGCCGAGGACCTCCTGCACCGCTGGATCGAATGGATCGGCTGGGCCGTCGTCGTCTTGCTCGTCGGCCTTGTCGTGTACTTTAAGTTTATGCGGTAACATATTGGCATGCCGAGTTATTTGCGCGGAGCGCCTTCACCGCACGGAGTCGCGGGCCTGATCCTGGCCACGCTCCTCGCGGGATGCGCATCGACGGGTCCCGCGCCGGTCGAGGATCGCAGCCTCGGCGGCCCGCCGCCTCGACGCGAACCCGCGCCGCCATTACCCGCCGTCGCCGACACGTACCGCGTGCAGCGCGGCGACACGCTCTACAGCATCGCGTTCCGCCATGGCGTCGACTACCGCGACCTCGCGCAGTGGAACGGCATCGGTGCGCCGTACACGATCTACGTCGGCCAGGACCTGCGCACGCGCGCGCCACGCGGCCGCACGACGCCCACGGTCACGGCGGTCGCGGCCCCGCCGGCATCGACCGCCGCGCCGTCGCCGCGCGCGGCGACCGTCGCGACGCCGCCGAAGGCAGCGCCGGCCGGTGTCCCCAAACCGGGCGCGTTCGAACCGCTCGCGGCGACGCCTGCGCCCGCGCCGGCCGCGGCATCCGCTGCGACGCCGACGACGTCCACGGCGACCAAAGGTGCGACAGCGACGGCTCCGACCGCACCGACGTCGCCGACGGTCGCATCGACACCTGCCACGGCCGGCAGCGCAGCGACCGTCCCGCCGAAACCGGACACGCCGCCGGTGCCCGAACCCGTGTTGCCGGCGGGCGAAGTCAGCTGGCGCTGGCCCGCCGACGGCGCGGTCGTCGGCACCTACGTGGCGGGCGATCCGACGCGCCAGGGCATCGACATTGCCGGCAAGGCCGGCGACCCTGTGCGAGCGGCCGCGGATGGCGCGGTCGTCTACAGCGGCAACGGCCTCATCGGCTACGGCGAGCTCGTCATCATCAAGCACAGCCCGAGCTTCCTGTCCGCGTACGGCCACAACAGCAAGCGCCTGGTGAAGGAAGGCGATCGCGTGAAGGCGGGTCAGGTCATCGCGGAAATGGGGTCGAGCAGCGCGAGCCGCGACTCGCTCCACTTCGAGATCCGGCGCAACGGCAAGCCGGCCAATCCGATCGATTTCCTGCCGCGGCGTTGAGCGTCGTGCACCGCAGTGACGCAACGGGTCCCGGCGGCGGTAAGCTGCGCGCGTGATGCCCGACGCTCCCGATTCCCGCGCGCAGGACGAGATGCTCGACCTCGTCGACGCGATCGAGCCTCAGGACGAGGAAGCGCGCAGCTCCGCGAGCGCCTACCTCGGCGAGATCGGCTATATCGACCTGCTCGGCGCGCGCGAGGAATGGGCGCTCGCCGAACGCGTGCAGGCCGGCGATGCCGACGCGCGCCGACGCCTCATCGAGGCGAACCTGCGCCTCGTCGTCAGCGTCGCACGACCGTACGTCGGCCGCGGCGTTCCGCTGATGGACCTCATCGCCGAGGGCAACCTCGGCCTCATCCGCGCGGTCGGCAAGTTCGATCCCGCGCGCAAGCTGCGTTTCTCGACCTATGCGGTGTGGTGGATCCGCGAGGCCGTGCAGTCGGCCGTGATGAACCAGGGGCGCACCGTGCGCCTGCCCGTGCACGTGCTGCGCGAACTCGCCCAGGTACTGCGCGCCGAGCGCGAACTCGCCGCGCGCATCGGCGCCGCGCCGAGCCTCGACCAGATCGCCGAGATGGTGGGCAAGAGCGTGCAGGACGTCGCCGAACTCTTCCGCGTGAGCGAACGCGTCGACTCGCTGGATGCGCTCGACGCGGGCGAGCGTGCGCTGATCGGCACGATCCAGGACGGCGAGGATGGTGCGAGCGAACCCGCGGGCGCGATCGGCAGCGAGCGCCTCGCCGACCTCGTCGGCCGGCTCAGCGAGCGCCAGCGCCTCGTGTTGCAGCGTCGCTTCGGCCTCGATGGCACGCCGGTGCAGTCGCTCGCCGACATCGGTCGCGACCTCGGCATCTCGCGCGAGCGAGCGCGGCAGATCCAGGAAGAAGGCCTGAAGCGCCTGCGCAAGTTCGCCGCGCAATAGCATGCACGGCGGTCGTCGCCGCGGCAGCGCGATGAAGTGCTGCGGCGCGGACGCCTGGGGGCGCGAGCGCCAAAGCGCGCCGCGCGCCGGCGAGCAGGGTCAGGGTTGCAACTGCAACCGGTTCGCGCTCCCTGTGATGTCGCGGTTGAGCGTGAGCCAGAGTTCGTTCGCGCCCGCGCGCAGCGACGGGTAGTAGTCGACGTCGGCGGTCAGCGTCGTGCCGTTGAACTTCACGGTCCGCGGGTAGGCGCTCATGCCGCGCACGACGAGTAGCGGGTGCCTGAGCGTGCGACCGGCACCGACCGCGATGTTCGCATCGAGCGCGTTGCCGGCCGCGGTGAACGTGAGGGCGCCGTAGACCGGGTCGTAGCCCGCGGGCGAATACGCGATCGTGTCGGTTCGCGCGGGACCTGCCGGACCGCTCGTGGCGACGCTGCCGACGCTCGCACTCAACGCGAGCGTCTGGATCGTTTCAATCTCGGCGCGCTGCGCTTCGACCGGCGTCGCACTGTGCGGGCCGAGCACGACGTACACCGCGTAGCTCTTCTTCGGGTAGCCCGGCGCGGTCGCGACGACGCCGTCGTGCACGTCGTAACTTGCCTGGCCGAGGAAGCCATACGACGTGCCCCAGGTGAGGCGAGCGTTGTTGCTCGACGCGCCCGCGTCGATCGAGAACGCGTTCGCCTGGTACGGCCAGCTGTCCTGCCACGGCATCGCGTAGCCGTCGCCGGCGTCGCCCTGCGCGCTCGTGTGGTTCCAGTACGCCGTGACGTCGTGATAGAACGCGTTGCGCGCGCCCGCATCCTGCTGGGTCATCGTCTGGCTCTGCACGAGCCCCATCGTCGCATTCGTCGACGCGACCCAGAGCTTCACGTACGGCACGCTGTTGGGCGTGTTCCAGGTCCATGCGCTGTCGAGCGTGAGGGGTGCGGTGGTGCTCGTGAACTGCCAGCGGTCACCCCACGCGACGCCGCTGATGTCGGCGGCGCCGGCGCCATCGATCTCGAGTTCGCCGTACGGCGCGCGCGAATCGTCGAACAGCGTGTTCGCGCCGAGCGCGCTCATGTCCCAGGTGACCGACCAGAGCGGATTGTCGCGGCCGGTCGAGAAGCTCCAGTCGATCGTGACCGGCACCACCATGTTTGCACCGCCAGGCGCGGCGCTGCAGTGGCGCGGATAGTTCTGCGTGAAGCGGAAGATCGCGTGATGGCGACCCTCGAATACGCGCTGGAACGAACCCGGCGTGCCGTAGCCGAGCGGCGAATCGTCACCGTTGCAGCCGCCGCCGTTGCTCGGCCAGGCCGAATGCGACACGACGTAGCCGAAGCCGCCCTGGCCCGCGTTGCCGTAGTCGGTGACGCCGGCGACGCGGGTGGAACCGTCGGGCATCTGGTAGCGGAATTCGCGCAGCGCGCCACCGCGGTTCGGGTAGCCGCCGGGCGCGGTCGGCCCGGTCTGCCCGTCGTTGTGCGCGAGCACGGCGACGCGCGGCTTGTTCGCCGAATCACGCCAGGTGAAGCGATCGCTGACCATCGAGCCGACCGTGACCGCGTGCTCTTCCACCAGCATGTTCGCCGCGACCGGCATGCCCTCGAAGCCGTTCGCGAAGACGAGGTCGACGACGTTGGCTGCCGGCTGCAGTGCCACGTCGTCGAAGTACACGGTCGGCTGCGTGCCGGCGACATTGCTCGTGAGGTCGATGCGGTCGAAGCTGCCCGAGTACGACAGCGGCGGTTGCGCGATCGGCACGGTGACTTCGCGCCAGGTGCCCACGGCGGGCGCGCCGCCTGCGATGTAGGGCCCGAGATTGCCCTCGGCGACGACCGCGCACGGATTGCCCGCGGCGCTGCAGTTCGCCTGCAGGATGATGCCGAGCTGTTGTCCGCCGGCGGTGCCGCCGTGCACCCAGAAATGCAGCACCGGCCAGCTCGCCGTCGACAGCAGGCCGGTTTCGTGGGTGAACGAGACGGCGTTGAACGCGTTGCCGGTGAGCGAGATCGAGTGCGTGCCCGCATGCACCGGCGTCGTGTTCGCGAAGTCGCTGCCGCCGCCATAGGACCAGTTGCCGAAGCCGCTCCCGAGTGCGTCGTCGTAGACCACCAGCGATTGCGCGCAAGGGGTGAGCGGTGCAAGCGAAAGGAGGAGCACGCAAGCACATACGGAGCGACGATGGGCGGCCATGGCGGACTCGAGTGGAGGGAGATGTCCGGATTACGCCATTGTGCGACCGATCCGGCCATCGGCGGGACTCGCACATGCCGGGCAGCCATTCCGAATACGCGGCGCCGGCCTCGGCCCGGCGACCGCTCGATCGAAGCGCCCTAGGCGCGACCGCGCCGCGAACGCCGTGTCGATGCAGGCAGGCCCTGCATGCCGAGTTCGCGTGCCCACAGCATCGCCTCGGCACGGCCGCGCACGCCGAGCTTGGCGTAGATCGAAGTCGCGTGGTTGCGCACGGTGCGCGGCGAGAGGTGCAGGCGCGTCGCGATCGCCTTGTCGGCCAGGCCTTCGCCGATCAGCGCGAGGACGTCGCCCTCGCGGCGGGTGAGGCTCGCCAGTTCGGCCGGTTCCGCCGGCGCGTCGCCGCGTCGCACGCGCGCGAGGCGCTCGATCAGCGGGCGGCTGAACCACGACGCATCCTGCATGATCGCCTCGACCGCGTCGGCGAGTTCGAGTTCGCGGCGCTTCCGGTGCGTGATGTCGAGGTAGGCGAGGAGGACGCAGTCGCGTCCGTCGATGCGCACGGTCTCGGCCGAAACGAGCACGTCGACCGACTCGCCTTCGCGCAGCGCGAGCGTCAGCTCGGCATTGCGCACGCGACCGTGTGCGCCGATCTGCGCGACCACGCGGCCTTTCTCGGGCGCCGCTCCGAGCAGGCCGAGCGCGGCCAGCGGCCGCGCGACGAGCTCGTCGGGCGGCCGTCCGACGAGCGTCGAGGCTGCTTCGTTGACATCGGTGATCTCGAGGGAGTCCGCGCGGCAGACGATTGCCGGCACCGGCGACATCGCGAACGCCTTGGCGAACTTCTCTTCGCTGTGCCGCAGCGCGAGTTCGACGCGGCGCCTCGGCTCGAGGTCGATGAATGTGAACAGCATGCATGCTTCGTCCGCCATCTCGATGGGCTGGCCGGCGACGACGACGAGCTTCCCGCTGCCGTCGGCGACGGCAAGTTCCGCTTCGGTCTGTCCGATCGTCTGCCATGCGGTCAGGCGCGCGATAGCCGTGTCGCGGTCGCGCGCTTGCGCGAGCACGTCAAGCTCGTAGATGGAACGGCCGAGCACCTGTTCGCTCGCGTAGCCCGTCATCTGCAGGAAGCCTGCATTGACCTTCACGTAACGCAGGTCGGCGACGCGGCAGATGAGCGCGGGGGCGGGATTGGCGCCGAACGCCTTCTCGAAGCGCTGTTCGGAGCTCGCCCAATCGGTGACGTCGGTGACGAAAAGCGCATGCACGACGGTGCCGCCTTGCCGGGCGTCGATGGCCTGGCTGCGCAGGCGATGCACGCGGTGCGATGCCGGATCGGCGCGCGACTGCACCTCGACCACGACGTCGCGAAACGCCTCGCCCGAAGCGGCGCGCTGCAGGGGGTACTGCGCGGCCGTGAGCGGGCGATGGTTGCGGTACTTCAAGCGAAACAGCTTCCGGTATTCCGCGATCGTGCGGCCGAGCTGCTCCGGGGCCTGCACGTCGTGCATCGTGCACGCAGCCGGATTCGCCCACAGCAACGCGCGTCGGTCGACGAGGATGACCCCTTCTCCGAGGCCGGAGAGGATCTGCCGCAACTGGTCGAGGTCGGCGAGGGCGGCCGGCGGCGACGTGGCTTTGCTCATGGGCGCACTCTCAATCCAATCGGGTCGAGAACATCGTTGGTCCGTATCGGGACACCTGCACCGGTCGATCCGGGGCATCTGTCCCGCGACGCGTTCAGGCTGGGCGGGCAGACTCCGGCGCCACCTCTGGCGGCCATGATGCCCTGACGAATGAATGGAACGAAAGTGACTTCGGGTGTGCCTGGAATGCATACGCTTGCGGTGGTCGAAACGACCGCCTCCTTGGAGGAGGTGCGCGCGCTGCTCGCGGGCTTCTCGAGCGCGGCGCCATTCCGCATCGAGCACTTCATCCGTTCTCCGCACGGCACGTCCTGGTACAGCGTGTGCGTCGCGGTATCGCAAACCGACGACGCGCTCGCGACCACGCGCGCAGTGCTCGAGGCCCTGCTGCACTTCGCCGACATCGGCCGCCTCGCTCATTTGCGCATCGTCTGGGGATCGTGGGTGCTGCGCGACGATCCGCCCGAGGCGTCGGGGCACGGCGCATGAAGCGCGGGGCTCGTGCGCACGCGTTGTCGGGTGACCTCGGCGCGACCGCAATCGCGATCCATGCCGCACTCGCGGACGGCGACGTGACGGTCTGGTCGAATGCCGTCGGCGACATCCTCTGGTCGGTTGGTGCCGACATCGCGCCGTGCGGCGCGACAGACACGACCATCGGCTCATACCGCATGGGCGTACCGGTGGGCGATATCGAGGACGACCTGCGCGCCGTGCGCGGCACCTATGCCGGCGGCGCGATCCTGCTCGACTGAGCGTGAGCAGATCATCGCAAGGACCCGGTGCGCAGCCCCCGGCGGCGCCGCGGTGTCGCCATGAGGGTTCCTGACGGCGAATGGGTGTGATGCGATTCGCATTTCGCGACGCCGGTCACCGAATCGCCTCCGGCTACGGGTCCATATTGACGTCATCGGTACACAGCCGGAAGCAGTCATGAATCCCGAGTGGCGCGTCGTCGCCGTCGTCAGCACGCCGATCCTCAATACCGCGGTGAGCGACGTATGCGATGCCGAGCCCGCGCACTTCCGTAGCCGGCGGCTTCCTTCCCGGTGCGAATCACTGTCGCACTGGGAACTCATGGTGAACTACGAACAGGGGGAGCTGTCCGGTGCCGCTTCCGCGGGCATCCTCCTGCGCATGTTGCGCACGACGACCGCCGCACGCGTGGTCGATCTCGACGTAGCCTGCGACTGAGCGACGTTCGGGTCTCCACGGTGCCGGGCATCATGGCACATGTCCCGGCGGACGGAGCTACGTCGTGAAGCGCACCTGGACGGTCATCGCTGTACGCGACGTCGCGTACAGCTTCGCGTGGTACCGGCGCCTGTTTGGCCAGCCGCCTGGCGCGCCGGCGCACGGGTATTTCGGCCAGCTCCTCGACGAGGACGGCACCGTCCTGCTCTGCCTGCACGCGTGGGGCGCGCACGAGCATCCGACGCTGGCCAGCGCCGCGCGGGCGGAACCCGGCAACGGCCTGCTGCTGTTCTTTCGCGTCGACGACTTCGGTGCCGCGCTGTCGCGCGCGCGCGACCTGGTCGAACGGTTCGAAGAGGAACCGAACCGCAACCCGAACACCACGACGATGGAGTTCTCGTTGCGCGATCCCGACGGCTACTACGTGACGGTCAGCGCCTGGTCCTGATCGCATCGCGGCCGGTGTACGCGCGCTCCCGCACTTCTCACGCGAGTCCGAGGAAGCGCGCCGCGCGCGGGATCCTGCGCAGCACGAGACGCTCGCCGATCACGACCGCGACGAGGCTACAGCCGAGCAGCGGCAGCAGCATGCCGAGCGCGGCGACGAGTGAGAGCAGTGCGACCGACGCGCGCGCCCCGTTCATCGGCGGCGGTGCACCGAGCGAGTGCGCGGGGCGGCGCCTCCACCACAGGCGGATCGCGCTGATGCAGGCGACGACGAGGCCGAGGGCGGCGAGCACGCCGAGCAGCTGGTTGGCGACTCCGAACAGCTGGCCTTCGTGCGCGGCGACGCCATAGCCGACGATGCGGTCGATCAGCGGCCGGGCTGCGAACGCGCTGCGCGCGAGCAGCCGTCCTTCGCGGTCGAACGACGCTTCGGTGCGTCTTGGCCGGTTCGCCGCATCGGACTTCGCGACCCAGCGCGCATCACGCGACGAGGGGGGCGACACGAGCACGGGCGGCGCGAGCGACAGCGGCCTCGCCGCCGCGACCACGCGATCCAGTACCGCGAGGTCGGCATGCATCGGCGAGGGGGCGCCGTGGTCGTGATGTCCGACGCTGCCGGCGCTTGCTTCGGCGACGCCGCTCGCGGCGACCGACGACGTCCCGATCGGCCAGTCCCGGCGCATGCTGCGTTCGCCGCTCCACTGGCGCACTTCCTCGAGCAGGGAGCCCCACGACTTCGCCCACGGCAGGCCCGAGACGAGCAGGAACAGCACGAGGCCCGATATCCAGAACGCGGTGACGCCATGCAGGTCGCGCCAGAAGATGCGTTCGCCGCCGCGCAGGCGCGGATACAGCACGCCGCCGAATCCCGCCGTGCGGCGTGGCCACCAGAGATACAGCCCGGTGAGGATCATCACGATCGCCCATGACGCGGCGAGTTCGACCAACATCGAGCCGCGATCGCCGAGCAGCAGCTCGCCGTGCACGCGCGCGAGCACGCGCATCGGCCGCGCATCCTCGGCGACGGTGGCGAGCACGACCGCCGACACCGGGTGCACGTACACGCGCGATGCACGGCCGTCCGCGTCGACGAGCACCTGCACGGCATCGCCGTCGTTCGCGGGCAGCTGGTATGCGCGCAGCGCCGAGCCGGGCACGGCCGCGAGCGCGGCCCGCACTTGCGCCGAGGGCGTTGCGCGTGCGGTCGACGTTGCGATGCCCGTGTACGGCTGGTCGAGCAAGGCCTCGATCTGCGGGCGGAACAGGTAGACCGACCCCGTCACCGCAAGGCAGAGCACGAACGGGATGCAGAAAAGGCCCGCGTAGAAATGCCAGCGCCAGATCATGCGATGGCGACGTGCGGCATCGTCGCGTTCGTCGCGTGCGGCGCCCATCAGTAGCGCACGTCCACGCTGGCGACGATCGTGCGTCGCGGGAACGGATGGAACAGCACGTAGTCGCGATCGGCGAGATTGTCGATGCCGAGCGCGGCCGACACGTGTTCCCCCGCCTTCCAGCGAACGCGCGCGTCGAACACGGCGAAGCGGTCGAAGGCGCCGTAGACGTGCGGCGTCGTGTCGATATTGTCGAGCGTCGAATACTGCTTGCCGCTGTAGCGCCCGGCGAGGGTGAATGTCCACGCATCGCTGGCACGCAAGGTGGCGACGACGGTCGCCCGCCAGCGCGGCACGTTCGGCGCGTGCTTGCCGACCGAGGTGCTGCCGCCCGCGCCGACGAAGCCGTCGTTTTCGAGGATCGTGGAATCGACGAAGGTGATGCTCGCGGCGAGATCGAGGCGGCGCAGGCCGGCATCGCGTCGTTGCGCGACGAATTCGATGCCGCGGTTGCGCACCTTGCCGACGTTGTCGACGAAGGTGGCCGGCGAGGCGACGCCTTCGATCGTCGAGGTTTGCGAGATCAGCGCATCGCGGGTCGTTTCCTCGAACAGCGACACGCGCCACGTACCGAGTTCGCCCGATCGTTCGAGTGCGAGTTCGCCGCTGAGCGCGCGCTCCGGGCGCAGGCCGGGGTTCGGCGACACGAACGTCGATCCGGTCGAGACGATCTGGTAGAGCTCGCTCACGGTCGGGAAGCGTACCGCCTTGCCGAGCGAACCGGTCACGCGCCAGTCGGCCGATGGCGTCCAGCTCAGTGTTGCCTTCGGCGACCATGCCGTGGTCGAGCGGTCCGGCTGCACCACCGCGGTGCCGCCGCTGAAATTGAAGCCGTCGCGCGCGCGCCAGCGTTCCGCGCGCACCCCGAGCGTCGCGAACCATGCCGGCGCGATCGACCACGCATCCTGCAGCCAGAGCGCGCTCGTGCGGGTCTTGCCCGCACCCGCGGTGAAGAGGCTCGTCGCGCTGCCCGCGTCCTGCCAGAGGGTGGTGTTGCGGGTCGCATTGTCGAGCGTGTATTCGTCGGCGTGGGCGCCGAACGCGATTTCGTGCGCGGCGCTGCGCCAGATGCCCTTGAGATCGAGAGTCGACCAGTTCGTGCCGCCGAGGTCGGCATAACGCCCGTTCGGCGTGAACGTCGTGCCGTCGCCGACGCCCGCCGGGGAGAGCTGGCGATCGTGCAGGTATTCGTAGTGCGTGAGGACCGCTTCGCCGTCCCAGCGGCCATGCGTGTCCGAGCGCAGCGACAGCGCCTGCATCAGGTGCGACTGGTCGACGATGTAGTGGTTGCTCGCGAATCCTGCGACGCGACCGAATGTCGCGCGGCCGGCGGCGTCCCTGAGGTAGGTTTCGACGCGCGAATCCGCATCGTTGTCCCACCAGCCGGCGAGCCAGGTCGCGTGCAGCCACGGCGTGAAGTCCCAGCCGATCTTGCCGTTCAGGCCATGCATGCGTGTGTGCAGGAGCCCGCCCGCGCCGAACACGTCGGCCGGCTGGCCGAGCTTGTTGGTCGCGTCGATGGCGCCGCTGGTATCGGCGGGCGGCGCCGCGCCGGTGATGTAGGAAAGCGGCTGGCTGAAGCTGTTCTGCTGGTTGGCGCCGATGAACCATGTCGCCGCGCCCGCGCGCCCGCCCGCGGTCGCGCTCGACTGCGACGTCGGATAGTCGCCGCTCGTGCGGTAGTGGTCGAACGATTGCAGCGCGCCGCTCTGTTCGAACGAGAACCGGGTGCGTTCGGGTGTACGCGTGGCGATGCGCAGCACGCCGCCGATGGAGTTGCCGGCGTACGCGGCAGAGAATGGGCCGTACAGCATCGTCACGCGCTCGACCTGGTCCGGCGCGACCACGCCCCAGCGCGGTGCGCCGAGCGTGTTGTTGTTCGCCACCAGCGCGGAGATGAGGATGTCATCGACGTAGACGAGCGTGCGCGCGCTCGAGCCGACGCCCCAGGTGCGCGTCGCGAGCACGGGCTGCGTGTCGCCGTAATTGCGCTTGCGCACGAACAGGCTCGGCAGGTACTTGATCGCGTCTTCGACATCGATCGCATTGATGGACTCGTCGATCTGCGCGGCATCCACGGTCGCGGTCGACGCGGGGAAGGCCGGGGACTCGATCGCGTCGTTGCCGTCCGCATGCACGACGATGCCGGGCAGTGGCGTCGTCGAGAGCGGATCGGGTGCGGCCTCGGTGCTTGCGCCGGCGCTCGGCGCGAGGACGATGAGGATCGCGAGCGCGACGGGTCGGAGCGGTGGGCGCGTGCAGCCACCGCGCAGACGCGCGCGACCGCAGGTTCGGCGAACCATGGGTGTTCCTCGTGCAGGCGAAGACGGACCGGCCGCGCATGCGGCGGCCGAGGGTCATGGGCTCAGGCGAGGAACGGAGGCGGGCCGCGCGGCAGTGCGGCGGTGAACGGCGCACGCGAGCGCAGCCCGATGAAGGGCTGCGTCGGCACCCGTGGTGGCGGCAGCACGAGCGGCGCGACGTAGGCGGCGCTCGCGATCGGCGGCGAATGCGCGAGGAAGTCGCAATAGCCGCACTTGCTCCAGCAATCCTCGCCGGGCAGCGACGGCTCGTGCGCATCGGCGCCGGGGTGATGATGCGCGTGCTCCGCATGCGCGCCTTGCTCGAGCGGGGTGCACGCGCTCGCGAGCCGCGAAGCCGTCGGCACGAGCGCGAGCAACAGGATGGCGACGAGGCCCATCCATGCGACGGCGCGGTGCAGCCGGTGGCGTGCGATCCCCATCATGCGATTGTTGCCCAGATCCCCGAAGCGGCGATGCGGCAAACCGTCCCAGCCTGCCGCCTGCAGGTAGGTACCGCGAGGATGCGGGAAGGTTGTCGCGGGGTCAGTCGGCCGAAGCAGGCGCGGCGCGATGCGGCAGGATGATCGCCGCGACGACGCGGCGGCCTTCGCCGGCGAGCAGGTTGTAGGTGCGGCAGGCGGCCGCGTTCGCCATCACTTCGACGCCGATGTGGCGCCGGAGCAGTGCGACCAGCGCTTCGCGAGGCGGAAACACCTGCGTCTGGCCGGTACCGAGCAGCACCACCTCGGGTTCGAGCGCGGCGATCGACTCCGCAGCCGCGACGTCGAAGTCGCCAGGCCGCGCGACCGGCCAGTTCTCGACGATGCGGTCGGGTGCAAGCAGGAGGCTCGCCGTGAGTACGCGATCGACGACCGTGACCGCATCCGGCGCACAGGCACGGAAGAAGAAATGGCCTTCCGGCAGTTCGTGGGTGAGTTGCACGGCCCTATTTCGGCAGCGGGTACTGGTTGCGGTCCGGATTGCGCTTGAAGAAGCACGCCATCTTGCCGATCACCTGCACGAGTTCGGCGCCCGAATGCGCGCGTATCGCCTCGATCGAGGCCGCCCGCGACTCGCGGTCGTCGTCCGCGAGCTTGACCTTGACCAGCTCGTGGTGGTCGAGCGCGCCGTCGAATTCGGCCAGGAGCGCTTGCGTGACACCTTTTTGCCCGACCAGGATCACCGGCTTCAGGTCGTGGGCGAACCCACGCAGATGGCGCTTCTGGGACGAGGACAAGGGCATGAACGGCAACCGAATCGGGGCAGGCGGAGGAACCGTCTGCGGGTCGGACAGGGTATCATGCCCCACTGGACGAGTCCCTCGCAGGCGCCTGCCGGCCATCGGCGCGCGGCCGCCACGGGCATGAATCGCGGTTCGGGCCCATGGCACGCAGCAAATCGAGTTCCCGCTGGTTGCGGGAGCATTTCAACGACCCCTACGTGAAGCGCGCGCAGGCCGAAGGCTGGCGCTCGCGCGCGGTGTTCAAGCTCGAGGAACTGATCGCGCGCGATCGCCTGCTCAAGCCCGGCATGGTCACCGTCGATCTCGGTGCGGCGCCGGGCGGCTGGTCGCAGGTCGCGCGCGAACGGCTCGGCGACAAGGGCCGCGTGATCGCGCTGGACATCCTGCCGATGCAGGGCATCGGCGGGGTGGAGTTCATCCTCGGCGATTTCCGCGAGGAATCGGTGCTCGCGCAGCTCGAAACGGCGCTCGGCGCGGCACAGGTCGATCTTGTGCTTTCCGACATGGCCCCCAACATGAGTGGCGTGAACGCGGTCGATCAGCCCCGTTCGATGCATCTGGTCGAACTTGCCGAGGAATTCGCCGCCCAGCATCTGCGCAAGGGCGGGGCATTCCTCACCAAGGTCTTCCAGGGCGAGGGATTTGACGATTTCGTAAGGCGCTTGCGTGCAGGCTATGAGCGAGTCAGCATCCGCAAGCCGAAGGCCTCCCGGGCGCGTAGCCCGGAGGTATATGCGCTGGCCACGGCCAAGCGCGCGTGAGGGCATTCATGTTCGACCGTTTCCAGACCACCGACTTCCAGACCACCGACGCTTTTCGTGAGACGTTCGCGCAATACCGCGCCGGCGCTTGCGCAGGATCCGCACGATGAACGACATGGCCAAGAATCTGCTGCTCTGGGTGGTCATCGCCGTCGTGCTGCTGACCGTGTTCCAGAGTTTCAATCCGCGCACTGCGCCGCCGTCGGACGTGCCGTACTCGGAGTTCACCCAGAAGGTGGGCAACGGCAGCGTCGCGTCCGTGACGTTCAGTGCCGACATCCCCACGAAGGCGACGGCCAAGCTCAAGGACGGCACCAACACGGTGTCGACGATGGTGCCGTGGGAGGGCAACAAGGAACTGCTCGAGCTGCTCGCGAAGAACGGGATCGAGGTGCGGCAGGCCCCAGCCGACAATGTGATGCCGCTCTGGCGCATCCTGCTCGACTGGGTGCCGATCCTCATCTTCATCGGCCTGCTCATCTACTTCATGCGCCAGATGCAGGCGGGTGCGGGCGGGCGCGGCGCGATGTCGTTCGGCCGTTCGCGCGCGAAGCTGCAGGGCGAGGACCAGGTCAAGGTCACGTTCGCCGATGTCGCCGGCTGCGACGAGGCGAAGGAGGAAGTCTCCGAACTCGTCGAGTTCCTGCGTGACCCGTCCAAGTTCACCAAACTCGGCGGCAAGATCCCGCGCGGCGTGCTCATGGTCGGCTCGCCCGGCACGGGCAAGACCCTGCTCGCGAAGGCGATCGCCGGCGAGGCAAAGGTGCCGTTCTTCTCGATTTCCGGTTCCGATTTCGTCGAGATGTTCGTCGGCGTCGGCGCCGCGCGCGTGCGCGACATGTTCGAGCAGGCGAAGAAGCACGCGCCGTGCATCATCTTCATCGATGAAATCGACGCGGTCGGTCGCCATCGCGGCGCCGGCCTCGGCGGCGGCCACGACGAGCGCGAGCAGACGCTGAACCAGCTGCTGGTCGAGATGGACGGCTTCGAGGGCAGCGAGGGCGTGATCGTGATTGCCGCGACCAACCGCCCCGACGTGCTCGATCCCGCGCTGCTGCGCCCGGGGCGCTTCGACCGCCAGGTCGTCGTGCCGCTGCCGGACGTGCGCGGCCGCGAGCAGATCCTCAAGGTGCACATGCGCAAGGTGCCGGTGTCGAACGACGTCGAGCCGATGACGATCGCGCGCGGCACGCCCGGCTTCTCCGGCGCCGACCTCGCCAACCTCGTCAACGAGGCGGCGCTGTTCGCCGCGCGCGAGAACTCGCGCGAAGTGCGCATGGACCACTTCGAGCGCGCGAAGGACAAGATCATGATGGGCGCCGAGCGGCGCTCGATGATCATGAGCGAGGACGAGAAGAAGTTGACCGCGTACCACGAGGCCGGCCACGCGATCGTCGGTCGCCTCGTGCCCGACCACGACCCGGTCTACAAGGTCACGATCATCCCGCGCGGCCGCGCGCTCGGCGTGACGATGTACCTGCCCGAGAACGACCGCTACAGCTACAACAAGGAAAACATCATCAGCCGGCTGTGCTCGCTGTACGGCGGCCGCGTCGCCGAGGAACTCATCTTCGGCGCCGACAAGGTCACCACGGGCGCGTCGAACGACATCGAGCGCGCGACCAAGATGGCGCGCAACATGGTCACCAAGTGGGGCCTGTCGGACAAGCTCGGCCCGATCGCCTACGGCGAGGAAGAGGACGAAGTGTTCCTCGGCCGTTCGGTCACGCAGCACAAGAACGTCTCCGACGAGACCGCGCGCCGCATCGACGAGGAAGTGCGCGACATCCTCGACCGCGCCTACGCGCGCAGCACGGAACTGCTCACCGAGAACCTCTCCAAGCTGCACACGATGGCCGAGGCGCTGCTGCAGTACGAGACGATCGACGCGCAGCAGATCGAGGACATCATGGCCGGCCGCACCCCGGGCCCGCCGAAGGACTGGCGCGGCGACAAGAAGCCCGGCAGCGGTGGCGACAAGCCGCGCGGCGAAAGCCCGATCGGCGGCCCCGCGGTGCAGCCGCGCGAACGCCTCGACGACTGAGTGCATCCGTCCGCAGCATGACGAAGGCCGTCCCCCGGGACGGCCTTTTCGTTTGGCGTGCGCCGGACCCGGCCGACGTGCGCGCTGGTATACACTGGATTTTTGCCACGCGATGCGGCGGACGCCCTGGGGACGTCCGACCATCCTCATGGCGTGGCCGCACCGGCGGATCCCCAGCCGCTCCGGGGAGTAGCGCATGGCTCGCAGCAATCGTCCGACCCTGATCGCGGCCGCGGTCGCCGTGGCATCGTCCATCACCGCGGTCGCCGCGCCGGATCCGTCGGCACGCGCGCACTGGGTGCGCGTGGAAACCGGCGCGCAACAGCTCGAACGCGTGCGCGGCACGTCCGCGGGCAGCAGCGACTACGGGCGTTTCCAATGGCTCGCGGTCGACGATGCGCAGCTGCAGCGCCTGCATGCCGCGGGGCTCGATGTGGACGAGATCGCCGAGCCGTTCGTGCTCGATCTCGGCGGCGTGCGCTTCGATCCCGCGCAGGCATCGCCGTCACTTCCCGCGGACTGGCGCGACGGCGCGCGCGCCGATGCGGACGGCAGCGATCTGCATCTCCTGCAGTTCGGCGGCCCGGTGCGCCAAGTCGAACTCGACGCGTTGCGCGTGGCCGGTGTCGAGCCGGTGCAGTACATCCATCCGTTCACCTACGTCGTGTGGGCGCGCCCGTCGCAGATGCAGGCGGCCCGCTCGCGCGCCGCGGTGCGCTGGAGCGGCGACTTCGCGCCCGCGTACCGCGTGCTGCCGCAATGGCGTGCGCTGTCCGCCGACCTCATCGACGTGCACGTAAGCACGTATCGCGGCGCCGGCGACGTCGCCGTGCGATTGCGCGCTGCCGGGGCGGGGGTCGTCGGCGAGCGCGCCGTGGATCGCGGGTTCTCGATCGTCGACGCGCGCGTGCGCGGCGATCGTCTCGGTACGCTCGCGCGCGTTGCCGGCGTCTACAGCATCCAGCCCGTGCCGCGTGACGGAGGCATGCGCGGCGAGATGAGCGACCAGATCGTTGCCGGCAACTACGGCGGCAACAATCTCGCCGTGCCGGGCTATCTCGCCTGGCTCGCGCAGACCGGCGTGAACGGCAACGGCGTGATCATCGCCGACGTCGACGGCGGCATCTACGACACCCATCCCGATCTCGTGCACCGCATGCTGCCGTGCACGGGCACGACCTGCGGCGGTTCCGCGACCGACGCGCACGGCACGCACACGGCGGGCATCATGGCTGCGGACGGCAGCTCCGGGACGCTCGCGAACGGTTTCCTGCGCGGGCTCGGCATGGCGCCCGGCGCGAAGCTCGTCGAGCAGTTGTACGACCCGACTTTCACGCAGGCCGGCGGCATGCTGCTGCTCATGACCGAATCGCAGCGCAACGGTGCGGTGATGTCCGGCAACAGCTGGGGTCCGGCCGGTTCGCCGCGTGGTTACGACGACGACACGCGCCAGGTCGACGTCGGCGTGCGCGACGCCGATCCCGCGGCCGCGGGCGACCAGCCGTTCCACTTCGTGTTGTCGATCATGAACGGCAACGGCGGCGTGAGCTCGCAGGGCACGCCCGACGAAGCGAAGAACATATTCACCATCGGCTCGACCAAGATGCAGAGTTCGCCGACCGTGCAGATCACCGAGATCGACGACATCTCCTCGAACAGCGCGCATGGTCCCGCGCTCGACGGCCGCAGCATCCCGGCGATGGTCGCGCCCGGCTGCAGCGTCGACTCGAGCGCGAGTTCGACCGGCTACCAGCTCATGTGTGGCACGAGCATGGCCTCGCCGCACGTGACCGGTGCATCCGCGTTGTTCGTCGAGTACTACCGCAACCTGTTCGGCCGCGATCCGA
Source organism: Dokdonella sp. (assembly GCF_051958935.1). GTDB lineage: Bacteria > Pseudomonadota > Gammaproteobacteria > Xanthomonadales > Rhodanobacteraceae > Dokdonella_A. The sequence goes on along the minus strand of NZ_JBQCFP010000181.1, from coordinate 2,973 downwards.
GCCCGGCGATGATCAAGGCCGCGTTCACCGCGGTCGCGAAGAATCTCACCGGCAACCGCGATGCGGACGGGGTCGTCCTCACCCGCCTGTTCGACAACAAGCAGGGCTGGGGGCGCCTGCAACTGCCGCCCGTGCTCGTGCCGACCGAAGCGGTCGAGTACGTCGACCAGACGACCGTGCTCGACAATACCGGCGAGAGCTGGACGCATACCTACACGGCGGCCGATCCGGCCAAGCCGATCCGCATCATGCTGACCTGGACCGACGCGCCCGGCCACGGCCTCGGTGGTTCGACGCCGGCGTGGAACAACGACCTGGACCTGCGCGTGACCGCGAACGGCAACGTCTATCGCGGCAACGTGCTCGACAACGCGGGCTGGTCGACCGGGGGCGGCAGCGCGGATGCGAAGAACAATACCGAAGCCGTATTCCTGCAGGCGGCGCAGCACGCGGGCTCCGTCACCGTCGAGGTGCTCGCGAGCGACATCAATTCGGACGCGCTGCCGCATTCGGGTGACGCGACCGACCAGGACTTCGCGCTCGTCTGCTACAACTGCGTCGGCGAGGCGGCGGCGTCGGCGAATCTCGCCGTCACCGCGAGCGCGAACGCGAGCGCCGTCGTCGCGGGCCAGGCGATCCGGTACACGATCGACGTGCACAACGACGGCCCGGATGCGGCGACGAACGTGCGCGTCGCGATCGATGCGCCCGACCTCGCCGACATCGCCGCAGCCGACGGGCAGGGGTGGACCTGCTCCGACTTGCACGCGAATGTGGCTTGCACGCGCGCCGAACCCCTCGCCGCCGGTGCGACCTCGACCCTCGTGCTCGATGCGACCGTCGGTGCGACCCCGGGCGACCCGGTGGTGGCCGCGTTCGCGGTCTCGGCCGACGAAACGGATGCCGACTCCACCGACGACATCGCGTCGGTGTCGACGCCGCTCGACGACGTCCTTTTCGCGGACGGCTTCGAGCCGGCGATGTAGGCGCCCGGTTCGGGTCCTGCCGTCCGCGAGGGCCCGATCCGTCGTCGCCACGCGCGCGCATCCGCGAAGGTGCGCGGGATGGAATAATCCGTGTCTCGCCCACGCGGATGCCGGCATGTTCCATCCCCGCCTCGACTGCAACGGCCGCGAACTCGTGCTCGACCGCACGCTCGTCTGCGGCATCGTCAACGTGACCTCCGATTCGTTCTCGGACGGAGGCGAGTTCCTCGATCCCGCGCGCGCGGTGGCACACGGCCTCGCGTTGGTGGAGCAGGGCGCGGACCTGCTCGACATCGGTGGCGAGTCGACGCGGCCGGGCGCGGGCGAGGTCGACGCGGCGACCGAGATCGCGCGGGTCGTGCCGGTGATCGAAGCGCTCGCGCGGCAGGTCGAGGTGCCCATCTCGATCGACACATCGAAGGCCGAGGTCATGCGCGCGGCGGTCGGCGCGGGCGCGGGACTCATCAACGACGTCCGCGCATTGCGCGGCGATGGTGCGCTCGACGCGGCGGCCGCGCTCGGCATGCCGGTCTGCGTGATGCACATGCAGGGCGAGCCGCGCACGATGCAGGATGCGCCGCATTACGACGATGTCGTTGGTGAGGTGCATCGCTTCCTCGCCGAGCGCCTGTTCGCGTTGCAGATGGCCGGGATCGACAAGAAGAAGATCCTCGTCGATCCCGGTTTCGGCTTCGGCAAGACGCTCGAGCACAATCTCGCGCTGCTGCGCGCGCTCGATCGCTTTACGGAGATCGCGCCGGTCATGGCCGGCCTGTCGCGCAAGCGCTCGATCGGCGTGCTGACCGGGCGCGAAGACCCGCACGAGCGCGTTGCAGGTTCGGTCGCCGCGGCCTTGATCGCCGCGCAGCGCGGTGCGGCGATCGTACGCGTGCACGACGTCGCGCCGACGCGCGATGCACTCGCGGTCTGGCAGGCGGTCGCCGCCGGCGACGGTAGCGGACGCAAGCCGGCGGCCGCGAAGAAGACGAGTCTCTGGGACGACGACTGAGCGATTTGCTCGGTCCTCGCGGTGGCCCGACACGCACGCGTTCCGATTCGCCCAAAACGGCGGACCGGAAGCGCCCGGGAGAAATTCCCGCCGTCGCGCGAGGGAGAGAGGGAGGCGACGGCGGGGCCGGTCGGGGCTGTTGGGGGGTACCCCGACCGGGGGGACCTTGCATCGAGGACGATGCTCGCGGCCGCTTCGTCGCGGCCACATCGGTATCAGGTGGCGAGGCGGCTCACCGGGTCGGGCGGACCGGCGCCCGTGACGCCGGAAAGGATGCGCTGGTGCATGGCGACCGCCCCCCTCGGTTGCAGTGGGGACATCATCGCGGGGATGGCGCGCCTGAGCACTCCATCTTCATTCGCTTTCCGTTCGTATCACATGAAGTGGAGCTGACATGGCGCTGTACGGCCGGCTGGGCGGCCGTCCAGCGGGGGGGGCGCGGCCAACAGCGGGGGGAATCCGGCCGGCTCAGCCGTTGCCCGTCACCGGTCCGGATCCGTCGGCATTCGGCACCGACCGCTCGCCGGCGAGCGCGCGCACGCGGGCGAGCGCCGCGCGCCAGGCATCGGTCTGGTGCAGCGCCTCGTACAGTCGCGCCTGCAGCAGGGCGCAGTCGTAGTCCTGCTCGGCCCAGCGGGCGACGCGGCCGACGACCTCGCTGGCGCGGTCGAGCTCGCGATCGGCGATCAGGCTCGAGCCGTACGAAAAGACGACGAGGGCGAGGTCCTGCGGTACCCCCCAGCGCTCCGCCTCCGCGAATGCGGCCGCATAGTCGCGCTCGGCATCGTCGCGGCGTTGCGCGGCCCGCGCGAGTTCGGCGTCGGCGAGTCGGGCGAACTGGATGATCGACGGCATGTCGCCGTGTTCCTACGTCGGACCGCCTCTGGTCACTCGTCCGCGCCGCCGGCGCGCGGCGCGGGTCGTCGCGGCGTTCGTCGCGCCGGTTGTCGCGTCGATCAGCCCCCGGCGCCCGGCCAC
>NZ_JBQCFP010000180.1:0-25338 GCF_051958935.1 Dokdonella sp. | reverse complement strand
CCGCAGGCTCGACGCGAGGTTGCGGCGGCACGCGCGGTGCGCGTACCGCCCTACGACGATCCCCGTCACGCGAGCGGAATGGCCGTAGGGCGGGTCGAGCCGCGCGGCGGCGAGTCCCGCCGCAGGCTCGACGCGAGGTTGCGGCGGCACGCGCGGTGCGCGTACCGCCCCACGACGATCCGTCACGCGAGCAGAACGACCGTGGGGCGGGTCGAGCCGCGCGGCGGCGAGCCCCGCTGCAGGCTCGACGCGAGGTTGCGGCGGCACGCGCGGTGCGCGTACCGCCCTACGACGATCCCCGTCACGCGAGCGGAATGGCCGTAGGGCGGGTCGAGCCGCGCAGCGGCGAGTCCCGCCGCAGGCTCGACGCGAGGTTGCGGCGGCACGCGCGGTGCGCGTAGGGCCCTAGAACGATCCCGTCACGCGAGCGGAATGGCCGTAGGGCGGGTCGAGCCGCGCAGCGGCGAGTCCCGCCGCGCGATCGTCACCACACCTCGCACCGCTCCGCCCCCTGCCGCACCATCGGCGCGTCGGCCTTGCACTGGAACGCTTCGCGGAACGCCGGCAGGTTCGACAGCGGGCCGTTGACGCGGTATTTCGCGATCGGGTGCGGGTCGCCCTGGACCATCGTGCGCTGCGTCTCCGGGCGGATCTCGTCGCCGCGCCACTGGCCCCACGAGAGAAAGAACTGCTGCTCGGGCGTGAAGCCGTCGAGGGTCGGCTCGGCCGGCTTGCCTTCGCGCGACTTCTTGTAGGCGAGGAACGCGAGCTTCGCGCCGGCGAGGTCGCCGATCGATTCGCCGAGCACGAGCTTGCCGTTGTGGTGGATGCCCGGCTCGATGAAGTAGCCGTCGAACTGCTTGACCACGCACTCGGCGCGCGTCTTGAAGCGTGCTTCGTCCTCGTCCGTCCACCAGTTGGCAAGGCGGCCCTGCGCATCGAACTGCGCGCCCTGGTCGTCGAAGCCGTGGCTGATCTCGTGGCCGATGACGACGCCGATCGCACCGTAGTTGACCGCGTCGGTCGCGTTCACGTCGAACGCGGGCGGCTGCAGGATGCCGGCGGGGAACACGATTTCGTTGAGCAGCGGGTTGTAGTACGCGTTCGAGGTCGGCGGCGTCATGCCCCAGCGGCCGCGATCGACCGGCTTGCCGATCTGCGCACGGCCGTCGGCGACGTTCCAGCGCGAAGCAGAAACGACGTCATCCCAGTACGAGCCGCGCGTGACCTCGACGCCTGCGTAGTCCTTCCACTTATCCGGATAGCCGATCTTCGGGTTGAACGTCGCGAGCTTCTCGAGCGCCTTCTTCTTGGTGGCATCGCCCATCCAGTCGAGCCCCTGGATCGTGTCCTTCATCGCGAGCAGGATGTTCTTCACCATGTCCTGCATGCGCGCCTTCGCCTCGGGCGGGAAGTACTTCTCGACGTACTTCTGGCCGAGCGCTTCGCCGAGCTGGTTGTCGGTCGCCTCGGCGCAGCGCTTCCAGCGCGGCTTCATCTCGGTCGCGCCGGTGAGGTAGCGGCCCTTGAACGCGAAATCCTCCTCGACGAACGGCGCGGACAACGTGTCGGCGGCCGCGTTGAGCACATGCCATTCGAGGTAGGTGCGCCACTGCGCCGCCGGCGTCGAGGCGAATTCCTTCTGCACCTGGCGCAGGTACTTCGGCTCGGTCACGTTGACGTCGTCGTGCGGGATGTGCGCGGCGTCGAAGTAGGCCTTCCAGTCGAACGCGGGCACGAGCTCGCCGAGCTGGGCGAACGTCGTCTTGTTGTCCTGCAGCTTCGGATCGCGCAGCTGCACGTTGTCGAGCGATGCCTCGGCAAGGCGCTTCTCGAACGCGAACACCGCCTGCGCGTCGGCCTTCGCCGCGGCGGGTTTCGCACCGGCGAGTTCGAACATCCGGGTGACGTGCGCAAGGTACTTCTCGCGCGCCTCGACGAAGCGCTTGTCGGGCTTCAGGTAGTAGTCGCGGTCGGGCATGCCGAGCGTGCCGGGTGCGACGTGCGCGATCACGCGCTTCGGCTCGTGCAGGTCGGAGGAGGGCACGAGCACGAACGGCACGGCGATGCCGACGTCGTGCAGGTGGCCGATCGTGCGCTGCACGCCGGCCGTGTCCTTGATCGCGCGGATCTCGTCGAGCATCGGCTGCACCGGCTTCACGCCGAGCGCGTTGACGCTCTTCTCGTCCATGCAGGCGGCGTAGAAATCGCCGGACAGCTGCTCGGCGCTGCCTGCGGGCCAGTCGGTGCGCGCCGACAGCTCGGCGAGGATGTCGCGCACGTGCTCCTTGTTGACCTCGCCCGACTCCCAGCGACGGCTCCAGCGATCCATGTAGTCGGGGATCGGATGGCTCGCGCGCCAGGCGCCGTTCGCGTAGTCGAAGAAGTCGTTGCAGGCGGCACCGTCGCGGCGGATGTCGCCGGCTTCGATGCCGTGCGCGGCGAACAAAGGCGTCGCGGCGGCGGCGAGTGCGGCAGTGAGCAGGTGGCGGGCGATACGGTGAGCGGATGCGCGGCGGGCATGGGCGAGGGGCATGGCGTCGTCCTGTCGGTCAAGTCGACGCATCGTGGCGGAAGGCTTGCGCTTGGACATGGCCCGAATGGCATAGGTCCACAATGCCGCACCGCGGCAATCGCAATCCAATCCGACCGCATCGCAAGGTCGCCCTCAGGGTGGGCTCCTACAGGAGAAACGAGGTGCCGCAGGGGCGCACGTGCAGCGCATCGCCGCGGGCTCAGTGCGAGGGTGGCGCCGGAGGCGGCGGCGGTGCCACCGGCGCGGGCACCGCGGCGGGGGCGGGAACGGTGGGGGCGACCGGAGCGGCGGGGTGCGCAGGCATTGCGGGCGCGGCGGGCACCGCAGGCAAGGCTGGTGGCGCGGGCACGCTGAAGATCGACTTGAACTCGGGCGTCTTCATCGTGAGCGCAAGCACCTTGCGATCACGCATGAGCTTGATCGCGACATCCTCGCCTTCGGGCTGGTCGCGCAGCACGCGCATGACGTCCTCGGGGCGCGTGATCGGCTCCTTGCCGACCTCGGTGATCACGTCGCCGCCGCGCACGCCGGGGAGCGATGCCTCGTCGCTCGCGATCACGAGCGCGCCGCGGTCGACGCCGAAGTAGTGGCCGAGTTCGCCGTTCATCGGCGCGAGGTTGAGGCCCCACCACGGCATCGCATGGCGCGCCGCCTCGCGGGCCTTGGCGAAGGCTTCGCGCACCTCCTTGGAGTTCATGTGCTCGCGCGCCTGCGCCATCGCCTCGCGAGCGGTGCGGGCCGCGTCGCGCGCGACCTCGCGTTGCGCTTCGCGCTCGGCGGCGCGCGATGCTCGTTCGACGTCGGCGCGGATGCGTTCGCTGAAGTCCCGGGGCAGGAACGGATGCTCGGGATCCTCGTTCATGAGCGCGGGCCAGTTGAGCGCCTCGCGGCGCTCGGCGTTGACGACGACGACGCCCTTCTGCGCGCCGCGCTGGTATTCGATCGAGACGGTCTGGCCTTCCTTGAGATTGGCGAGGAGACCGCGTGCCCTGTCGAGCGATTCGCGCGGCGTCTTTGCCGCGACGGCCTGGCCGTCGATCGCGGTGACGACGTCGCTCGACCGCAGGCCCGCGCGTGCGGCGGGGCCGTCGGGCGTGAGCGCGCCGAGCACGACATGGCCGTCCTCGACGCCGAGCACGACGCCGATCATCGCGCGGTCGGTGTCGCCGATGTAGCGGAACGCGTACGCGCGTGGCCCGACGTCGCCGAGTTGCGTCGACAGGTCCGCCATGCGCCGCGACAGGTCGCGCATCTGTGTACGCAACTCGCCGAGTTCGCGTCGCGCGGCTTCGGCCTTCGCCACGGCCGTCGCGTCGGCCGCCGCGTCGGCTTTCGCGACCACGTGGGCGCCGGCGTTGGCGCGGGGTGCTGCGCTGGCGGTGGCGGGTGCATCGGCAGCGCCGGCGGTGCCGGCGACGAGCGCGAGTGCGAGAAAGGTGCGTGTGTGATTCATGGTCGCCTCAGTTGATGCGGTTGTACGCGGCGTCGAGTGCGCCGGCGGTGGTGCCGTCGTCGTTGGCGGCGATCGCGAAGGCGCTGCCGCGGATGGTGGCGAGGTCTTCGAGCAGGGCGACGCGCTGGCGCCACAGCGGCAGCGCATCCGACGGCGCGCGCGCGCCGGACAGCTGCAGGTCGACGAGGCCGATGAGGTCCTCGACTTCGACCGCGGCCATGAGGTCACGGCTGCTCTGCGGCGCCCGAGCGGCGACGGCCGCGACCCAGCGTTCGAGCGTTTGCGAGCGCGTCCGCAGGGCGTCGAGTTCGTCGTCCGACGCGCTCGCCGTGGGCGCCGTCGGTGCAGCAACGATCGCGACTTCGGGCGGCGCGGAGTCGTGCACGAGTGCGCGCGGAAGCACGATCGCGAGCAGCAGCCCGGCGGCGAGCGCGAGCGGCACGAGGGTGCGCCATGCGCGTGGCCGGCGGCGTGCGGCGAGTTCGCGCGCGAGGCCGGGCCAGAGGTCCGCTTGCGGCACGGCATCGGGCAGGGCGCGCAGTGCGGCGGCGAGCGTGGGGTCGCGGTCGGTATTCATGGTCAATGTGCGGTCGCGCCGAGGCACGGTGCCGCCTCCTGTTCCGGTTCGAGCAGCGCACGCAGGCGGCTGCTGCCGCGCGCGACCTGCGATTTGGAGAAGCTGACCGACTTGCCGGTCATCGCGGCGATCTCCTGGTGCGTGTATTCCTCGACGTGGTACAGCCAGAGCACGCTGCGCGTGAGCGCGGGCAGGCGGCCGAGCGCCTGTTCGAGCCGGCGCGCGTCGGCGAACGCCCACGGTGGTGGCGCATGGCCTTCGCTCGCGTCGTCGTCGGGCAGTTCCTCGAGCACGAGGCCGCGTTCCTTGCGCAGGCGCATGAGCGCCTGGTTGACGACGATCTGGCGCAGCCAGCCCCAGAACGGCGCTTCGCCGCGGAACTGGCCGATGCGTTCGAGCAAATGCAGCATCGCGTCGTGCACGGTTTCGCGTGCATGGTCCGCATCGCCCAGCATGCGCAACGCGAGCGTGTACGAAGGGCGCTCGAACGCGCGGTAGATCTGTTCGAGCGCGCCGATCTCGCCGCGCCGGGCGCGGGCGAGGACAGTGTCGGGCACGTCGATCTGGAAGCTGGCTGCGCTCACGGTCTGGTCAGATGCGCGTCGCGGTGATTTGGTCGCAGGAGGAAAAGGGGACGGAGGCCATTTCTCCGGACTGGCGGGCCTTCCCGCGAATCATGGATGAGAAATGGCCTCCGTCGCCTTTTCCCCGCGGGGTGCGGACGGCCGATTGTCCGGCACGTGTCCGCCTCCGGTCTGGACAGTGTCCGCACCCCGGTGTCCGCGCGATTAATAGAACGAATTCAGTATCTTGAGTATTGGCACGCTCGTTGCTGAAAGGAGCGCAGACCACTACTTTCGATGGAGCCCGACCCCAATGATCCGCGACACCTCGGCACAGGACCGCCAGATCGCCGCCCCGCGCAACCGCAAGAAGCAGTTCGTCTGGATCGGGCTCGGCCTCGGCGCGCTCGTCGCGATCGGCCTCGTCGTGCCGACGGTCGCGCGCCTGATGTCGGCCGACTCGTCGGCGAGCACGGCGCGCCTGCGCATCGCCGAGGTCAAGCGCGGCACGCTGGTGCGCGACGTTTCGGTGCAGGGGCGCGTCGTCGCCGCGGTGAGCCCGACCCTGTACGCGCGCACCGCGGGCACGGTCACGCTCGACGTGCACGCGGGCGACAAGGTCAAGAAGGGCGACATCGTCGCCGAAGTCGATTCGCCCGAGCTCACCAATCGCCTCAAGCAGGAACAGGCCACCCTCGACAGCCTCGCGCGCGACGTCGCGCGCACCACGAGAGACAACCGCCAGGCCGCGGCCCCGTCGAAGATGGCCTACGAGCAGGCGACGATCGATCGCGAGACCGCCGAACGCGAAGTCGAGCGCAACGAGAAGGCGTTCCAGCGCGGCGCGCAGCCGGAGATGACCGTGCTGCGGGCGAAGGACGCGCTGGCGAAGGCGAAGCTGTCCGAGGCGAACGCGCAGCACAACGTGCAACTCGACCGCGACAGCCTCGCGTTCAACCTCAAGACCAAGCGCGTCGCGCTCGATCGCCAGAAACTGCTGGTCGAGGACCTCAGCCGCCAGGTCGACGAACTCAAGCTGCGCTCGCCGGTCGACGGCATCGTCGGCCAGCTAATCGCGCAGCAGCGCGCGAACGTCGCGGCGAGCGCGCCGATCCTCACCGTGGTCGACCTCACCGCGCTCGAGATCGAAGTGCAGGTGCCGGAAGTATTCGCGCACGACCTCGGCCCCGGCATGGCCGCGGAGATCCAGGACGGCGGCGAGCGCTACACGGGCGAGGTCAGCGCGATCTCGCCGGAGGTGCTGAACGGCCAGGTCACCGGGCGCGTGCGTTTCGGTGAGAAGAAGCCGGCCGGCTTGCGCCAGAACCAGCAGCTCACCACGCGCATCCTGCTCGACGAGCATCCGGACGTGCTGATGGTCGAACGCGGTCCGTTCGTCGACACGGGGGCCGGTCGCGTCGCCTACGTCGTGCGCAACGGCACCGCCGAGCGCACCGCGATCCAGGTCGGCGCCACCAGCCTCAACGCGGTCGAAATCGTCAGCGGCGTCAAGGAAGGCGACCGCATCGTCATCTCCGGCACCGACGAGTTCAAGGGTGCGCAGAGGGTGGCGTTGAATTGAAGCCGTGGTTGGTGATTCGTGATCGGTGATTCAGAAAAGCCGAACCCTTTCCACGCGTCGCCGAACACGAATCGCCAATCACCAATCACGAATCACAAAGCGAGGCCAAGCCGATGCTCAAGATGACCCACCTCCAGAAGGTCTACCGCACCCACCTGATCGAGACCTACGCGCTGCGCGACTTCTCGATCAACGTACGCGAAGGCGAATTCGTCGCGGTGACCGGCCCGTCCGGGTCCGGCAAGACGACGTTCCTCAACATCACGGGCCTGCTCGAGGAGTTCACCGGCGGTGAATACCTGCTCGACAGCGTCGACGTCGCCGGCCTCGGCGACGACGCGCGTTCGCGCCTGCGCAACGAGAAGATCGGCTTCATCTTCCAGAGCTTCAACCTGATCCCCGATCTCAACCTGTTCGACAACGTCGACGTGCCGCTGCGCTATCGCGGCTTCGGCGCGGCCGATCGCAAGAAGCGCATCGAGGAATCGCTCTCGCGCGTCGGCCTCGCCTCGCGCATGAAGCACTATCCGGCCGAACTTTCCGGCGGCCAGCAGCAGCGCGTCGCGATCGCGCGCGCGCTCGCCGGTTCGCCGCGCCTGCTGCTCGCCGACGAACCGACCGGCAACCTCGACTCGCTGATGGCGCGTGGCGTGATGGAACTGCTGGAGGAAATCAACCGCCAGGGCACGACGATCGTGATGGTCACGCACGACCCGGAACTCGCCGCACGCGCGCACCGCAACGTGCACGTCATCGACGGCCAGGTCACCGACTTCGACGACGAGCCGAAGCTGCGCCGGGCGGTGCGCGACGGCGACGCTGCCACTGCGGCGATCGCCTGAGGAGGAGCGCATGTTCGCCTACTACCTGCAACTGGGCCTGCGCAGCCTCAGGCGCAACCCGATCCTGACCGCGCTGATGGTCGCCGGCATCGCGCTCGGCATCGCCGCGAGCATGACCACGCTGACCGTGCTGCACCTCATGGGCAGCAACCCGATCCCGTGGAAGAGCGACAAGCTCCATTACGTGCAGCTCGACAACTGGAGCGGCGACCAGCCGTACTACGACGACGGCCGGCCGCCCGACCAGGTGACCTACCAGGATGCGGTCGCGCTGATGAAGGCGGGCAAGGCCGACAAGCAGGCCGCGATGTTCAAGCTGTCGCTGCCGGTGCAGCCGGAGAACAAGGACTTGAAGCCGTTCCAGGCGCTCGCGCGCGTGACGTACTCGGACTTCTTCGCGATGTTCGAACCGCGCTTCAAGTACGGCTCGCCGTGGAACCGCGACCAGGACGAGGGCCATGCGCGCGTGGTCGTGCTCGGCCACGACATCAACGAGAAGCTGTTCGGCGGCCAGGACAGCACCGGCCGCAACGTGCGCCTCAATGGCATCGACTACACCGTCGTCGGCGTACTCGACAAGTGGAACCTGCGTTCGCGCTACTACGACCTCACCAACGGCGCGTTCGCCGACCCGGACGAGTTCTACATGCCGTTCACGACCGCGATCGACCTCAAGCAGCGTTCGAGCGGCAACAACAGCTGCTGGAAGTCGTCCGGCGACGGCTGGGATGCCTACCTCGTGTCCGACTGCGTGTGGATGCAGATGTGGGTGCAACTCGACTCGCCCGCGCGACTCGCCGAGTACAAGTCGTTCCTCGACAACTACGTCAACGAGCAGAAGAAGCTCGGCCGCTTCCCGCGCCCGCTCAACAACCGCCTGCTCGACGTGACGGAGTGGATGAAGGACCAGAAGGTCGTGTCGCGCGACATGGAAGTGCAGACCGGGCTCGCGTTCGCGTTCCTTGCGGTGTGCCTGGTCAACACGATCGGCCTGCTGCTCGCCAAGTTCACGCGCAAGTCCGGCGAGATCGGCCTGCGCCGTGCGCTCGGCGCGAGCCGGCGCGACGTGTTCACCCAGTTCCTGGTCGAGTCGGGCGTGGTCGGCCTCACCGGCGGCGTGCTCGGCCTGATGCTGACCGGACTCGGCTTGCTCGCGGTGCGCGCGCTCTACACCGAATACAAGACGGTCGCGAGCCTCGACTGGGCGATGGTCGCGACAACGATCCTGCTCGCGGTCGTCTCGGCGTTGCTCGCGGGCCTCTATCCGACCTGGCGCGCGTGCCGCGTGCAGCCGGCTGCGCAGTTGAAGGTGTGAAAAGCAGGGAATCGGGAGTGGGGAATCGGGAATCGTCGAAGCAGGACACCGCGCGACGCTCCGCAGCCGCTCTTCCGATTCCCCATTCCCGTCTCCCCATTCCCGGATGAAAACCATGGAAATCCGCCCGATCCTCTCCGCGCTGACGCGCAGCAAGGTGTCGATGATCCTGATCGGCCTGCAGGTCGCGCTCACGCTCGCGATCGTCTGCAACGCGCTGTTCATCATCGGCCAGCGCCTCGACCTCATGAACCGCCCGAGCGGCATGAACGAGGCCGACACGTTCGTGTTCGGCAGTTCCGGCTTCGGCCAGGGCTACGATGGGCGCGCGGTGATGAAGTCCGACCTCGCCCTGCTGCGGCAGATTCCCGGTGTCGTCGATGCGTCCCCCTCCAACTCGGTGCCGATGAGCGGCGGTGGCTGGGGCTCGGGCATCTCGCTGCAACCCAAGCAGAAGACCTCGAGTGCCGACTCCACGTTCTACATGGTCGACGACCATGGCCTCAACACGTTCGGCGTGAAGCTGATCGCCGGTCGCAACTTCACCCCCGCGGAGATCGAGGACCACGACCAGGGCGCGCGCGTGCAGCCGCCGGTGATCATCGTGACCAAGGCACTCGCCGACAAACTGTTCCCGGAGGGCGACGCGCTCGGCAAGCAGGTCTACCTCGACGAAGACGAGCCGCGCAGCACGATCATCGGCGTCGTCGAGAAGACGCAGGAACCGTGGATCGACAGCAAGGACATCGAGCACGCGACGTTCATCCCGTACTTCCTCCCGTACGGCAACTACACGCGCTACCTCGTGCGTGCCGAACCCGGTCGCCGCGACGAGATCATGAAGACGGTCGAGCAGAAGCTGACCGAGGCCAACCCCAGCCGCATCATCGGCAGGCTGCGCAGCATGGAGCAGGTGCGCCACGAGGCCTACGCGAACGACCGTGCGATGGCGATCATCCTCGGCGCGGTGATCCTCGCGCTGCTCGCGGTGACCGCGCTCGGCATCGTCGGCATGGCGAGCTTCTGGGTTGCCCAGCGCACGCGCCAGATCGGCACGCGGCGCGCGCTCGGCGCGACCAAGTTCGATATCCTGCGTTACTTCCAGACCGAGAACTTCATCATCACGACGCTCGGACTCGTCGTCGGCGGCATCCTCGCCTACGCGCTGAGCCTGTGGCTGATGCAGCAGTACCAGTCGCCGCGCCTGCCGTGGTACTACGTGCCGATCGGCTTCCTGTGCCTGTGGGCGCTCGGCCAGCTCGCGGTGCTCGGCCCCGCGTTGCGCGCGTCGCGCGTGCCGCCCGCGGTGGCGACGCGCAACGTCTGACGACGCGGCGCCATGGATGCGCCGGACCGACGGCCTGCGTCGTCGGTCCGGTTCGCGCCCGCGACTTCCGGCCCATTCGCCCGCCGGCACGATCGCCGACCATTGCTGCCTGCCGGCGCACGCCGGAGTCCTTGCGCCTGCCGGTTCGCGCCGGCGCCACCCGAACGGAGTCCCCCATGTCGCGCAAACCGCACACCCTGCTCGCCGTCGCCGCCGCGATCGGCATCGGATTCATGCAATCCGCCTTCGCCGCCGACGACGTCGCGGCACGCGTCAAGGCGCTCAACGACCTGCTCGCCGAGCAGTGGCAGTACCAGCTCAAGGAGTCGCCCGAGTTCGCCTCGATCCTCGGCGACTACCGCTACAACGACCAGTGGGGCGACTACTCGCTCGCCCACGTCGCGCAGCAGAACAAGGATGCGAAAGCGTTCCTCGCGCGCTTCAAGGCGATCGACACGACCGGGTTCGGGGAACAGGATCGCCTGAACCAGGAACTCATGGTGCGCCAGCTCGAGGACGGCATCCGCGCGTTCGAGCTCAAGACCTACGAGATGCCGATCGACCAGTTCAGCGGCGCGCACCTGCAGCTCGCGCAGTTCGTCTCGGCGCTGCCGTTCGACAGCACGAAGCACGTCGAGGATTACATCGCGCGCCTGGACGGGGTGCCGCACCTCATCGACTCGCTGATCGAGGTCCTGAAGCAGGGCGAGAAGGACAAGCTGATGCCGCCACGCTTCCTGCTCGAGAAGGTCGTCGGGCAGTGCCGCGCGATCGCCGAGCCGGCGGGTGAGGCGAGTGTGTTCGGCATGCCGGTCGCGAAGTTCGCCGACAGCGTGCCCGAAGCCGACCGCAAGCGCCTGCACGATGCGGTGATTGCCGCGGTCGACGGCAAGGTGCGCCCGGCGTACCGCAAGCTCGCCGACTTCGTCGAGAAGGACTACGCGCCGAAGGGCCGCACGCAGGAAGGCCTGTGGTCGTTGCCCAACGGCGACGCGCTCTATCGTTTCGCGGTCGAGCAGATGACCACGACGACGATGGACCCGGCCGCGATCCACGAGCTCGGCCTGTCGGAGGTCAAGCGCATCGAGGCCGAGCAGACGAAAATCGCGCTCAAGCTCGGCTACAAGGACCTCAAGGCGATGCGAATCGCGCTGGACAACGATCCGAAGGTGCACGCCACGTCGCGCCAGCAGATCGTCGACCTCTACAAGAAGTACATCGCGCAGATGCAGCCCAAGCTCCCGGAGCTGTTCGGCCTGCTGCCCAAGACCCAGGTCGAGGTGCTGCCGACGCAGGAGTACCGCGAGAAGGAGGCCTCGGGCGCCGAGTACAGCCAGGGCACGCCGGACGGCAAGCGCCCGGGTCGCATCTACGTCAACACCTACGACTTCAGCAAGCGTCTCACCACCAACATCGAGACGACCGCGTACCACGAGGGCGTGCCCGGCCATCACATGCAGATCTCGATCGCGCAGACCTTGCCCGGCCTGCCGCCGTTCCGCCAGCAGGCCGGCTACACCGCGTACATCGAGGGCTGGGCGCTGTACGCCGAACGCCTCGGCGAGGAGCTCGGCTTCTTCAAGGATCCGCTCAGCTACTACGGACACCTCTCCGACGAGCTGCTGCGCGCCAATCGCCTCGTGCTCGATACCGGCGTCCACTACAAGCACTGGACGCGCGAGCAGATGGTCGACTTCTTCCGCGAGCATTCGTCCGAGGACGAGCCGAGCATCCAGGCCGAGACCGACCGCTACATCTCCACGCCGGGGCAGGCGCTCGCCTATAAGCTCGGCCAGCTGAAGATCCTCGACCTGCGCGCACGCGCGAAGAAGGAACTCGGCGACCGCTTCGACATCCGCGGCTTCCACGACACCGTGCTCGGCGGCGGCGCGCTGCCGCTCGACGTGCTCGATGCACGCGTCGGCGCGTGGATCGCCGCGGTGAAGGCCGGCAAGGCCGGCGCGCACGCGGGCTGAAAGCATGACCTGAGGGACGGCGCCCGTCGCGGCGCCGTCCTGCCGGCAGGAACCGGCCGATTTGAACGGGATGCACGGATCGACCGATACTGCTGCATCCCTCCCACGCAACCTTTTCGCGCCCCGCTGCATCCAAGCCGCGGATGTGCGAGCCGACCTCCCAGCACGAAACCATGCGAACGGTCCTTGTGATCGACGACAACCCCGCGGTCGGAACCTCGCTCGACCTGTTGTTCGGCCTGCGCGAGATCCAAACCTTGATCGCGCAATCGCCCGAGGAAGGCCTCGCCGTGCTCGCGCGCGAGCCGGTCGACCTCGTCGTGCAGGACATGAATGTCACCGCCGACACGACCTCGGGCGAAGAGGGCATCGCGCTGTTCCGCGCGATCCGGGAGCGCCATCCTGACCTGCCGATCGTGCTGCTCACCGCGTGGACGCACCTCGAGACCGCGGTGGAGCTGGTCAAGGCCGGCGCAGCCGACTACCAGGCCAAGCCGTGGGACGACCACAAGCTCGTCGCGACGGTCGAGAACCTCCTGGAGCTGTCCGAGGCGACGCGCGAAGTCGCGCGCTTCCGTGACGAGCGCCGGCGCCGGCGCAAGGCGCTCGATGCCAAGTACGACCTGCGTGGGCTCGTGTTCGCCTCGGCCGCGACCGAGCGCGTGGTCGAACTCGCCTGCCAGGTCGCGCGCGCCGACATCCCGGTGCTCATCACCGGACCGAACGGCGCCGGCAAGGAGCGCATCGCCGAGATCATCCAGGCCAACTCGTCGGTCAAGGACGGGCCGTTCGTGACGGTCAACTGCGGCGCGCTGCCGTCCGAACTCATCGAAGCGGAGCTCTTCGGTGCCGACGCGGGCGCCTACACCGGCGCGCCGAACCGCGCGCGCGAGGGCCGTTTCGAGATCGCCGATGGCGGCACCTTGTTCCTCGACGAGATCGGCAACCTGCCGCTCGCGGGACAGGCCAAGCTCTTGCGCGTGCTCGAGAGCGGCCAGTTCGAGCGGCTCGGTTCCAGCCGCACGCGCAAGGTCAAGGTGCGCGTCGTCAGCGCGACCAACGCGGACGTCGCCGCGATGATCCGCGAGGGCCGTTTCCGCGAAGACCTCTACTACCGCCTCAACGTGATCGAGCTGCGCCTGCCGCCCCTGGCCGAACGCAGCGACGACATCGTGCCGCTCGCCGAGCACTTCCTCGACGGCGCCGCGGTACTCGACGACAGCGCGCGCAGCGCCCTCACCGCGCACGCATGGCCGGGCAACGTGCGCGAACTCAAGAATGCGATCCAGCGCGCGGCGTTGCTCTGCCAGAACGGCATCGTCACCGCGCGCGACCTCGGCCTCGCCCCCGCGCGCACCGGCAACGGCCGCATCGCCGCCGATGCCGAGCCTGACCGCGAAGCGATCGAAACCGCGTTGCGCAACGCACGCGGCGTGATCAGCCAGGCGGCCGCCGAACTCGGGCTGTCGCGGCAGGCGCTGTACCGGCGCATGGAGAAGGCGGGCCTCAGGGCCGAGGGCTGAGCCGAACTGAGGGCTGCGGCTGCAAGGCAGATTGCGCAAGGGTGAATTCCGCTTCGCTGCGCAGCATGCCAATAATGCGCAAAGCTGCTTCTCAGCCCCAGTCCCTCAGCCCTGACACGCCATGCGCCTCGTTTCCCTCGAAGGCAAACTCGTCGCCGCGCTGTTCGTCGCCGTGATCGCCGCGGCCGCGATCGCCGGCTGGGCGACGGTCTGGTTCGGCTCGCCCTGGTACGGCGCTGCGGCGACCGTGCTCGCGCTCGGCGTGCCCGCGCTCGTGTTCGCGCGCCAGCTCGCCCAGCCGGTCGCGTCGCTGATCCGCGCGCTGTCGGGCAGCGTGGTCGCGTTCCGTGACGGCGACTTCAGTTTCTCGATCGGCACGCGCCGCGGCGACGAAGTCGGCGAACTCGTCGCCGCGCACAACGAGCTCGGCCGCGTGCTGCGCGAGCAGCGCCAGCACCTGTTCCAGCGCGAGCTGCTGCTCGACACGGTCGTGCAGAACACGCCGACCGCGCTCGTGCTGGTCGAGCCCGGCGGCCACGTCATCTACGCGAACGTCGCGGCGCGCCTGCTGCTCACCGAGGGTGGGTCGCTCGCCGGCGAGGACTTCGCCGCGCTCGTCGCGAGCGCGCCGGCGCCGCTCGCGCGCGCGATCGCGGGGGGCGGCGACAGCCTGTTCAGCGTGCCGTTCGAGCACGAGGACGAAACCTTCCACCTCTCGCAGCGCGAGTTCAAGCTGCAGGGACGGCCGCATCGCCTCTACCAGATCAAGCGCCTCACGCGCGAACTCGCGCGCCAGGACGTGGTGACGTGGAAGAAGGTGATCAGCGTGATCAGCCACGAGATCAACAACTCGCTTGGTCCCATCCGGTCGCTGTCGCATTCGGGCCGCGAACTCGCGCGCCTCGGCGACAGCGCGCGCCTCGGCATCGTGTTCGACACGATCGAGGAGCGCACGCGCCACCTCGAAGGCTTCATCTCCGGCTACGCGCGCTTCGCCAAGCTGCCGCTGCCGCGGCCGGAGCGCGTCGAGTGGACGCCGTTCCTCGCCGGCCTCGCGCGCCACTATCCCTTCCGCGTCGCGGCCATCGAGCCGGCGCAGCCGGGCTGGTTCGACCGCGCGCAGGTCGAACAGGTGCTCATCAACCTTCTCAAGAACGCGCATGAGGCGGGCGGGCCTGCCGAGGCGATCGAAATCGGCGTGGCGCAAGGCGCGCGTGAAACGCGCATCGAGGTCGCCGATCGTGGCAGCGGCATGAGCGAAACCGTACTCGCGAACGCGTTGCTGCCGTTCTACTCGACCAAGCGCGCCGGCTCCGGCCTCGGCCTCGCGCTCGCGCGCGAGATCGCCGAAGCGCACGGCGGCCGCGTGCAGCTCGCCAACCGCCCCGGCGGCGGCCTCGCCGTCACGCTGATCCTGCCGCTGGTCGCCGAAGGCAAGGACTGAAGGCGAAAAGGGCGGCGCGAAAGGGGCTGTGGACACGAACGGAAGCAAGATCAGACCAAGAGCCTGAAACACGAAGCACACCGGGCACACCGAGGAAGAGCGCCTTTTTTTGTGCTCGTGCTCTTGCCTTCTTCGTGTGCTCGGTGTGCTTCGTGTTTCATTTCCGCTTCTTCACGTCCTGCGGGCCTCAGTCGAACCATGTCCAGTCGCAGCGCAACGTGCGGGGCGGCGGGGCGGGGATATACTGGGGCTTCATCCTGGGAGGGAAGGTCATGGGTCTCTATCTGCCGCTGATCGTCGTCGTCGTCGCGGTGATCCTGTTGTCCAAGCTCGTGCGCATCGTGCCGCAGGGCTACGAGTGGACGGTGGAGCGCTGGGGCAAGTACACGCACACGCTGACGCCCGGGTTCCACCTGTTGATTCCGGTCATGCAGAACGTCGGCCGCAAGATGAACATGATGGAGCAGGTGCTCGATGTGCCGTCGCAGGACGTGATCACCAAGGACAACGCGGTCGTGAAGGTCGACGGCGTCGTGTTCTACCAGGTGCTCGATGCGGCGAAGGCGGCCTACGAGGTCGCCAACCTGGAACTTGCGATCATCAACCTCGTGATGACGAACATCCGCACCGTGCTCGGCGGCCTCGACCTCGACGAGTCCTTGTCCAAGCGCGACCAGATCAACGCGGCGCTGCTCAAGGTCGTCGACGAGGCAACCCATCCGTGGGGCCTCAAGGTCACGCGCATCGAGCTCAAGGACATCCAGCCGCCGCGCGACCTCGTCGATTCAATGGCGCGCCAGATGAAGGCCGAGCGCGAGAAGCGGGCGAACATCCTCGAGGCCGAGGGCTTCCGCCAGGCGGCGATCCTCAAGGCCGACGGCGAGAAGCAGTCGGCGATCCTCGCGGCCGAGGGCCAGAAGGAAGCCGCGTTCCGCGAGGCCGAGGCACGCGAGCGACTCGCCGCGGCCGAGGCGAAGGCGACCGAGGTCGTGTCGGCGGCGATCGCCAGCGGTGACGTCAACGCGTTGAACTACTTCGTCGCCAACAAATACGTCGAGGCGCTCAAGGCGATGGCCGATTCGCCGAACCAGAAGATGCTGCTGCTGCCGATCGAGGCCACCGGCGTGCTCGGCTCGCTCGCCGGCATCGCCGAGCTCGCCAAGAGCGCGCTCGACAAGCAGGCGGTCGACAAGGCGGCGCCGCGCGTCGCCCCGCCGCGTTGACCGGAGGCTGCATGGACATCGTCGACAATTACGGCTGGTGGCTGCTCGCGCTGGTGCTGATCGGCGCGGAGATGATCGCACCCGGGTATTTCCTGCTGTGGATCGGCATCGCCGCGGGCGCGATGGGCGTGATCACCTGGATCTTCCCGGCGCTGCCCGTGCTCGTGCAGGCCGTTCTGTTCGGGCTGCTCTCGATCGCCGCGTGCGGCGCGTACTGGAAGTTCGTGCGCCCCTTCGCCGAACAGCGCGACGACCAGCCGCTGCTCAACAAACGCGGCGCGCAGCTGGTCGGGCAGCGCTTCGTCCTCGTCGAGGCGATCGTTAACGGTCGCGGCAAGGTGAAGGTAGGTGACGGTGCCTGGCTCGCGAGCGGCCCGGACCTACCGGCCGGCAGCGAGGTCGAAGTGGTCGCGGTCGACGGCACGACATTGTCGGTGCGCTCGGTGTGAGGCCCGCATGCGGCGCGCGGTTGCGCGCCGCATGGGAACTCTGCTCACTGGTAGACGTAGACCGTGCCCTGGCCGCTGTTGTCGAGCCCTTGCGGTGCGCCGACGAAGAGGTCGCCCGCCCCCGAGATGCCGACCGCGGTTCCATACCAGTCATTCAACGTGCCGTCGCCGGCGAGGAGCGCCTCGCTCTGCAACCACGTCGATCCGCTGCGCTCGAAAACGTAGGCGCCCCCACGTGCGTTGGGCCAACCCACGCCCGGCGCACCGACGAGCGCCTTGGAGCCGGCGAACGCGACCGAGGTGCCGAACTGCCAGTCGTGATATGCGTCACTCGGCAGGAGCTGCTGGTACTGCACCCAGGTATTGCCGGCATCCTGGTGGAAGGCGTAGACGGCGCCGCTGACGTTCTGCAGTGGTTCGCCTTCGGGGCCCGTCAGCGCCCACGGCGCCCCGACGAGCAGGTCGGTACCGTCGAATGCGAGCGAACGGCCGAACAGCATGCCTGTGGAGGTCGGCGAGCCGACGAGTTTCTGGCGCTCGCGCCAGGCAGGATTGCAGCCGTCGGTGAAGCATTCGCGCTTGTAGACGTAGACCGCGCCGACGCCGTAATGGGCGAACTGGAACGCCCACGGGGCGCCGATCATCGCCGTGTCCGCGGTGATCGCGACCGCGGCGCCGAACTCCTCCCCGAAGCCGCCGTCGCTCGCGACGATCTTCTGCGCGAGCGTCCAGTTGCCGTTCGCGTCGGCGACGTATCGGTAAGCCGCGCCGTGGCCGTTGAGCAGCTGGTTCGTTCCGCTGCAGAAGCTCGCGCCGACGAGCGCGTCGCTGCCGTCGACCGCCGCCGCGGATCCGAAGCAATCCTCGGCCTGGCCATCCGGGGCGACCAGCGTCTGCACCAGCGAGTATCCGCGCGCGTCGCCCTTGCGATAGACGTACACGCGGCCTTGGTTGGCGTGGCCGTTCTCGGTCGCCGTGCGCGCGCCGACCATGAGCGTGGTGCCGTCGAACGCGATCGCCGATCCGAACCCGTCGTTCGGTGCCGAGTCGGCCGGCATGATCCGCTGCTTCTTCGTCCACGCGCATCCTGAACCCAACGAGCAGCCGAGTGCACGCTGGTAGACGTACACGACGCCTCGATGGGTGGCATCGCGAGCGCTGGCGATGGCCGTATCGCCATGCACGGCCAGCGTGACGCCGAGCTGCTGGCCATCGGTCACGCGCAGCGCCTGTTCGGTGTAGGTCTCGATCGTCGCCGGCGAGTCGGCATTCACGTTCGCCTTGTCCGGCACCGCTCCGTCGAGATAGACCGCGCGCACGGTTGGGT
This sequence comes from Dokdonella sp., assembly GCF_051958935.1. Lineage (GTDB taxonomy): Bacteria > Pseudomonadota > Gammaproteobacteria > Xanthomonadales > Rhodanobacteraceae > Dokdonella_A. The sequence continues at coordinate 7,201 of NZ_JBQCFP010000180.1, read as the reverse complement.
CCGTCACGTCGCTCGCTTCCGCGGCGCCTGCGTGGGGCGCGTACATGGCGAGCAACGCGGCCAATGAAGCAATGTGCATGTTCATGCGTTCATTCCTTCTGTACATGAGGAAAATGCGCCATCGAGGCGCCCATGCCTTATATCGCGACCACGCTTCGAAAATGTGTACGCCGTCGCGCTTCGCCGATCTCCGCCCGCGGCCGCGCCTGGCCGGGGCTCCCTCCGCCGGGCCTCGTGCTGCGCGGCGCGGCGGCGACCGCGTCGCCTTGAAGGAGCATGCCGCATGCGCCGATCTGCTCGGCCATCGGCCCTGGCACCCAAGGCCGCTTGGACTTGCGTGCGGACGGCCGCGATAATGCGCGCCCCGCATTGTTCCTACCGGACCGACGATGACCCAGAAGACCATCCTCAACGACAGCCACCGCGCGCTCGGCGCGAAGATGGTCGACTTCGGCGGCTGGGACATGCCGATCAGCTACGGCTCGCAGATCGAAGAACACCATGCCGTGCGTCGCGACGCCGGCATGTTCGACGTCTCGCACATGACCGTGGTGGATCTCACCGGAGCGCGCACGCGCGAATTCCTGCGCCGCCTGCTCGCCAACAGCATCGACAAGCTCAAGGTGCGGGGCAAGGCGCTCTATTCGTGCATGCTCGACGAGCAGGGCGGCGTCGTCGACGACCTCATTGCCTACTACCTCGCCGAGGACTTCTTCCGCCTCGTCGTCAACGCGGCGACGCGCGACAAGGACCTGGCATGGGTCACGCGCCAGGCCGCCGCGTTCGACGTGAAGGTGACCGAGCGGCCGGACTTCGCGATGATCGCGGTGCAGGGTCCGAATGCGCGCGACAAGGTACTCGGCCTGCTCACGCCGGAGACGCGCGCGAAGGCGGCCAAGCTCGGCAAGTTCGTCGCGACCGAAGCGGAGGGTCCCGACGGCATGCCGCTGTTCGTCGCCCGCACCGGCTACACCGGCGAGGACGGTTTCGAGATCGTCGTGCCGGAGTCGCATGCGGTCGCCTTGTGGAACCGCCTGCGCGAAGCCGGCGTCGCGCCCGCCGGGCTCGGCGCGCGCGACACGCTGCGCCTCGAGGCCGGCATGAACCTCTATGGGCAGGACATGGACGAGTCGGCGTCGCCGTGGGAGGCGAACCTCGGCTGGACCGTTGCACTCGACGAGGGCCGCGACTTCATCGGTCGCGCCGCGCTCGAGCGGCAGAAGGCGGCCGGTGGCCATCGCGTCATGGTCGGCCTGGTCATGGACGGGAAGGGGGTGCTGCGCCACGGCCAGCGTGTCGTGACGGCGAACGGGGACGGCGAGATCCTGTCGGGCAGTTTCTCGCCGACGCTCGGCAAGTCGATCGCGTTCGCGCGCGTGCCGGCCGGTGCCGGCGATGCACTCGAGGTCGACATCCGCGGCAAGCTGGTACCGGTGCGCGTCGTGAAGTACCCGTTCGTGCGCGACGGCAAGGCGTGCGAGGGTGTCTGACGTCGTCGTTCGCGCAGGCGTTGCCGCATTGATAGAATCCATTCCGCCGACTACCCAAGGACCCGTGTCATGCAAGAGATTCCCGGTGATCTGAAGTTCATGAAGTCGCACGAGTGGGCGCGCGTCGAGGACAAGGGCACCGTCACCTGCGGCATTTCCGACCACGCACAGGGCCTGCTCGGCGATCTGGTTTACGTCGAGTTACCCAGCGTGGGCGACACGGTGAAGGCGGGCAACGCCTGCGCCGTGGTCGAGTCGGTCAAGGCCGCTTCGGACGTCTACGCGCCGGTGTCGGGCGAGATCGTCGCGATCAACGAGGCGCTGCCCGACAAGCCGGAAACGATCAACGAGGACGCCTACGGCGACGGCTGGCTGTTCGTGATCAGGCCGGACAACCTCGCCGAGGAGCTCGAGGAACTGCTCGACCCGGACGCCTATGGCGAACTGATCGAGAGCGAGGATCACTGAGCGACGCGCGAGCTGCGCCGCGCGATCGAAGTAAGGGCGTGCGCGAGCGCGCCCTTTTTTGTTGCATTCTGCGCGGCGTAGCTGTGGGAGCGGCGGGCGCCGCCTCTGCGGCGCTTGCGCCGGAATGGCGGGGCGCAGGCGCGGCGCATCGACAGACGGAGCAGCCGACTGCGTGGATGCACCCTCTCCCCGCCGACGACTTCGGCTGACGTGTGCGCCGCATGCCGTACACGCTGACGCAAAGAACCATTTCAGCCGCCGGCGAGCGCGCGCAGCGATGCACATAGGATGCGATCGCTCATCGCCGATGGCGCGTTCGCGTCTTCGCCTGCCTGCATCGGAATGTCGTTCGCGAGTACTTCGCGCCATCGCGCGGACATCCTTCGCGTTGTTCGGGTGCATGCCGCGCGGTGATCGCCGCCACCTCCGATCGTCCCGCGCCGGGGACGATCGGCGTCCATCCGCGAAAAATTTTTTCGGGGCGTTCACCCGCCGTTGGGGGAGCGGGGCGACGCCGCCGCGATGCAATGCGCGTCACCGTGCGGGATCGCGTGAAGTCGCGCATCGCCTATCGCGCGTGCATCGTTGGTGCATGGTAGCAAAGCCCGGAAACCCGCGCCGCAGCTCGTTTTCCGGGTTTTCTTCCATCCTGGATGCGCATCCATAAATGGACGCCTATACGTATAAATGTCCTCGATATCGGTCGTGCCGCCGGGTGTATTTTTTCGCTTCCTGGGGGCGTCCGCGAGGCATCGACGGGGGTTCGGGAACTGCTTGTTTCCCCTCAGAAATTTGTTGACACGCGCTTGGGACAGTAATAGTTTCCGCGTCGGCGTGACAAACAAATAAAGGAAACATGACTGCGACACGCTTCATTGCCCCCTACGTTGAACACGGCGCGAAGGCCGGGTCGGTGAAGAAGATCACTGTGTCGGTTCCCTTTCACATCCTCAAGCTTCTGTCCGACGAACGGACCCGCCGCCAGGTCGGAAACCTGCGCCACGCCACGAACAGCGATCTGCTGTGTGAAGCCTTCCTTCACGCTTTTACTGGGCAACCACTGCCAACTGACGAGGAGCTAAGACGCGATATGGCTATGAAGAAAGCAGCTGCGAAGAAGAAACCCGCCAAGAAGGCCGCCAAGAAGGCGGTGCGCAAGACCACGGCGAAGGCCAAGACGGCAACCGCGCGCAAGACCGGCGCGGCGAAGAAGCCGGCAGCGAAGAAGGCGGCCAAGAAGGCCGTCAAGAAGGCTGCGAAGAAGGCCAAGTAAGACCACCCGGGCCGCCCGTCATTCGACGGGCGGTCCAGGGACCAGCGACACTGTCGGAACCAGGCAGCATCGCGATCCCGAAGACGTGACACCGCGACACCGCTTCATCGCAACACGCGACAACAAGCAATACTCGGAAAGCCACTGATCTCTCCCTGCGGATACGCCCAGCGCAGGGAGAGAATTTCCCCTCCGGCTCTTCCCTCCTCTCCCGCACACGCATCGCCATCGAACGCCAGGCCCCGGCGCGCCTGCGCGCGCGGCTGCACGGCGCAGCGAGCTTCAGCGCGACAACAGCGTCGCGACGACGTGGCCACCCGGCACGCGCGTGGCGATGATCTTGGTGCAGGCCATCAGCGGGACCGCGAGCAGCAAACCGGCGACGCCCCAGATCCAGCCGAGCACGACGAGGGCGAGGAATACCATCACCGGATCCAGCTCGAGGCGGCGGCCGACGAGGTGCGGCGTGATCAGTTGCCCTTCGATCAGATGCAGACCGAGGAACGCGGCCGGCGCCGAGAGCGCGGAAACGGGCGAGGTGAATTCGGCGAAGCCCGCCACCGTCAGCACGCACGCGGTCAGCAGGGGGCCGATGAAGGGCGCGAAGTTCATCAGCGCGGCGAGGCCGCCCCAGAGCAACGGATCGGGAATGCCGAGCAGGCGCAGGGCGCCGGCGGTCGCGAGCCCGAGCGCCGCATTGATCAGCGTGATCGTGATCATGTAGAGCGAGAGCTCGTGCTGCGCGAGGCGCGTCGCCTCGACCAGGTCGCGCTTCGCCCGCAGGTGCGGCGCGAGCGCGACGAACTTTCGCAGCAGCGCATCGCCATGCAGCAGGAAGAGGAACGTCAGGAAGACGATGATCGTGATGCCGGCGAGCAGCGCAGGTGCCGCGCTCGCGACCTGGGCGAGCAGGCCCGGCGTGCTGTCGACCACGCGCACGCTCTGCCCGCCATCGATGCTGGCGAGCTTGCCGAGCTCGCGCGTCGCTTCGCTCGCCGCCTGCAGCGGTCGGCGCAGGTCGCGGATGGCCGACTCGAGATGGGCGAGCGCGCGCGGCATGCGCGCGATCCATTCGCGCGCCGGCGCGGCGAGCAGGGCGAACGCGCCGACGCCGATCGCGAGGGCGATCACGACGGCACCGAGCGCGCCGATCGGCCGCGGCACGTGCCAGCGCTCGAGCGTGCGCACCAGCGGCGCGAACATGAGGCCGAGCAGGATCGCGACGAGGATCGGCACGATCATCGTCTCCGCCACGGCGCAGGTGTAGGCGATCAGCAACGCGACGAGCACGCCGATGAGGCGCGTGCGCAGCACGGCTTCCGCCGCCGCGGCATCGCCCGCGGGCGATGCTTCCGCGTTCTCCCCCGTGACGGTCGGATCGCTGCTCATGCCGGCGGCTCCTGCGCGGCCGCCGCCGCATCCGCGTTCGCGGCCAGGATCGGCAGGCGCCGCACGAACAACGCCGTGTCCGCGACGAAGCGCGCGACGCGCAGCAGCACGGTGAATGGCAGTCGCGCCGCGACCGCGCCCGCGGCGAAGCCGCCAGCGAGTATCCAGCGCGCGCCGTGGCTCCTGCGGCGCGCACGCAAGCGCGCGAGTGTGCGATCGAGCGCGCTGCGTTCGCGCTGGCAGTGCGTTTCGGCGGCGATGGCGGCACGGCGCAGGTCGGCGTGGCGCAGCGTCGGCTTCATGCGCGCGCCGTTCCGAAATGGCTGATCACCCGGCGCGTGCGTGGCAAGGCGATGTCGCGCCAGCACGTCTTCATCGCACGCAGCACGAGCACGATGCCGACGGCGTTGGCGAGCGCGACGCTGCCGACGCCGTAGAACAGGTTGCCGCTCAGCAGGTACACGCCGACGGCGATCGCCGCGCTGGCCGCGAGCCAGGCGCCGACGCCGAGGAACACGAGCAGGAACGACAGCCACACCAGCATCAGTGCACTGCTGCGCGCGAGCCGAAGCTCGGCACGCAGCAGCGCGAGCGCGGACTCGGCGACGCGTACCGCCTGCGCGAGCGCTTCACGTGCGATCGCGAAATCACCCTCGCCGGTACCGTCGGGTCGTGCCTCCTCCTCCCCCGCAGGCTGCGCGTCCATGCTCAACTCCTGCGGAACGCGCGCGACAGGATGAAGCCGGCGGCGAATGCGACGCCGAATGCGGCGAGCGGATGCGCCTTGACCTGTTCGACGGCGGCATTGCCGAACGTTTTCGCGCCTTCGGCGAAGCGTTCGCCGGCGTCGCGCAGTTCTTCTTCCAGATGTGCACCGTTGGCACGCAGCTTGGCGCGCAGGCGGCGCAGCTCGCTGCGCGTCGCTTCGACGCTCTCGCTCGCGGCGTCGGCGACGTCCTCGCCGGCTTCGCCCAGTTGCTGCTTCATCTCGCGTACGTTCGCCATCGTCGTGCTCCTGTGGTTCGGTTCGCCTCGAGGCCAAGCCACACGGCGGGCGAACCCGAAAAGGCACCGCGGGGCGGGGCCCGGCACCGGGGTGCACGGACCGATCGCGGCCGCCCGCGACATTTCCGCTTGCGATGCGGCGACACGCGGGACAAGCTTAGATGTCCGAAACTGAACGCCAACACCGTCCAGTCCGGACAAGCACATGGCGTGCAATATGCATACAGGGGACGACATCGGCTTCGCGCGCGGGCTCGCCGCGCGCCCCAATCAGTAGTGGGAGGGTGGACATGCGGAATTCAATCGGCTGCGGCGCTTCGGCGCCACGGTCCGTCGCGGTGGCCGGCAAAGCGCGGTCGCACGTGCGTGGACTGGCATTGCCGCAAATCATCGTGATCGTGCTCGGCCTCGCCGTGCTCGCGGTCGCCGCATGGTGGTTCCTCGGTGGCGGCGGCGCGACGCCGACATCGACGACGACCGCGCCGACCGAAGCCGCGGCGCCCGGCGAGGACGCCGCGCCGAACGCAGAACCCGCGAGCGCGGACCTCAGCGTCGACCAGCTCTACAAGGAAGCGCGCTCGGCGATGAGCGAGAACCGGCTGGTCACGCCCGCCGGCAAGAACGCGCTGGAGTACTACCTCAGAATCGTCGCCAAGCAACCGGACGACAACGGTGCCAAGGACGCGCTGCGCGAGATGTTCCCGTTCGCGACCGCGGGCGTCGAGGACCAGATCAACCAGGGCAACTTCGACGAGGCCAACCGCATCATGGCGCTGCTCGCGAAAGCGGACCCGAGCAACTACACGCTGACGATCCTGCGCAGCAAGCTCGACCTCAAGAAGAAGCAGAATGATCGCGACCTCGCGCAGAAGGCCGCGCAGGATGCCGCGGCCGCAGCCGCCGCGACGCGCACCGCGCAAGGGGGCAGCGCGCCGGCTGCGACCGAAGGTGCCGCGACGACCGCGGCCACGCCGGCGACGGCGGGCGCGGCACCCACCCAGACGGACGCCGCGGCCGCGCCGCGCCCGACCGATGTCGCGAAGGCGACGCCACCCCCGAGCGCCGCACCGGCGACGCCGACGCCGCCTGCGCCGGTAGGAGAATCGCGCGAGGTGCGCGTGCTGACGCCGCCGCGCCCGGCCTATCCGCCGGCTGCGGTCCGCAATCGCCAGGACGGCTGGGTCGAAGTCGAGTTCACGGTCGGCGCGGACGGCTCGGTGCAGAACGCGCACGTGACCGCCTCCGAACCGTCGCGCGTGTTCGATCGCGAAGCGGTACGCGCCGTGCAGCAGGCGAAGTTCGATCCGAAGCTCGAGAATGGCCAGCCGGTCGCCTCGACCTTGCGTCGCCGCATCGAATTCAAGCTCGGCAACTGAGCCATCGGCGGCGCGGCGGTGATGATCGCCGCGCCGCAGCCGACCACGCGTCGCCCGCGTGGCGACGTGTCAGCCCTGTGCGGCTTGCGTCAGATTCGGACAGGCTGCGGCGAGTGGGCATCGCGGGGGGAAGCCCCCCCCCCCCACAACCCCGGGCCCCACCCCGCCCGGGCAGGGGGGGTAGGGGTGCGCCCCGCGGG